>NZ_JBMDJH010000001.1:0-643477 GCF_057809085.1 Acidovorax sp. FG48 | reverse complement strand
GTCATCTTCACTTACTTGTCTGGGCCTACCTTTTGGCAACGTGCACTTCGTTGTTTAAACCGCCGGGTTTTTTGCCTCAAGCGCTAGTGCAATATGCCCTAGCAGCTATCAAATAGAGAGCAAGTCACCACCCCTGGATCACGCGCAACGCCTCGGGCAGCGAATGCACATGGGGCAGGAAGTGGTCGATGGTGGCGCCCAGCAGCACGGCGCAGACCAGCGCGCCCAGCAGGGGCTTCCAGGTCAGGCGCACAGCGGCGCTGAGCCAGCCCTCGCGCTCCACCCCCACGGCGGCGCGGGCCGTGGCCACCGAGAAGGCGATCTCCACCGCCACAGTGAGCAGCACATCCCAGCCAAAGAACAGCATGGCAAGCGAGCCCGCGCCCAGGATCAGCGCCGCGCCAATGAGAAAGATGGCCACCACAGGCACGACCACCACCGCGCCCTCGTCGGCGCTGCCCAGCGCATCGGCCGCGCCCCCGGCAATGTCGCCCAGCACGCTGGAGTCGCTGCTGGAGCCCCCGCTGGACAGGCCTTGCGTCCACCCGCCCGCAAAGTCCCCCGATGCGCCACCGCCGCCAAAGTCGCCCCCACCGGTGCGCGGCAGGGGCACCTGGCCGCCCCCGGAGGGGCCATTGCCGCTGGGCCAGGAGATGTCGGGCACATCCAGACTGCCATCGCCCGATGGCCCGTCCCTCCGCACCAGCCGTGCCGCCCAGGCGCGCAGCACCAGCAGATAGCCGATGTAGCCCACCGACAACGTGATCAAGTACCGCAGCGCCAGCGAATCCACGCCCAGCACCATCTGCAGGTGCGAGGTGGCCCACATCAGCAGCAGCGTGAAGCTGCCGATCAGCAACCCGTGCCAGCGCAGGCTGTAGCGCTGTTGCAGGGTGCGCGCGACCGCACCGTGGTGCGGCATGCGCACCGAGCGCCAGGTGGAGCTGCCTTTTTTCTTGGAACTGGAGGAGTTGCTGCGGGGTGTGGCCATGGAAGGAGCGCGCTGCGCGCGGCGGCAAACAGACGGCGCCATTTCACACCAGTTTCAGGCCGCGCCCCACACCGGCGGGCCCTGCGGCGTGAACTTGTGCGCGAACCGCGCCCTGCCGCACGCCAATGAGGGGGCTTCAGGCCCCGCCGTCCACCACCACCGGCACGCGCTGCGCCAGGGCGCACATCAGCTCGTAGCCCACGGTACCTGCTGCCTGCGCCACTTCGTCGATGGACAACACCACGCCATTACTGGCGCGGCCCCAGAGCGTGACCTCGCTGCCAAAGCCCACGTCCACACCCGCCTGCTGCAGCGGCGTGAGGTCCACGGTCACCATGTCCATGCTCACCCGCCCCACCAGGCGCGTGCGCACGCCATTCACCAGCACCGGCGTGCCGGTGTCGCAGTGGCGGGGGTAGCCATCCGCGTAGCCACAGGCGGCGATGCCGATGGTGAGCGGGCCATCGGCCGTGAAGCGCGAGCCATAGCCCACGGTGTCGCCCGCCTGCAGTTGCTGGGTGGCGATGAGGCGCGTGGACAGCGTCATGGTGGGTTGCAACCCCCAGTGGCCAGCGTGGTGCTCGGGGAAGTCCGGCGCGCTGCCATACACCACGATGCCCGCGCGCACCCAGTCGGCGCGCACGCCCGCATCCTGCGCGTGGCGCAGCGTGGCGGCACTGTTGCTCAGGCTGCGCTCGCCAGGCAGGTCCTGCGCGGCGGCGTTGAAGGCTGCCATCTGGTGCGCAATGCCCCGCGGGCCATCGGCGTCGCTGAAGTGGGTCATGAACGAAATCTCGTCCACCTGCGGCAGCGCATTGAGCCGGGCCCACGCGGCGCGGTAGCGCTCGGGCGTGAAGCCCAGGCGGTTCATGCCCGAATTCATCTTGAGGAACACCCGGTGCGGCACCTGGGTCTTGTGCGCAGCCAGCATGTCGATCTGCTCGTCGCAGTGCACCGCGTGCCACAGGCCCAGGCGAGAGCACAGCTCCAGGTCGCGCGGCTCGAACACGCCTTCGAGCAGCAGGATGGGCCCGCGCCAGCCCAGGTGGCGCACGCGCTCGGCCTCGGCCAGGTCCAGCAGCGCAAAACCGTCGGCGCCGCGCAGGCCCTCGTACACCCGCTCGATGCCGTGGCCATAGGCATTGGCCTTGACCACCGCCCACACCTTGGCGTCAGGCACCGACTGGCGCACGCGCGCGAGGTTGTGGTGCAAGGCCGTGGTGTGGATGGTGGCAGCAATGGGACGGGGCATGGGACAGACTTGATGGAGCGAGGGATTTACCGGGGGACCAGCGCCAGATTCTGGCACTGTGGCCGTTTATCCGCGTGATATAACCGCCTGTCCCTCGCTACGATTCTTCACATTTACCAGGGCATCAGCCCAACTGATGCTCTCACCAGCCATTCGATGAAGCGCGGTTTTTACACCATCATGTCGGCGCAGTTTTTCAGCTCGCTGGCCGACAACGCACTCTTCGTAGCCGCTGTGGAACTCCTGCGCACCGGAGGCGCCCCCGAGTGGCAGCGCGCGGCCCTGGTGCCCATGTTCGCATTGTTCTATGTGGTGCTGGCCCCCTTCGTCGGCGCCTTCGCCGATGCGCTGCCCAAGGGCAAGGTCATGTTCGTCAGCAACGCCATCAAGGTGGCGGGCTGCCTGATGATGCTGTTTGGCTCCCACCCGCTGATCGCCTACGCCGTCGTCGGCCTGGGGGCTGCGGCCTACTCGCCCGCCAAGTACGGCATCCTGACCGAGCTGCTGCCCGCGTCGCAACTCGTGAAGGCCAACGGCTGGATCGAGGGCCTGACGATTGCATCGATCATCCTGGGTGTGCTGTTTGGCGGCCAGCTGGTGGGGCAGCAGTTGTCGGGCCTGCTGCTGGGCTTTGACTTTCCGCTGATCGACACCGGCGTGGACACGCCCGCCGAGGCCGCCATTGCCGCGCTGATCGCCGTGTATGCCCTGGCCGCGTGGTTCAACACCCGCATCCCGCACACGGGCGTCGAGATGCGCCCCCTGCGCGCCGACCCCTCGCGCAGCGTGCTGGCCAACACCCTCAACCTGCTGCCCGACTTCTGGGCCTGCAACAGCCGCCTGTGGCGCGACAAGCTGGGCCAGATCTCGCTGGCCACCACCACCCTGTTCTGGGGCGCCGGTGGCAACCTCAAGTTCATCGTGCTGGCCTGGGCCGCCGTGGCCCTGGGCTACAACACCACGCAGGCCTCGGCCCTCACGGGTGTGGTGGCCATCGGCACCGCCGTGGGTGCCGTGGTGGCCTCGATGCGCATGCGCCTGGACATGGCCACCCGCGTGATCCCGCTGGGCATTGCGATGGGGCTGCTGCTGATCCTGATGGTGTTCATCAGCAACATCTGGCTGGCCATCCCCTTCCTCATCGTGCTGGGTGGCCTGGGTGGCTACCTGGTGGTGCCCATGAACGCACTGCTGCAGCACCGGGGCCACAACCTGATGGGTGCGGGCCGGTCGATTGCCGTGCAGAACTTCAACGAGCAGGCCTGCATCCTAGGGCTGGGGGCGTTCTACAGCCTGTCGCTCAAGCTAGGCCTGTCGGTGTTTGGCGCCATCACCACCTTCGGGCTCGTGGTGGCGGGCATCATGTGGGTCATCCGCCGCTGGCACCAGCGCAACTGCGTGAACCACCGCGACGAGGTGAACCACCTGCTGGATATCGCGCGGCACGATACGCACCATTGACTCCTGATTGCGAAGCCCCCCTGTGCGGCTTCGCCGCTTCCCCCGAGGGGGACGCACCCGGTGGCCTGGAGCTATGGAAGGCTCCCCCTGAGCCGCTGCGCGTCTTCCCCCTCTCTCGCTGCGCGGGTGGGGGACGCACCCAGTGGCCTGGCAAAGCCAGCTCCACGACTGCACGGGCCTTGAAGCGTGCCAGTTTTAACTGGCTGTGCAGCATGCAACCATTTGCTACATAATTTATAGCTATCAGCGCATATTCCACTAGCGCTACCGCCCGTTTTTGCCTTCAATGCACTCTCCACTCCCTTTCGCCGCCCTGCTGTTCAACGCCTTTGTCTGGGGGCTGGCGTGGTGGCCGTTTCAGCACATGCACCAGGCGGGGCTGCACCCCTTGTGGGCCACGTCCTGCATGTATGCGGTGGTGTTGCTGGCCCTGCTGGCGTGGCGCCCCGGCATCCTGCAGCAGGTGCGCGCGCATCCGCAGCTGTGGCTGCTGGCGCTGGCCTCGGGGCTGAACAACGTGGCCTTCAACTGGGCCGTGACCATTGGCGACGTGGTGCGCGTGATCCTGCTGTTCTATCTGATGCCCGCCTGGGCCGTGCTGCTGGCCTGGCGCATCCTGGGCGAGCGCCCTACCCCTGCGGCACTGCTGCGCCTGGCGCTGGCCTTCACGGGTGTGGTGCTGGTGCTGCTGCCCGAGGGCGCACCGGCATCGCGCCTGCTGCAAAACCTGTCGCTGGCCGACGCTCTGGCGCTGCTGGGCGGGTTCATGTTTGCACTCACCAACGTCACGCTGCGCCGCCTGCACACCGTGCCGGGGCCCGCGCGCATGTTCTCGATGTTTGGCGGCTGCATGCTCATGGCGCTGGCGGTGGCCTGCATCGGCCTGCAAGTGGGCGTGGTGGAGCCCTTCCCCGCCGCCAACGCCACCTGGATCGTTACCGGCCTGCTGCTGGCCGGGGTGCTGATGTTGGGCAACTGGGCGTTGCAGTTTGGCGCTGCGCGGCTCGCGGCAGGCACCACGGCGCTGGTGATGTTGTCGGAGGTGATGTTTGCCAGCGTGTCATCGGCCCTGCTGGGTGCGGCCACGCTGAACACGCGCACCGTGCTGGGCGGCGCGCTGATCCTGCTGGCATCGCTGCTGGCGGCGCTGCAGTTCCGCCGACCGGGCGCTGCGGGCCCTCATTGATGGATTGACCCGCAGGCGCACAGGCCTCTGCAGCTGGGGCTACGATGGCCCGTCATCCCCACCCGGAGAACCCCCATGCCCACCAGCATCTACGACTTTGAAGCCCTGCAGATGAACGGCCAGTCCGTGCCCCTGTCCCAATACCGCGGCAAGGTATTGCTCATCGTGAACACCGCCAGCGCCTGCGGCTTCACGCCCCAGTTCGGCGGACTGGAAGAACTGCACAAGGAATACGCGGACCAAGGCCTCGTCGTGCTGGGCTTCCCCTGCAACCAGTTTGGCGCCCAGGACCCCGGCAGCAACGACGAGATCGCCAGCTTCTGCCAGCTCAACTACGGCGTGAGCTTTCCGATGATGGCCAAGATCGACGTGAACGGCACCAACGCCTCGCCCCTGTACCAGTGGCTTACCGCCGAAGCCCCGGGCCTGCTGGGCAGCAAGGCCATCAAGTGGAACTTCACCAAGTTCCTCGTCGGCAAGGACGGCCAGGTGATCCGTCGCTATGCGCCGCAGGATGCACCGAAGAAGCTGGCGGCGGATATTGAGGCGGCGCTGGCCACCTGAAGCAGCGCACGGCTCAGACTGCGGCAGAGGCCATTGACGCCGCAGAAGGCAACCACCTGCACAACACCCGCTCCCGGCCTGTGGTCGGATGGGTATCGATCCGCCCCTCCACCAGGCCGTGGCGGGCATAAAAGCGCCTCGCACCGCTGTTGGCGGTCGCCACATGCAAGGTCCAGCCAACGGGGCACAGGCGATGCACCTGTTGCACCAGTTCGGCCCCCACGCCCTGGCCCTGCCAGTCGGGGTCCACAAACAGCTGGTGCAAATAGACCTGGGCCGGGTCCAGCACCAGGAACGCCGTGACCTCGGGGCCTTCGGCACGCACCAGCGTTACACACGGCGGGCCGAACTCCGCGCGGACCCGCGCCTCCCAATGGTCGGGCGGAGCCACGAGCGTCACGGAAGGATTGGCGGAGCACCAGGCCCGGCGCCAGACGCGGGCCAGGGGCGTGCAGTCCGCGTCGGTGGCGGGCCGCAGAAGCGGCAACAGGGATACCGGAGCACGAACGGGCATGCCAGGATTGTGTCAGCCCATCGGGGGCTGGGCCCGTGCCCGCAGGGCGACTCCCGCACGGGGCGCAGACGGCCCTCTCACACCCGGCAACCCGAAAAGCGGCCGCAACCACCACACGCGCCGCACCACCGCCGTCAGCGCCCAGCACAGCACCACCGTCCCAGCCACCAGGGCCAGTGGCTCTGCCACCGGCCCCAGCTGCGCTGGCGCCAACCACACCGCCAGCACGATGATGGCCGTCTGGTGCAGCAGGTACCAGGGGTAGACCGATTCGTTGGCCCACCGCAGCCAGCGCCAGGGTCGGTTGAGGCGGTGATGCGCCCAGCCCAGGATGGCCAGCAGCGCCGTCCACAGGTAGCCGTCTGCCAGCACGCGCAGGGGCAGGCGCGCAGCGCGCAAACCGTGTTGCTGTGCCGCTCCCAGCAGCCCCAGGTAACAAACCAGCAGCACCACCGCCAAAACGAAGGCGCGCCAGCGCAGGCGCACGAGTTCCGCCCATAGACCGGCATCCAGCCCGATCCAGTAGCCGTAGACGAACACCGTGAAGTACACCGCGTGCAGCCAGGCGTCGTGGACAAGGTCGTGCGTGGGCGGGAAATGCGGCCACAACAGTACCGAATACAGCGCCAGCGGCAGCACGGGCACCCCGATCAGCGCCACGCCCCGCAGACCGGTGAACGCCCGGCGCACACGCTGCCCGGCCGTAGATTCGGCCAGGGGCAGCAGCACGGCCAGCACCACGGTGTAGACCCACAGGTAAGCCAGGTACCACAGGTGGTTCCAGGTGACGCCCGCATGCCAGCCATCGAACGCGCCCGGCGGCCAGGTGCTGCCGCTGTAGTAGCGCAGCAGAAACGCACCGAAGCCCGGTGCGATGAGCCCGTTGGCCACGCCCTGCGCGTACGGCTGGTAGGGCACGATGACCGCCATGCCAAAGGCCAGCGGGATCAGCAGGCGCAGGGTGCGCAGCCGCACCAGCCCCCCCACCGTCTGTCCCCGCCGCACGAACCCGAAGGCGAGGCCAGAGATCAGGAATACCAAGTCCATGCGCCAGAGATTGAGTGCCCGCATGGGCGCCTGCAGCCATTCCGCAGCGTGCGGGCTTTTGAGGTGCCAGTGCCATTCGGCCACGTAGTACATGGCCACGTGGTACAGGATGACCAGGGCAAAGGCCAGCGCCCGCAGCGCGTCGATGTCATGGCGGCGGACGGGGGTGGAGGCACAGGAGGACATGGGCATGGCATCACAAATGCAAAAGGAACACAGGGGCTGATGCTGCGTCCCCGCCCCTGCGCCCACCACGACCAGGGGACGAGTTGGGGGGCCTTTGGGACCAGCGGGGGTCGGCAGGGACGAATCGCAGCTGTCCCGGAGCCACAGCGGCCCAGCCCTGCCTACACTTGCCCCCATGACCGCCCCCGCCGCGCCCGCCTGGATCGACCGCTACCCCCACGACCGCGCCCTGCGGCGCCGTGCTGAGGTCTGTTTTTGGGCCGTGGTGCTGCTGGTGCAGGCGGCCTTCAACACCGTGGTGACCCGGATCGAACTGCGCAGCGCTGGGCAGGCCGTGGCCGCATGGGAGCCCCTGCTGTGGGAGCTGACGAGCGCGCTGGTGGTGGCGGCGCTGATCCCGGCCGTGGTGGCTTTCGAGCAGCGCTTTGTGCTGCGCTGGGGCACGCTGCGGCGGCACCTGCCTTGGCATGTGCTGGCCAGCGCGGTGTATTGCACCATGCACCTGGCAGGCATGTGGGCGCTGCGCTACGCGGGCTATGCAGCGCTGGGCGAGCACTACCAGCCGCCCGGCTGGTGGGCGCAGTGGGGGTACGAATACCTGAAGGATGTGCGCAGTTACACACTCACGGTGTGTGCGCTGGTGAGTTACCGCTTTTTGCTGCTGCGCCTGCAGGGCGAGGCCCGCGTGCTGGATGCGCCCGAGCCCCCCTCCCCGCCTGCACTCCAGGAGCACGCCCCGGCCCCGGATGCCACCGCGCCGGACGATCCGCTCGCCCCCCCATCACCGCCCGCGCAGCGCCCGGAGCGCTTCCTGGTACGCAAGCTGCGCCGCGAGTTCCTGATCGCTGCGGGCGACATCGCCTGGCTGCAGGCCCAAGCCAACTATGTGGGCCTGCATGTGAACGGACACGACTACCTGCTGCGCTCCACGCTCACCGACTTCCTCATGCAGTTGGACCCCGCGCGTTTTGTGCGCGTGCACCGCAGCTACGCCGTCAACCTGGATGCCATTGCCGTCATCGAACCGCTGGACAGCGGCGACGCGCGTTTGGTGATGAAGGATGGGAGCAGCGTGCCGTGCAGCCGCCGGTACCGCGACGGGCTGGCGCCCTCCCGCATGGGTTGAGCGCGCACTGCTCAGGCATTGAGCCCCGGTTTTTTCGCGCCCCCCCATTCGGGTGGGCCCTCGGCCATCTCGGCCTCCACCTTGCGCAGCAGGTCGGCCAGGGTCTTGCCGGGCTCCTGGCGGAACTGCTCCTCCAGCACCACCAGACCCACGATGCGGTCGATGCGAAAGCCGCGAAAGTCGTTGCGCAGCTCGCACCAGGCCGACAGCGTCCAGACCTTGCCCCAGTAAAAGCAGCCCAGCGGCCGCAGGCGGCGCAGGCTGGGGCGGCCATGCACGTCGGCGTAGTCGATCTGCACCATGTGGCGGCTGTGCACCGCCTCGCGCAGCGCCTGCAGGTGGGACTGCACGCGCGGGTCGAGCCCCACCGAGGGCGCGTACAGCGCCTGCGCCTCGGCCGCGACCCGTGCCGCCGGGGGCAGCACGGACAGGATCTTGCCCAGCGCCATCTCCACCTCGCGGGCCAGCCCGGCGTCGAGCCAGGCCTGGGCCAGGCGGGCGGCCGCCACCAGAGCGTTGGCCTCGCCCTGGCTGAACATCAGCGGCGGCAGGTCAAAGCCCGCGCCCAGGCGGTAGCCCACACCGGCTTCGCCCTCAATGGGCACGCCCTGGTGCTGGAGGTCCGCCACGTCGCGGTAGATGGTGCGGGCCGAGACTTCGAGCCGCTCGGCCAGGAAGGCGGCGGTGGACAGGCGCCGCCCCCGGATGAGCTGGACGATCTGGAACAGGCGGTCAGCGCGGCGCATGACCATGGCCCCGGGGGCGAGCTGCCGCCGACCGCTTGGACCGTATCAGGTCGCAAAACTCAGCCATGGCCTTTGCTCTGCTGCACCAGTGCATCGTCGATCTGGGCTGCGCGCACGAACGCGGGGCGCTGCATGAACGGCTGCGCATACCGCTCGAACACGGGGCGGCGTTCGATGGTGCCGAACTGCATGCCCCAGATCAGGTGCGCGCCCACATACAGGTCCACTGCGGTGAAATGGTCGCCGCAGAGGTACGGCCCTTGGCTAACAGCCTGCTCCAGGGTGTTCATGACATCGGCGTAACTGCCGTAGCCCACCATGGCCGCACGTTCGGTGGGTGCCAGCAGGTTCAGCGCCTTGGCGGTGGCGGCGCTTTCCAGCGGCCCAGCGCAAAAGAACAACCAGCGGTAGTACGCAGCGCGTGCAGGCGTACCCACGGCCGGGGCCAACGATTTGTCAGGGAACAGGTCGGCCAGATAGGCGCAGATGGCCGCCACCTCGGTGACCACCGCCTGCCCGTGCCGCAGTGCTGGCACCTTGCCCATGGGGTTGATGGCCAGGTAGTCGGGGGCCTTCATGGTGGTGCCGTATTCGAGCAGCACGGTGTCGTAGGGCACACCACATTCCTCCAGCATCCAGCGCGCGGTGCGGCCTCGGGACATGGGATGGGTGTAGAACGTCAGGGAGGCGGCAGATGTGTTCATGGGTGAGGCTCCTGGTTCGGTGAGGTCATGCGCGCGGCGCACCGGGGGCGATGCCGATATGGATGGCCACGCGGTCCGGGCCTTCATACAGCTCGAAATCGGTGCCAAATCGCCGGGGCAACTGCGGGTGGGCCGCAAAGTAGCGCCAGACCTCGCCCCAGGCATCGATGACCATCTGCGGCATTGTGCCGTGGCCGTGGAACACCAGATAGTCGCCCGCCTGCACCGCGATCTGCACGGCCCCCGGCACCGGGGCAACGGGTGGCGGCACGGCCACGCCGGCGGTGACGTCAAAGGCGCCGTGTTCGTCGGATTCGTAGCCGCTGTAGACGCCGAAGATGCGGCCCTCTTCGCCACGGCTGGGCAGTGTGCGCTCCCAGCTCTGGCTGAAAAAGCGGTCCCACAGGGCGCCGATGCGGGCGATGGCGGGGTCCATCTCGTCGCGGTTGCAGGTGCGCACCGTCAGTCCTACAACGTGGAACGCAGCCACCGCAGTGCGGGTGGGGATGGTTGTCACGGTCAAGCTCCTCTCTCTGTGTCGGGCTTGGCATGTTGCAGCCCGGCTGCTGACAACATGGTGTCAGTAGCCTGTCGGCAGCGTCGTCACGGAACGTGACACACGCTGGCGCAGACAAGGGCGCGCTTCAGATCCATGTCAGGACTCACGACAAGGTGACGGAAGCAGCGCCAGGGGGTGGTGGCGAGAGAAGGACTGGGGAGCATTGCGCAGCCCCCACAGGGCACAGCAGGTCAGGCTGCGGTAGAGGCGCTGTCCGCCTGCACAGCGGCCGAAGCCGCTGCGGCTGCAGCAGCCGCCCGCCGGCGGGCGCGCTCCAGCTGCTGCCCCACGGTGCGGGGCACCATGCCGTACATGTCTGCAAAGGCCTCCAGCGTCTGGCCGCTGGCCTCAAAGGCACGCAGCAGGGCTTCGTCCTTGGCGTTGCGGGCCGACCATTCGGCAAAAGCCTCTTCCAGGATGGCGTTGGCGGCATCGTCGCGGCTCAACACCAGCCCGGTGTAGGCCTCGCGCGTGAGGCCCGAGGCCTCGAACGCGGCCATCATGCGGTTGCGCAGCTTGGGCAGCAGGTCTTCGGTGGCGCGTGCCTTCTTGCGGCGGTACACCTCCAGCAGCGCATGGTGCACATGCTCGGGGGCCATGTCTTCCACGGGCTGACCTTGCAGGTCGTGTCGCTTGTCGCCTGCCGCCACGCTTTGCAGATAGCGGGTGGAGCGGGTGTGCAGGCCCAGCGCCACCTTGAGCACCTCGCGCTCGAACAGGTCGGGGTGGGCGGCCAGGATGTCCTGGAAGATGCCACGCTTGAGCGGGCGGAACACTGCGCCAAACAGGTGGGGGTACAGCGCTGCGAGCTGCTCCAGCGCAGGGTGCACGCGCTGGGGTGCGCGCGGGGCGGCACCGGGTGCTGCGGCTTGGGGGCTGCCTTCGGCCGCTCCTTCAGGCGCCTGGCGCCCCTCGGGCTTGCGGCGGTTGCGGCCACCACGGCGGGACCCGCCCTTGCGCTGCGACTGGGGCGCACCGGCTTCGGCAGCAGGCGCTGCCGGGGACTCGGTGGTTGCCACGGCCACGGCAGCCTCGGTCACCACAGGCGCGGCGGGGGCGCTGGCAGGGGCTGCGTGGGGTTGTTCTTGTGTGGACGCGGAGTCGGTCATGGCAATGCAGTTCGGGGGCAAATGGAGGGCGGCAAAACCCTCGATCATGCCAGTGTTGGCGTTGCGGGCGCCAAACAGCCCTGGGGACGCGCTACTTTGCCAGTGGATGGGTACACCACTGCTGCTCGCACGGAACCCCGTCGCCGTTCCCGTCCATCTTGGTCCCAGGGCAGTTCTGCAGGAAGAACTTGGCTTCGGAGCACGATGTCATCTGTG
The DNA here is from genome assembly GCF_057809085.1 of Acidovorax sp. FG48. NCBI lineage: Bacteria > Pseudomonadati > Pseudomonadota > Betaproteobacteria > Burkholderiales > Comamonadaceae > Acidovorax > Acidovorax sp. FG48. Next base: position 631,816 of record NZ_JBMDJH010000001.1, on the reverse strand, counting down.
AGCAGTGTTGGCGACCGTCACAGCGATACGAGGTGGCCAACGGTTGCGCCGGGGCAGCGGGGGCGTGCTGCTGCGGTGTCTCCAGCGCCTGCGCCGCCGCTTCAGCACGGACCGCTGCAGCCCGCTGCGTACGCCGGTCAAAATGCCAGTAGGCCGCCGCCAACAGCGCGCAGGCCACCACAAAGACAACGATGCGCATGGGCAGCCCCCGGGGCTCAGAGGGTTCGCGGCCGATGTCGCGGCGCGCCCGGGACGGGGCCGCAGTGGGCGAAGCGGCAGCGGGCCGGTCTCGGCGCACTCGAACCGCCTGCTTCTTGCCGTCTTGGTTCAGGGAGATTTCAAAACTCAGCGTTTCATTCAGCTGCGGCCGCAGGCCGTCGCGCGCAAATGCCGAGATGTGCACGAACACATCCTGGCCTGCCGGGATGGGCGTGATGAAGCCAAAACCCCGGTCGTCGTTCCACCGAGTGAGCGTCCCCTCGAAGCGCATGGCCTCCCCTTTCTAAGCTGTTTGGGGCGCCATGGTAGCGGCTGGTCACACAGCCAACCGCGAGGCTGCGAGGTCACGGCCCCAATAGCGCCTCGTCCAGCACCTCCACCCAGTGCCGCACGGGCGTTCCCGTGCCACTTTGCAGGTGGGTGATGCAGCCGATGTTGGCAGACAGGATCATGTCGGGCGGCTGGTTGCCGAAGGCTTCGCCGAGCACGCCGAGCTTGCGGTCGCGCAGCTGGTACGACAGGTCGGGGTTGAGCACCGAATACGTTCCGGCCGAGCCGCAGCACAGGTGGGCATCGTTGCGCGCGGTGCGCAGCTTGAAGCCCAGCTGGTTCAGGTGTGCCTCGACCCCGCCGCGCAGTTTTTGCCCGTGCTGAAGGGTGCAAGGGGGGTGGTAGGCGTACAAGGTGTCCGGCTGGTTCACGCGGCCCTGCAGCTTGGTGGCCAGCTCGGGCAGCAGGGCAGGCAGCAACTCGGACAGGTCGCGAGTGAGGGCGCTGATGCGTTCGGCCTTGGCTGCGTACTGTGGGTCGTCCTTCAGGATGTGGCCGTATTCCTTGACGGTGACGCCGCAGCCCGAGGCGTTCATGACGATGGCCTCAACCCCACCCGCTTCGACCAGGGGCCACCAGGCGTCGATGTTGGCGCGCATCTCGGCCATGCCGCCGGCCTGGTCGTTGAGGTGGAACTTGACGGCGCCGCAGCAACCCGCCTTGGGTGCGATCACGGTCTGGATGCCCACGGCGTCGAGCACGCGGGCGGTGGCCGTGTTGATGTTGGGCATCATGGCCGGTTGCACGCAGCCCGCCAGCATGAGCACCTTGCGCGCATGTTCACGCGTGGGCCAGACGCCAGCGTCCTGCGGTGCGGGCACCTTGGCCTTGAGCGACTCGGGCAGCAGGCCACGCACCATTTGCCCGGCCTTCATGGCGGGGGCGAACAGGGGCGAGGGCAAGCCCTCTTTCAGCGCCCAGCGCAGGGCTTTTTCGCCCACGGGGCGGGGCACTTTTTCATCGACGATCTTGCGGCCAATATCGACCAGGTGGCCATACTGCACGCCGCTGGGGCAGGTGCTTTCGCAGTTGCGGCAGGTGAGACACCGGTCCAGGTGCATCTGGGTCTTGCGCGTGGGCTCGGCGCCTTCAAGCACCTGCTTGATGAGGTAGATGCGGCCGCGCGGGCCGTCCAGCTCGTCGCCCAGCAGCTGGTAGGTGGGGCAGGTGGCGGTGCAAAAGCCGCAGTGCACACACTTGCGCAGGATGGATTCGGCCTCCAGGCCATCGGCGCGGGCGCGGTATTCAGGGGAGAGCTGGGTTTGCATGGGGCATACCTGGGCGAAGGAACAAAAAGAGGGGGGCCGGTTCAGCGCGCTGTCGGTGGGTCCAGCGGCGGATCGTGCGGCGTCTGCAGCGCCAGCGCCTTGCGCCAGGGCTGGCGCAGCCGGGCGCGGTCGGCCCACAGCGGAGGCAGCGACAGGGCCAGCAGCACCAGCGCCAGCGGCACCACAAACACAAAGCCCACATGCTTGAAGCCCGCCGCACCCGCAATGCCGCCCACCAGAAACATGCCCACCAGCCCGGCAAACAGCCGCAGCCGCGCCTGGTTGGCGCGCACCTGCGACTCGGGCGCGGTGCCGGTACGGTTCCAGTAGAGCGCCTTGCCCATCTCGATGCCCAGGTCGGTCACCACGCCGGTCATGTGGGTGGTGCGGATCTGGGACGAGGACATCTTGGTCACGGTGGCGTTTTGCAGCCCCATGATGAAGGACAGCAGCAGCACCGTGAGGGGCACCGCAAACGGCGTGGGCCAGCTGAGGGTGATGGCGCCCACCAGGCCAAACAGCAGCATGAGCACGGACTCCAGCAGCAGCGGCAGCGCGTAGGTGCTGCGCAGCTTGCGCTGGCGCGCCCAGTTGACCATGATGGCCGTGGTGCCCGCCCCCGACATGAAGGCCCACAGCGCGCCCACGGCGCCCAGCACCAGCTTCATCTGCCCCAGCACCAGGTTGTCGGCCAGCGACGACAGGAAACCCGTCATGTGCGAGGTGTAGAGGTGCACCACCAGAAAGCCGCCCGCGTTCACCGCCCCGGCGTTAAACGCCAGCAGCAGGCCCAGCACTTGGTTGCTCGCAACCGTGCGGTGGTGTCCGGTGAGGTGAAAAAGGCGTCGCATGGGCAAGGAAGCTTGGATGGCAAGGATGGATGGCTGTGTCGCCCTGCCTACCAGGCCCGCGCCATGCGGCCGGGGTTGAAGATGCCTGCGGGGTCGAAGCTGTGCTTGAGGCGGGTGTGGATTTGCTCCAGCGCCTTGGATTGCAGGTCAAAAGCGCCGCTAGCGCCGGTTTTATTTGCCTCAGTAGCTATAAAAATAGAAGCACTCCCCCCTACTGCACGGGTGGCTTCGCGCAGGGCGTCGCCTGAGGACTCGGGGGCCTGTACCCAGCGCAGCGCCCCGTGCCATTCCACCAGCGGCTGCGCACCGGCGGGCAAAGCCAGCACCGGCGCGGTGGCGGGTACGGACAGGCGCCACAGGGCGTGGTCGGGGCGCGTGGCCCGGTCGGTGAACCACGGCAGGGTCTGCTCGCGGCAGGCGGTCCAGTCGGCGGCCACGGTGGCGTTGTCCATGCGCGTGCCGCCCATGGTCTTGCACGCGGCCTCCACCGCCGCCACGGCGCCGCGCAGGCGCACATACAGGGTGCCTATGCCTTTGTCCTGCACCCAGCAGCTGGCGTTGAGGGGCAGCGGCTGGCCACCCCAGGCGTGCAGCTTGCGCAGGGCGTCGGCCTGGTTGATGCCATCGAACCGGAGCGTGGCCTCGCCGGGCGCCACGGGCAGCACCTTGAGGCTCACCTCCGTCAGCAGGCCCAGCGTGCCCCAGGCACCGGCCATGAGGCGCGCCACGTCATAGCCCGCCACGTTCTTCATCACCTGGCCACCAAAGGTCAGCAGCTCGGCCTTGCCGTTGAGCAACGTCACGCCCAGCAGGTAATCCCGCACGGCGCCCACGCTGGCGCGGGCCGGGCCCGACAGGCCGGCCGCCACCATGCCGCCCACGGTGGCGGCGTCTGCAGGGGTCTTGGCGAAATGCGGGGGTTCAAAGGGCAGGCACTGGCCTTGTTCGGCCAGCACGGCCTCCAGCTCGGCCAGCGGGGTGCCAGCGCGGACGGTGACGACCAGTTCGCTGGGCTCATAGCTCACGATGCCACGCAGCACCCGGGTGTCGAGCACCTCGCCGTGCAGCGCCAGGCCATGGAAGTCCTTGGTGCCCCCGCCACGGATGCGCAACGGGGTCTGGTCGGCGGCGGCAGCGCGCACGCGCTCAGTGATCGGGGCGAGGGAGAAGTCCATCCATGCATCGTAGCGGCAGCGGTCGGACACACGGCAGGGGAGGAGCGTGAATTTTTTGAACAGCGGGTGTGCAAAGGACTGGCGGATGCCACGGGGCGCTTTTGTCCCCGCCAGTCCCACACCCCCACGCACTCGCTACCCACCGGTACGAAAAAAGCCCGCCGGTGGTCGGCGGGCTGAAATAACCAGAGGAGTAACTCGCTTGTTCTTATTGCGACGCCACGGTGCCACCAGACACCGCAGCGCGTGGGGCGCAGAGCGATCAGCGGTTGTACGCCGTTTCGCCGTGCGAGGTGATGTCCAGACCTTCGCGTTCGGCTTCTTCCGAAACACGCAGGCCCACGAGCAGGTCGGCGATCTTGTAGGCGATGAACGCCACCACACCAGACCAGACGATGGTGAACAGCACGCTCTTGACCTGCACCCAGACTTGAGCGCCCATGGCGAAGGTGTCAGGCGTCAGGCCGCCCGTGCCACCCAGGCTTTGCGAAGCGAACACACCAGTCAGGATGGCACCCAGGATACCGCCCACGCCGTGCACGCCGAACACGTCAAACGCGTCGTCCACGTTCAGCATGCGCTTGAGGCCACCCACACCCCACAGGCAGACCACACCAGCGATCAGGCCCATCACGATGGAACCCATGGGGCCCACGAAGCCTGCAGCAGGCGTCACGGCCACCAGGCCCGCCACCGCACCGGAGGCAGCACCCAGCATCGAGGCCTTGCCCTTGTGCAGCGCTTCACCAGCGATCCACGACAGCGTGGCGGCGGCAGTGGCCAGCACGGTGTTCACAAAAGCCAGGCCCGCGTTGGCATTGGCAGCACCGGCAGAGCCAGCGTTGAAGCCGAACCAGCCCACCCACAGCAGCGAGGCGCCCACCATGGTCAGTGTCAGGCTGTGGGGTGTCATGGCTTCCTTGCCGAAGCCGATGCGCTTGCCCACCATGTATGCACCCACCAGGCCAGCGATACCGGCGTTGATGTGCACCACGGTGCCACCCGCAAAGTCCAGAGCACCGTCAGCACCCAGCAGACCGCCGCCCCACACGATGTGGGCCATGGGCACGTAGCTGAAGGTGAACCACAGCACCGAGAAGATCAGCACGGCAGCGAACTTGATGCGCTCGGCGAACGAGCCCACGATCAGTGCCACAGTGATGGCGGCAAACGTGCCCTGGAACGCGAAGAACACGTACTCAGGAATCGTGGTCAGGGCGCCGAAGGTCTCCTGGGTCACGCCCTTGAGGAAGATCTTGTCGAAGCCGCCGAAGAACTTGCCCTCGCCCGAGAACGCCAGGCTGTAGCCATAGATGGCCCACAGCAGCGAGATCAGCGAGAACACCACGAAGACCTGCATCAGCACCGACAGCATGTTCTTGCTGCGGCCCAGGCCGCCGTAGAACAGGGCCAGGCCAGGGATGGTCATCAGGATCACGAGCAGCGTGGAGGTCAGCATCCAGGCGGTGTCGCCGGAATCGACCTTGGGCGCTGGGGCCGCAGGGGCTGCCGGCGCGGCGGCGGCTTCTGCGGCAGGCGCGGCAGCGGCTGCGGGAGCTGCAGGTGCAGCAGCATCAGCGGCCGGTGCTGCAGCAGCGGGGGCTGCGGCGGCGGGCTCGGTGGCGGCAGGCGCCTGGGCCATGGACAGGTTGCCCATGGTCAGCAGACCGAGCCCCAGAATGAAGGAAGCAAGCAGTTTTTTCATGGCGTTTCTCTTCTTGGATGGGATGCGGCCTCGCCCTTACAGGGCTTCCTTGCCGGTTTCGCCAGTGCGGATGCGCACCACCTGCTCCAGGTGGGTCACGAAAATCTTGCCGTCACCGATCTTGCCGGTGCGCGCTGCGGTCTCGATGGACTCGATCACGCGGTCCACCAGGTCGTCGGCCACAGCGGCCTCGATCTTGACCTTGGGGAGAAAGTCCACCACGTACTCTGCACCGCGGTACAGCTCGGTGTGGCCCTTTTGGCGGCCAAAGCCTTTGACTTCGGTCACCGTGATGCCTTGCACGCCGATGTCGGAGAGCGCTTCGCGCACTTCGTCGAGCTTGAAGGGCTTGATGATGGCTGTCACCATTTTCATTTTCAGATCCTCCGGAATGGGCGCCACCGGCGCCCATTGAGACTTACAGGGTTTTGGTGAGCGTGACGATCACGCGCGACTTGTTGACCGGGCCGTAGAAGGCCTTCTTGGTGGCGCCGACCACGGCAGCGCCGAGGGACACGCCGCCGCCGAAGTCGTACGAACCGCCCAGGCTGTAATCCATGAAGTTGGGGGCGGTGATGTCACCACCAAAGCGGGTGAAACCGACCGATGCCTTCAGCGTGGTGCTGGGGGCCACTTCCTGGGCAAACGCCAGGTTCAGGTAGCCGGTGTTGCGGCCTTTCATGCCAGGACCTGCGTAGGCGAAGTAGTCCTTGGACAGGGTGTGCGAGTACTTGGCCGTCACGGGGCCGAAGGTGGCAGCGCCATAGACTTCGGTGGTGTTGCCCGCGCTGTTGCCGGGGTAGATGTAGGTCAGCAGACCCACATCCAGGTCCACGCCGCCAGCCTTGAACTTGTAGCCGCCGTACAGGTCGGATTCGAGCGAGTTGCCGGACAGCCAGTCCACGCTGGAGTTCCAGTTGCCCACGTAGAAGCCGGTCTCGCCGAAGGTGTAGTCAAAGCCGCCTTGCAGTGCGGGCTTGACGGTCTTGACCTTGGACGTGTCCTGGTCCTGGCCGCGGAACTTGTAGTTCGTGGTCAGGCTGACGTTGGCGGTGAGCTGGGCGCTGGCCAGCATGGGAAGGGTTGCAACAAGGGCAACGCCCAGGGTCTTGATGATGGCGCGGGTCATGTTTCCTCCGGTTGGACAAAGTAGGGACAAGCGCTTTAAGCACGGACCGTGCCACGCCAAGGTGCACAGGGCGCCGCACGGTTGCGTTGCGTTACAACAATCCCCAGTACAGTGGCGGTGACCGCGCCCGGAGCGCCGCACTCAACTGGTGCAGACGCCCCGCAGGCCGCGCTAAAAACCTACAAAACGCACCCATCTGGGGAGAAATCGCTTCATGAGTCTTGCTTTGGTGCAAAGCCGCGCCCTTCTGGGGCTGCAGGCGCCTGCAGTCACCGTCGAAGTGCATCTGGCCAACGGTTTGCCCAGCTTCACCCTGGTCGGGCTGGCCGAGGTGGAGGTGAAAGAAGCCCGCGAGCGTGTGCGCTCGGCACTGCAGAACGCGGGGCTGGAGTTCCCGACCAATAAGCGCATTACCGTCAACCTGGCCCCCGCCGATCTGCCCAAGGACTCGGGTCGCTTTGACCTGCCCATCGCCCTGGGCATCCTCGCCGCCAGCGGGCAGGTGGACGCCAGCCGCCTGGCGGGCTACGAGTTTGCGGGCGAGCTGTCGCTGTCGGGCGAGTTGCGCCCCGTGCGCGGTGCGCTGGCCACCAGCCTGGCGCTGCAGACGCAGCAGATCGACGCCCAGCTGGTGCTGCCCCCCGGCAGCGCCGAAGAAGCCGCCCTGGTGCCCGCCGCGCGCGTGGTGCGTGCCCGCCACCTGCTGGACGTGGTGCGCGCGTTCCTGCCACCCGGCAGCACGGCCGGTGGCGATGCCGACGTGGCCAACGACGGCTGGACGCGCCTGCAGGCCACCGCGCTCGCCGCCAGCACCACCGGGCCCGACATGGCCGATGTGAAGGGCCAGGCAGGCGCCAAGCGCGCGCTGGAGATTGCAGCGGCTGGCGGCCACAGCGTGCTGATGGCCGGGCCACCGGGCTCGGGCAAGTCGATGCTGGCGCAGCGTTTTGCCGGGCTGCTGCCCGCGATGACGGTGGACGAAGCGCTGGAGAGCGCCGCCATTGCCAGTCTGGCAGGGCGCTTTCGGCCCGAGGCTTTTGGCGTGCGCCCTACCGGCCAGCCCCACCACACGGCCAGCGCGGTGGCGCTGGTGGGCGGTGGCTCGCCACCCCGGCCGGGCGAGATTTCGCTGGCCCACCAGGGCGTGCTCTTCCTCGATGAACTCCCCGAGTTCCCCCGCGCTGCACTGGAGGCCCTGCGCGAGCCGCTGGAGACCGGCCACATCACCATCGCCCGGGCGGCGCAACGCGCGGAGTTTCCGGCCCGGTTCCAGATGATTGCGGCGATGAATCCGTGCCCCTGCGGCTTTCTGGGGTCCACCCAGCGCGCCTGCCGCTGCACGCCTGACCAGGTGCACCGCTACCAGGCCAAGCTCAGCGGCCCGCTGCTGGACCGCATCGACCTGCATGTGGAGGTGCCCGCCCTGCCCGCCGAGCAACTGGTGCAGGCGGCTGCGGGCGAGTCCACCGCCAGCATCCGCGCCCGGGTGGAGCAGGCCCGCGCCCTGGCCCTGGCGCGCCAGGGCTGCACCAACCAGGCGCTGCAGGGCCAGGCCATCGACGCCCACCTGCACCTGGATGATGCGGCCGCCAAGTTCCTCAACACCGCTGCCGCGCGCCTGGGCTGGTCGGCCCGCAGCACGCACCGGGCGCTGAAGGTGGCGCGCACCATCGCCGACCTGGCGGGCGTGCCGACCACCGAGGTCAGCCACGTCGCAGAGGCCGTGCAGTACCGCCGCGTGCTGCGCAGCCCGGCGTGAGGGGCGCTGGCGGCGCGGCAAGCACAACCGGGGCGGCGGTGCGGGCAGATATCAAATTGATAGCACCTGGCGCATGTTTCACTAGCGCCTGCGGCTGATTTCGATCAAAAAGAGGGCCCACAGCACCTGCCGGGCGCGGCGTACCGGCCCCTGGAGGCCGGGCGCCCGGCACAATCTCCCCCCATGTCCAGCGTCCGTTCCCCCAAGAAATCCCCCTCGGTTCCCGCCCCCGCAGACACCGCAGCGCCCGCCAGCGAGCCCGTGGACACCGGCTTTTTGCGCACGCTGGTGGGCTACAACACGCGGCGCGCGGCGCTGTCCATCATTGCCGTGTTCATGGAACGCATGGCCGTGTACGACCTGAAGGTGGTGGATTTCTCGGTGCTGTCGCTGGTGGCGCACAACCCGGGCATCACCTCGCGCCAGCTGTGCGCCACGCTCAGCGTGCTGCCGCCCAACATGGTGGGCTTGATTGCGGCGCTGGAACGGCGCGGCCTGATCGAGCGCCGCCCACACCCCAGCGACGGGCGTGCCATGGGCGTGCACCTGACGCCCGCCGGGGTGGAATTGACCGCGCAGGCCGAGCAGACGGCCGCGCAACTGGAAGAAGACGCCACCAACCGCCTGACGACGGCCGAGCGCAAGACGCTGATCCGGCTGCTGCAGAAGGTGTATGACTGACGTTCGGGCTACTCCAGCTAGGCTGACGGTCGCCAAACAAGTTTGGACTAGTCAGACGACCGCGGCTAAGAGCCGATTCGCGACATGAAAGCCTCTAACAACAGCTTCCCGCAACGCCTGGTACCGCGAACCCGGTACCCAGCAACCCAGGCATCGAGATTCCCCGGTCTATTGACTTGCAAGAATCTCTCGCTGCTTAGATTCGTACGCTTCCTGGGTAATTAAATTTTCTTCGCGCAGCTTCTTCAGCTCCCTGAGACGTTCAACCACTGATTGTGCAGATGCCCTCGGGGGGAGAGTGGGAGGCTCAACTAGCACTAAAGTTGGAGGAATCGGGGATAACTCTTTAGACACCAAAACAGGCAATAAATTGCCGCCGGTTCCGGGACAGTGTGTGTTTGAAGTCTTCACCTCCCTGATGACTACATCACCCATTCCAAGAATGGTCACTTTGTCGCCTACTCGTAAGCCTTGCCGTACGCACTCAATCGATTCACTCGCGTTAGGCTTGGTTAACGCCGGTTTTGGCCCATGAATGATTGCTGGTGGGTTCTCCGGATTCATCCCGACGCACTTCCTGGCGACTGCGGCTTGTTGAAGGGCCTCTGCCTCACCCTTGAGTCGAGCATATTCAGCTTCCTGCTGCTTTGTACCACCCAAAGCGAAAAGCGCTGGCCAGAAAAGAATTACCCCAACGCCGGCGATCGCACGATCATTGCTGGCCGCTTCGTCAAGCCGACCGCCCAGTTGCTGCAACCTTCCTGTCAATCGTTGTGCCTCTAGTCCAATCTGATAACAGTCGTAGTTTTGAAATTGGACCGGCGAAATGTACGCGGAGGCAATGTCCTTGGAACCGGTGGCGCATCCGGTTACTGCTATCACCGCGGCAAGCAATACCGCAATTTTTTTCTCCATCATTCAACGCTCAGTTAGTTCGGAGTCTTTGTAACAGCAAGTGTCATTCATGTCACTAAATTGACCAGACGTAACAGCTCAGCACGGAGATCGCAATCACTCAAAACGCTCTGCTTGCTGAGTAAGCACATGCGCTTTATGGGAAAATTGGGGGGACTGGAACGCACAGCAACTCACACCCGATGTAGCGACCCAAGCATCGGAGTACCTCAGCAAGGTCGGAACAAGTCACTCTTGACCAATCGAGCGGAGCTTCGAATGCTCCAAGAGGAGTGTTTCCAGTTAAAGCGAAGCGCCACCGGAGATCGGTTTGTCCAGCCCCAGCAAGCGCACCGCGTTGCCCTTCAGGATGCCGGGCATCACCTCAGGCTTGAAGCCCGCTTCCTGGAAGTCCTTCATCCAGCGCTCGGGCGTGATCAGCGGGTAGTCGCTGCCGAACAGCACGCGGTCCTTCAGCAGCGTGTTGGCGTACTGCACCAGCTGCTTCGGAAAATACTTGGGGCTCCAGCCCGACAGGTCGATCCAGACATTGGGCTTGTGCGTGGCAACCGAAAGCGCCTCGTCCTGCCACGGAAAGCTGGGGTGGGCCATCACGATCTGCATGTCGGGGAAGTCGATGGCCACGTCGTCCAGGTGCATGGGGTTGCTGTACTCCAGCCGCAGGCCGCCGCCGCAGCGCATGCCGCTGCCGATGCCGCTGTGGCCGGTGTGGAAGATGGCGGGCATGCCGTATTCGGCGATCACCTCGTAGATGGGCCAGGCCATCTTGTCGTAGGGGTGGTAGGCCTGCACCGTGGGATGGAACTTGAAACCCTTGATGCCGAACTCCTCGATCAGGCGGCGGGCTTCGCGCGCGCCCATCTTGCCCTTGTGGGGGTCGATGCTGGCGAAGGCCGTCATCATGTCGCTGTTGGCCTTGGCGGCCTCGGCGATCTCTTCGTTGGGGATGCGGCGGCGGCCCATCTTGGACTCGGCGTCCACCGTGAACATCACCAGGCCAATCTTCTGCTCGCGGTAGTAGGCCACCGTCTCGGCAATGGTGGGGCGGCGGCCGTTCTTGAAGTACTTGTCGGCGGCGCGGTCGTACTCCTCGCCGTAGTTGTCAAAGGGGTTCCAGCAGCTCACCTCGGCGTGGGTGTGGATGTCGATGGCGATCAGATTGGCGTGGTCCATGCGTGTCTCCTGGGTTGGCGCCCGCCGGTGCGGCGTCAAACCCCCAGCATGCGCCACGGCGCGTGACGCAGATCAAGGGTAAACACCAATAAAAAACGGGCTTGGCTTGCTTGAATTGGTTATGAACTATAACCACAATTCAACCAACACGAAAGCCTCTATGACCCATCCAGACATCCATTTCGAGCTGCGCGGCGACCACCAGGAAGTGGCCGTGATCCGCCTGACCCGCGCGGCCAAGCGCAACGCGCTGAACGACGGCCTGATCCTCGCGCTGCGCGACCTGTTCGAGAAAATGCCCAGCACCGTGCGCGCGGCCGTCATCGATGGCGACGGCCCCCATTTCTGCGCCGGGCTGGACCTGTCGGAGCTCAAAGAGCGCGACGCCGGCCAGGGCCTGCACCACTCACGCATGTGGCACGCCGCGCTGGAGCGTGTGCAGTACGGCCCCGTGCCGGTCATCGCTGCGCTGCATGGCGCCGTGGTGGGCGGCGGGCTGGAGCTGGCCAGCGCCTGCCACATCCGTGTGGCCGACGAATCCACCTTCTATGCGCTGCCCGAGGGCTCGCGCGGCATCTTCGTGGGCGGCGGCGGCGCGGTGCGCATCCCCAAGCTCATCGGCGCTGCACGCATGACGGACATGATGCTCACCGGCCGCGTCTACAACGCGCAGGACGGCGAAAAGGTCGGCTTTGCCCAGTACCTCGTGCCCGAAGGCCAGGCCTTTGACAAAGCCTTCGAGCTGGCCGTGCGCGTGGCGCAGAACGCGCCGCTGACCAACTACGCGCTGATGCACGCCCTGCCCCGCATTGCCGAGCAGCCCGCCGACCAGGGCTTCTTCACCGAAGCCATGATGGCTGCCATCGCCCAGAGCGCCCCTGAAGCCAAGTCCCGCCTCGCCGACTTCCTGGAAGGCCGCGCCGCCAAGGTCCGCAAGGACTGAGCCCGCCCCCAGTCACCCCTTGCCCCTGCTGGAACCCCTATGAGCGACCTCTCCACCCCCCTCGCCCCGGCCCGCTACCGCCCCGTGACCTTCGGCGTGACCCGCGTCAGCCTGCGTGACGGTGCACCGGGCGTGCGTTACCTGCAGGCGGACCTGCCCCTGGGCGCCTTTGCGCGCCGCGTGACGGACTACCTGGTGCACTGGGCGGAGACCACGCCCGACCACAGCTTTCTGGCACGCCGCGAGCAACTGCCCGGTGGCAAGACGGGTGACTGGCAGCATGTGAGCTACGCCCAGGCGCTAGACGCCGCGCGCAGCATCGGCCAAGCCCTGCTGGACCGTGGCCTGAACGCCGAGCGCCCGGTGGTGGTGCTGAGCGAGAACACGATTGAGCACGCGCTGCTGGCGCTGGGCTGCATCTACGCCGGTGTGCCCTACTGCCCCGTGTCGCCCGCCTACGCCACCGTGAGCCAGGACTACGACAAGCTGCGCCACGTCATCGACACCCTCACCCCCGGCCTGGTGTTTGCCGCCGACGGCGCACGCTACGGCAAGGCCATTGCGGCCACCGTGGCGGCCGATGTCGAAGTGATCCTGGCCCAGGGCGCGCTGGAGGGCCGCAAGGTGGGCACCTTCCAGAGCCTGCGCCACACCACCGCCACCCCGGCGGTGGACGCTGCCATGCACGCCACCGGCCCCGGCACCATCGTGAAGTTCCTGTTCACCAGCGGCTCCACCAAGATGCCCAAGCCGGTCATCAACACCCAGCGCATGTGGTGCGCCAACCTGCAGCAGATCTCGCTGTCGCTGCCCGTGCTGGCCGAGGCCTCGCCCGTGCTGGTGGACTGGCTGCCATGGAACCACACCTTCGGCAGCAACCACAACTTCGGCCTCACGATGATGCACGGCGGCACGCTGTACATCGACGACGGCAAGCCCACCGCTGCACTGATTGGCGAGACCCTGCGCAACCTGCGCGAGATCGCCCCCACGGTGTACTTCAACGTGCCTACCGGCTTTGAAATGATTGCCGAGGCCATGAAGACCGACGCCCAGCTGCGCGCCAACCTGCTGTCGCGCGTGCGCCTGTTCTTCTACTCGGGCGCCGGCCTGGCCCAGCCTGTGTGGGACAGCCTGCACGCCACGCAAGAGGCCGCCATTGGCGAGCGCATCGTGATGTGCACCGGCCTGGGCATGACCGAATCCGCCCCCTCGGCCATGTTCTGCAACAGCCCCGACGTGCGCTCTGGCCACATCGGCGCGCCTGTGCCCGGCATGGTGCTCAAGCTGGTGGAGGTGGACGGCAAGACCGAGGTGCGCTACCGCGGCCCCAACGTCACGCCCGGCTACTGGCGCTCCGACGCCGCCACACGCGATGCGTTCGACGACGAAGGCTACCTGTGCACCGGCGACGCCGTGAAGTGGATCGACGAGAACAACATCCACCGCGGCCTGGCGTTTGACGGCCGCATTGCCGAAGACTTCAAGCTCTCCACCGGCACCTTCGTGAGCGTGGGCCCCATGCGCGCCAAGATCATCGTGGCGGGCGCGCCCTACATCCAGGACGTGGTGCTCACCGGCCTGAACATGAAGGAAGTGGGCGCCCTGCTGTTCCCCTCCCCCGCCTGCCGCGAAGTGGCCGGCCTGAGCCCCGATGCCCCCTGGGCCGACGTGGTGGCCCACCCCGCCGTGCGCCAGCGCATCGAGGCGGTGCTGGACGGGTTGGCCCGCGAAGCCACCGGCAGCGCCAGCCGCGTGGCCCGCGCGCTGCTGATGGCCGAGCCACCCTCCATCGACAAGGGCGAGATCACCGACAAGGGCTCCGTCAACCAGCGCGCCGTGCTCAAGCACCGGGATGCGCTCGTCACGGCCTTGCACGACGACACGGCACCGGGCATCCTCAAGCCCGGCGCCTGAACCCCACCCCGAACAGGACAGACCCACCATGCAGATTCAAGGACAAGCCGCCCTCGTGACCGGCGGCGCATCGGGCCTCGGCGAGGCCACCGCACGCGAACTGGCCCGCCTGGGCGCCAAGGTGGCCGTGCTCGACCGCAATGCCGAGCTGGCCGAAAAAGTGGCTGCTGAAATTGGCGGCGTAGCCTGCCCATGCGACATCACCGACGCCGCCAGCGTGACCGACGCGCTGGAGAAGGCTGCCGCCGCCCACGGCCCCGCCCGCATCCTCATGAACGTGGCCGGCATCGGCAGCGCCAAGCGCGTGGTGCAGCGCGACGGAAGCGCTGCACCGCTCGAGGACTTCGTGCGCGTGATCAACATCAACCTCATCGGCAGCTACAACGTGAGCCGCCTGTTTGCCGCCGCCTGCAGCAAGCTGCCCACGCTGGACAACGGCGAGCGTGGCGTGATGATGTTCACCGCATCGGTGGCCGCCTTTGACGGTCAGGTGGGCCAGCAGGCCTACAGCGCCTCCAAGGCGGGCCTGGCCGGCATGACGCTGCCCATGGCGCGCGACCTGGCGCAGCACGCCATCCGCGTGTGCACCGTGGCGCCCGGCCTGTTTGCCACGCCGCTGATGAAGGAGCTGCCCGAGGCCGTGCAACAGTCGCTGGCGGCCAGCATCCCCTTCCCGCCACGCCTGGGCAAACCCGAAGAGTTTGCCGAGCTGGCTTGCCATATCGTGACCAACGGCCACCTGAACGGCGAAGTCATTCGCCTGGACGGTGCCCTGCGCATGGCGCCCCGGTAAACAAAGAGCGCCCCACGCCAACCATCAATAACAAGAGGGCGCGCAAGCGCCCCGGCTTGACCCCCGAGATTTCCGTCAGACACACACCAGGAGACATCAGCATGACCACCACCCGCCGTCAATTTGTTCAGGCCCTTGGCGCCAGCGCCGCGCTGGGCGCCTTCCACCCCTTTGCCGCCAACGCCCAGGTGGACCAGGTGAAGGTGTACTTCGGCTTCCCCGCCGGCAGCTCGGGCGACACTGTGGCCCGCCGCGTGGCCGAGAAGTGGGCCGGCAGCGCGTTCAGCAAGAACCCTGGCGTGGTGGAAAACAAGCCCGGCGCAGGCGGCCGCATTGCGCTGGAGACGCTCAAAGCAGCGCCCGCCGACGGCTCGGTGCTGGCCGTGGCGCAGGTGTCGGCCCTGGCCAACTACCCGCACATCTACAGCAAGATGAACTACACCGACAAGGACTTCGCGCCCGTGTCGATCGCGGCCATCATGCACCACGGCCTGGCCGTGGGCCCCATGGTGCCCGCCAGCGTGAAGAACGTGAAGGACTTCCTGGCCTGGGCCAAGGCCAACCCCAAGGACGCCAGCTACGGCTCGCCCGGCGCGGGCTCCACGCCCCACTTCCTGGGTGCGCTGCTGGGCATCAACAGCGGTGTGGACCTGCGCCACGTGCCCTACCGTGGCTCCATCCCTGGCGTGACGGACGTGGTGGGCGGCCAGGTGGCTGCCATGGTCACGCCGCACGGCGACTTCATCGCCAACTACAAGGCCGGCAAGCTGCGCATCCTGGCCACCTCGGGCCCCAAGCGCTCCATCTACGTGCCGGATGTGCCCACGTTTGCCGAACAGGGCTTCCCTGAGCTGACCACCGAAGAATGGTTTGGCTTCTACGCCCCGGCCGCCACGCCCAAGCCGGTGATTGCTGCTGCCAACGCCGCCATCAACGCTGCGCTGAAGGAAAAGTCGGTCATCGACAGCCTGGCCATCGTGGGCCTGATGCCCCATGGCTCCACCCCTGAAGAACAGGCCCGCTGGCAAAAGGCCGAGTACGACAGCTGGGGCCCGCTGATCAAGAAGATCGGCTTCACCGCAGAGTCCTGATTTCCCCTGCGCCGCAGGTCCGGACTGACCCCAGTCCGGGCTGCCGCATGGCAAAAAATAGAAGAAAACAGCCGCTAGCGCACATCCAACAAGCGCAGACAGCTACCAATAAGAGAGCAAACCATGCAAGCCCGCCAAACCCTTGCCGACATCCAGCACCTGCTGACCACCGTGCTGAAGGCGCCCACGCGCTGGCAGGGCCTGGCGCCGTTTGCGGATACCGATGGCGACCTGGCGGCCCAGGTGCTGGACGAAGCGGCTAAGTTTGTGGACAGCGCCATCGCCCCGCTGCAGCGCAGCGGCGATGAAGAAGGCTGCCGCTTTGACGGCGGGCAGGTGCACACCCCAGCAGGTTTTCGCGATGCGTACCAGGCCTTCTGGCAGGCGGGCTGGCCGTCGCTGTCTTGCGCGCCCGACGATGGCGGCCAGGGCCTGCCTGCGGTGCTGGAGTGTGTGCTGTTTGAATGGCTGGCCGGAGCCAACCACGGCTGGACCATGGCGCCCGGCCTGCTGCACGGCGCGTACGAATGCATCAAGCACCACGCCAGCGCTGAACTCAAGGCCCAGTACCTGGAGAAGGTCGCCACCGGCGAATTGCTGGCCACCATGTGCCTGACCGAAGCCCACGCGGGCAGCGACCTGGGAATGGTGCGCACACGCGGCGTGCCCCAGCCCGACGGCAGCGCGCGGGTGAACGGGAGCAAGATCTTTATCTCTGGCGGCGAACACGACCTGACGGACAACATCGTGCACCTGGTGCTGGCGCGCCTGCCCGATGCGCCGGCGGGGCCCAAGGGCCTGTCGCTGTTCCTGGTGCCCAAGGTGCTTCAGGATGGAAGCCGCAATGCCGTGGTCTGCGAACGCATCGAAGAAAAGATGGGCCTGCACGGCAGCCCCACCTGCGTGATGCGCTTTGATGACGCCACCGGCTGGCTGGTGGGCGAGCCGAACAAGGGCCTGAACGCCATGTTCGTGATGATGAACGCCGCCCGCCTGCACGTGGGCCTGCAAGGCATTGGCCTGCTGGAGGCCGCGTGGCAAAAGGCCAGCGCCTATGCCGCAGAGCGCCGCCAGATGCGCGCCCCCGGCGCCAAGGACACCAGCCTCATTCAAGACCACCCCGCCATCCGCCGCATCCTGCACACGCAGCGTGCATGGATCGACGGCGGCCGCGTGCTGGCCTACCACACGGCCCTGCAGCTCGATGTGGCCAAGCACAGCACCGACGCCGGCGAACGCGCCGCCGCGCAGCGCTGGTGCGCGCTGGTCACGCCCGTGCTCAAGGCGGCACTCACCGACCAGGCTTTCCACGGCGCCAGCGCCTGCCTGCAGGTGTTTGGCGGCCACGGTTATGTGCGTGAATGGGGCATCGAGCAGATCGTGCGCGACGCGCGTGTGGCCATGATCTACGAGGGCACCAACGAGATTCAGGCCATCGACCTGCTGGTGCGCAAGGTGCTGGCCGATGGCGGCCAGGGCCTGGGCGCCCTGCTGGGCAGCCTGCCCGGCGCAGCCCCCAGCGCCGCCGCCAGCGCGCGCCGCCATGCGCTGGTCGAGATCACGCAGACCCTGGCGATTGCCGCCCAGTCCGACCCCGAACTGCCCTACTGGGTAGCCGACGACTACCTGCGCGCCGTGGCGCTGGTGCTGCTGGAATGGGCCTGGGCCCAGATCAGCGCCGCCCGCCCCCACCGCGCGGAACAGTCCACGGCCGCCACAGACCGCTGGACCCCACCCGCCCAGGCCTTCGCCCAGTGGGTGCTGCCCGAATTCGACCTGCGCACCACCATCCTGCGCCAGCGCATTGCCCAGGCGTTTGAATTCAGGCCCCAGGAGGCCGCAAACGCATGAACCATATGCGCCAACAGCTCCTGATTCAGTAGCAAACACATCTTCCATCGATCTCCCTCCCACAGCGTGTTGAGGCCACGTTGCGGGGTTCCTTGCGCCTCAAAAAAACCACTGGAGACAACACCATGCGCTTGAAGATGAGAAGAAACCGGATGCGTGCCCACCAACCCCTGGCGCTCTCGGCCGCAGCCGCTGCCTTGCTCATGGGCTGTGGCGGCTCGTCCGATGCCGCCCTGCCCCAGCTCTCCGCCGCCACACCGGCCACCCTGCAGTCGTGCGCCACGCTGGCCAGCAGCCTGGCGCTGCCCGACACGCGCATCACCTCAGCCGAACAGGTGCCCGCAGGCCCCATCACCGTGCAGGGCGTGACCACCCAGGCGCCCGCGCACTGCCTCGTCAAAGGCAAGATGAAAGAGCGCACCGGCCCCGTGGACGGCGCCAGCTACGCCATCGGGTTTGAAATGCGCCTGCCCGTGGAATGGAACGGCCGCTTTCTGCACCAGGCCAACGGCGGCCTGGACGGCAGCGTGGTCACCGCGCTGGGCTCGGTGAGCGGCGCCGCACCCGTGGCACCCGGCCTGGTGCAAGGCTTTGCGGTGCTCAGCTCTGACGCAGGCCATGGCGCACCCACCCCGTTCTTTGGCGTGGACCCGCAAGCCCGGCTGGACTACGGCTACCAGGCCGTGGGCACCCTCACCCCCATGGCCAAGAACCTCATCAAGAGCGCCTACGGCAAGGCGCCCGACCGCTCGTACCTGGCCGGCTGCTCCAACGGCGGCCGCCACGCCATGGTGGGCGCATCGCGCTATGCCGACCAGTACGACGGCATCCTGGCGGGCAACCCCGGCTTTCACCTGCCCAAGGCCGCCACCACGCAACTGTGGAAGGCCCAGCAATACGCCAAGGTGTCCACCAAAGACGCCACCACCGGCCTGCCCGACCTGACCACCGCCGTGAGCCCGGCCGAGTTCAAGCTCATCAGCAGCAAGATCGTCGCCAAGTGCGACGCACTGGACGGCGTGGCCGACGGCCAGGTCAACGACGTGGCCGCCTGCCAGGCCGCCTTCAACCTGCAGACCGACGTGCCCACCTGCACCGGCGCGCGCGACGGCAGCTGCATCACCACCGAGCAAAAGGGCGTGCTGGCCAGCATCTTTGCGGGCCCCAAGAACAGCAAGGGCGAAGCGCAGTACACCGGCACCTGGTTCGACCCCGGCATTGCGGGCGCCAACTTTGCATCGTGGCACTTTGGCGCGCCCGCCACGCGCGACGCAGGTGCAGTGGCCTTCATCTTCACGTCGCCCCCATCCAGCGTGGCCGCATTCACCGCCATCCCTGGCATGCAGTACGCGCTGAACTTCAGCATGGAGACCGACTACCCCAAGATGTTCGCCACCAACACCACGTACACCGAGTCGCCCTGGTCGTACATGACCCCGCCCAACGAAGCCGACCTGAGCGCCCTGAAGAACCGGGGCGCCAAGATGATCGTCTTCCACGGCGTGGCCGACGGCGTGTTCTCGCCCATGGACACCGCCAACTGGATGGACCGCCTGCAGGCCAACCACAGCGGCAAGGCCGACGCCTTTGCCCGCTTGTTCCTGGTGCCCGGCATGAACCACTGCTCCGGCGGCCCCGCCACCGACCAGTTCGACATGCTGGCCCCGCTGGTGGCGTGGGTGGAACAAGGCAAGGCCCCCGACAGCGTGACGGCGAAAGTGCGCGGCGCAGGCGCCAATGTGGTCAACGCCGAACTGCCCGCCAGCTGGTCCGCCAACCGCACCCGGCCGCTGTGCGTGTACCCCAAGGTGGCACGCTACAACGGCACGGGGGATGTGGAAAGCGCAAGCAGTTTCAGCTGTAAGTAATCAGTTCAACGCTTGAAAAGCGGGAAGCCCGGCGCAAGCCGGGCTTCTTTTTTTCCTTTTACGCCTTGGCGCGAGGCTTCATGCGAAAGCTGACGCCCATGCGGTTGATGGCATGCATGGTGGCAATCGTGAGCGTCAGGTCCACCAGGTCCTTCTCGCCAAACACGGCCAGCGCGGCCGCATAGGCCTCATCAGAGGCATGGGTCTCGCTCACGCGCGTCACCTCCTCGGCCCAGGCCAGCGCAGCGCGCTCCTGCTCGGAGAACAGATACGCCGCCTCATGCCACACGGGGACGAGCACCAACTTCTCCACCGACATGCCTTCGGCCAGCAGGTCACGCGTGTGGATGTCGATGCAGTGCGCGCACCCGTTGATCTGCGACACGCGCAGGAAGACCAGGTGCGTCAGCAAGCTGGGCAGGCCCGTGCCCTGGGTGACGAAGTGGTGCAGCGTCCCGATGGCCTTGGCACCCTCGGGCGATACGTTGAACCAGACAGCGCGATTCATACAGCAGTTCCTTCACATTGAATGTTGAGCAGAGGGCGATATCGACCTCCTGCTCTCAAGACGTGTGATGTGAGGGTGCTGTGACAGATGCTGGTGAATGGTTGCGAAGTTCGCACGGCCCAAGATATCGCGCCACCGCAACTGGCGAAAGCTAAAAGGGGATTTAGGGCCTTTCCGCCTGCGCCAAGACAAGGCAAGGCTGCATGTAGCTACAGACTTGTTCGGATGCATTCGCGTGTAGCATGACGAGATAAGAAGGGCGGGGTGTCAGACGTATGGATCCAAAAAAGCAGAAAGAGGAATTCAACTACGCATACCTGTCCGCGTTGGCCGCCCACGCCGGGATCAATCGCGGAGACCTTCGTGTGGACAACGACAGCGTGGACGTCCTTTTCCAGAGTGTCGGTTACAGAGGGAGAAGGTTTCGGAATCCACAGATCCAGCTTCAGCTGAAGTGCACATCGCAAGACCTTATACGGGACGGTGTGATTAAGTTCCCGCTACCTCGAAAGAACTATGACGACTTGCGCGGTGACGATGTGATCACGCCCCGCTATCTCGCGGTTTTGCTTGTGCCAGCGGACACAGCCCGATGGATCGAGCATAACGACGGCTACATAGCCCTCTTCAACAACTGCTACTGGGTTTCACTTCGGGACTATGGTCCCACCGACAACGAGCACAGTGTCACTGTCGAGGTTCCCCTTGATCAGCGCCTGACAAGCGACACGCTGCTGAACATGATGGATCGCGCCAGCGAGGGGGAGTGGCTGTGACTGAAATCGTCAAGCGCTCTAAGGAGGTCTCGCCTGAACAACTGGAGGCGTATCTGCGCAATGCGCATTGGGTTCAAACTGGCAAGCTTCGCAGCGTCGCGACCATCTGGAACCGACAGGATGACCTTGACGCGGAAGTTGTACTCCCGCTTTCGCGCTCCGTAAAGGACTATGTTCCGCGCCTTCGCGATGCACTGGCAGCCGTCGCCTCTTTTGAACGGCGCGGGGTGCTTGATGTCATCAGCGACATTGGACGAATGTTCGCGAACGTCATAACCGTTCGCGTCATCCATGCTGATACTGACGACGGCACGATACCGATTAACGACGGGGTTCTACTGATCACCAAGGCCAAGGACTTGCTTTCTGCGGCCGCACAATCAATCTTCGCTAAACGTAAGCATTTCACCGGCAAGCCAGCTCCTGATGCGAAGGAGTACGTGGACACTTTGCTGCTTGGACAGACGGAAATCGGAAGCTACGTCGTCAACGTCATCGCGCCAGTTCAGGGAGGCAAGATGGCACCAGTAGAAGCGGACTCAATTCCGCTTGCGAAGGCTGTCACTCTAAACCTCGTCACCGGCCTGGAAGCTCTTGAAAAGGCTAGTAAACGATATCGGGAAACTGGGAGCTTGCGGGAATTCGAGACCACCATCGTTCAGGGGGCAAGCGCAAATATGTGTGACGCCCTTCTAGGCTTCAGTGGCATCAAGAGGAACAGGGCCTTCGAAGTTAAGGTGAGCCCATCAGAAGGTTCAATGTTCGAAACGGAGACTCGCACCTTCAAGTTTGATGCCCCTCAAGTCGAGATACTTGAGAAGGCCTCCGGGTACTTCAAGGATGACTACGTCTTGACGGGCCGAACATTGACTGGGTACGTAACGAAGCTCAGCAAACCGAAAGAGGATGAGGCAGGCACGATCACGCTAGACACTCAGTTTGACGATCTGAATAGAAAGGTACGGATTGAGCTTGGCAAGGACGACTACCACATCGCTGTTATCGCTCATGACACAAAGCAATATGTTCAGTGCAGCGGGGATGTTCATGTGAAGAGCAAAACGGCCAGCCTTCTGCACCCGCAAAACTTCCGCATTGTGGGCCTCGACGACCTCTTTTAGTGCGGGGCCAGGGTCTTCTCCGGTATTTGTAGCGCCCGGTACTTTCGCCATTCTGGTAGCGGACCACAACGGTGTGGTGCAGGCAGTTAGAAGTCTGATGCACCGCAGACCATCGCAGGGCGTTAGCTGCCTACTCCGCCGTGCCCGGCGTGCGTTCAGCCGGTGTCTGCAATCTGCTGGTTTCTTCTTTCGCCTTCTTCCCTTGGTCGTGGTGCCACTTGATGGCGTAGAACATGCAGGTGCCAAACACGAGCACCTTGAAGGTGATAAAGACTATGGGGACCCAATCCATTGTTGATGGCTTTCCTGGTTGTTGATGGGCACCCACTAACGTCAAGTGCACTGCCTCAAAACGCTGCGTCGGCAGCTTCATCGTGTTCAAGCCATCGTCGAATCACACATCGACAGCACGGGGCACATGATCTGAAAACTTGGTGTGATGCTATCGGGCCTGGTATGCGGGCGTAAGCATCAGTTCCGCCTAAATTTTGCGTAGCAGATGGCGATTGCCGTGCAGGGCGGTTGCATGGAAAGCGGCTTTGTCATTGGGTCCCGCAAGGGGGCCGCAGTGCGCAGGCCGTAGGGCGCGCCGCGTGAGCAGACGGAGCACCGCTTGCACACAACGCTGACCGGGCACATACAAAAAAGGCCTGCATGAGAGAACCCCATGCAGACCTTTGATTGGGTAGCAGTGCTACTGCCGGGCGCTCAGAACGGCAACCCCACATAATTCTCCGCCAGCGACCCCAGCGCCTTCTCGGACGAGAACAGGTACGCCAGGTCCGTGTCCTGCAGCTTCTGGTCATACGCCAGCGACTCGGGGAAGGTGTGCAGCATGGTCGTCATCCACCACGAGAAGCGCTGGGCCTTCCATACGCGGGCAAGGGCCTTTTCCGAGTATTTGTCGAGGCCGGTGCTGTCGCCATTCTTGTAGTGCGCCACCATGGCGTGGTACAGGTAGTAGATGTCGGATGCGGCGCTGTTCAGGCCCCGTGCGCCGGTGGGCGGCACGATGTGGGCGGCATCGCCCGCCAGGAACAGGTTGCCGTAGCGCATGGGCTCGGCCACAAAGGAGCGCAGCGGGGCGATGGACTTTTCAATGGATGCGCCGGTGATGAGCTGCTCGGCCACTTCGGCAGGCAGGCGGCGCTTCAGCTCGGCCCAGAAGGCTTCGTCGGACCAGTCTTCTACGGTGTCGGTCAGCGGCACCTGGATGTAGTAGCGGCTCAGCACCTGCGAGCGCAGCGAGCACAGCGCAAAGCCGCGTTCGTGCTTGGCGTAGATCAGCTCGGGCGAGACGGGCTTGGTGCGCGAGAGCACGCCCAGCCAGCCGAAGGGGTAGACCTTTTCGTATTCCTTGAGCACGTCGCGTGGGATGGACTTGCGGCTCACGCCGTGGAAGCCGTCGGCGCCGATGACGAAGTCGCAGTCGATGCGCACCACCTCGTCGCCACTGCGGTAAGTCACATACGGGTTGGCGCTTTTGAGGTCGTGCGGCTGCACGTCTTCGGCGTTGTGGATGACGATGCCCTTCATGCGGTCGCGCGCTTCGTACAGGTCGCGTGTCAGCTCGGTCTGGCCGTAGACCACTACGGAGCTGCCGCCGCTGTACTTGTGCAAATCGACCCGGTCCATCTTGCCGTCGTGGGCAATGATGAAGCCGTCGTGGATCTCGCCTTCCTTGTCCATGCGCTCGCCGCACTGGGCCTCGCGCATGAGTGCGGCAAAGCCATGCTCCAGCACGCCGGCGCGGATGCGGCCCAGCACGTATTCGCGGCTTTGGCGCTCCAGCACGATGGTGTCGATGCCCTTGAGGTGCAAGAGCTGCGAGAGCATGAGGCCCGAGGGGCCTCCGCCAATGATGCAAACCTGGGTTTTCATGGTGTCTCCTTTGTGGCGAGCGGCTCACAAAACTCCCCTGGCGTTGTTGTCCCGCCTTGCCGTACTACTTGTACTGTCTGCGGCAGGACGCCTAGCCAGGGCCGCTTCGCTGAGTTGTGTGAGCCGCTCTGTTGGGTTGATGACATGGGTCAAAACGACCACCCAAAGATACGTGGCACAGTCGCCGCGTTGAATGGACGGATGGAGCCAGAACATGCACTTTTCGAACATCGGAACCATCCACTCGTACAGCCTGTTCGGCGAGTCGCAGCACCTGCCCGATGTGCTGCACTGCGAGACGATTGCCGAGCGATCGGCGCTGCACGACTGGGAGCTGGCGCCGCACCGGCACACGCGGCTGCATCAGGTGCTGCTGATCACCTCGGGCGGGGGTGTGGCGCACCTGGATGGCGAGCGGATTGCGCTGTTTGCCGGTGCGCTCATCAACGTGCCGCAGGGGCATGTGCACGCATTCCGCTTTACGCAGCACACGCAGGGCTGGGTGGCCACGCTGGCGGACGAGCTGATGGACGAGATTTTTGTGCGCGTGGGCGATGTGCGCCGCGACCTGGCGCGCCCCGCCGTGGCGCCTGCGCCGCCACAGCTGCACCAGGCCATGGGCCAGGTCTGGCAGGAGTTCTCGGGCCGGGCCAAGGCGCGTGCGCTGGTGCTGCGGGGCCTGAGCGCCACGCTGCTGGGCTGGGTGGCGCGCGCGATGGAAGACCACAGCCCGGACGACACCCACGCGCCAGAGTCCAGCCTGGTGCAGCGGCTGGAGGCGCTGATCGAGGCGCATTTTCTGGAGCACTGGCAGGTGGCCGACTACGCGCGGGCGCTGGCGGTGTCGCCCACGCACCTGAGCCGCGTGGCGCGTGCTGCCACGGGCGTATCGGCCCAGCGGCTGATTGAGGCGCGGCTGATGCGCGAGGCGCGGCGCAACCTGGCCTACACGCACCTGGGCGTGGCCACCATTGCCTACACGCTGGGCTATGCCGACCCGGCGTACTTCACGCGCGCCTTCACGCGCGATGCGGGGCTGTCACCGCGTGCGTTTCGGGCGCAGGTGGCGGCGTCGGCGCCCGCTCCGGCAATGTGATGCGGGGTGACAGGCTGCTGACACTCCGCTGTCAGCAGCCCCCGCTCACCATCGGGGCTTCTTTCTTTCCATCACCCATTGAACGACAAGGAGCCTTTCATGAAAAACGCCATCGCCTGGTTTGAAATCCCCACCACCCAGCTGGACCGCGCCCAGGCCTTTTACGAGGCCGTGCTGGGCCAGCCCATGCGCCGCGAGAACATGGGGCCTAGCGAAGGCGCCGTGTTTGCCTACGACCCCGAGGCCGATGGCGCAGGCGGTGCGCTGATGATGGGCCCCACGGCGCCCCAGGTGTCGGGCAGCGGCACACTGGTGTACCTGGACGCATCGCCCTCGCTCGATGCTGCGCTGGAGCGCGCGGTGGCCCACGGCGGCCGCGTGGCCCTGCCCCGCCAGGCGCTGCCACCGGGCATGGGGTTCTTTGCGCACATCCATGACCTGGATGGCAACCGTGTCGGGCTGCATGCGCCCGATTGAGACCTGGCACCGAACCCTCTCACCGAAAGGAGACCCCATGGAAACACAGGAACTGCACCGAGGCCGGCTGATCGACCACATTCAGCTCGTGGTGCGCGACCTCGCCGCCAGTCGCAGCTTCTACACGGCCGTGTTCGACGCACTGAACGTGCCCATGGGCGGCACGGCCGAGGACTACTTCTGGGCGGATGAGCTGTTTGTCTCCACCGCCGACAGCGTGGCCGCACAGGGGCACCTGACAGGCCGCACGCACCTGGCGTTTCAGACGCAGGACCGGGCGATGGTGGATGCCTTCTACAAGGCGGCCCTGGCCCATGGCGGCAAGGACAACGGCGCACCGGGTGAGCGCGCCTACCACCCCGGCTACTACGCCGCGTTTGTGCTGGACCCGGACGGCAACAACATCGAGGCCGTGTTCCATGGCGACGCGCAGCGCAGTGCGGCGTCGGTGAAGATCACGTTCTGAAGTGTGGGTCAGCCCGCCTCCGGCCGGGCCAGTCCACGCAGCGGGATGGGCGTGGAGAACACGATGGACGTGCGCGTTTCGCCATAGCCGTTGATGTCGCCCAAGAAGCGCTCCAGATCGGGCAGGTCGCGCGCCACGACCTGCATCACATACGAGTCGTTGCCGCTGACATGGTGGCACTCAAGCACCTGGGGCGACTGGCGCAGCTTGTCGATCAGTGCCTTCTTGCCGGGCTGCGGCACGTTGATGCCCACCACGGCGCGTACGCCGTAGCCGACTTTGGTGGGGTCGATGTCGGCATGCACGCCACGCACCACGCCCGCTTCCTGCAAACGCCTCAGGCGCTCCAGCGTGGCGGGCACCGACAGGCCCACGGCCTCGGCCAGTTCCTTGAGCGAGGCGCGGCCATCGGCCTGTAGCGCGCTGATCAGGCGCCAGGCTTTGTCATCGACTTCCATACAAGCCTTTCTCGATGGGCACAGAAAAAAGCGAAACCCAATTCTGGATTCGCCGAATTTTCTGCATTCTCCATCGCCAGACGCCGCCCTAGCATCGGTGCATGGACTTCACTTCAATCACCGTGTTTCTGCAAGCCGCCGTCATCGGCGTGCTCATTGCGGCCCCTGTGGGCCCCATTGGCTTGCTGACAATGCAACGCACTCTGGAGCGCGGCCTGGCGGCCGGGCTGGCCACGGGCCTGGGCGCCGCTATGGCCGATGCGGTGTATGGCGCCGTGGGCGCCTTCAGCGTGCGCTGGCTCATCGACGGGCTGACGCAGGCCAGGACGCCGCTGGCGCTGGGCGGTGGCGCACTGCTGCTGGTGCTGGCGTGGCGCACCTGGCACGCGCCAGTGGCCCACAACGCCGCACCAGCACGCGACGCGCGCGGCCTGCTGGGCCTGGCGGCCGGCACGTTTGCGCTGACGCTGGCCAACCCGGCCACCATCGTGTCGTTCATTGCGGTGTTTGGCTCGCTGGGCGGCGGCCGGCCCAGCCTGCCGTCGCCGCTGTGGATGGTGGCAGGTGTGCTGGTGGGCTCTGCCGCCTGGTGGCTGCTGCTGACCAGTGCGATTGCCTACCAGCGGCAGCGCTTTACGCCCGCCTGGCGCCTGCGCATCAACCGGGCGTCGGCCCTGCTGCTGGGCGGGTTTGCGCTGTGGCAGTGGGGGCAGCTGGTCTGAGGCGTTGCGCTGCGCACAGGGATGCTGCAAAGGTACTGACACTGCGGTGTCAGCAGCAGGCCCGCACCATCGGTGGCTTCTTTGACCAGGAGCTTTTTCATGACCGACGCCCTGCTGCAACACCCCCTTTGGCCGGATGCCGAGCCTGCGCGCAACGACATACCTGTATCGGCAGCGACCTCTGCAGCCGCCACGCGCCGCAACTGGATCGCCGTGGCCTGCGCCCAGCACGCCCGCCGGGGCTGCGCCACGCCGGGCGCGGGCTACATGCAGGTGTGCCATGGCAAGGTGGCGCCGCTGCAGCGCATACGGCCTGGCGACCGTGTGGCGTACTACGCGCCCACGGTGACCATGGGCGGCAAGGACCGGCTGCAGGCCTTTGTCTCCATCGGCATCGTGTTGCCGGGGTCGCCGTATGCGTTTGATATGGGTGGCGGGTTTGTGCCGTCGCGGCGGGACGTGGCCTATGTGCCTGCACGTGAGGCGGCGATTGCGCCGCTGCTGGACGCGCTGGAGTTTGTGGACGACCGCCAGCGCTGGGGCAGCAAGTTCCGGTTTGGGCTGTTGGCCGTCAGCGACCACGACATGCGCCTGATTGCGCAGGCGATGCAGGCCGAGCTGCAATCACTACATTTTTAATAGCGCCTCAGGCAATGGGCACTAGCGCATCTGGCCCCAAAGGCTTCAAACGGGTCGTGAACAGCACCGTGGCGCCTCTGAACAGCCCGCAGACGGGCGTCAGCACACCGCCATCAGCGAGTCCACCACCCGGCGTTGGGCGGCGGTCAGTGCGGTATAGCCTTCACGCAGCAGTCGCAGCACGATTGCGTGGATTTCAATTTCGCTAGCGGGCATGGTCTTCTCCTTGAACGGCAACAGTGGGCGGCCGCCGCGTGGCTGGCCGATGACATGGGCGCCTGACACAACAAAAAAGAGCCGGGCGCCCGGGCCTGCCCCACCATGGACCAAGCCCCGATGCCACTGTGCCGAGGTGGCAACGCAGGCGGTAGCGCGATAAACAGGGAAGTTCGCTGGCTTTTTGACGCGCCGCTGCAAAGCTGAAGCGCTTAGGGCGCGGTGGCCCCAGGCACGTAGGCGTCGATGACCGGCGGCTCGCTGTCCCCCGCTGCGGTGCGGGCCAGCTTGAACCAGGTCCAGGTCTCGACGTCGGGCGCGTCGTAGCTGCCGTAGGACTGCCCGCCCCACGAAAAGTACGAGCCCTTGTTGCCCGTGGTAAGGGTGCGCTTGCCCACAGCCAGGCCGCCGTCTTTGAGCAGCGCCAGCCTGAACCCCTGCAGCTTGCCAGAGGTCCCGGGCTCATTGCCGGACGGCGCGGGCTGCGGAGCCAGGTCGAGCATGCCGGAGCTGCAGCGGGCCTGCGCGCCGCTGTAGGTGACCAGGCTCCACTGCCGGGTGAGCGAGGTGCGCACGTTGCGCGCGCGGTTGATGGTACGCGTGCGCAGCGTGGTTTCGCCGCGCTGCTGCTGCACCCAGACCTGCATCTCGGCCGAGCCGGTAAAAAACGGCAGGCTGCCCCGCACACCCGCAGGCTGCACCGGCGGCCAGGCGTACACGCCTTGCAGGGACGGGCAGCCAAACCAGCTGCTCTGCACGGGGCCAAACGCCGCAGGCGGCTTGGGCGACCCCTGCACCTCCGGCCCGCAGGCCGTGAGGGCCAGGCAACACAGGGCCAGCGTTGCGGCCCCGCCCATGCGCCGCACGCGCCGGTGGGGGGTGCGCAGCGCGCTGTGCAATGGCGAGGGAGCGGCAGGTGTCATGGTGTCTGGGCGGTGGTGCAGCCCGATTGTCGGGCTGAACACGGGCCCTACGGATGATCCATCTGCTCCATTTTTGATAGCTGCTTGCGCATATTCCACTAGCGCATCAGCACCAAAAGGCTCCAAAACGTGCTGACGCTCCCCCAGGCATGGCCTGGAGGGTCGTCAGAACCGTCTAAGAGCTGCTCTAAGGATGCGCAGGCCCCGCCCGCACGCGGGCCAGTGCCTCGGGCACATCGCGCCACGCCGGGCGGCCGGGGGCGTAGCGCTGGCGCATGTAGCCCGCCAGCTCGGTGATCTGCGCGTCGCTGAGCGCGTGGCCAAAGCCGGGCATGAAGCCGATGTCGCGCGCGGCGGGCTCGCGGATGCCGTGCACGATGACCTGCAGCAGGTTGTCGGGCCGGTCGCTGTGCAGATTGCTGTTGAGCGCCAGGGGCACGTTCACGCCCAGCAGCTTCGGGCCGTCGCCATCGTGGTGGCAGGCGGCGCAGGCACCGTCGAACAGGCGCTGGGCCTGGCCGGGCTGCGGGGCCAGCGCGGCGGCCTGGGCCACGGCGGCTTGTGCGCGCTGCTGCGGGTCAGACACAGGCTGTGTGGCTGGCTGGGTAGCAGCGTCTGTCGCGGTGAACGAGGCCAGGTAGCTTGCCATGGCGCGGATGTCGTCGTCGGGCAAGTGGGCCAGCTCGCGCACCACGGGCGCCATGGGGCCGGAGGCGCTGCCGTGCTGCGGACTGTGGCCGTGGCGCAGGTAGCCATACAGCGCATCGGCCGTCCAGGGCACGGGCGCTTTCGACAGGCCGGTAAGCGCAGGCGCCTCCCAGCCATCAATCATGGCGCCCGAGAGGAACGCAGCGCCACCCAACTCGGCGCCCAGCGCGTTGCGCGGCGTGTGGCAGGCGCCGCAGTGGCCCACGCCCTGCACCAGGTAAGCGCCCCGGTTCCATTCGGGCGGGCGGGTCGGGTCTGGCTTGAACGGGGTCGCGTCGTGGAACAGCGCGTTCCAGCCCGCCATGAGCGGGCGCACGCTGAACGGGAAGGTCAACTTGGTCTTCGGCACCTCGGCCCGCACGGCGGGCTGCGCCATGAGGTAGGCGTACAGCGCGGTCAGGTCGTCGTCGCTCATCTTGGCGAACGAGGTGTAGGGGAAGGCGGGGTACAGGTGCTGGCCGTCGCGCGAGATGCCTTCGCGCATGGCGCGCTGGAAGGCGC
This sequence comes from Acidovorax sp. FG48, assembly GCF_057809085.1. Classification (NCBI taxonomy): domain Bacteria; kingdom Pseudomonadati; phylum Pseudomonadota; class Betaproteobacteria; order Burkholderiales; family Comamonadaceae; genus Acidovorax; species Acidovorax sp. FG48. The sequence goes on along the minus strand of NZ_JBMDJH010000001.1, from coordinate 601,656 downwards.
TGAAGGACCACTGGCCGATGCCGGTCTCGGCGTCGGGCGTGAGGTTGGTGGTGTAGACCTTGCCGAATGGCGTTTCCATGGCGCGGCCGCCCGTGTTGGGCGTGCCGCCCGGTGCGGTGTGGCACACCACGCAGTCGCCCGCAGCGGCCAGCAGGCGGCCCCGCTCGATGGTGGCGGCGTTGTAGACCGAGGCACCCGCCGTCTGCACCACGGGCGCGATGGAGGGGCGCCAGCCCAGCAGCGCGGCGCCCATGGCGATGCCACCAGCGGCCAGGGCCAGGGCGCGCGCCCAGGGGCTGCGCTGGGTGGGCCATGTGGCGCTGGCTGGCACGGTGGGTGCGGGCAGCTCCAGCGTGGGCAATACCTCGGCCTGCTCAGTGGGTGCGGTGCTGCCTGCAACCGCCTCGCCTGCGCCACCGGGCAAGGGGTTGAGCCCGGCGCGCACCACCTCGGGCGTGAACGGCGGCGCGCGAAAGCGCACACCCGTCGCATCAAAGATCGCATTGGCAATCGCCGCTGTGCCCGGCACAGAAGACGACTCGCCCGAGCCCAGCGGCGCCTCATCCTGCCGGGGCATGTGCATGACCTCGATGACCGGCACTTCGCGGAAGCTCAGGATGGGGTAGCTGCCCCATTCGCGGTTGTCCACCGCCTGCTTGACGGGCTCGAACGTCACCTGCTCCTTGAGCGCGCGGCTCGTGGTCTGCAGCACGTTGCCGTGCACCTGCTGCTCCACGCCGGCGGGGTTCACCATCAGGCCCGCGTCGTGCCCCACGACCACGCGGCGCACATGCACCTCGCCGGTCTTCTTGTTGACCTCTACATCGGCCACCCAGGCCGCCCAGGCGGCGCCAAAGCCGGGCCATTTGCTGTGGATGTAGCGGGCATAGGCAAAGCCCTGGCCTTGGACCCACTCACCTTTGTTGTCACCCTCCAAGGGGCGCTGCTGCGGGCCGGTGCGGCGAATCCAGCCCGCCTTTTCGGCCGTGGCCTGCACCAGCTCGGCGGCGCGCGGGTCGTTCAGCAACTGCAAGCGAAACTGCACCGGGTCCACACCCGCCGCCGTGGCCAGTTCGTCCACATACGATTCGTGCGCAAACGAATTGGGCAGCGCCGACACGCCGCGCAGCCACGACGCGCGCACGATGGGCGGCATGTCGTTGACGGCCACGCGCAGGTTGTCGTACTGGTAGGGCGGGCGCGCGGTGCGGTCACCCATCTCGTAGGCCTGGGCCACGGGCTCGATGGTGCGGGTGAGCAGCAGGGCCAGCGTGGGCGCGCCGTTGGAGGGGTAGGACGTTTCGAAGTCGTACGCCGCCACGGTGCCATCGGCCTTGAGCCCGCCGCGCACCTGCATGAGCTGCGCCGTGCCCTTGGGTTCCCACAAATGCTCCTGCTCGCGCGTGAGCTGCACGCGCACAGGGGCGCCCACGGCGCGCGAGAGCAACGCGGCATCGGCCGCCACATCGTCGGCCCCGTTGCGGCCGTAGCAGCCTGCGGCCTCCATGCGGATGAGGTCGATGTCCACATCGGGCAACCCCATCAGGCGGGCCAGGTCGGCGCGCAGCACATGGGGGTTTTGCGTGCCAGCCCACACGGTCATGCGCGGGCGGCCCGTGCTGTCATCACTGCGCCATTCGGCCACCGCGCACGATGGGCCGATGGAGCCGTGCATCTGGTACGGCCACACGTAGGTGCGCGGCATGGGCTGGCCGTCGGCAGACAGCGCGGCCAGGGCGCCCTCCACATCGCCCTCGTCCACCAGGCGGCGCTGCGTGGCGGGGTTGGCGCGGATGGCCTGGGTAATGGCCTCGGGGCTGTCCTGGCGCGGAAAGCCGGGCCAGTCCTTCCAGCGCACCTTCAGGTCGCGCAGCGCTTGCTCGGCCTGTTCCTCGCGCTCGGCGACGATTCCCACAAAGTCGCGGATCACCACCACGGCGCGGATGCCGGGGACGTGTGCGATGGACTGCTGGTCCACCGATTCGAGCGTGTTGCCGATGAAGTCGCCATGGTCGGCCCCCGCATACGGCGGGCGCACCACGCGGCCGTGCAGCATGCCGGGCACACGCATGTCGTGCACAAACACCAGCTCGCCACTGACCTTGGCGGGGATGTCCACGCGTGGCACGGACTGGCCGACCACGGTGTAATCGGCGGCGGCCTTGGTGGGTGTGGCGTCCATCAACTCCAGCGTGGTGTGTGCGCCTGCCAGCAGCGTGCCGTAGGCCACCTGGCGCGACGGGTCTGCCGTGACCTGCACCACACCGGCACGCACCTGCAATTGATCCACCGGCACGCTCAGCCGCTCTGCGGCCTGCGCCACCAGCCAGTGGCGCGCCTGCGCGGCGGCGGTGCGCAGGGGCTTGGCGTGGATCTGGATGGATGCACTCGCGATGGTGGCACCCTGGTTGGGCGCGCGGGTGGTGTCGCCCAGCACCATGTTCACCTGCGCCAGCGGCACATCGAGTTCTTCGGCCACGATCTGTGCGAGCGCGGTGCGGATGCCGGTGCCCAGGTCCACATGGCCGTTGAGCGCGGTCACGCTGCCGTCGTCCCACACGGCGATCAGTATCTCCACGCCCTCGGCCGGGTTGCCTGCCACCAGCGCGGGCTGGCCCTTGACGGGCGGTGGCGCGGGCGGTGGGTTGCGCACCACCAGCAGCACGCCCTGGGCGGCATGGAAGTCGGCGCGGGTGAGCGGGCTATGGGCGCGCAGGGATGGAGGCGTGTTCATGCCTGGGCCTCGCGCATCAGCTGGGCCGCGCGCAGCACAGCGCGGATGATTTCGACATGCGTGCCGCAGCGGCACAGGTTGCCCGACAGCTCGCGGCGCACGGCTGCTTCGTCGGGGTCAGGGTTGCGCTCCAGCAAAGCCACGGCCATCATCACCATGCCGTTGAGGCAATAGCCGCATTGCGCGGCTTGTTCATCCACAAAGGCTTGCTGCACCGGGTGAAGTCCCTCGGTAACGCTGCAACGCCCGGGCAGCCCCTCCAGCGTCGTCACCTCACGGCCTGCCACGCCCTGCGCCGGGATCACGCAGGCCCGCGCGGCAATGCCATCGACCAGCACCGTGCAGGCGCCGCACTGCCCCAGGCCGCAGCCGTATTTGGGGCCGTTGAGGGCCAGGTCGTTGCGCAGCACGTGCAGCAGCGTGGCGCTGGCCAAGGTGCTCTGCGGCAGGGCAAACGGCTGGCCATTGACAACGACCGGGGAGGGTGAAGCGTGCGCGTGCATGTCTCGGTGGGTTGTTCTCAGCGTCGCAGCGACCCGCTGCGCGTGTACATCTCCAGGTCCACAAAGTTGGAGCCATTGTGGTTGCCCGGGCCATACACCAGCGGAAAGTCGCCGATTTTGGTGGTGCCCATGTCTTCCATGGCCTTGATGAAACCTTCGCGCGTGAGCGCTTTGCCTGCGCGTTTGACACCTTCCACAAACACGCGCGCGGCGATGTAGCCCTCCAGCATGGTGTAGCTGTCGATCTTCTCGCCCGCGTCCGCGCGGTCCTTGCGGTAGTCGGCGACGATGGCCAGACGGCTGGCCTGCGGCGAGGGCACGATGCTGGCCGTGACCAGGCCTTCGAGGCCGCCGTTCAGACGCTGGGCAGAACCCGGTGCGTCGGTGATGCCCACCGAGATGGTGTACAGCGGCGACGCAGCACCCGCCGCCCGGTAGTCGTGCAAGAACACCTCCACCATCTTGCCCGCCATGATCATCACCACCGCACCAGGCTGGGCCTTGGTGAGCTGCGCCACCTGGGGCTTGGCGTCGGTGGCGGCGATCTCCATGGGCACGGAATCGACCACCTTGACCTTCAGGCCCTGCGCGATCTGCAGGCAGGTGTCGAGGTTGGATTTGCCGAACGCGCTGTTCTGGTAGATGACGGCGATGTTGTTGATGCCCAGCGTGGCCAGATGCCCCACGATCTTGCGCAGCTCGGTTTCGTAGCTGGCGCGCACGTGGAACAGGTAGCGGTTGTGCGTGGTGCGGAACGACGTGGTGCCCACCAGCGGCGCGAACATGGGCACGCCGGCCTTTTCGGCCAGGGGCATGGCGGCGATGAGGTTGCCGGTGGCCACGTAGCCGATCAGGGCAAAGACCTTGTCTTCGTCAATGAGCTTGGCCGTGTTTTCGGCCGTCTTCTTGGGTTCGTAGGCATCGTCGTGCGACACCAGCTCCAGCGTGCGCCCGTTCACGCCGCCGGTCTTGTTGACCTTGTCGAACGCCAGCGCAATGCCAGCCTTGTAGTCCACCCCGAAGTCTTTGGCCGGGCCGGTGAACACGGCCGACTGGCCTACCTTGATGCGGGTGTCTGTCACCCCGGTCTCGGCGGCTGCCGGGCCTGCGGCCCCCAGAGCAGCGGCGGCCAAGGTTGTCAGCACCGCACGGCGGTCGATGCCCCCCTCCTCCATCCCACGACATTTCATGAAACGCTCCTTACATCAAGTGCGCAAGTTTCCCTGCAAGCGGAGCGGCTGCGCAACCATTTCTGCGGGGTGTTGTGAATCCGTCAAACCCCGGCGCCGAAGCACCGGGGCGGTGCGCCATCAGGCGACATCGATATCGCTGGACTGGATGCGTTTGACGCCCTTGGCCTTCATGTTTTTCCAGGCCGCATCGAGCGATCCGTTGAGGTCGATGGCGCGGGTGGCGTCCTCGACCACATAGGTTTCGAAGCCCAGGCGTTTGGCGTCGAGCGCCGTCCAGGCCACGCAGAAGTCGGTGGCCAGGCCCGTGACAAACACGGTCTTGATGCCACGCTGCTTGAGGTAACCGGCCAGGCCGGTGGAGGTCTTGCGGTCGGCCTCTTCAAAGGCCGAGTAGCTGTCCACATGCTGGTGAAAGCCCTTGCGCAGGATCACCTGGGCCTTGGGCACCTTGAGGTCCTTGTGCAGGGCGGCGTCGTCGGTGCCCTGCACGCAATGATCAGGCCACAGCACCTGCTGGCCGTAACTGAGTTGGGTGGTTTCAAACGGCTTCTTGCCTGCATGGGCGCTGGCGAACGAGGCGTGACCCTGGGTATGCCAGTCCTGGGTGACCACCACGTTTTCAAACGCTGTGGCAATGCGGTTGATGACGGGCACCACCTCATCCCCCTTGGCCACGGGCAGCGTGCCGCCGGGGACGAAGCAGTTCTGCACATCGACCACGATGAGCGCCGCTCGCTCACCGGGTTTGATCTTGCCTGCCGCCCAGCTAGCAGGGAAGCTGGCCCCGGCCACGGTTAGCGCGGCCGATTGAAGAAGAAAGCGACGACGTTGCGCAGTTTGCATGGTGAACACTCCGGTTGGGAACGCACTGACACATCGGCTACGGCCCGGTAGGGCCAAAGCCGGGGAACTTCTGCTTCAGACGCTGAGGTAGGCGCGCCGCACCTCGTCGTTGGCGGCCAGATCTTCCATGCTGGCCTGGTAGCGGATCTGGCCCTTTTCGAGCACATAGGCGCGGTCGGACACCAGCTCGGCAAAGTGCATGTTCTGCTCTGACAGCAGGATGCTCACGCCCTGCTCCTTCAGCTCCAGAATCATGTGCGCCATCTGCTCCACGATCACCGGGGCCACGCCTTCGGAGGGTTCGTCCAGCAGCACCAGGTAGGGGTTGCCCATGAGCGTGCGAGCCACGGTGAGCATCTGCTGTTCGCCACCGCTCATGCGGCCGCCGGGGCGCTGGGGCATCTCGCCCAGGTTGGGGAAGAGCTTGAACAGGCGCTCGGGCGTCCACACCGGGGCGGCCGTGCCATCGGGCCAGGTGCGGGCGGGCTGGCGGCCCACTTCCAGGTTCTCCATCACCGTGAGGTCGGTGAACACGCGGCGGTCTTCGGGCACAAAGCCCAGGCCCAGGCGCGCGGCGTCGTGCGGGTCGGTTTTGGACAGATCTTTGCCCATGAACTGAATGCTGCCCTTGCGCTTGGCCAGCATGCCCATCAGTGTCTTGAGCGTGGTGGACTTGCCTGCGCCGTTACGGCCCATCAGGGCCACCACTTCGCCACGGCGCACATCCAGGTCCACGTCGTACAGGATTTGCGCGGCGCCGTACCAGGCCTGCAGGCCCTTGGCCTGGAGCAGCAGTTCTTTGGGGTTGTGGGTCGTCATGGTCATGCGGCCTCTACAGCAGCGGCTGCCGCTTTCTTCTCGAAGGTCTTACCAGTGCCGAAGTACACCTCCTGCACCTTGGGGTGGTCGCGCAGCTCCAGCGGCTTGCCCTCGGCAATCAAACGTCCGCGCGCCAGCACGATCATGCGGTCGGCATAGGCAAACACCACGTCCATGCTGTGCTCGGTAAACAGCACGGCCATATTGCGGTCGATCACCAGTTGCTTGGTCAGCGCCATCAGCTCGTTGCGCTCCTTGGGCGCCATGCCGGCGGTGGGCTCGTCCATGAGCAGCAGCTTGGGCGAGTTGGCCATGGCAATCGCCAGCTCCACACGCTTCACATCGCCATACGCCAACACGCTGCAGGGCCGGTCGGCCTGCGACTTCATGCCCACCTGGTCCAGCAGCGCCAGGGCTTCGTAACGTTTGTGGTCGGCAGCCCTGCGCCACATCGAGAACAGCAGACCGTCGTTGGAGATCAGTGCCATCTGCACGTTCTCCACCACCGTCAGCGACGCAAAGGTTTCGGCGATCTGAAAGGTGCGGCCCACCCCCATGCGCCAGATGTCGCGGGGCTTGCGGCCCACCAGCTCCTGGCCGTTGAGCTGGATGGAGCCTGCATCGGCAGGCAGCTGGCCGTTGACCATGTTGAAGGTGGTGGACTTGCCCGCGCCGTTGGGGCCAATCAGCGCCAGCAGCTCGCCAGCCGCCAGTTCGAAGTGGATGCCATCCACCGCCTTGACGCCGCCAAACGATTTGCCCAGACCGGTGACTTTGAGGAGGCTCATGCTGCGCCCTCCTTGGTGTTCTTGGCGTCGCGCATGTTGTCAAAAATCTGTTTGATGGTGCCAGCGATGCCCTGCGGAAACAGCAGCACCAGGATGAGGATGATGGCGCCCAGCATGGCGCGCCAGTAGTCGGTGTTGCGTGCCACGGTGTCGTGCAGCCAGGTGAAGGTGACCGCGCCCACCACCGGGCCTGCCAGCGTCTGGATGCCGCCCAGCAGCACCATCACCAACCCATCCACCGATTTGCCCACGGACAGCGACTCTGGCGAAATGCTGCCCTTGGAGAACGCATACAGCGCCCCTGCCAGCCCTGCCGCCGTCCCCGCCACCACAAACGCTGCCCACTGCATGCGCTTGACGTCGATGCCAATGGCATCGGCCCGCAGCACAGAGTCGCGCCCCGCGCGCAGCGCATAGCCAAACGGCGAGAACAACACGCGGCGCAGCCACCACACCCCTGCCCCCACCAGTACCAGCGTGAGCCAGTAGTACATGCGCTTGTCTGCCAGCCAGGCCGCAGGCCACACGCCTGTGAGGCCGTTGCTGCCCCCCGTGAAACTGTCCCACTGGTAGGTGATGGCCCAGGTGATCTGGGCAAAGGCCAAGGTCAGCATGGCCAGGTACACACCCGACAACCGCACTGCAAACCAGCCGTAGACAAACGCCCCGGCGGCGGCCACCAGCGGAGCCACCACCAGTGCGAGCTCCATGGGCAGCCCGAGCGAGCGCACCAACAGGGCCGCGCCATAGGCGCCCAGCCCGAAGTAGGCGGCATGGCCGAAGGAGTGCATGCCCGCTGGCCCCATGATGAAGTGAAGGCTGGCCGCAAACAGCGCTGCGATCAGCAGGTCGATCAGCAGCACCGTGGTGTACGGCGACTGCGCCGTGAGCACCGGTGCTGCTGCCAGCAGCAGGCCCAGCACGGCAGCCGCCACCAAGTAGGCCTTGCCTGGCCGACGCAGCGGCTCCTCCTGCATGCCCACGTAGCGGCTGGGTGCCTGCGGCCGGCCGAACAGGCCCCACGGGCGCCAGACCAGCACCACCGCCATCACCAGAAAATCCACCACCAGCGTCAGCTTGGAAAACGAAACACTCAGGCCGAACACATCGACCACACCCAGCCAGATGCAGATGGCCTTGATCTCGGAGATCAGCAGGGCTGCAGCGTACGCGCCCGGGATGGAACCCATGCCGCCCACCACCACTACCACGAAGGCGGCACCGATGGTGTGCAGATCCATCTCCAGCGTGGCGGGCTCGCGCGGCAGCTGCAGTGCGCCACCCAGCCCGGCCAGCATCGCGCCCAGCGCAAACACGGCCGTGAACAACCAGGCCTGGTTGACGCCCAGGGCGCTCACCATCTCGCGGTCTTGTGTGGCGGCGCGCACCAGCGTGCCAAACCGGGTGCGCGTGAGCAGCAGCCAGACGGCGCCCAGCACCAGCGGACCGACCACGATGAGGAACAGGTCGTAGCTGGGGAACTGCCGCCCCAGCAGGCTCACGGACCCCGACAGGCCCGGCGCGCGCGGGCCCAGCAGTTCGTCAGGGCCCCAAAGCCACAGCACCGCGTCCTTGATGACCAGCACCAGGGCAAACGTGGCCAGCAGCTGGAACAGCTCGGGCGCCTTGTAGATGCGGCGCAGCAGCACCACTTCGATCAGCGCCCCGAGCACGCCGACGATCAGCGCGGCGAGTGGCAAAGCCACCCAGAAGCCCAGGGCACCGCTCAGGCGCTCGACCAGCGAATACGCGACGTAGATGCCCACCATGAAGAACGAGCCATGGGCAAAGTTCACGATGCGCGTCACGCCAAAGATCAGCGACAGACCCGCCGCCACGAGGAACAGCGACGACGCGCTCGCCAACCCGTTGATGAGCTGGACGATGAAACCCGAAAAACTCATGTTCGATAAACCCTCAAGTCATCACCACCCGTGTTGCGCATCACTCGCAGCACATGAAAGAAGCTGGGCGCGCCCCAGCCAGCGCCATCAGAAATCCGGCTGTGCCGGACTGCCGGTAGCGTCTGCCGGGACCGAGGCGCGGCAGGCGCCTCAGACCTCAGAGGGAATCAATCAGCGCTTCGTGACTTCTTCACGTCGGCAGCGGACGGCTGGTACTTGGCATCGGCGCCATCCAGGTAGACGTAGTCCACCATCACGCCCTTGCCACCTTCGTTCTTGGTGCGACCGACAAACGCACCCATGGTGGCTTGGTGATCTTCAGGACGGTAGGTGATCTTGCCGAACGGGGTGTCTACCTGCAGACCCTTGAAGGCAGCGACCAGCTTGTCGGTGTCGGTGCTCTTGGCCTTGGCAATACCAGCCGCAGCCGACTTGATCATGCTGTAGCCCACCACCGAGCCCAGACGCGGGTAGTCCTTGAACTTGGCCTGGTAGGCCTGCTCGAACGCCTTGTGTGCGGGGGTGTTGATGCCGTACCAGGGATAGCCGGTCACCAGCCAGCCGTTGGGGGCCTCGTCTTTCAGGGGGTCCATGTATTCGGGCTCGCCCGTCAACACGCTGACCACCTCGATGCCCTTGAAGAGGCCGCGCGTGTTGCCTTCGCGCACGAACTTCGACAGGTCTGCGCCAAACAACACGTTGAAGACGGCGTCGGGCTTGGCATCCGACAGCGCTTGCACGACGCTGCCGGCGTCTACCCGACCCAGTGGTGTGGCTTGTTCGGCCACAAACTCCACGTCGGGCTGGGCGGCCTTGAGCAGTTGTTTGAAGGCCGCCACGGCAGACTGCCCGTATTCGTAGTTGGGGTAGACCACGGCCCAGCGCTTTTTCTTCATCTTGGCGGCCTCGGGCACCAGCATGGCGGCCTGCATGTAGGTGCCAGGGCGCAGGCGGAAGGTGTACTGGTTGCCACCTTGCCAAGTCATCTTGTCGGTCAGCGGCTCGCCAGCCAGGAAGAAAAACTTCTTCTGCTTGGCGAAGTCGGCCACCGCCAGGCCGGTGTTCGACAGGAAGGTGCCCGCCAGCACATCGACCTTCTCGCGCGACACCAGCTCTTCGGCCACGCGAACGGCGTCGCCGGGGTTGGCATTGTCGTCGCGCGTGATCAGTTCGATCTTCTTGCCATTGACGCCGCCCGCAGCGTTGATCTCATCGACCGCCAGCTCCATGCCCTTCTTGTAGGGCTCCAGGAAAGCAGGTTGTGCCTTGTAGCTGTTGACCTCGCCAATCTTGATCACGCCCTGTGCAAACACAGGGGCCAGGGTAAGGGCCAATGCAGCCGCAGCCGTGGCACGCATGAGGTTTCGTCGCATCGTCATGGGGAGACTCCTGAAGGATGGTTGGAGAGAGATCGAACGGGGGTAAGACAGGACAGGTGTGTGTTGTGCGCGCGCCGTGCTCAGCGCAGGCCGTCAACACCCTTGATTTCAGAGGCCGTGAGGCCGCCGACACGTGGCAACGGCCGCCCGCTGTCCGTCACGACAACGGCCACCACGATTTCATTGGCCCGCGGGGCATCGGCAACACGGGCTTCCATGGCGTCGAAATGGCTGCGCACATAGGCGGCATCCTTGTGGCCCAGGGGAACGTCGATGGCGGCGCCCAGGCCGCCCATTTTCTTGCTGGATGGCACCAGAGCGGCGCCCTTCTCGACCGCCACACGCAAGGGTGCACCCAGCTTGGGATGCAGGATGGCGGCGGCATGTTCCAGCTCGCCCGCCTCGCCCACGATGGCGGCCTTGCCGTAGCTCTGGGCCTGGCCGGGTTCAATGCCCAGGGCCTGCACGCAGCGCGCGCCCAGAAGGCCGCCCAGCTCTTCGCCGATGGCGATGAGTTCGTCGAGGTTTTCCACATAACGTCCGGCAAAGGGGTTCTCGATCACGGCCATGGCCAGCGCCTTGCGCACCGGGGGCTGAACGTCACGCCCCATTTCCACGCGGACCTCGTCGGTCTGGACGATGATCTTTCGAATCTTGGCTGGCATTTTTTGGCTCCTTGGGATCTTGTCTTGTTCGATGGTGTGCGGGTCGGCGGGCGGCTCAGCGCAGGCCGTTCCACTGGCTGATGTCTGCCGCCTTGAGCCCTCCGACGCGGGCGTGGATGCGCGGGCCCGTGGTCATGGCAAGTATGAACACGATCTCATCAGCGGATGGCGCGCCCGGAACACGCACTTCGATCGCGTCGAAATGGCTGCGTACGTAGCTGGCGTTGATGTGGGTGAGCGGCACATCCAGCGCTGCACCGGGGCCGCCCACTTTCTTGGTGGAGGGCACGATGGACAGCGCATTCGCCGGCTGCCCGGTCTTCTCTTCGGCCTGGCCCTTGGCATAGGCGTTGCGGTCGCCCTTCCAGCCCAACAGTTCGCGCATGGCGTAGCCGCCGGGCACATGCCACAGCGCACCGTGTTCCAGCTCACCCGCCGCGCCCACGATGGCGCCTTTGCCATAGGTCTCGATGCGCTCGGCAGGCACCGCCATGGCCCTCAGGAGGCGCTGGGCCATGTCCAGCCCCACGTCCTGCAGCGCGTCCATCATGGGGAGGATGTCGGGCTCGTACCGCCCCGCAAAGGGGTTTGTCAGCACCGCGCCGATGGCGCCGCGCAGCAGCGGCACGTCGGCCACCGGCCCGAATTCGTGCCGGATTTCCTCAAGATGGGTGAAAACGCGTCGTATCTGGATCATTCTGGAGACCTGTGCATTTCGTTAAGCAAATACTGAACCAACTTCCGATTCCACCGCCGGATCCCGGGGCCATACCGCATCCGCCAGCGCCTGGGGCGCCGAGGTCGCCACGAACTGCCCCTGGCACGCCAGCAGCGCAAACCACAGCAGGCCGCTGGACTGCAATTCTTGCGCTTTTTGCAGCCCCTGGTGCAAGGCCCGGCCCACCAGCTCTTTGGGTAAGACAGGGACATCCACGGTGACAGGGATGGCACCCAGGTCACTGGCGTCCCTCACCTGCCACGCGGGCCTGCGCACAATCCGCGCATCGGCCACATCCACCGCGTTGGCCACGATGGTTGCTGCCGCATCGGCCTGCGCCGCCGTGCGCGCCAGCACCGTCACGCTGTCGGCAATGCCGAGCGACTGGCTGCGCCCGCGCCAGCCACTGGTGGCCACACCGCGCACCGGCATGGCGCTGTCGATGCGGATCTGCCCATCCAGCACCAGGCCGTTGCGCAACTGTGCAGCATTCAGCGCAGCAATGTCAGCGTACACCCCCACCGTGACCGACTGGCCGGGCGCCAGGTGCAGCGCAATGTCGCCGCCGTTGTTGACCCAGGCGCGGTCTATGCCCGGCTGTTCGTAGCAGGTCAGAATCTCCTGCGCCACCGCGCCCGCCACCGCCGCCATCGATGTGATGAAACCTGCGCGATAAGGGCTGCAGGCGGCCCACATGCGGCGCGCCACCCCGCCCTGCAACGCGCAGTGCGCACCCACCGGCGCCCGCAAGCCGGGAAGTTCATTCACCAGCTCCTTCAGCAGCCCTTCAAAACGCTGCCACGCACGCTCGTGCGCCAGGGCCACGGCGTCGCACGCCCCTTCGGCCTGGAGGATGAGGTCCATTGGGCCATGCTGGAAATGCCAGCGGCCATCGGACAGGAGATTGCGGCAAGCGTTCACAGCACGGCTCACTTAGCCCAGCAGGGGAGGACGACCCAGCGGCCACGGGTTGGCCGCGGGCAAGGTTTGCCACACGCGCGCCTGCGGAGCACCGTCGTTGTGCCACGCGCCGCGCTCCAGCACTTCGCGCAGGCTGCGGATCTGCTCGGTGTGGCCGCCCAGCGCTTCGTAGTCCGCACGGCGCATGCTGAACTCGATGGGCGCCACGATGGCGGGCGTGGGCACGGTGCCAAAGCTGTTGTCCGGCATGCGCAGCACGTCGGCCATCACAGTGATACCGCCGCCCGGCCACACATAGGCGGGGGCACCGCCACAGGTCACATTGACCAGAGCGTTCTTGATGGAGCGGGTGAGCAGCACCGGGTTCTCGGTGACGCCTGCGCGCAGGCTGCCGCCTGCACCGCCGAGGAACAGCACGGAGGCGAGCGAGGGCTCGCAGTTTTCGCCGATGCGGTCCACGATGCGGCGCACTTCGGTGGGCATCTCGGCCTCCACCGGGTGGAGTTGCGCGTCCAGCACGTACCAGGACGCATGCTCCCCGGTGGTGGAGGTCATCAACAGGCGCAGCCCCGGCCAGGCGACTGATTCGTCCCAGCCCTCAATGATGGACAGCGGGTCGGCAATGTCGGTGCCGCCCCAGCCGGTGCCCGGGTTGGCCACCTGAAAGTAGCGGCCCGGCGTGGACTTGCGCCCGCGCATCTGGATGCCCGAGGGCTTCATGTCCAGGCAACGGCCCGCCTGGTGCTCGGTGAGCACGCCGGTGATGTGGTCGTCCACCACCACCACCTCGTCCGCATGGCCAAAGAACTGGCGCGCAAAGATGCCAATCGCCGCTGAGCCGCAGCCCACGCGCATGCGCTGCTCGGCCACACCGTTGACGATGGGCGCACGGCCCGCCTGGATGATGAGCTGCGAGCCACCGTCGATGGTGAACTCCACCGCCTGCTTGTTGCCCAGGGCCTGCATCATCTCGGCGGTGATGCGGCCTTCCTTCTTGGTGCCACCCGTGAGATGGTGCACGCCACCCAGCGACAGCATCTGCGAGCCGTATTCGGCCGTGGTCACATGACCCACCACCTCGCCCTTGCAACGCACGTTGGCCTGTTCGGATCCGAGGAAGCGGTCGGTGTCGATCTTCACCTTGAAGCTGCAGTAGCTGAAGATGCCCTCAGTCACCACAGTCACCATGTCCACGCCATCGGTTTGGGAGCCCACGATGAAGGGCGCAGGCTTGTAGTCCGGGTAGGTGGTGGACGAGCCCACGCCCGTCACGAACACTTCTTCCGACAGCAGCAGGTCGCCGTTCCATGCGGGTTCAGGAGCCACCTCCGTCCCTCCACCTTCTGCAGCCTCGGCGCGGCCCGCAAAGGGCACCAGCGTGGCCTCGCCCGCCTCCAGCGTCTTGCGCAGCAACACCACCGGGTCCAGCCGCACCAGCACGCCCGCCTGGTTGGCGTAGCGGTCGCAAGCGCCTGCGCGGCCTTCGGAAATCTGGCACAGCACCGGACACGCATTGCACTCGACCTTGGCGGCGTTCATGCGCTCATTGCGCGGCCGGGCGCGCTCCAGCACCTGCGGCAACTCTGGCGCATCCATACCCGGCAGCCCATCGGTCTTGGTGTGTTCAGTCATCGTGGCGACCCATTCATTGCATTGTTGCAAGTGCTTGTACGCGCATTGCATTTTGTGTAGCATTCACTTAACTTAAATGTTGTGAACACTACATTTCGTGTCAATGTAGCGGAATCAACAAGACTCTGCAATGGTGTTTTCGCACCCCCAAAAACGGTGCACGAGGAGCCCCAAAATGACGCACGTTGTGACGGACGCATGCATTCGGTGCAAGTACACCGACTGCGTCGATGTGTGCCCGGTCGATTGCTTCAAGGAGGGGCCGGAATATCTGGTCATTGACCCAGACGAGTGCATCGACTGCGCGGTGTGCATTCCGGAGTGCCCGGCCAACGCCATCTATGCCGAAGACGACCTGCCCGAAGTCATGGAAATCTTTCTGCAGTTCAACAAAAAGCTGGCGCCCACGCTCCCCGCAATCACCAAAAGAAAAGCGGCTTTGCCAGATGCGGAACAATGGAGGGTTGTGAGCCACAAGCTTTCAGGCCTGAACATTGCGCTGTAGAGCGCATGGGGCCCTGCTCTTCAGCCAAATTCCTTATTTGCTTCCAACTTTTCCATCTAACGCACCATGAGCGCCTTTCTTGACGAACGCGTCCTGACGGTCCACCACTGGACGGACCGCCTTTTCTCCTTCACCACCACGCGTGACACCGCGCTGCGCTTTTCCAACGGGCATTTCACGATGATTGGCCTGCGTGGCGAAAACGGCAAACCCCTGCTGCGCGCCTACAGCATCGTGAGCCCCAACTACGAAGAGCACCTGGAGTTCCTCTCCATCAAGGTGCCCGACGGCCCGCTGACCTCGCGCCTGCAGCACATCAAGGTGGGCGACACCATCGTGGTCGGCAAGAAGCCCACAGGCACCCTGCTGATCGACTACCTGCTGCCCGCCAAGCGCCTATACATGCTCTCCACCGGCACGGGCGTGGCCCCGTTCCTGAGCCTGATCCGCGACCCCGAGACGTACGAGAAGTTCGAAGAGGTCATCCTGGTGCATGGCGTGCGCGAGGTGAAGGAGCTGGCCTACCACGACTACATCACCGAAGAATTGCCCAAGCACGAGTTCCTGGGCGAGATGGTCAGCAAGCAGCTCAAGTACTACCCCACCGTGACGCGCGAGGCCTTCAAGCACCAGGGCCGGGTCACCACGATCATCGAGAACGGCCAGCTGGCGCGCGACCTAGGCCTGCCCGCACTCAACCCCACCGAAGATCGCGTGATGATCTGCGGCAGCCCCGAAATGCTGCGCGACCTCAAGCACATGATGGAAGAGCGTGGCTTCAAGGAAGGCAACACCACGAAGCCCGGCGACTTCGTGATCGAGCGCGCGTTCGCAGAGCAGTGATCCCCCGGCGGCCCCCTTACCGGGGGGCCCGCCTCATCCACCAGGACCCGCCATGTCTGCCACTCCCACCAAGACCCGGACCGCGTCCCCCCGCGCAGCCTCTGCCCGCAAGACGGGCGTGCGCGAGCAGGCCGCGCAGACCACGCGCGACAACATCCTGAAGGCGGCGACCAAGGTGTTCGCCCGCTACGGCTACGAAGGCGGCAGCGTGGAGAAGATCTCCAAGGCGGCCAAGTCCTTCGACCGGATGATCTATTACTACTTCGGCAGCAAGGAAGGCCTGTTCATCGAGGTGCTGGAGGAAACCTACCGGCGCATGAACGACGCGGAATCCAAACTGGACCTGGACACCGCCAAGCCGGTCGAGGCGCTGCAGGCGGTGATCCGCTTTGTGGTGGGCTACTACCGCAAGAACCCCGAGTTCATCACGCTGCTCAACACCGAGAACCTGCACAAGGGCAAGCACATCTCCAAGTCGATGCGCGCCCGCGAATACTCGTCACCCGCCATCGAGGTGATCCGCCGCGTGCTCGACAGCGGCCAGGCGCAAGGGCTGTTCCGCAAGGACGTGTCGGCGCGCGATGTGTACCTGCTGATCGCCGCCACGGGCTACTTCTACATGTCCAACCGGCACACGCTGTCGGCCTTTCTGGGCGAAGACCTGGAGACGCCCGACGCGCTGGCGCACTGGGAATCGTTTGTCATCGACAGCGTGCTGCGCACCGTGGCACCCGGCCCCCACCTGCCCAAGGGCAAGGCGGCAGCTACGGCCTGAATCGACAAGATCAACAAGAGATTTTTCCCTGCGGAGTGCCGCCTGGCGCCCCGCCCACCACCCCACGAGGAGAATCCATGGCAGAAGCAGCAGCAGGCGGCAAATCGGGCAAGGTCGTCATCCAGAACATCGGTCTTTTGTTGTCGGGCGACCTGGACCACCCCATCCTCGACGCCGACACCATCGTGGTGAATGACGGCCTCATCGTGGCCGTGGGCCGCTACAAGGACTGCGATACCGACCACGCCAACACCGTGATCGACGCACGCCAGACCTGTGTGGCGCCGGGCCTGATCGACAGCCACGTGCATCCGGTGTTTGGCGACTGGACGCCGCGCCAGAACCAGATCGGCTGGATCGACTCGACCATGAACGGCGGCGTGACCACCATGGTCTCGGCCGGTGAAGTGCACCTGCCCGGCCGGCCCAAGGACATCGTGGGCCTGAAGGCGCTGGCCATCACCGCGCAGCGCTCGTTCGACAACTTCCGCCCCGGCGGCGTGAAGGTGATTGCAGGCGCCCCGGTGATCGAGAAAGGCATGACCGAGCAGGACTTCAAGGACCTCGCCGACGCCGGCGTGACCCTGCTGGGTGAAGTGGGCCTGGGCTCCGTCAAGGCGGGCTACGAAGCCCAGCAGATGGTGGCCTGGGCGCGCAAGCACGGCATCCAGAGCACCATCCATACGGGCGGCCCGTCCATCCCGGGCTCGGGCCTGATCGACAAGGACGTGGTGCTGGAGGCTGATGCCGACGTGATCGGCCACATCAACGGCGGCCACACCTCGCTGCCCTGGAAGCATGTGTGCGAGCTGTGCGAGAAGTCGTCCCGCGCGATCGAGCTGGTGCACAACGGCAACGAGAAAATCGCCATCCAGGCCGCGCGGGCGGCCATCGAACTCAAGTGCCCGCACCGCGTGATTTTGGGCACCGACGGCCCGGCGGGATCGGGCGTGCAGCCCCTGGGCATGCTGCGCATGATTGCGCTGATATCGAGCTTTGCCGACATCCCCGCCGAGCTGGTGTTCTGCTTTGCCACGGGCAACACGGCGCGCATCCGCAACCTCAACTGCGGCCTGATCGAAGTGGGCCGCGCGGCCGACTTTGTGTTCATGGACCGGGCGCAGCACACCGCTGGCGCCACGCTGCTGGAGAGCGTGCAGCTGGGCGACATCCCGGGCATCGGCATGGTGATGATCGACGGCCTGGTGCGCTGCGGCCGCAGCCGCAACACGCCGCCTGCGACCGAAATCCCGGTGGTGCTGTAACCCGCTAACCAGCCACCAACAGCGACAGCGACAGCGACAAAAACAAAAGCCCGCAAATGCGGGCTTTTGTTTTAAGGGGAAGCGACTGACGGGCTCAGTAGGTGTCCGACACCCGCACCGCCCCTGGCTGGGGCTGTGACTGCGCATAGGGGTCTGCCGCCCGGGCCGAGCCGCCCTGGTCCACGCGGAAGCCCTTACCCTGCAGCACCACGGGCGTGCCTACTGCCGTGGGTTCTGCGCGCTGGAAGTGGCGCAGCGAGCCGTCTTCCATGCGCACCGCCACCTGGTACACCGTGTGGGTGCGGGTGCGCTCTTCGACCTTGTGGCCCACGTAACCACCGCCCACGGCGCCCAGCACGGTGGCGGCGGTACGGCCGCTGCCCTTGCCGATCTGGTTGCCCACCACGGCACCCAGCACGCCACCGGCCACAGCGCCTACGCCCGTGGCGGGCGCGGCTTGCTGAATCGCCTGCACCGATTCAACGCGGCCACAGCTGCGGCACACCGGCGCTGCAGCACGCACGGGCTGGGCCACACCCCCGGGGGCAATGCCACCGGCCATGTCGCCGGACCGGCCTGCGCTGCCGCCGGTCTGCGGACGGTAGTTTGCTCCGCTATTCATAGCACTCTGGGTAGTATTGACCGGCGCTTGGGCGCGTTTTTCTTCAATGATCTCGGACTCGGGCGTGCGGGGGGCCGCGGCCAGGGTGGCGGGGGCTGCCGCATCGGCTGCTGCCGGTGCCCGGTTTTGCATCACCAGGGTGGCGCCCAGGGCCAGCACGCTCACGCCCAGTACGCCAATGGCTGCCCACATCCATTTCATTGCCGAGCCGACGGGGGCAGCAGCAGGGATCGACGCAGGCGGGGTGGGAGAAGAAACCGTCAGGTTCATGGTCATTTCCTTGTTCGTATCGGAGAAGTCCGCAGGGGGCGGGTATGCACAGAAAACGCTGTGCGCCCGCTACGGGATGGAGCCGTGATGTTTCAACGGACCAGATGAGCGAAAGGTACACAGCGCCAGACGCTGCGGTGTGGCCGGTTTGTAAGCGGCAGTAAGCAGCGGTAAACCTCTTTTGGCCGCATTTGTGCCTAAGGGCCTGGCGCAGAGCCCCTGCTGCCCCAGCCTGAGAGCGCACCGGGCGCCATCGCGACAGCGGCCTCGGCGAGGCCTGTGCCCACCCATGCGTGTACTGGGCGCTGTTGCCAACATTTACAGCTCCTGCACCCGCGCCCGGGCGGACGCCGCCCACCGCGCCAGGGCCGCTGGGCGGCGCGGGCCGGAATGCAAGGCATCCTCCAGCGCCTGCGCACAACTCGCAGAAAACAGCAGGATGGCCGACGAAAAGTAGATCCACATCAGCAGCACCACCAGCGAGCCCGCCGCCCCGTAGGCCGACACCACAGCGGCGGTGGACAGGTACCAGGCCAGCAGCTGCTTGCCCACCGTGAACAGCGAGGCCCCCACCACCGCGCCCATCACCAGGTAGCGCAGCGACGGCTTGGGACCAGCGCCGATGCGCATGAGCCCCACAAACAGCGCCACGGCCAGCCCGAAGGCAATGGCTTCGTTGACAAGCTGCAGCAGCGGCGCCAGGGGCGCCAAAACAGGCAGGTGGCCTGCGGCCAGATGCTGCCCGGCCCAGCCCGCCAGCAGGTGGATCAGGGTGGACAGTGCCAGCGACACCAGCAGCAAGAACCCCAGTGCCAGCACATAGGCCAGCCCCCGCAGCCGCAGCGACGCCATGCGCCACCACGCGGCGCGCTGGGGCGGCGTGTCATCGTCGCGGCGCCACAGCCGCTCCAGCGCGGACTGCAGCTCCACAAACACCCCGGTGGCGCCCGAGACCAGCACCACAAATCCGATGACCGATGCCAGCCGCCCCTCTGACGGCGCCTGCGCGCTGGCCAGGGCCTGGCGCACCACGTCGGCCACCTGCTGGCCCATCACCGATTGCACCTGCGCGACCAGGCTGCTCTCCAGGTAGCCGCGGTCCACCCACCAGCCCAGCACGCCCACCAGCAACAGCAGCAGGGGCGCCAGGCTCAGCATGCCGTAGAACGACATGGCCGCACTCATGCGCAGCCCGTCGGCGTCCAGCCACATCTGCGCCGCACGCCAGAACGGCTGCACCAGGCGCCACAGCGGCTGCAGGGGCTGGGCCATGCGGGCAAGCCAGGGGGTGGTTGTCGCCAGGGGCGGGGAAGACTCGTTCATCCCCGCGAGCCTAGGGCCGGGGCGCGCATCCGTCCATCCGCCATGGCCGCAAGCGGGGGTAGGCGCCATCCCACACGCGGCAGGCAAGGCGGCAGCGCGCAGAGTTTCAAAGGTGACAGCGGCGGTTTTACACCGGGCGGACGCGGGACTAGCATGAAGCGCTGACCGACCAGCTTGCACGGCGGCCACCGCCGCCTTCCCTGCACCCCTTCGCCCCACCCGGCGCGCCACGAGCCACCGGGACCGGGGATCGGGCATTCATTCACCTTCACCCTCTCTCTGCACGAAAGCGTTTTCTCCATGAGCGTCAAGCAACTCTTCGATCTCACCGGCCAGGTCGCCCTGGTCACCGGCGGCTCGCGCGGCCTGGGCCTGCAGATGGCCGAAGCCCTGGGCGAAATGGGCGCCAAACTCGCCATCACCGCGCGCAAGGCCGATGAGCTGGCCGAGGCCAAGAAGCACCTGGAAGGCATGGGCTACGAGGTGCTGACCGTGGTGAACGACCTGCAAAAGACCGAGGACATCCCCGGCCTGGTGGACCAGGTGGTCGAGCGCTTTGGCACCATCGACATCCTCGTCAACAACGCGGGCGCCACCTGGGGCGCCAAGGCCGAGGACTACCCCGACGCCGCCTGGCACAAGGTGATGGACCTGAATGTGAGCGCACCGTTCTTCCTGTCGCGCGAGGTCGGCAAGCGCTGCATGATCCCGCGCGGCAAGGGCTCGATCATCGTCACGGCCTCGGTGGCCGCACTGAAGGGCACGCCCCCGGGCATGAACACCATTGCCTACAACACCTCCAAGGCCGCGGCATTGCACTTTGCACGCACGCTGGCCTCCGAATGGGGGCACTACGGCGTTCGCGTCAACGCGATCTGCCCCGGCTTCTTCCCGAGCAAGATGGCCAGCGGCCTCATCGAAAAGCTGGGCCCTGCGATGATCGAGCGCACGCCCCTGCGCCGCATTGGCGGCGAAGAGGACCTCAAGGGCGCGGTGGTGTTTCTGGCGTCCAACGCCTCGCGACACATCACCGGTGAGTCCATCGTGGTGGATGGTGGCGCTAGTTTGATTTGAAGCCCCCTGAGGCGCGACCTGCTTCGTCAGGTCTGCGCCCCGCACAAACGAACCCAGCGTTCCGTATCCCATGTCCGACCGCCACCTCGCCCACTGGCCGCCCGGCCTGTCGCGCCACCTCACGCTGCCGCAGACGCATCTGTTCCACAACGCCGAGGTGTCGGCCGCGCGCTACCCGGACAAGCCGTTTCTGGTGTTCTACGACACGCTGGTGACCTTCCGCCAGTTCCAGCAGCAGGCCGAGCACATCGCGGGCTTTTTGCAGCAGGTGTGTGGCGTGAAGGCGGGCGATCGCGTGCTGCTGTACATGCAGAACAGCCCGCAGTGGATTCTGGCGTTCTACGGCATCCTGCGCGCCAACGCGGTGGTGGTGCCGGTGAACCCCATGAACCGCACCGACGAGCTGCGCCACTACGTGCACGATAGCGGCGCCACCGTGGCCTTTGTGCCGCAGGACCTGCATGCGCAGGCCCAGCCTTTGGTGGATGCTACTGGCGGCGAAGGCAAGCTGAAGCACCTGATCGTGGCCGCCTACAGCGACTACCTGCAGGTGCCCACCGACCTGCCCGTGCCTGCTTTCGTGAGCGCACCGCGCCAGACGATTGATGCCCCCGGCGTCACGCTGTGGAGCGACATGATGGCGCAGCAGCGCACCCCGGGCCCCATCACCACCGGGCCCGACGACCTGTGCGTGATGCCCTACACCTCGGGCACCACGGGCCACCCCAAGGGCTGCATGCACACGCACTGCAGCGCCATGAGCACGCTGGTGGGCGGCGTGCAGTGGTTTGCGCGCACGCAGGATTCGACCTACCTCGCGGTGCTGCCGCTGTTCCACGTCACCGGCCTGTCGGGCAGCATGAACGGGCCGCTGTTTGTGGGCGCCACCGTGGTTGTGCTGCCGCGCTGGGACCGTGACGCCGCCGCCCAGCTCATCCAGCGTTACCGGGTCACCATCTGGCAGGCCATCTCGACCATGGTGGTGGACTTTCTGGCCAACCCGCGCATCGCCGACTACGACATCAGCAGCATCCAGGCCATACGCGGCGGCGGCGCGGCCATGCCCAAGGCCGTGGCGCAGCAGCTGAAGGACCTGACCGGTCTCGACTACGTGGAGGGCTACGGCATGTCCGAGACCATGGCCGCCACCCACATCAACCCGCCCCACCGCCCCAAGCCGCAGTGCCTGGGCATCCCGGTGTTCGACGTGGATGCGCGCGTGGTGGACCCGGCCACGTTCGCCGAACTGCCCCCGGGCGAGATTGGCGAGATCGTGGTGCATGGCCCCCAGGTCATGCAGGGCTACTGGAACAACCCGCAGGCCACTGCCGACAGCTTTGTGACGCTGGACGGCAAGCGCTTTCTGCGCACGGGCGACCTGGCGCAGGCGGACGAGGACGGCTACTTCTTCATGGTGGACCGGCTCAAGCGCATGATCAATGCGTCGGGCTTCAAGGTCTGGCCCGCCGAGGTCGAGACCATGATGTACGCCCACCCTGCTATCCAGGAGGTGTGCGTGATCGCCGCACACGACGAGCGCCGGGGCGAGACGGTGAAGGCCCTGGTCGTGCTGCGCGACGCCTTCAAGGGCCAGGTGAGCGAGCAGTCCATCATCGACTGGAGCCACGACCACATGGCCGCCTACAAAAGCCCGCGCATCGTGCAGCTGGTGGACAGCCTGCCCAAGTCCGGCACGGGCAAGGTGCAATGGCGCGAGCTGCAAGAGCAGGAGCGCAGCCGCGCGGCCGGTGCGCCCCCCTGAAGCCACCATGGAAGGCCTGCGTCATACGCTCTGTTTTTGATAGCTACTAGCGCAATGTGCACTGGCGCAACCAGCCAAAATCACCTCAAAACCCACTTCCCACTGCCATGAACCCCACTGCCCTCGCCCGCCTGCGCTCCGTGCTGCAAACCCATGTGGACCAGGGCCTGCTGCCCGGTGCCGTGGCCCTCATCCACCACCAGGGCCACACGGTGCTGCACACGGCGGTGGGCCACCAGCGCCCGCCCAGCGCCGAATCGGCGGTGCCCGCCATGGCGCCGGACACGTTGTTCCGCATTTATTCCATGACCAAGCCCATCGCCTCGCTGGTGGCGATGATGCTCATGGAAGAAGGCCGCCTGCTGCTGTCGCACCCCGTGGCGCACTACCTGCCCGCGTTTGCCGGCCAGCGCGTGTACGACGAAGCCACCGGCACCACCGCCCCCGTGCAGCGCGAGGCCACGGTGCACGACCTGCTGCGCCACACCGCCGGCCTCAGCTACGCGTGGGAGGCGGGCACCGTGCCCGACGCCTACCGCGCCGCCCGCGTCGGCTCGCGCCGCCACAGCAATGCGGACCTGGTCGCGGCACTGGGCCCGTTGCCCCTGGTCCACCAGCCCGGCACCCGCTGGGAATACAGCCGCGCCACCGACGTGCTGGGCGCCGTGCTGGAGGTGATCGAGGGCGAGAGCCTGGGCGCCATCCTGCAGCGCCGCGTGTTCGGCCCGCTGGGCATGCACGACACGGGCTTCTCGGTGCCCGCCGCGCAGCAGCACCGCCTGGCCGAAGCCTTTGAACGCGACCCGCAGACCGGCATCGGCATGCCTCTGATCGACGTGACCGCGCCGCCCGTGTTCGAGTCGGCCGGTGGCGGGCTGGTGTCTACCGCCAGCGACTACGCGCGCTTTCTGCAGCTCATGCTGGGCCGGGGCACCGCCCCCGGGCCCGACGGCCCCAACGGTATGGACGCCCCCGTGCGCCTGCTGGGCCGCGCCACGGTGGACTTCATGACCGCCGACCACCTGGGCAACCTGCCCGTGGCGGGCGACATTCTGCCCACCGGCTACGGTTTTGGCCTGGGCGTGGCCGTGCGCACCGCCACCGGCCAGGCCACTCGCCCCGGATCGGCCGGGCACTACAGCTGGAGCGGCCTGGGCGGCACCTTCTTTTTTGTGGACCCTGCGGAAGACCTGTTCGCCATCCTGCTCACGCAGGCGCCCGGCCAGCTCAGGTATCTGTGCGAGCTGTATCCGGCGCTGGTGTATGCCGCAATGTGATTCGGACACCCCCCTGAGCGCGCGCCACGGGGCAGCCGCCAGAGGCGGCAGCTCTTCAGGCCGTCCAAGCCTGCGCAGGCAGGCTTGGAGCCGCGGCCCTCAGCCCCCCGCTCTCGCGCTGCGCGCGGGCAGGGGGACGTCGCCCTCGCTGCGGGGTGGCCCTTGCTCGGCATCCACTGGTCTGGGTCGCGCCAGTTGCTAAGGCCGTGCCTGAGATGCGGTGCGCGGGGGCAGGCTTACACTCAACGCCCAGTCAAGGCACGCGACACAGCCCCACCCGCAGTGCGCAAGCCCGTCCCCCAGACCTCTTTCTTGAACCTATGCAGATTCGCTGCGCACTGGTCGGCATGCCCGGCTCGGGCAAATCCACCGTCGGCCGGCAACTGGCCCACCGGGCGGGTGTGCCCTTCATCGACCTGGACCACCGGCTGGAACAGACCCTGGGCACCACCATTCGCAGCTTCTTCGAGGCCGAGGGTGAGGCGCGCTTTCGCGACATCGAATCCCAGGTGCTGGCCGACGTGGCCCAGCAGCCCGGCGGCATGGTCCTCTCCACCGGCGGCGGCGCCGTGCTGCGCCCCGAGAACCGCGAGGTGCTGCGCCAGTTCGGCAATGTGCTGTACCTGCGCGCATCGCCCGAAGAAATCTTCAAGCGCGTCAAACACGACAAGACCCGCCCCCTGCTGCAAGGCGGCAACCCCATGGACAAGCTGCGCGACCTCTACGCCCAGCGCGACCACCTGTACCGCGAGACCGCCCACTACGTGATCGAGACCGGACGACCGTCGGTGCACACGCTGGTCAACATGGTGATGATGCAGTTGGAGATGGCCCACAGCGCCCGCGGCCCAGGGGACGCTGACGACGCGCCAACCGGTCAATGATCGCTCCACAGCGGCTTGGGAGCCGCTGAGTAACGATGCCATTCGCTGGCATGGCCGCTTTCCACGCAGGTCGCGTCCGCCGAGGGGGCAGCAGCAACCCAAGGCCCGCACTAGGACGCAGACGGGGGCTTGATCGGTTCTACTGAGACCTCGGGCTCTCCATGCGGTGCCGACGAGTTAGCCGTCGCATCGGCAGGGGCTGGCTCGGGCACCGGCTCGGCAGTCGGCGGTGCCGCTACGGGCTGCAAGGTACTCAGCATGTAGAGGGCCAAGGTTTCGTACAAGGGCCGCGCCACCATGCGCGACACCAGGCTGGCCAGCATGGCCGACGCCATCAGGCTCAACACCATGGAGTGACCATCCACCATCTCCATCACGATGATGAATGCGGTAATGGGCGCCTGCGTCACTGCGGCCAGAAACGCCGCCATGCCCATGGCAATCAACGCAGGGGCAATGTCGTGGCCCATGAGCGCGGCCACGTTGTGCCCCACCCCCGCACCAATCGACAGCGACGGCGCAAAAATGCCACCCGGAATCCCCACCCACGCCGACAGCCAGGTGGCCGCGAACTTGAGCGTGACATAGAACGCCGGCATATCCGCCTGCCCTTCCAGCATGTGCTTGACCGCCTCGGAGCCTGCACCAAAGGTGGCCCCTCCGGTCACCAGCCCGATGATGGCCACAACCAGCGCCCCCAGCGCGGCAAAGCGCACCGGGAACCGCGCCCGCCACCGATTCAGGCGCTCTGGGGCGGCCGTCAACGACGCGGCCATGAGCTTGGCAAACAGCCCGCCCAAACCACCACACACCAGCGTGACGCACAGTCCGGGCAGCAGCGCATCCCACGTGAGCCTGGGCACCTGAATGCGGCCAAAGTAGCTCAGGTTGCCGAAGGCCGACACCCCCATCAGGCCCGCCAGCACGATGCCCGCGATCAACAGGCCGCTGGAGCGCGACTCCAGCTTGCGCGACAACTCCTCAAACGCAAACACCACCCCCGCCAGAGGCGCATTGAACGCGGCAGCAATGCCCGCCGCACCGCCTGCCACCAGCAACCCATGGCCGGTAATGCCCGAATGCGGGCCAAACCAGCGCCGCGCGTGGTGCATGACCCCCGCTGCCACCTGCACCGAGGGCCCCTCGCGCCCGATCGACAGGCCAGCCGCAAAGCCCGCGCTGGCCAGCACCATCTTGGAGAAAGACAGCCACAGCGACACAAAACGGCTGCGCTGGCTTGCATCCAACCCGGGCTCCAGCGCCACCATGACCTGCGGAATGCCCGACCCTGCCGCCCCGGGGGCCCACCGGCGTGTGGCCCACACGGCGAGGGCGGTCACAGCGGGCGTCCACAGCAGCACCGCCCAGCCCCCCTGCCAATAGAAAATGCGCTCAAACAGCCCGAACGCGTGCTCGGCCATCAACGTGAACATCACCACACACAGGCCCGCTGCGGCGGCGTAGGCCAGTACCACGCTGCGCTCCAGCCACCGTCGCCCGTTCTTGAACTCCTGGTTCAGGTTGTCAAGGAAGTCGGGCTGTTGGTGGTGCATCGGTGCGGGTGGACGGCATCAAAGCGAAGCATTGTGCATGCCAGCTTGCGCAGACGGGGTGCGGGTCTTTCACTCCGCAGCATGGCGGTCGGACTCTGCGCCGGCCACCGATCCACATGAATGGCCAGCGGGGCGCCGTGAAGTCCCTTTCAGCCAATCCGCTCCAACGCACCAACGAGCACGACCCCTTTTCCGGTCTTTTCCCCCGACCCCTTTTCTGTCAAGGCGCTTCCTACGGCACCGTCGGGCTCCGCTGAAGTGGCGCATGCACTGCCATCAACCCCGCCACCCAGTCGATGAATACCCGCACCTTGGCGCTCACATGCCGTTGGGGTGGGTACGCCACGTACAGCGGCATGGGCTCCAGCGTCCAGTCCTGCAGCAGGGGCACCAGCTCGCCCGTGGCCACGTGGGGGCGGGCCATGTAGTCGGGCAGCCAGAGCACGCCCAGGCCCGCCAGGCCTGCGGCCAGGTAGGCGTTGCCGTCGTCCACGGCGCAAACATCGTGGCCCTGGGCGCGCACGTGTTCGGTGCCACGGCGCATCTCGAACGGAAGGGGCTGGCCGGTGCGTGCCCACAAAAAGCCCACGGTGCGGTGGTGCGGGCCTTCCAGCGCCTGCGGGTGCTCGGGCACGCCCGCGCGCTGCAGGTAGCTGGGGGCGGCGTATACGCGCAATTGCAGGTCGCCCACATGGCGTGCGACCAGCGCGGGGTTGGTGATTGCGCCGCCGCGCACCACGCAGTCCACGTTGTCGCCCACCATGTCCACGGGGCGGTCGCTCACGCCCATGTGCAGGAGGATGTCGGGGTATTGCGCGTGGAACGCGGGCAGCGCGGGGATGAGCACCAGGCGCGCCAGAGGGCTGGGCACGTCCACCCGCAGACGGCCCCGGGGCGCGGCGGCAGCGGTGGACACGCTGCCATCGGCGTCGTCCAGGTCGGCCAGCAGGCGCACTACACGCTCGTAGTAGGCGGCGCCGTCGGGCGTGACCTGCACGCGCCGGGTGGTGCGGTGCAGGAGCTTCACGCGCAGGCGGGCTTCGAGCTGCTGCACCAGCTGCGTGACGGTGGTGCGGCTCAGGTGCTGGGTGAGGGCGGCCTTGGTGAAGCTGCCGGATTCCACAACGCGGGCGAAGGCCTGCAGGGCGTCAAAACGGTCCATGGCGTGTAGTTGGTTGAGGCGCGCCGAACGGGCGACATGCCCGCCATTGTTCGGCGATCAGGAACAGTGGTGCGCAGATTAGCCTGTTTATCAGAACAACGCACGCGTCTACAGTGCCTGCATCGCAACCCTCTGCCCTGCAGAACGAAAGGATTTCCATGCCCCAACGTGATGTTGTCTTTGCCGCAGGCCGCCAGGCACTGTACGAGCGCAACCGCTATTCGCCCGCCGTGCGGGCCAACGGTTTCCTGTTTGTGTCCGGCCAGGTGGGCAGCCGCGAGGACGGCTCGCCCGAGCCCGACCTGGCCGCGCAGGTGCGCCAGGCATTCAGCAACCTCAACGCGGTGCTGCACGCAGCAGGCTGCACGTTTGATGACGTGGTGGATGTGACGATGTTTGTGGTCAACCCCGAGGCGAACTTCGCAACCGTCTGGGGCGTCGTGCCCGAGTTCTGGGGCGAGGCGCCCTACCCCACGCTGACGGGCATCGGCGTGACCTGGCTGTACGGCTTTCAGTTCGAGATCAAGGTGATTGCGAAGCTGCCGGAGAGCGCGGTTTGATGGCCGATTTTTGAATCGAATAGGCCGCTAGCGCTTATTGATCAAGCGCTAGCAGCTATATTATTCATAGCATCACAGGTTCGGCGCCAGCAGCCGCTCCAGCACCTTCTCATCCATGCCACGGCGCTCGGCCATGTCGTGCAGCTGGTCTTCGCCGATCTTGCCGACGTTGAAGTACACCGCGTCGGGGTGGCCGATGTAGAAGCCGCTCACGCTGGCAGCGGGCGTCATGGCCAGGCTTTCGGTGAGGCCCATGCCGATCTCTTCGGCGTTCAGCACACGGAACAGGTCGGTCTTGGCACTGTGGTCCGGGCAGGCCGGGTAGCCGGGCGCGGGGCGGATGCCGCGGTACTTCTCGGCAATCATGTCGTCGTTGCTCAACTGCTCGCCCGCTGCGTAGCCCCACAGGTCGGTGCGCACGCGGTGGTGCAGGCATTCGGCAAAGGCTTCGGCCAGGCGGTCGGCCAGGCTCTTGAACATGATGGCGGAGTAGTCGTCCAGCGCGTCGATGAAAGCCTTTTCCTTCTTCTCCACACCCAGCCCGGCGGTGACGGCGAACAGGCCTGCGTAGTCGGCAATGCCGCTCTCCTTGGGCGCCACAAAGTCGGCCAGGCAGCGGCTGGGGCGGGTCACGCCGTCGATGGTGTGCTTTTCGGCCTGCTGGCGCAGGCCATACCAGGTCATGGCCACATCGGTGCGGGTTTCGTCGGTGTAGAACTCGATGTCGTCGCCCACGCTGTTGGCGGGCAGCAGCGCCATCACGCCGCTGGCCGTGAGCCACCGGCCTTCGATGATCTTTTTCAGCATGGCCTGGCCGTCGGCAAACACGCGCGTGGCTTCCACGCCCACCACCTCGTCGGTGAGGATCGCGGGGTACGGGCCGGCCAGGTCCCAGGTCTGGAAAAACGGGCCCCAGTCGATGTACTTGGCCAGTTCCGCCAGGTCGAAGTTCTTGAACACGCGGCGACCCAGCGCGCGGGGCACGGCAGGCTGGTAGGCCGACCAGTCGATCGGCGTCCTGTTGGCGCGGATCTTGGCCAGGGGCCACAGGGGCGTGGCCTTCTTGTTGGCATGCTGGGTGCGCACTTTTTCGTAGTCGGCGTTCAGCTCATCCACATAGCTCTGCACGCCGTCGCCCAGCAGGCTTTGCGCCACGCTCACGCTGCGCGAAGCGTCGGGCACATAGACCACAGGGCCTTCGTAGTGAGGCGCGATCTTGACGGCGGTGTGCACGCGGCTGGTGGTGGCGCCACCAATCAGCAGCGGGATCTTCTTGACGCGGAAGTGCTCGTCCTTCTGCATCTCGCCGGCCACGTACTGCATCTCTTCGAGGCTGGGGGTGATGAGGCCCGACAGGCCCACGATGTCCGCCCCCTCGACCTTGGCCTTGGCCAGGATCTCGTGGCAGGGGACCATCACGCCCATGTTCACCACCTCGAAGTTGTTGCATTGCAAGACGACGGTGACGATGTTCTTGCCGATATCGTGCACGTCGCCCTTGACGGTGGCAATGACGATCTTGCCCTTGCTGCGCACGTCGCGGCCGGCCAGTTCGTCCTGGCGCTTTTCTTCCTCGATGTAAGGAATGAGGTGGGCCACGGCCTGCTTCATCACGCGCGCGCTTTTCACCACCTGGGGCAGGAACATCTTGCCCGCGCCGAACAGGTCGCCCACCACGTTCATGCCGTCCATGAGCGGGCCTTCGATCACGTGCAGCGGGCGGCCGCCCTTGGCCAGGATGGCGCGGTAGGCCTCTTCGGTGTCTTCCACGATGAAGTCGGTGATGCCGTGCACCAGCGCGTGAGAGAGGCGCTCGCCAACGGTCTTGGGGTGCTGGGGCGTTCCGCGCCATTCGAGCTTTTTGCTCTCGTCCTTGGCACCGCTTTTGGCGGTCTCGGCAATCTCCACCAGGCGCTCACCCGCATCGGGGCGGCGGTTCAGCACCACGTCTTCCACGCGCTCGCGCAGCGTGGGCTCCAGGTCGTCGTACACACCCACCATGCCGGCGTTGACGATGCCCATGTCCATGCCGGCCTTGATGGCGTGGTACAGGAATACGGTGTGGATGGCCTCGCGCACAGGGTCGTTGCCGCGGAAGCTGAACGACACGTTGGACACACCGCCCGAGACCTTGGCGCCCGGCAGGTTCTGCTTGATCCAGCGCGTGGCTTCGATGAAATCGACCGCGTAGTTGTTGTGCTCTTCAATGCCCGTGGCCACGGCAAAGATGTTGGGGTCGAAGATGATGTCTTCGGGCGGGAAGCCCACCTCATCGACCAGCACGCGGTAGGCGCGCTCGCAAATCTCGATCTTGCGGGCGTAGGTGTCGGCCTGGCCCTTTTCATCAAATGCCATGACCACGGCCGCCGCGCCATAGCGTTTGACCAAGCGCGCCTGGCGCTTGAACTCGTCCACACCCTCCTTCATGCTGATGGAGTTGACGATGCCCTTGCCCTGGATGCAGCGCAGGCCCGCTTCGATCACGTCCCACTTGGAGCTGTCCACCATGATGGGGACGCGAGCGATGTCGGGCTCGGACGCGATGAGTTGCAGAAAACGCACCATGGCGGCCTTGCTGTCGAGCATGGCCTCGTCCATGTTGATGTCGATGACCTGCGCGCCGTTTTCCACCTGCTGGCGCGCCACGGCCAGGGCCTCTTCGTACTGGCCGTTCAAAATCATGCGCGCAAACGCCTTGGAACCGGTGACGTTGGTGCGCTCGCCAATGTTGACGAACAGCGTGCCCTCGCCAATGGAGACGGGCTCCAGGCCGGACAGCTTCATGGGGGGCAGGGACGGGGCAGACGCGGACATAGGACTCACCTGTGCAGGGGCAGCAGAAAAACAGGTGAGCGTCGTTGCGGTGGGGCTTGAATAGCTTGTGGAGTGCCCAAGCCTGACGGCTTCACCATGGCGGTGGGGCCGCTGCAACGCTCCTTGGGCAAGGGGCGGATTTTACCGGGTCAGCGCACCGGCAGGAATTGCAAGAAGGTGCCGCCCACAATGCCCTGCACATAGCTGATGGCGGCGCGGCGGTACTTTTCGGTGGTGAAGGCGGCCAGCAGATCGAGCCGCGCGATGATCTTGCCGAACTCGCGCTCAAAGCTCAGGTTGCGGCCCTGGGCGCCGATCTCGTCGGCCAGCAGCAGGGGCTGGCCCTGGGCGTTGCGGCGCTGCGCCAGCAGCCACACGGCGGTCTCGACGTTGCGCGCGGCGTTGTAGAGGTGCTGGGCGTCCATGCCGTCGAGCAAGAAGAACTCGGTCTTACCGCCGTGGGCGGTGATGATCATGTCGGCCGTGGCATGGATGAAGGCCGCCACGCGGTCGCCTGCGAACTCGGGCGCCAGCGCCATTGCCATGGCAGCGATGTCGCGGCGGCCCTGCAGCGGGGCCCAGGGCTGGCGCTGCAACACGGCGGTGCGCAGCTGCTCCAGCGCCTGCTCGCGGCTGGTGGCGGGGCCTTTACGCCATTCGGCGGGGTTGCGGCGGTAGAGCTTGTCGGCCAGGCGCAGCAGGCCTTCGAGGTTCTCCTGCATGGCCAGGGTGGCCATGCGGTTGGCGTCGGACTGGGCCATTTCGGCGGCATGGGTGGGCGAGCCCTTCACCTCACCGCGCGGCGTGGGGGCGTTGCTGGCACAGCCTGCCAATACGCAGCAGGACACAGCCACACCAGCACACCGGCCCGGCAATCCCCGCAGCAGCAGCAACAACAAAAACGGCCCTCTCATGGGGCCGATTATGGGTGGCGGCTGAGCGCCCCTGCCCGACGGTGAAGGGCGGTTGACATTGGTTGAAGAAGCGCGTCTTGGCCCCTTGCTACGACGCCGCCATGGCCGATGCAGGCAGGCCGAACAGGTGGTCAAACACCCAGTTGAAGACGAAGGTGTAGCCAAGGAAGAACACGATGAGCCCCAGGTCCATCACAAACGCGTGCCACAGGCTCACGCCAAACCACCAGGCAAACAGCGGCACCAGCGTGAAGACCAGGCCGCCCTCGAACCCGATGGCGTGTGCCACGCGCCGCGCCACGCTGCGCCCGCGCACGGGCTGGCGCGCCTCCCAGCGCTCGAACGCCCAGTTGAAGACGATGTTCCAGGCGATGGCGATCGCCGAGGCCGCCACCGCCACCACGCTCGAATGCCCAGCGCCCTGGCCCGTGAGCAGCGCCAGGCCCATCGTGGCGGCGCCAATGGCGATCAGCTCGTACAGGGTCACGTAGATCAGGCGGCGCTTGACGCCTTGCAGGCCAAAAAGAGTCGGTGTCTTGTCCATGGCCTGTACTTTATATTCGCCACACTGACACATAAAGTCAGCTTATTTCAGTTTTATTGATAGATTAAACCGCCATGGCCTTCAACTCCGACAGCGTGCAGGTGTTTCTGACCGTGCTCGACCACGGCTCGTTCTCGGCCGCCGCGCGGGCGTTGTCGCGTGTGCCGTCGGCCGTGAGCATGACCATTGCCCACCTGGAGGCCGAACTGGATGTGCAGCTGTTTGACCGCAGCGGACGCGAGCCCCGCCCCACCGCCGCCGCCCGCGCACTGGAGCCCCAGGCCCGGCTGCTGGCGGGGCAGCTGCAGCAACTCAACGCCCAGGCGCTGGCGCTGACCCAGGGGCTGGAGGAGCGGCTCACGCTGGCCATTGCGCCCGAGCTGCTGGCTGCGCGCTGGACGGAGGCGCTGGCGGCGCTGGCGCAAGAGCACCCGCTGCTGCAGATCGAGGTGCTGGCCGCGCCGCAGGTGGATGCGCTGGCGCTGCTGCACAGCGGCCGCGCGCAGCTGGCGCTGGTGTTTGAGCGGCCCAGCATCGACGGGCGCGAGGGCTTTCAGGAAGTGGGCACCGAAACCCTGGTGGCGGTGATGGCGCCGCAGCACCCGGTGCTGGTGGCCGCCCGCACCACCGCCCAGGCACGGGGTGCCCCACCGGAGAACGCCATGCTGCGCGAAGAGCACCTGACCACCACGCGCCAGATCGTGGTGGCCAGCCGCGACCTGGCGCAGACCGACCCGCGCTTTGTGTTTGCCCGCCACCACTGGCGCACCGACAACCACCTGGCCGCGCTGGGCCTCATCGAAGCCGGGATGGGCTGGGGCTGGCAGCCGCGCGCGCTGGTGCAGTCGCGCATCGAGGCGGGGCGGCTGGTGGAGATGCCGTTCGAGAACCTGAGCAACGGCGCCGCGCTGTGGGTGGACGTGGTGTGGTCCAAGGAGCGGCCGCTGGGTCTGGGCGCTGCGCGGTTTGTGGCGCTGATGCGGGACCAGCGGGCGCTGGAGGCCGAGCTGGCGTGAGTTACAGCCTTTTTAGGCGGTAGCGCTAGTCGATCATGCCTCTGCAGCTACTGAATTCATAGCATTGCTTTTGACGGTGGGCCCGGGGTAGTACCGGCACTCGCCGTCCCCGGGCACCCACAGGCGGTGCGCCCACCCGCCGCGCTGCGCCAGGGCGCGCACCTGGGCGCGGGTGGTGGGGCAGTGGTCCAGGGCCTCCAGGTGGTTGACGACCACCGCGCCGGTTGTCAGCGCGGCGGCCTGCGCGACTTCTGCAGCGTCCATCAGGATGTCGGCGCCCAGGTCAAACCGGGCGCCACCGGCGGGCAGCACGGCCACATCGGGCTGCAGGCGCTGCAGGCAGTCGCGCACCGGGGGCGTCAGCACGGTGTCTCCGGCCAGGTACACGCTGGGCTCGCCCGGCAGCTCCAGCAGGTAGCCGTGGCCGTGCTCCATCAAGCGCGCCACCCAGCCCCGGCCGTGGGTGCAGGCCACGGGCGTGACCTGCCCGCCCAGTGCAAAGGGCTGACGGCCATCGCCCGCCAGCGGCTGCACCTGCAGGCCGCGCTGCGCGAGGTAGGCGGCGTCGTGTGGCATGCAGAAGACGGGAATCTGGCGCTCGCGCAGAAACTGCTTGCCCGCGCGGTCCAGGTGGTCAAAGTGCCCGCGCTGGCAATGGGTGACGAGCGCATGGGTCACGCGCTGCAGCGCCGCGTCGGCCTCGGCGGGCAAATCCACCAGGGGGTTGCGCTGGCGCCGGGTGCCCAGGTAGCGCAGCGCAGGCAAAGTGCCCCGGGGCGCGAGCATGGGGTCCACCAGCAGGCCGACAGGGCGGCCTGCGTGCTGGAACTCCAGCAGCACGGTGGCGTTGCGCAATTGGGTGATGAGCATGGGAGGCTTTCAGTGGAATGGGGTGTTGCCATTGTTGAAAAGCAGGCCTCCCGCGAAAATGGCGCAGATTGACAATTTCTTGCGCTTTTGTGCCACCCATGGTTTCCCCATCCTCCATACCCCAGCCGCCCCTGCGCGTGGCACTGCTGCTCTACCCGGGCTGCATGCCGGCGGGCCTGTTTGCGGCGGCGGACATGGCACGCGCCGCCAACCTGCGTGCGCAGGCCAGCGTGATGGACATCTGCTGGGCAGGTGTGGACCGGTCGCCCGTGCCCACCTGG
This sequence comes from Acidovorax sp. FG48, assembly GCF_057809085.1. NCBI lineage: Bacteria > Pseudomonadati > Pseudomonadota > Betaproteobacteria > Burkholderiales > Comamonadaceae > Acidovorax > Acidovorax sp. FG48. The sequence goes on along the minus strand of NZ_JBMDJH010000001.1, from coordinate 567,243 downwards.
CAGGGCCCCGCGCTGGCCCCCACCGTTGCGCTGCAGCAGGCTGAGGCCGATGTGGTGCTGGTGCCGGGCCTGTGGCTCTCGTCGCCTGACCAGCTGCAAGCGCCGCTGCAGCAGCTGGTCCCGGTGGTGCAGGCCTTGCGCGCGCTGCCCCGGCGCACGCAGGTGTGGAGCTACTGCGCGGGCGTGGTGCTGGCGGCCGCCAGCGGGCGGCTGCGCGGCCAGGGCGCCACGGCCACCTGGTGGTTGCGCGCCGCGCTGGAGCACCAGTTTGCCCAGGTGGACTGGCGCTTTGACGAGCCGCTGGTGGCCGGCCCCACCGCCACCACGGCCGCCGGGGCCAACGGTTACCTGCCGCTGATGCTGCACGCGCTGGCCGCCCGCCTGCCACCCCAGGCATTGAACGACCTGCAGGAGCTGCTGATGCTGCCCCGCCCCCGCACGGCGCACCCGGCATTTGCCGGGCACGATCTGATGACGCTGGCAGACGCCGACCTGCGCCGCGCCATGCTGTGGGTGCAGCGCAGCCCCGCCACCAACCTTCGACTGCCCGCGCTGGCCCAGGCGCTGGGCCTCTCGCCCCGCACACTGGCGCGGCGGGTGCAGGCCCACACGGGCCTGACGGCGGCCCTGTGGATGCGCCGCATCAAGCTGCGCCAGGCCAGCGAGGCGCTGTGCGACACGCCGCTGCCGCTCAAGCGCATCGCCGAAGACCTGGGCTTTGCCAGCGAGGCCGGACTGCACCGCGCGTTCCGCCAGGCCACGGGGCAGACGCCGCTGGCCTACCGCATGGCGCATGGGGCGCGCTGAGCGGATTCTGCGGCCAGTTTCAAGCCCCACAGGCCTCAAGCGCTAGTGAATCATGCGCTAACAGCTATGATTTTGGTAGCGTCTGAATTTTGAAGGAAGAGGATACTGCGCCCGCGCCGCTGACGTACGATGGCCTATCGAGGAGCCCGCATGAACCACCCGTTTCACAGCAGCAACAAAGACGTGGCCCTGCGCTGGTCGCAATGGCAGCCGGATGCGCCGCAGCATGACGATGACAAGCGGCCCGACGGCCAGCCCGAGCGGCGCAAGGTCGGCAAACACCGCCGCACGGTGTCGCTCAAGGACTGTGACCCGTCGGCCAAACCTTTTTCGCTGGGCGACAAGCTCAGGGACAAGGCCGTGACGGAGTCCATCGCACAGGAGCTGGACACACTGCAGAACCTGTTCTACGCCGACAAGCGCTACAAGCTGCTGGTCATCTTGCAAGGCACCGATACCTCCGGCAAGGACGGCACCATCCGGGGCGTGTTTGGCCGCATGAGCGCGCTGGGAGTGCACGCCGTGGGCTGGAGTGCCCCCACCGAGGCCGAGCGTGCCCACGACTACCTGTGGCGCATCCACCAGAAGGTGCCCGGTGCGGGCGAGATCACGGTGTTCAACCGCAGCCACTATGAGGACGTGCTGGTGCCCGCCGTCAACGGATGGATCACGCCCGAGCAGCACCACCAGCGCTTTGGGCACATCAACGACTTTGAGCGCATGCTCACGCACACCGGCACCATCGTGCTCAAGTTCATGCTGCACATCAGCGCTGACGAGCAGCGCGAACGCCTGCAGGAGCGCCTGGACGACCCGGCCAAACACTGGAAGTTCTCGATGAGCGACATCGAGGCCCGCAAGCAGTGGAGCCAGTACCAGAAGGCCTACGAAATGCTGCTGGCCGCCACGCACACGCCCTGGGCGCCGTGGACCATCGTGCCCGCCAACTCCAAGACCCACCGCAACCTGATGATCGCCACGCTGGTGCGCGAGGTGCTCACCGGCCTGGACCTGCGCTACCCGCCGGGCGACCCGGCGCTGCAGAAGATCCGCATCGAATAGGCCTCAACCCACAGCGGGCCCAGCGGTGCGCGGTGCGGACAAAAACTGCGCAGGCCGTCACTGGCCCGGCGGGCATTCCGGGATACGGCCCCAGGCGTCGCCGCAGAAGTTCTGCCGCGTGCGGGTGAGGCAGCTCGCGCGCGACAGCTCGTTGCCCATGGCCGCGCACTGCGCCAGCGCGCCGCGCAGGCGGGCCAGGCTGTCGCCCGGCGACGGCACGGGTGCTGCGGGGGGCGGCCACGGTGCGTTGTCGGCCGGTGCCACTGTGCGTGGCTTGCCGGTGGCAGGCAGCGATGCCGCATCGGCCACGCGGGGCACGGTGACGGGGGTGAACGGCGGTGCAGAGGCTGCCGCTGCGGCTACGGGCGGGGGGGCGGCAGTGGCGCTGTCTGGTGCAGACGCAGTGGCCGCCGGGCGTGCGCGTTGGGATTCGATGATTTCTTCCACCGGCTCGGGGCGCGCGGGTGCGGACTCGGCAATGGCCGGGATGCTGGGCGCGGCCGCTGGCGCGGCGACAGCCGGGGCGTGCTGCGCGGGCGGCGCAGCATTGGGTCGCCCCAGCAGGTACCAGGCTGCGGCGCCCGCCACGGCCAGCACAGCCACGGCGGCGCCTGCGTAGGCCATGGGTCGCTGGCGCGGCGGGGTGCCGGTGGGGTGCTCATCGTCATCGAACACAAATTCCATCGGCGCCGGGGCGGCGGGGGGCGCCTCTGCCTCCAGCGGGTGGGCGCACTTCACGCACCAGCGCGCCGTCGGGTGGTTGGGCGCCTGGCATTGCGGGCAGGGGGTCTGGGTCACGCTCATGATTTCCCTCTCTTTTTTTTCGTGGCCCCCGCTTTCTGGGGGACCTGGCGCAGCGCCCGGTGCTGCGCCGGGCTGGCTGAGTCTAGGGGCAACCGGTGCCGGGCAAGGGCCGGAGCCAGCGGCCACTATCGCGCCCGCGCATTGCCGCACCGCAGCATGGAATGCGTCTTTGCCGAACTATGCGTCAAATGCATAACCCACAAACACACCGGCCTTGGACAGTGCCCCAGCCCAAGCATAAGCTTCGCAGCCTGAACTGATCCCACAAGGAAATTCACCATGTCAAACCCTGTCGGCGCCCCCGCCGCACAATCCCACCCCCTGCCCTCGTACCTGCAGGCCGACCACCTCGGCCCCTGGGGCAACTACCTGCAGCAGGTGGACCGCGTCACCCCTTACCTGGGCAACCTGGCGCGCTGGGTGGAAACGCTCAAGCGTCCCAAGCGCATCCTGATCGTGGATGTGCCGATCGAGCTGGACAACGGCACCATCGCCCACTACGAAGGCTACCGCGTGCAGCACAACCTGAGCCGGGGCCCCGGCAAGGGTGGCGTGCGCTTTCACCAGGACGTGACGCTCTCGGAAGTGATGGCCCTGTCGGCCTGGATGTCGGTGAAAAACGCGGCGGTGAACGTGCCTTACGGCGGTGCCAAGGGCGGTATCCGCGTGGACCCTAAGAAGCTGTCGATGGGTGAGCTGGAGCGCCTGACGCGCCGCTACACCAGCGAAATCGGCCTGCTGATCGGCCCGTCCAAGGACATCCCCGCACCAGACGTGAACACCAACGGCCAGGTCATGGCCTGGATGATGGACACGTACTCGATGAACGTGGGCGCCACCGCCACCGGCGTGGTCACCGGTAAGCCTGTGGACCTGGGCGGCTCGCTGGGCCGTGTGGAAGCCACCGGCCGCGGCGTGTTCACCGTGGGTGTGGAAGCCGCCAAGCTGACCGGCCTGGCGCTGGACGGCGCCCGTGTGGCCGTGCAGGGCTTCGGCAACGTGGGGGGCATTGCCGCCAAGCTGTTTGCCGAAGCCGGTGCCAAGGTGGTGGCTGTGCAGGACCACACCGGCACCATCTTCAACAGCAAGGGCGTGGACGTGCCAGCACTGCTGGCCCACGTGAAGACCCGTGGCGGCGTGGGCGGCTTTGCTGGCGCCGAAGTGATGAAGGCCGAAGAGTTCTGGGGCGTGGATTGCGAGATCCTGATCCCTGCCGCACTGGAAGGCCAGATCACCAAGGACAACGCGGGCCAGATCAAGGCCAAGCTGGTGATCGAAGGTGCCAACGGCCCCACGACCACCGAAGCCGACGACATCCTGAACGACAAGGGCGTGCTGGTGCTGCCCGACGTGATCGCCAACGCCGGTGGCGTGACGGTGAGCTACTTTGAATGGGTGCAGGACTTCTCCAGCTTCTTCTGGAGCGAGGACGAGATCAACGCCCGCCTGGTGCGCATCATGCAAGAGGCCTTTGCGGGCATCTGGCAAGTGGCGCAAGAGCACAAGGTGAGCCTGCGCACCGCCACCTTCATCGTGGCCTGCCAGCGCATCCTGCACGCCCGCGAAATGCGCGGTCTGTATCCATAAGCCCTCGCCGCCCACCCCCTCGGCCTCGCCCCTTACCCGGGGGAGGCCGTCAGACCACCGCCAGCCGCTGCGATCCAGCCCTGGCGGTTTTTCTTTGCCCTTACCCCGCCCAACCCCCTGCGGCTGTTGCGCCATGGCGACGCGACCATGCCATGCGCCAGCCGTTCAAGAGGCCAAAACGACCGCGCAGCGGCCTCAGAAACCAAAAGATACGTACACATACAAATGGTGATCTTTGCCCCGGACCTTGCGTGAAAAACTGCCTGGACTTCGCATTCACGCCGTCTTCGGGAGATTCCGGTGGCCCTTCCATCCCTGCGCAGCCTGCTGGCGCGCTTTCTGCTCAGCCGCCTGCGCACCGCGCGCTCCGTGGCCCGCCTGGCGTACCGCCTGCACCCCCACAAACCTGCGCTGATCGACCGGCGCGGCACCCTCACCTACGCGCAGCTGCAAGACCGCGTGTACCGCCTGCAGGCATGGATGCAGGCCCAGGGCGTGAAGAAGGGCGACGTGGTCTTCACCTGGCTGCCCGAAACCGGCGAGCAGTACGAAACCCGGCTGGCCACGTTCGAGAATGGCACCATCTTTGCCAGCTTTCACAAGCACCTGCCGGCCGATGCGGCGCTCACCACCATGGGCCGCGTCAAGCCCACGGTGTTCATCCACGACCCGCTGCTGAGCACGCCCATCCTGCAGGCCGTGCGCGAGCAACTGCCTGGCCTGCGCATGCTGGCGCTGGGCGACGAATACGAGCGCGCCCTGGCGCAGCAGACTCCGTCGGCCGGCACGGTCGATGTGCACGAGGACGATGTGTTCGCGCTGCACATGACCTCGGGCACCACGGGCCTGCCCAAGTCCATCGGCTACAGCAACCGCAAGTACCTGGACAGCGTGCGCCTGATCTCGCGCGCCATCGACTTCAAGCCGCCCGCCAACGGGCCGGACGTGAACATGCTGGGCCTGCCGCTCACCGGCCCGGGCTCGGGCCTGGTACTGCCCACGCTGCTGGCGGGTGCGGCGCTGGTGATGCCCGAGGACTTTCGTGCCACCACGCTGGCCGGGCTGATCCAGAAGCACCGCGTGTCGCGCGCTTTCCTGTCGCCCTCGGCCATCATCGACCTGCTGGACGAGCCCACGCTGGGCCAGTACAACCTGTCTTCGCTGACCCATGTGCCCTACGGCTCGGAGATGATGCCCGCGCCCAAGATTGCGGAGGCCATCCGCCGCTTTGGACCCATCTTCCAGCAAGGCTACGGCTGCCTGGAAGCCCTGCCCCCCATCACCTGGCTGCTGCCCCACGAGCACGTGGACGCGCAGGGCCAACCACTGGGCAACGACATTCTCTCCACCGTCGGCCGCGTGATGCCGGGTGTGGACGTGGTCATCCGCGACGAGCAGTTTGTGCCGCTGCCCCTCGGCCAGATGGGCCTGATCACCGTGCAGACGCCGGTGCGGTTTGACGGATACTGGCTGGACCCGGAAAAGACCAGCGAGACCCTGCGCGACGGCTGGGTGGTGATGGGAGACCTGGGCTACTTCGACGCCGCCGGTTACCTGCATGTGCTGGGCCGCAGCGCAGACCGCGTGGTGCGCAATGGCCAGGCACTGAACCCGCGCGAGATCGAAGAAGTGGCGCACTGCCACCCGGCCGTCAAAGAGGCCTGCCTGGTGCAGCATGGCCCCGCCGCCGTGCTGGTGGCCAGCCTGCGGCAAAGCTGGCGCAACGACCGGGGCACCCAGGCCCTGGAGCATGACCTGGCGGAGTTTCTGGTGCAGCACCTGCCGCCCGAAATGAGGCCCGACGATGTGCGCCTGGTCACCGAGATTCCGCGCAGCTTCCTCAACAAGATGCTGCGACGCGAGGTGCGCCTGATGCTGGAGGCGATGCCGCCGCGCAGCAGTGCGGCGCACACGGCACGCGCAGAGCCTGTGGCGGGCCCGATGGGGAAGGCGCCCCAACCTGAAGTCATGGCCTCCGCACACCCATGACAGCGCCCATGAACATGCAGCCCACCCCACAGATCCGCCTGAGCCTGGGTACCAAACTCGGCTATGCCGTGGGCAACGTCGGCCTGCAGATGCTGATTGCAGCCATGAGCTTCCTGCTCATGATCTTCTACACCGATGTGGCCCTGGTGCCCCCCGCCGTGGCCGGTGCGGCGCTGCTGGTGGGCAAGGTGTGGGACACCATCAACGACCCATTGTTTGGCTGGCTGACCGACCGCACGCGCTCGCGCCACGGCCGCCACCGCGTGTACCTGATCTACGGCGCCCTGCCCCTGGCGGTGGTGGCCGCCGCCGTGTGGATGGTGCCCCCGGGCCTGAGCCCCTGGGCAGCGTTTGTATGGATCGCCGTCACCTACACCCTGTTCGACACCGTGATGACGCTGGTGCAGTTGCCCTACCAGGCCATGGCCGCCAACATGACGCAGGACTACGACGAGCGCACCAGCCTCACGGCCTTTGCATCCATGGGCGCCCTGCTGGGCTTTTTTGCGGGCAGCGTGTTCATGCCGCTGCTGGTGCGGGCCGCGCCGGATGCGCGCACGGGCTACGCCCTGGCGGGCGCCTGTTTTGGGCTGGCCGCCGGGGTGGCCGTGGCCGTGGTGGCCTGGCGCGTGCGCGAGCCCGCGGCCACCAGCCACGCACCCGCCACCCCCACCACCGAAGCAGCCGCACCCGGCTGGGCATCGGTCCGCAGCACCCTGCTGGCCACGCTGCGCAACCGTCCGTTTGTGATGCTGGTGAGCGCAGCCGGGCTGGTGCGCCTGGGCCTCACGCTGGTGCAGGCCTCGCTCGCGTATTTCGTCATCTACCAGTTGCAGGGCGACAAGGGCGACCTGCCGCGCTTCATGGGCATCCTGCTTGCGGTGGTGGGCATCTCGCTGTTCGTGTGGAAGCGCGTGGTGGACCGGTGGGAGAAGAACCTGGCCTACATCCTCGGGCTGGTGTTCTGCTGCGCAGGGCTGGTGGCGCTGTACTGGGTGGGTCCGGGCCAGCAGGCCCTGGTGACGGGCATCCTGGTGGTGGTGGGCATCGGCATGGGCGCGCACTGGATCGTGCCGTTTGCCATGGTGCCCGACACCATCGACCACGGCCACATGCAGGCGGGCGAGCGCCAGACCGGCATGTACTACGGCCTCTATGGCCTGGTGGACAAGCTGGCGCGCACCCTGGCCACGGTCCTGGTGGCCGGCATGCTGGAGCTGACCGGCTATGTGCCCAACGTGGCCCAGTCGGCCCAGGCGCTGCAGGGCATCACGGCCATGACGGGACTGCTGCCAGCGCTGTGCCTGGTGCTGGCCATCCCGCTGCTGATGGCCTACCCCATCACCCGCGCCCGCCATGCAGACCTGGTGCGCAGCGTGGGCGCTGCCGCGACGGCGGAGAAGGCCAGTACGACCGCAGTGGCTGCAGTGGCCGCAGCCCCTGTACGCCAGAGCGAACACACCACCCGCCCTGCGTGGGAGCCCTCACGCACCCTGCCCGGTGGTGGGCACGACTTCGCACACAGTCGTTAGAGAACATCCGGGAGCGCCCTCAGGCAGACGGCGCTGGCCCGACCGGTTCGGGCGGCAACACGCCACGCAGCGCCAGACAGAAGGGCTGCGCACACTCAGCGCGCGCTGCGTACGGGCAGCCCACGGTCTCGCACAGGCCCGATTCCCCGTTGCGCGCCCTCGCGTCCTCGCGCGGCACCTGGCCGCTGGCCTGCAGCACGGCCATCTGGGTCCAGGGGTCCAGGCGCCCTGTGGCCTGCTGTAGCATGTCGCGGCCATACACGGTGGCGGCCAGTTGCGGTTGCAGGTCCAGCACCAGCAGCGCGCTGGTGCGCGGCGCGGCGGCATCCATGCCCTGCAACACCAAGGCCATCACCCCCGATTGCAACGCCTGGCCGCCGCCCGCAAAAGGCACCTGCAGCGCGCCACTCGCAGCGGGGGCGCCCGCGCCCAGGCTTGCGCCAGCTGGCACCGCCGCCGCACCCGCAGCGGCAGGCGGCGCCTGGGCCGCCAGCCAAGGCACCGGGGCACGCAGGGTGAGCGCCAGCCCACGCGGCCCCTCAGGCGTCGCCACCACGCCCTGGCGCACCAGCCAGGTTTGCAGCGGCGGCTGGTCCGCATCCAGCGCGCCACTCTCCAGCGCCTGCGCCATGCCCATCGGCCAGGGCTGCGCGGCCACCACGCGCTGCGGCACCCCGGCCTGCGCGGTGACCTGTGCCACCAGGGCACTCACCATCCGCAGCAGCGGTGCGCTGAGGCCCGACGCGGGCCAGGCCGTGCCACTTGTGGCGGAAGCTGCGGACGCCGCTGCATTGGCGGGCGCAGCCGTGGTGGCACCACGCGGCAGCAGCGCCGACGCCCCTGCTGACGCAGCCCGCCCGGCGCCCTCGCCCCTTGCGCCCGGCCAATTGCCATCGGCCCCACCCGCCCGGCGCGGGTCAAAGCCCGCCGCCAACTGCTCGCGTGCCTGGGGCGAGATGCTGGCCTGGTCTGCCGGTGTAGGCAGCGGCCCGCCGGGCGGGCTGGGTGAGGTGACCGAGGGCGGCGGGGCGCTGGGGTCTGCGGTGTGCAACGGCGCGGGGGCGTTGGGTGCAGCGGGTTTGGGCTTGTCCAGCCCCAGCAACGCCGTCTGCCGCTGCAGCGCCGCCTCGGCCAGGAACTGGGCCACGGGCGGCAATGCCGTGCGGGAAGGATCGATGGGGAGGGTCATGCCGTGCTGCCTGGGGAAGGGATGCCCGATTCTGTAGTGATTCGTGCGGCGTGAACAGGCCATGGTGCGAGCAGGCCTGCCACGCGCATCAGCTATCAACTACATAGCAAAAGGTGCAATAAATTCCGACGCTACCGGCATTTTTTGCCCACAATTCGGCTCCACCACCTGCCCTGCAGCCCCTCGGCGCGCAGCCGCCGCCCCACCATGCCCCCGCACACCACTGCCCGCCCCCGCCCTGTTGATCGCCACCCCACGCCCCACACGGGCGTTGCGGCCGCCCTGCTGACGGCCGTGCTGGGCTTCCTGCTGATCAGTGTGTGGATGTATGCGCCGCAATGGGAGCGCGCCTTCCGCTCGGACGGCTCGCCGGTGTCATGGCTGTCGAGTGCGCTGCTGCTGGCGCTCAGCATCACGGCCCTGCGGATGGTGGGGGACCGCGCCCTGCCCCGACTGCTGGGCGCCTGGCTGGCACTTGCGTTTTTTGTGCTGGCGCTGGACGAGCAGTTCATGCTGCACGAGCTGTGGAAGTTCCGCTGCCACGAATGGACCGACGCCTGCCGCTGGGCCCCCGTGCGCGAAGCCCCCATGCTCGCCGTGGCGGTGGTGGGCCTGTTCACCATGGCCTGGCTGCACCGCGCCTTGTGGCACACCGGCACCCGCGCCCTGCTGTGGGCGGGCCTGGCCGCAGGCTGGCTGGCGATTGGCGTGGACCAATGGCCCGAAGTGCAAGCGCACTGGCCCAGTCTGCCCGAGCTGCCATCCCTTCTGGCCACGCTGGAAGAAGGGCTGGAAGTGGTGGCCGAGGCGCTGGTACTGGGGGCGTTGTTGCGTCAGCCAGGGCAGCGATAAGGGGGAGACGCCGTGCAGATCCGCTGGCAGACGGATGAGAGCCATGCCCGACGTTCAGCAGTACTCAGCTGAACTGCTCATAAAACACATCAATCGGGCTCGCGGCGACCTTGGCCTGGAGCGGAAAAATCTCCCAGGGATTTTCAACGCTCATGTCATCAAGGCGAGCCAACAATTGATCCCGCACAGCCGCTTTCACTTCCTGTCGCCAGTTCAAGACCTGGCCCCAGGTTGAACTCCCATTCAAATGCAATGGAAACCGCACGGCTTGCACTGATGCGCTATAGGCCAGAGGAAAGAGTCGCCTGTAGGCGTGAAGGTTGTAGAGCCACGAAACGCCACGCACTGTTGTAGCCATTGGCGCACTTCGCTGAACATGTGCAAACAAGTCGCGCAGGTCTGACATCCTCGCGCCGACGTTCTCAACGGCCAATGGACTGGACTTGAGTCCACTTGGCGGTAGAAAGTGGATGCGCAAGGTACCGGTGGCATCGGGCGGGTCGTACGAGAAGCAGCCAAACGACCGTTCGAGTTCGGGGTAGGAGTGGGGCCGCTGGTACTCGGCACACAAGGCGAGTTGGGCAGCATGGTCACTGCCTGTGCTTTGAACTCTGGCCAAGAAGCGATGCCATTGAGTCTCGCCGGCGTTGCCCCAAAGGTTCAGCCTGCGTCGCAGGTTAGTACAACGGTCAATGGCCACGTCAATTGGAACCGCCGCTTTCACCGCATAGTGCGCGGCAAACTTCAATTGAAGAGAAAAATAACATTCAAGCATTGAATTGGACGGTGACACTGGCTCGCCGACTGCTGCTCCCAGCCGAACGTTGTCCGGCAGCCTCCCCTCACGTGCACTCCTGATCCACCCAATATCCCGCCGGAAACCACTGGCCGTTGATATTGAGATACCAGCGCCATTCAAAGATGGGCTCAAAGCTCATGCCGCCCGGCGAAGGGGTGTCGATGCGCAGGATGTCCGCCACGCCGTCGCGGTCCAGGTCCATCTCATGCACCATCACGGCGGTGTTCTTGCGCTGGGGCTTGTCCCGAATGGGCGGGTCGGCGGGCTGCATCCAGCTCGTGGCGTAGCGCCGGGTCTTCACCTTCACCGCGTCCGGCGGAAGCTTTGCGGGCAGCACCAGGCGGGTCAGTACCTGGGCACTGTCGGACAGCTTGGCATAGCCGCGCACAGGTTGGGCTTCTTCACCAGGGTCCTTGAACCCACGGCCGGGGTAGTGGCCGCCGCAGTAGTGGTCTTCGTTGCTGATGTCCCAATAGCGCTTGCGGACGGTATGGGCACCCACCAGACCCTTGTGGGTGATGGCATAGAGGGTCAGCGCGGGTGCGAAGGCCTGGTCGGCAGTGCCCACGTCCCAGAAGCCGGTGATGTACTCGATTTCGGGACCACTGTGGCGATTGAACCGCCCCACGGGCACACCGGTAGGGATGACGCTGATGCGGGTGCCCGCCACGGCAGCCAGGCCGTCGGCATCGGTCTCGTGCAGCAGGGCCACGCTGGCGTGGGAGCGAAAGTACGAAGGGGCGATGGCTGGCAGCGTGGGCGGGGCGGCCAGGGGTGCCACGGCAGGGATGTGGTCCACGGCACGGGTGGCCAGCTTCAGGTCATCCAGCGGGTTGACGGGGCGGCCCCGGTCGATTTCCTGCTCGGGCCGCAGCACCACGCCAGCGCGCATGAGCTTCTTGGCGGCTTCCCACTCTGCTCGGGTGGGGTACTGCACCGGCATTTCATGCGCGTGGCTCTTGGCCAGCGCGGGCAGCTGCAGGGCCGGCGGGCGCGGCAGAGCGTTGCCGTAGGCACGCAGGCGATTGGGTGACGGTGCGACCCAGAAGGCTCGGGCGGCGTCCTTGCCTGCCTGGGCCAGGGTGAGGGGCTGGTCGGCCAGCAGGTTGCAGGCCACATGGGCTTGCAGGGGCTCCGCCAAAGGCGGGCCCAGCCGGGCATCGCCTGCGTAGAGCACGGCACACCAGCCGTCGCGCTCGGTGAGCTGTTGCAGCGCGGTGTTGGCGGGCACCTGGGCCACGATGCGGGCCGAGGACTGGGCCGACTCGCGCAGGTTGACCCAAGAGCCCTGCACGTAGCGCTGCTTGGCAGGAGCGACGGCTGGGGCCTGGGCGCTGGCACCGCCAGACAAAGCCACACCAAGCACAGCAGCCGCAACCACCCGGTGGGGGCTGCATTCAAAAAGAGTTGTCATGCGGGAGCCCCGGGGCGTTCTCAACAGAATCAGACTGCCAGCGCAGGCTCTGGCTGGGCGGCAGGCGGTTGCGATTCGATCACCCGCGCCAGCAACGCGCCGCTGTAGCGGGCGGGCAGCGGAATCCACACGCGCACGGGGCTGCCCTGGGCGACCTGCACGGGCTGGCCTTCCACATTGCGCATTTCTTGCAGGCGCACGGTGGTGTTGCCGCTGGGGTGCACGACCTCGATCAGGTCGCCCACGGCAAAGTGGTTCTTGGTTTCCACCTGCACCCAGTCGCCTTGCAGGCCCACATCCGCCAAGCCCTCGGTGCCCAGCACCTCGCCGACGTACTGGCTGCGCTGCGTGACGGAGTGGCCGCTGAGGTAGTTCTGGTAGTCGTTGCTGGGGCGGCGCTCCAGCAGGCCGCCGGTGTAGCCGCGGTTGGACAGGCCTTCCAGCTCGATCAGCAGCTCGGGATTGAAGGGGCGGCCCGCCACGGCGTCGTCGATGGCGCGGCGGTAGACCTGGGCGGTGCGGGCCACGTAGTACAGGCTCTTGGTGCGGCCTTCGATCTTGAGCGAGTCCACACCGATCTGCGTCAGGCGCGCCACATGCTCCACCGCGCGCAAGTCCTTGCTGTTCATGATGTAGGTGCCGTGCTCGTCTTCCATGATGGGCATGAGCTGGCCGGGGCGACCGGCCTCTTCGATCAGGTAGACCTTGTCGGCCTTGGGGTGGCGCTGGCCGCTGCCGGTGGTGGAGGCAAAGGCCTGCTCGGCCTTCTGCTGCGCAGCCTCGAAGTTGAAGTCGCCTTCCATCTTCTGCGCGATGGCTTCGCCGGTGGTGGGGTCGATGTCGGCGTCGTGCGTCGCGTAGTTCCAGCGGCAGGCGTTGGTGCAGGTGCCCTGGTTGGGGTCGCGGTGGTTGAAGTAGCCGCTGAGCAGGCAGCGGCCCGAGTACGCGATGCACAGCGCGCCATGCACGAACACTTCCAGCTCCATGTCGGGGCATTCCTGGCGGATTTTTTCGATCTCGTCCAGGGCAAGCTCGCGCGAGAGGATGATGCGAGACACACCCATCTTCTGCCAGAACTTCACCGTGGCCCAGTTGGTGGTGTTGGCCTGCACAGACAGGTGGATCTCCGTCTCCGGCCACTTCTCCTTCACCATCATGATGAGGCCTGGGTCGGCCATGATGAGCGCGTCAGGCTTGCAGTCGATCACGGGCTCGATGTCGCGCAGGTAGGTGCGGATCTTGTCGTTGTGCGCGATCAGGTTGCTGGTGACGAAGAACTTCTTGCCGCGCGCGTGGGCCTCGTCAATGCCTTGCTTGATCTGCTCCAGGCGGAACTCGTTGTTGCGCGCGCGCAAGGAGTAGCGCGGCTGGCCGGCGTACACCGCGTCGGCGCCAAAGTCGTAGGCGGCGCGCATCTTGTCGAGCGAGCCAGCGGGCAGGAGGAGTTCGGGGGCTTTGAGCGTGGTCATGGGGTGGCCCAATCAAAAAATCGTCGAGGGTCGGGTTCAGCGGGGCATCAGGGGCAGGCCGCCGAGCATGCCCACGGCCTGGGCTGGAAACTCTTCGGCATCAAACGCCTTGTCGCCATCGGCGTCCTGCACACCGTTGGGCACCAAGCCCTTGAAGTCGAACTGGCGCGGGTCCATGAAGTGCGAGGGCACCAGGTTGCGCAGCGCCACGGCCATGTTCTCGATGCGGCCGGGGTACAGCTGCTGCCAGTCGCGCAGCATTTGGCCGATCTGCTTGCGCTGCAGGTTCTCCTGGCTGCCGCAGAGCGTGCAAGGGATGATGGGGAACTGGCGGATCTCGGCCCAACGCGTGAGGTCATCCTCGGCCACATAGGCCAGCGGGCGGATGATGAGGTGGTCGCCCCGGTCGCTCTGCACCTTGGGCGGCATGCCCTTGAGCTTGCCGCCGAAGAACATGTTGAGAAAGAACGTCTGCAGCATGTCGTCGCGATGGTGGCCCAGCGCGATTTTGGTGCAGCCCAGTTCGTCGGCCACGCGGTACAAAATGCCCCGGCGCAGGCGGCTGCACAGGCTGCACATGGTCTTGCCTTCGGGGATGTGCTCCTTGACGACGCTGTAGGTGTCCTGCGTTTCGATGTGGAAGGGCACGCCCACCTGCGTCAAATACTCGGGCAGCACATGGGCCGGAAAACCTGGCTGCTTCTGGTCGAGGTTGACGGCGATCAGCTCGAAGCGGTTGCCGTTGCGTTGCTGCAGCATGCGTAACACGTCCAGCATGGCGTAGCTGTCTTTGCCACCCGACACGCACACCATCACCTTGTCGCCGTCTTCGATGAGGCCAAAGTCGCCAATGGCCTGGGCCACCTGGCGCACCAGGCGCTTTTCGAGCTTGAGCGCGGCGTGGGCGGCGGCCTTGGCGGCCGCTGCGGCTGCGTCGTCGCCCTCCACAGAGGAGGGTGCGGGCGGGGTGGCGGTATCAAGCATGGGGTGGACGGACCAGACGGCGAAACGGGAAGGCGCAATGAAGTGGGGATTGCAAGGTTGCCGCACCCGGCGGCGCCTTGCAATGGGCTGCCGCACTGCGCTGGTACGGCAATCACTACATTTTTTATAGCTTCTTGCGCTTATTGAATAAGCGCTAGAGGCCGATTTGACTCAAATTCAGGCTTCTGCGGGGTAGAACATCTTGCGCGTGGGCACATCGGCCACCGCCTTGGCAATGGCGCCGATGTGGTCTGGCGTGGTACCGCAGCAACCGCCCAGGATGTTGACCAGCCCCTCGGCCGCGAACTCGTGAACCAGGCGGCTGGTGATCTCGGGCGTTTCGTCAAAGCCGGTGTCGCTCATCGGGTTGGGCAGGCCGGCGTTGGGGTAGCAGCTGATGAAGGTGTCCTCGGCCACCCGGTTCAGCTCCTGGATGTAAGGGCGCATCAGCGTGGCACCCAGCGCGCAGTTCAGGCCAATGGCCAGCGGGCGCGCGTGGCGCACGCTGTGCCAGAAGGCGGTCACGGTCTGGCCCGACAGGATGCGGCCGGAGGCATCGGTCACGGTGCCGCTGATGATGAGCGGCAGGCGCTCGCCGCTCTTTTCAAAGAATTCGTCAATGGCGAACAGCGCGGCCTTGGCGTTGAGCGTGTCGAAGATGGTCTCGACCAGCAGCACGTCAGCACCGCCTTCGACCAGCGCTTCGGTCTGCTCGTAGTAAGCAGCGCGCAGGGTTTCAAAGTCGATGTTGCGGGCGCCCGGGTCGTTCACGTCGGGGCTGATGCTGGCCGTCTTGGGTGTGGGGCCGAGGGCTCCGGCCACAAAGCGAGGCTTGTCGGGCGTCGAATACTTGTCGCAGGCTGCGCGCGCCAATTGGGCGGAGCGCAGGTTCATCTCGCGCGCCAGATGGGCCATGTGGTAGTCCTCCTGCGCCACGGTGGTCGCGCCGAAGGTGTTGGTTTCGATGAGGTCGGCCCCGGCCGCCAGGTAGCGCTCGTGGATGTCGCGGATCACGTCGGGCCGGGTGATGCTGAGCAGCTCGTTGTTGCCCTTCACGTCGTACGCAAAGTCCTTGAACCGGTCCCCCGCGCCATCCGGCCCGGTGTAGCCCTCGCCCCGGTACTGCGCCTCGCCCAGCTTGAAGCGCTGGATCATGGTTCCCATGGCGCCGTCGAGGATGACGATGCGTTGGGCGAGGATGTCGGGCAGTTGCGCAGCGCGCGTGTAGTGGAGGGCTTGCATAGGCCCCTATTGTAGAAAGTGCGGCCCCTGCGCCCTTGCAGCGCACAATATGCGCCTGCCGCGCTCAGGGCCAAGCCCTGGCGCGCCAGAAAATACTGGCCTTATCGGCACCAAGCGCTTGATTTATATGCGCTTGCAGCTATCCATTTCAGAGTATCCGCTTGTCCTCTCGCCCGTCTCCCGCGCTGTCCCCTGCCCATGCCGTTTTGCAGGACGTTTTTGGCTACGAGCAGTTTCGCGGCCCGCAGCAGGCCATTGTTGAGCACGTGATCGCCGGTGGCGATGCGCTGGTGCTCATGCCCACCGGCGGCGGCAAGAGCCTGTGTTACCAGGTGCCGGCCATCGTGCGCCAGCGACAGGGGCGCGGGGTGACCATCGTGGTCTCTCCGCTGATCGCACTGATGCACGACCAGGTGGGCGCGCTGCACGAGGCGGGGGTGGATGCCGCCTTTTTGAACTCCACGCTGAGTTTTGACGAGGCGCAGGATGTGGAGCTGCGCCTGCAGACTGGCGACATCACCCTGCTGTACGCCGCGCCCGAACGGTTGAACACGCCGCGTTTTCTGGGCCTGCTCGATAGCCTGTACGAAGGCGGTCACCTCTCGCTGTTTGCCATCGACGAGGCGCACTGCGTGAGCCAGTGGGGCCACGACTTCCGCCCCGAATACCGCGCGCTCACGGTGCTGCACGAGCGTTATGCGGGCGTGCCCCGCATTGCACTCACGGCCACGGCCGATGCGCTGACGCGCGCCGACATCGTGGAGCGGCTGCAGCTGGAGGGTGCGCAGCACTTCGTGAGCAGCTTCGACCGGCCGAACATCCGCTACCGCATCGAGGAAAAGAAGGAACCGCTGGCGCAGCTACTGCGCTTCATCGAGCGCGAGCACCCGGACGACGCGGGCGTGGTGTACTGCCAGTCGCGCAAGCGCGTGGAGGAGATGTCGGCCGCACTGGTGGACGCGGGCCTCAAGTCCCTGCCCTACCACGCAGGCCTGCCTGCTGAGGTGCGCCAGCAGAACCAGGACCGCTTCCTGCGCGAGGAAGGCATCGTGATGGTGGCCACCATCGCGTTCGGCATGGGCATCGACAAGCCCGATGTGCGCTTTGTGGCGCATGTGGACATGCCCAAGAACATCGAGGGCTACTACCAGGAGACGGGCCGCGCAGGCCGCGACGGGCTGAACGCCGACGCGTGGATGGCCTACGGCCTGCAGGATGTGGTGAACCAGCGCCGCATGATCGACGAGAGCCCCGCAAGCGAGGAGTTCAAGCAGGTGATGCGCGGCAAGCTCGATGCACTGCTGGCCCTGGCCGAGGCCACCGATTGCCGGCGCGTGCGGCTGCTGGGCTACTTTGGCGAGCACTCCACGCCCTGCGGCAATTGCGACAACTGCCTGAACCCGCCCGCCGTGTGGGACGGCACGGATGCCGCCCGCAAGCTGCTGTCCACCATCTACCGCGTGCAGCAGGCCAGCGGCCTGAGCTTTGGCACCGGCCACATCATGGACATCGTGCGCGGCAAGGACACCGAGAAGGTGAAGCAGTTTGGGCACGAGAAGCTGTCCACCTTCGGCGTGGGCAAGGACTATTCCGAAGCGCAATTGCGCGGCGTGCTGCGCCAACTGCTGGCCACCGGGGCCGTGGGGCTGCAAAAAGTGATGCTGGAGAGTGGCCACAGCTTCGACACGCTGAGCCTCACCGACGGCTCCCGCCCCGTGCTCAAGGGGGATGTGCCCGTGCTGTTGCGCGAATCCACGGCCAGCGCGCCCGCCAAGCGCACGCGCCGCAGCACGGCACCGCCAGCCGCTGCCGCCAACCTGGGGCCCGATGCCCAGGCGCGCTTCATCAACCTCAAGGCCTGGCGCGCCGAGGTGGCACGCGAGCACAACCTGCCCGCGTATGTGATCTTTCACGACGCCACACTGGCTGCGATTGCAGAGCGCAACCCCGCGTCCCTGGACGACCTGCAGGGTATCAGCGGCATGGGGGCGAAGAAGCTGGAGGCTTACGGGGCGGAGGTGCTGAGGGTGTGCCAGCATGGCTGACGCTCTGCGCTAAAGACCGAGTCCGCAACAAAAAAACCGGCCTCTGGGGCCGGTGAAGGGAGGTGCCCTCAGGCCCTACCGATGGATGGGGAACGGCTGGAGCGCCCAGCCATTGGGCCTATCAATGGCAATCAGCGGTTTCTTCCTCTTCGATGCGTGGATAAAAGTCGTGGTCCTCGCGCTGCATGCGTTCAAACACGCGGCGCAGCACCACATTGGCTTCGCTGCGAAAGCCCTCGGCATTGCGCCGCACGCTGTCGGCCGTGTTCCAGCGCCGCGCGAAGGCGTCGTAGGCGCTGGCGATCGATGCCATCTCGCTCTGGTACTGGCGCCCCATGCGCGCCAGGTCTGCATTGCCGCCGCGCTGCAGTGCGGGGTACAGCACCTGGTCTTCCACGGCCAGGTGCAGCTTGATGGTGCCGCTCATCGCAACGATGCCCTGGGCAATGGCCGTGGCGTTGGCCTCCACACCGGCATGGGCCAGGGCGCGCAAGGTGGCGATGCTGCGCAGGATGTCGGTGTGCTGGTGCTTGAATTTGTCGAGGTTCATGTTCGCTCTTTGTGGGATGAATAAGGGCCTGCGCTGCCGCCGGGGATGGTGGTGGCAGCGCATGGCGCGGGTCAGCGACGGGTTTCCGCCAGGGTGGCGCCCGCAGGGACGGCCGGTGCACGCGAGCCCAACACGCCGCTCACCACTTGCCAGGCCACGGCCAGCGCGCCGACGATGAAGACCACGTCGCCGAAGGTGCGCACCCACCGCAGCGTCTGGATGAAGGGCTGCTGCATGAAGGCCTCGCCCCGGGCGTACCAAAGGCCTTCGCTCACGCTGGCATGGAACTGGAACAGGCCGATGGGCAGCAGGCTGGTGGCAATCATCAGCACCAGGCCCGCGTTGAGCCACCAGAAGCCCGTGGCCATGAGCCGGTCGCTGAACACCAGCTGCGGCCGGATGTAGCGCAGCACCAGCAGCGTGAAGCCCAGCGCCAGGAAGCCGTAAACACCGAACAGCGCGGCATGCGCATGCACGGGCGTGGTGTTCAGTCCCTGCACGTAGTACAGCGAGATGGGCGGGTTGATCATGAAGCCGAAGACGCCCGCGCCCAGCATGTTCCAGAAGGCGACGGCGACGAAGCACATCAGCGGCCAGCGCAGCCGCGCCATCCAGGGCGCGCGGTGCTGCAGGCGCCAGTGTTCCCAGGCCTCGTGGCCCAGTACCACCAGGGGCACGACTTCAAGCGCACTGAAGGCTGCGCCCACCGCCATCACCGGCGTGGTGGTGCCGGCAAAGTACAGGTGGTGGAAGGTGCCAGGCACGCCGCCCAGCATGAAGAGCGAGGCCGAGGCCAGGCTGGCCGTGGTGGCCATGCGCACCGACACCAGCCCCAGCGTGGAGAAAATGAAGGCCAGTGCCGTGGTGGCGAAGACTTCAAAGAAGCCCTCGACCCACAGGTGCACCACCCACCAGCGCCAGTACTCCATCACCGACAGGTGCGTGCGCTCGCCATAGAAGAAGCCGGCGCCGTAAAACAGGCCGATGGCGATGACCGATGCAGACAGCAGCGCCAGCAGGTTCTTGTCGCCAGGCTGGCGGAACGCGGGCAGGATGCCGCGCAGCATCAGCACCAGCCAGAAGGCCACGCCAGTGAACTTGCCGATCTGCCACAGGCGGCCCAGGTCCACGTATTCATAGCCCTGGTGGCCCAGCCAGAAGTTCCACTCGGGCGGCATGATCTGCGCAATGGCCAGGTAGTTGCCCGCGAACGAGCCCACCACCACGACCACCAGCGCCCAGAACAGGATGTCCACGCCCAACTTCTGGTACGACGGGTCTTTTCCGCCGTTGATGAGCGGTGCGAGGAACAGGCCGGCCGCCAAAAAGCCCGAGGCGATCCAGAACAGCGCGCTCTGGATGTGCCAGGTGCGCACCAGCGAGTACGGGAACCACTGCGACACGTCGATGCCGTAGAACTGCTGGCCTTCCACCGTGTAGTGCGCCGTGAAACCGCCCAGCAGCACCTGGAAGCTGAACAGCGCGACGATGAGGAACAAATACTTGCCCAGAGCACGCTGCGAGGGCGTTAGCGGCACGCGCGACAGCGGGTCGTGCTTCGGGGGCGTGGGGTCCTCGTCGTGCTTGCGCAGAAAGGCCCAGCCCCATACGAGAAAGCCCACGCCCGCCATCATCACGACCACGCTCATCACCGACCACACCATGTTCTCTGCGGTGGGCTTGTTGCCGATGAGCGGCTCGTGCGGCCAGTTGTTGGTGTAGGTGGCTGTGGTGCCGGGGCGCTCGGTGGCGGCGGCCCAGGCCGTCCAGAAGAAGAAGCCCATCATCTGCGCGCGCCGCTCGGCGCTGGGCAGGGTGTTCTCCTTCATCGCGAAATGCTCGCGGGTCTTGTGCAGCGCGGGTGCATCGCTGAAAAGCTGGTCGTAATACAGCGCGGTCTTCGCGATCGCATCGGCCCGCGTGGACGACACCATGGCCACGCCCGTTTCGGGGTTGTAGGTGTTGGTACGGTACTCGGTCTTCATGCGGTCGCGCAGCACAGCCTGGGCGGCGGCGTCGATGTCGGCAAACGGTTTGCCGTGCGCGCGCTCGGCCGCGACGTCGAGCCAGTTGAGAAGCTCGCGGTGCAGCCAGTCAGCCGTCCAGTCGGGCGCCTGGTAGGCGCCATGGCCCCAGATGGAGCCCAGCTGCATGCCGCCCACCGACTGCCAGGCGGTCTGGCCGTCCAGGATGCTGTCGTGGGTGTAGAGGACTTCGCCCCCGGCCGTGACGATCTTGTCGGGAATGGGTGGCGCGGTGCGGTAGACCTCGGCGCCGTAGTAGCCCAGCAGGCTGAAGGTGACGATGAGCACGCCGATCAGCGTGAACCAGAGCTTGCGGTAGTTACCCATGGGGGGCCTCCTGCTTCGATGAGACGGCGAACGGGCGGGGCCAGCGAGGGCGGGCCACAGCGAGACAGGCGGCGTGATGGACCGCCCGGAGGGCCAGGCAGGCCGCAGGTGGACAAGATGTGATGATCATGGTGAGGTGACGAGTGAGTCGATCCACCCCCCCTATCGCAAGCGCCGGGCCAACGGCGGGTCCCAATAAAATCAAGTGCTTACGAAGTTCATGGTATTTATTACCCCAACGGATTGGGGTTAAATTCACCCATACGAGGTAAAAATCACCATGGATCACCAATCCCTGCTGGCCGACCTGTCCACCGATCTGCCCCAGGCCGTGCGCCTGCAGCGGCTGGTGGACCACCTGCGTGCCCGCTTTCACTGCGGTGCTGTGGCGCTGCTGCAGCTGGAACAGGACCACCTGCGACCCTTGGCCGTGGACGGCCTGGTGCGCGAGGCGCTGGGGCGCCGCTTTGCCGTCAGCCAGCACCCTCGGCTCGCGGCCATCCTGGCGCGGCGGGAGGTGACCTGCTTTGACCA
Source organism: Acidovorax sp. FG48 (assembly GCF_057809085.1). Classification (NCBI taxonomy): domain Bacteria; kingdom Pseudomonadati; phylum Pseudomonadota; class Betaproteobacteria; order Burkholderiales; family Comamonadaceae; genus Acidovorax; species Acidovorax sp. FG48. The sequence goes on along the minus strand of NZ_JBMDJH010000001.1, from coordinate 546,033 downwards.
CGACAGCACCCTGCCCGACCCCTACGACGGCCTGCTCGACACCCTGGTGGGCGAGCCCCTGCCCGTACACGACTGCATGGGCGTGAGCCTGCAGGTGGACGGTCAGCCCTGGGGCGTGCTCACGCTCGACGCCCTGCAGACCGGCACCTTTGGCGAGGCCGCGCGCGCTGCGCTGGCCGACTGCAAGGTGCTGGTGGAGGCCGCCGTGCGCATCTCACGGCTGGAGCGCGAGGTGCAGGCGCTGCGCAGCGCCCCCCACACCCGTGGTGCCGAGGATGAGCGCACCACCCGCGCGGGCGAGGGCGACATGGAGATCGTCGGCCAGAGCGAGCCCCTGCTGCGCCTGCTGCACGAGCTGGAGGTGGTGGCGGGCTCGGACCTGCCCGTGCTGCTGCTGGGCGAAACCGGCGTGGGCAAGGAGCTGTTTGCGCGCCTGCTGCACCGCCAGTCGCCGCGCGCTGCACGCCCGCTGGTGCATGTGAACTGCGCGGCGCTGCCGGAGTCGCTGGCCGAGAGCGAGCTGTTTGGCCACGTGCGCGGCGCGTTCTCGGGTGCGGTGACCGACCGGCCAGGTCGCTTTGAGGCCGCCGAGGGCGGCACGCTGTTCCTGGACGAGGTGGGCGAGCTGCCGCTGGCCGTGCAGGCCAAGCTGCTGCGCACGCTGCAGAACGGCGAAATCCAGCGCCTGGGCGCCGACCGGCCACGCCGTGTGGACGTGCGGGTGGTCGCCGCCACCAATCGCAACCTGCGCGAGCAGGTGGCTGCGGGCGACTTTCGCGCTGACCTGTACCACCGGCTCTCCGTGTACCCGGTGCCCATCCCGCCGCTGCGCGAGCGGGGCAACGATGTGCTGCTCATTGCGGGCCGGTTTCTGGAGTTGAACCGTGCGCGCCTCGGTCTGCGCAGCCTGCGGCTGTCGGCCAGCGCGCAAGAGGCGCTGCGCCGATACCCTTGGCCCGGCAATATCCGCGAGCTGGAGCATGTGATCAGCCGGGCCGCCCTCAAGGCGCTGAGCCGGGGTGTGAGCCGCACCGACATCGTGACGCTGGAGCCCGTGCTGCTGGACCTGGACGCCCACGCCGCCAGCGCAGCCCCTGCCCCGCTGGACGCGAGTGCTCCCGCTCAGGCCACAGAGCCACCCGCGACTGCCTCCACGACGGACACAGCCGGCAGCCCGCTTCGGGACGCCGTGGATGCTTGCCAGCGGCACGCCATCACCCAGGCGCTGGCGCGCCACCAGGGCAACTGGGCCCAGGCCGCGCGTGCGCTGGAGGTGGACGCGAGCAACCTGCACAAGCTGGCGCGCAGGCTGGGTCTCAAATAGATCATCAAAATTGATAGCTGCTAACGCATGATCCTCTAGCGCTTGGCGTACTTTTCAGGCTCTTCTAGCGAATAGTAGTGATGGAAATCGCCGCACGTCTGTAAACGACGATTTCGACGTACGACATTTATCGAGTGCATCACTAGCATTCGCTAGAAGAGCCACTTTTCACTCCATTTTTCGGCCTGCACCCGCCGCCGCGCTCCAACGGCGCGCATTGCGCCACAATCGGCCCATGCTGACCCTTCAAGACATCCGCGACGCCGCCACCCGCTTACAAGGCCAGGTGCTGGACACCCCCTGTGTCGAATCCAAGACGCTCTCGCAGATCGTGGGTGCGCAGGTGTTCCTCAAGTTCGAGAACCTGCAGTTCACCGCGTCCTTCAAGGAGCGCGGCGCCTGCAACCGTCTCACGCTGCTGACCAACGAGGAGCGTGCGCGCGGCGTGGTGGCCATGAGCGCTGGCAACCACGCCCAGGGCGTGGCCTACCACGCACAGCGCCTGGGCCTGCGCGCAGTCATCGTGATGCCGCGCTTCACGCCCGGCGTGAAGGTGGAGCGCACGCGCGGGTTCGGCGCCGAGGTGGTGCTGCATGGCGACACGCTGGAAGAAGCCCGCGCCCATGCCTATGCGCTGGCAGACGCGCAGGGCCTGACCTTTGTGCACCCGTATGACGATGAAGGCGTGGCTGCAGGCCAGGGCACGCTGGGCCTGGAGATGCTGCAGGCCGTGCCCGACCTCGATACGCTGGTGATTGCCGTGGGCGGCGGCGGATTGATCTCTGGAGTTGCCACGGCCGCCAAGGCGATCAAGCCGGGCATCGAAATCATCGGTGTGCAGACCGCGCGCTTTCCGGCCATGGTCAACGCCGTCAAGGGCACGCACCACCCGCAGGGCACGTCAACAATAGCCGAGGGCATTGCCGTGGGCACGCCGGGCAAGATCACGCAAGAGATCGTCAAACGCCTGGTGGACGACCTGGTACTGGTGGACGAGGGCGACATCGAGCAGGCGGTGCTGATGCTGCTGGAGATTGAAAAAACCCTGGTCGAAGGCGCTGGGGCTGCTGGGCTGGCGGCGCTGCTGCGCTACCCCGAACGCTTCAAGGGCAAGCGCGTGGGCTTGGTGCTGTGCGGCGGCAACATCGACCCGCTGCTGCTGGCCGCCATCATTGAGCGGGGCATGGTGCGCTCGGGTCGCCTCGCGCGCATCAAGGTCAGCGCGCGCGATGTGCCCGGCGTGCTGGCGCGCATAACCGCCACGGTGGCCGACGCAGGCGCCAACATCGAGGAAGTGCACCACCAGCGCGCCTTCACCATGCTGGCCGCGCAGAACGTAGAGATTGAGCTGGTGCTGCAAACCCGGGGCAAGACCCATGTCGATGAGGTGCTGGGACAGCTGCGCACGGCGGGCATGCAGGCCGACCTGATCTGAGAGCCTGTGCATAGAGACCACAGGGTTTTGCCCCTGTGCAGGTTCTCGCGGCTAGAATTGTGCAAGTTTTAAGCATCTGGAGCTCACCATGTCTGACCACAACACTTCGCACGCCTCTGCAACGCCATCGAACGACCCCGTGGAAAACGTCGTTCACGTGGTCCCCGTGGTGCTGCCAGTGGTGGGCGGCATCATGATGTTCCTGCTGGCGTTCATCGCCGTGATGATGGCCTGACCGCTCCGGCAGGCATCACCCCCACAGCCCCGCAGTGCGGGGCTTTTTTTCGTCCCGCCCCCACATCCCATCCTCGTTTGACCTGGAGAACCCCATGAGACTCGGACACGCACTCGTCCTCTTTTCCGGAGGCCAGGACTCCACCACCTGCCTGGCCTGGGCCCTGGAGCACTTTGCCCATGTGGAAACTATCGGCTTTGACTACGGCCAACGCCACCACATCGAGCTGCAGGCGCGGCAGACGGTGCTGGCGTCGCTGCGCGCGCAGTTTCCGCAGTGGAACGCCCGGCTGGGCGACGACCACATGCTCGACCTGGCGGTGCTGGGCCACATCAGCGACACAGCGCTGACCAGCGACGCCGAGATTCAGATGACCGCGGCCGGCCTGCCCAACACCTTTGTGCCGGGGCGCAACCTGCTGTTCTTCCAACTGGCGGCCGCCGTGGGCTACCGGCGCGGGCTGCACACCCTGGTGGGCGGCATGTGCGAGACCGATTTTTCAGGCTACCCCGACTGCCGTGACGACACGCTCAAGGCGCTGCAAGTGGCGGTGTCGCTGGGGATGGGCCAGCGGTTCACGTTCGAGACGCCCCTCATGTGGCTGGACAAATCCGAGACCTGGGAGCTGGCGCGGACCCTGGGTGGGCAGGCACTGGTCGATCTGATCGTGAACGACTCGCACACCTGCTACCACGGCGTGCGTGACACGTTGCATGCCTGGGGGTACGGATGTGGCACCTGCCCGGCCTGTGCGCTGCGCAAGGCGGGCTTTGAGCGCTGGAGCGGTGCGGCGGCCCGGCCCTAGCGCCACAGCCCGGCGCCCGCCGGGCGTCGGATTACATGCATAACCCTATGTTTTTTTTGCATGGTTTTGAACCCTGTCTGACAGACAAATGGGCGGCAGATTCATAAAATTGACATCCCAGCCGACCCGCGGAATCCGTGGAACTAGCCTCCACCCGTGGGGCTGACACACGCTCCCGCCCGCCGACTGAGCACGAAAGCCGTTTTTTCAAAGGCAGCGCTCAGCACCGCAATTGCGCCAGGCCTCGCCGTGACCCGTTCGGTCCGCTTCCTTTGGAAAAACGTTTTTTCAACTTAGGAAGCTCCCCGATGAACGCACCCACGATGCAGGGCCTGAATCTCAACGCCCCCGCTTACGTCAAAAACGCCCGGCTGCTCGCCTGGGTGGCCGACATGGCCGCCCTGTGCAAGCCCGACAGCATCTACTGGTGCGATGGCTCCCAGGAAGAGTACGACCGCCTGTGCCAGCAACTGGTCGATGCCGGCACCTTCAAGAAGCTGAACCCCGCCAAGCGCCCTGGCAGCTTCCTGGCCTGGTCCGACCCATCGGACGTGGCCCGTGTGGAAGACCGCACCTACATCTGCTCGGCCGCCAAGGAAGATGCCGGCCCCACCAACAACTGGATGGCCCCCGCTGAAATGCGCGCCACGCTGCAGCCGCTGTTTGACGGCTGCATGAAGGGCCGCACCATGTACGTGGTGCCCTTCAGCATGGGCCCGCTGGGCAGCCACATTGCCCACATCGGTGTGGAGCTGACCGACAGCGCCTACGTGGCCGTGAACCAGAAGCTCATGACCCGCATGGGCAAGGCCGTATACGACGTGCTGGGCGTGGAAGGCGAGTTCGTGCCCTGCATGCACACCGTGGGCGCGCCCCTGGCCGAAGGCGAAAAGGACACGACGAGCTGGCCTTGCAACCCCAAGGTCAAGTACATCGTGCACTACCCCGAAACGCGCGAAATCTGGTCCTACGGCTCGGGCTACGGCGGCAATGCGCTGCTGGGCAAGAAGTGCCTGGCCCTGCGCATCGCCTCCACCATGGGCCGCGACCAGGGCTGGCTGGCCGAACACATGCTCATCCTGGGCGTGACCAACCCCGAGGGCAAGAAGTACCACGTGGCTGCGGCCTTCCCCAGCGCCTGCGGCAAGACCAACTTCTCCATGCTGGTGCCGCCCGAGGCGGGCTTTGCCGGCTGGAAGGTCACCACCATCGGTGACGACATCGCCTGGATCAAGCCCCATGCCGACGGCAAGATGTACGCCATCAACCCCGAGGCTGGTTACTTTGGCGTGGCCCCCGGCACCAACATGCACACCAACCCCAACTGCATGCGCAGCCTGGACAAGGACGTGATCTTCACCAACGTGGCCCTGACGGACGACGGCGACGTGTGGTGGGAAGGCATGGAAAAGGACACCGGCAAGCTGCCCGACCACCTGATCGACTGGCAAGGCAAGGACTGGACGCCCCAGATCGCCAAGGAAACCGGCGCCAAGGCTGCCCATCCGAACTCGCGCTTCACCGTGGCTGCCACCAACAACCCGGCGCTTGACCCCCAGTGGGACGATGCCAATGGCGTGGCCATTGACGCCTTCATTTTCGGCGGCCGCCGCTCCACCACCGTGCCGCTGGTAACCGAAGCCCGCACCTGGACCGAAGGCGTGTACATGGCAGCGACCATGGGTTCCGAAACCACCGCCGCCGCCTTTGGCGCCCAGGGCGTTGTGCGCCGTGACCCCTTCGCCATGCTGCCGTTCTGCGGCTACAACATGAGCGACTACTTCCAGCACTGGCTGAACATGGAAGGCCAAATTGCCGCCACCGGCAAGGCGCTGCCCAAGGTGTTCTGCGTGAACTGGTTCCGCAAGGACGAAGCCGGCAAGTTCGTCTGGCCCGGTTATGGCGACAACATGCGCGTGCTCAAGTGGATGATCGACCGCATCGAAGGCCAGGCCGCCGGCCAGGAAACCATGTTCGGCGTAGCCCCGCAGTACGCCGAGATCAACTGGACCGGTCTGGATTTCAGTGCCCAGAAGTTCGACGCCGTGACCAGCATCGACAAGGCCGCATGGACGGAAGAGTTCAAGCTGCACACCGCCCACTTTGAGCAGCTGGCCTACCACCTGCCCCAAGCGCTGCTCGATACCAAGGCGCAACTGGAAAAGCGCCTGGCGGCCTGATACGCCCATTCGATCCAGGAAGCTCCCCCACTCAAAGCCGTCTCGCACTCGCGGGACGGCTTTTTTTCGCCTCCGCGCTGCAGCTACAGCAGCGGCCTGGAGCACCAGGAATGGGGCATGTGGGGCATGACAAACGCAGACACAAAAAAAGCCGTGGCGTCTGCCACGGCTTAAATTCGCTGGATTGCGCAGCGTGTGCTGCGCTAAACCCTCAGTTCAGTAGTACTTGCGAATGCTGTCCACGGTGGGAATGCCCATTGCGTGGTTCAGCTCGGCCATGATGCGGGGGTCCTTCATAGCGACTTGCCAGGTGCGCTGGTCTTCAGCGGCGCGGCGACGGCTTTCGGCCCAAGCCAGCGCGGAACCGCGCAGCGCCACACCGGCGCGACGGGCAGGGCTGGTCAGCAGGGCCAGCGCGGCGAAGGCCACGAGCCACAGCACCATCCAGGCAGCCAGCAGGTGGCCTTCGGTCCAAGTGTCGATCACCTGGTTGGCAACCACCAGCAGCGCGGAGACCACGGCGGCCAGCAGCAAGGAGGCTGCGCCACGCGCGCCGTCAAAATGGGCGGCAGCGCTCTTCAGGGCGGCGGCAGCGTTTTCGGCGCGGACAACGCCGGGGTGTTCGGTGGGGTACTCAACGTGTGCAAAGGCGGTCATTTCGGTTTCCCTTTTCTAACGCTTGTGGCGAGATTGCCGGGCGATGGGGTGATATTAGGGTTTACCCTTTGCATGTTCAAGTTTATATTTTGAATCATTGATATTCATATCAGTGATGAATATGCTGTAGGGTCACCATGACCCCTTTGAACTTCCGCTCCCTGGACCTGAACCTGCTGCGCGTCTTTGACGAGGTGATGGCCGAGCGCAGCCTTACCCGGGCCGCGCACAAGCTCTCCATCACCCAGCCAGCCGTCAGCAACGCCATGCGGCGCCTGCGGGACGTGGTGGGCGATGAACTGGTGGTGCGCAGCGGCCAGGGGGTGGAGCCCACGCCGCGCGCACTGGCCCTGTGGCCGCCGGTGCGCGAGGCCCTGGCCCATTTGCAGGAGTCCCTGGCGCCCGGTCACTTTGACCCGGCAACGGCCGAGTCCACCTTTGTGCTGGCCATGGCCGATGCCACGGCGGCGACGCTGGTGCCCGCCCTGGTGGAAATCATCGAGCGCGAAGCCCCTGGCATCTCCATTCGCGTGCTGCCGCTCACCACGCGCGACCCCCGGCGCCTGCTAGAGGAAGAGGCGGCCGACATGGCCGTGGGCTACTTTCCCGCAGCGCTTGCCGACCTCACCGCGCGGGCGCAATCAGGCGGCGTGGTGGCCTTTGAAAGTCGCCGACTGTACGACGGCGAATACGTGTGCGTGATGCGCCAGGGCCACCCTTTGGCCGACGCCCCGCTGACGCTGGACACCTACTGCGCCGCGCGGCACATGCTGGTGAGTTTTTCGGGCCGCCCTTTTGGCTTCATCGACGAAGCCCTGGCGTCGCTGGGCCGCGAGCGTAAGGTGGTGATCACGGTCAATCAGTTCTTCACGGCAGGGCGGGTGGTGTCGGGCTCGGACCTGCTGACCGTGCTGCCACGCCACTTTGTGCCGGTGACCGGCATTGCCGACGCCCTGGTGCAACGGGCCCTGCCGCTGGACGTGCCCGCCGTGCACGTAGATGCCCTGTGGCGCCGGCGCGGCCCCCAGCAGGCCGCGATGACCTGGCTGCTGCAGGCCCTCGCGCAGTCAGCGCGACGCACCTTCCCCGGGCAGGACCTGCACGGCACGCCGTAGACTGCACCCATCTGCGCCCAATCTGATGAATATCCAGCTTCTCTCCGACCTCCATCTGGAGGCTCACCCGCACTTTGTGCCCGAACCCGCCCCCGGCGCCGATGTGCTGGTGCTGGCGGGGGACGTGGGCTCCTACCAGCAGGGCTCTCAACTGGACGACGACGACTTCGGCCTGGCCCGGTTTTCGACGTTGCCCCAATATGCAGGCTGGCCGACCCCCGTGCTGTTTGTGCCCGGCAACCACGAGTACGACGCCCAGGACTTCGATGCCGCGCACCTGCGCCTGCGCCAGACCTGCGAGCGACTGGGCATTGTGTGGCTGGAGCGCGAAACCCTGGTGCTGCAAGGCGTGCGTTTTGTCGGCACGACGCTGTGGAGCGATTTCGACGCACTGGCCGACCATGAGGGCACGACCGACCTCACGCGCCGGCTCAAGCTGCGGGACAAGGCCTTTCGCGCGGCCAACTTCTACCTGCGCAAGACCGGGGGCACGCGCCACACAGAGCCGTTTCTGGCCGAGCCCATGCGCGAGCAGGCGCTGGTGTGCCAGCAGTGGCTGCGCGATGTGCTGCAGCAGCCTTTTGACGGCCCCACCGTGGTCGTCACCCACTTTGCGCCCAGCCTGCGCAGCGCCGACCCCCGCTACGGTCTGGTGCCTGGCACAGCAGGGTTTTGCAACGCACTGGACGACCTGCTGATGCACACCCCGCTGTGGCTGCATGGCCACCTGCATGCGCCCAGCGACTACACCGTGCAGGGCCAGCGCAGCGACGGATCGCCCTGGCAGTGCCGGGTGGTGGCCAACCCGCTCGGTTACGCACGCAAGGGCGAGCAGGCAGCGTTTCAGCCGCGCTGCGTGGTCACCGTATGATCAGCATGCGGTTCGCACGAATCCGCCACGCGCCGAACAGAACAACATGACCCAGGTCAAGACAACAGGCACCCGCGCAGAGTAGTCTGCCCCATCCATTTTCGGAGAACACCATGAACATCCTGCTTGCTGTCGATGGCAGCGCCTACACCAAGAAAATGCTGGCCTACCTGGCCACCCACGAAGAACTGCTGGGCGGCACCCACACCTACACCGTGCTGACGGTGCAGGCCCCGCTGCCTCCCCGCGCCCGTGCCGCGCTGGGCAAGGAAGTGGTGGACAACTACCACGCCGAAGAAGCCGAAAAAATCCTCGCACCGGTGTGCAAGTTCCTCGGCCGCCATGGCGTGGATGCCAAGCGCAGCGTCAAGGTCGGCGCGGTGGGCGAAACCATCGCCAAGGTGGCAGACACCGGCAAGTTCGACCTGCTGGTTATGGGTTCGCACGGCCATGGTGCCATCGCCACGCTGGTGATGGGCTCGGTGACCACCCAGGTGCTGGCGCACAGCAAGGTACCGCTGCTGATCGTTCGCTGAACTGCCAGCTCCGCTGCGCAACTGCGCAACACCATCCAAAAGCCCTGCCTTGCAGGGCTTTTTTTCATCTCGTTACGACTAAATGGTTATTGAATAACCAATCAGTTTACTTTCGTACCAAATGGTTATACATTCGCGCCACGCCCATCTTGGCGTGTCAATTCCATCGAAACCGAGAGGAACGACCCATGAAGAAGACTCTGATTGCACTCGCTCTGACCGCTGGCGCCACCTTCAGCGCCATGGCGCAAGACATCGTCGATACTGCTGTGAAGGCGGGCAACTTCAAGACCCTGGTGGCCGCCGTGCAGGCCGCCGGTCTGGTGGACACCCTCAAGGGCCCCGGCCCATTCACGGTGTTTGCGCCCACCGACGAAGCCTTCGCCAAAATCCCCAAGGCCACACTGGACGGCCTGCTGGCCGACAAGGCCGCGCTGACCAAGGTGCTGACCTACCACGTGGTGCCCGGCAAGGTCATGGCCAAGGATGTGAAGGCGGGCAAGGTCAAGACCGTGCAAGGCCAGGAACTCACCGTGAGCACCAGCATGGGCGTGATGGTCGACCAGTCCAAGGTCATCGCCACCGACGTGGCCGCCAGCAACGGCGTGATCCATGCGATCGACACGGTGCTGATGCCCAAGTAAGCCACCGGCACCACCGCTCTTTTCACCCACCATCCATTCACGAGGAGAAGCCGCTATGAACACCGTATTCAATCGCCGCACCGTCCTGATGGCTGCCGCCCTGGGCGCCAGTACCACCCTGCTGCAAGCCTGCGGGGGCGGAGACGACGAGCCCCAGCGCAACATTGTCGAGCTGGCACAAAACACCCCCGAGCTGAGCATCCTGGTCGAAGCCGTGGTCGCTGCGGGCCTCGCGCCCACGCTGAGCACGGGCACGCTCACCGTGTTCGCTCCCACCAACGCAGCGTTTGCCGCGTTGCTGACCGAACTGGGTGTGACCAAGGAAGCGCTGCTGGCCAACAAGCCCCTGCTGACTGCCGTGCTCACCTACCACGTGCTGGGCAGCAAGGTGATGCGGGCCGATGTGCCCTTGGGCAAGGCGATCACGCCGGTGTCGGGCGGCTTCTTCAAGATCGAGTCGAACAACGGCCTGAAGATCACCGACGGCCGCAATCGCGTGAGCACCATCACCAGCACCGACATCCAGGCCAGCAACGGCGTGGTGCATCTGGTGGACAAGGTGCTGCTGCCCGCCGACAAGGACATCGTGGCCACGGCCTCGGCCCTGCCGGACTTCAGCATCCTCGTCGAGGCCGTAGTGGCCGCGGGCCTGGTGAGCACACTGCAAGGCGCTGGCCCTTTCACTGTGTTTGCCCCCACCAACGCCGCGTTTGCTGCGCTGCTGACCGAGCTGGGCGTGACCAAGGACGCGCTGCTGGCCAACAAGACCCTGCTGACCCAGGTGCTGACCTACCACGTGGTGCCCGCGCGCGTGCTCAAGGCCGAAGTGCCCGTCAATACCGCCATCACCACCGTGCAGGGCCAGACCTTCACCATCAACGCCAGCTTGGTGATCACCGACCAGAACATGCGCACCAGCAGCATTGTGGCCACCGACGTATTCACCAGCAATGGAGTGATCCACGTGGTGGACAAGGTGATCCTGCCCAAGTGACAGGACCGCAGGTGCTGCCTGGCCCCACCGGCGCAGCACCCACACAGCAAAAAGCCCGGCATGCCGGGCTTTTTGCTGTGTGGCCTATGAAGCTGCCTGGCTCAACGCGCCGCCAGCCCGTCAAAACAGGTGCGCACCACCAGGTCCACGATTTCGGCGTCCGAATACTGCCCGCCTTCCTTGAGGAAGCTCACCACCGGGTCGCACGCACGCGCATACAGGGTGTACAGCACGACCAGCGGTGGCAGCGTGGGGCTGATCACCCCCTGGGCCTGGGCCTGGGTGATCCATTCGCCGATCTGGTCGCTCACAGCCACCAGTCCGTTCAGGTAGTCCTTGTTGGCCATGAGCACCGCACGCAGCGTGGAGTTGCGGCTGGGCAGCAGGGGCATCTCGTTGGTCAGCAGCCGCTCCAGCGACCAGCGCACCAGCGCATGCAGCTTTTCCAGCGGGGGCATGTCGGCCGGCAACCCTGCCAGATAAGCCTGTACGCGCCCCAGGATCTGCACCATGGCGGCGCTGCACAGCTCTTCCTTGCTGCAGAAATGCTTGTACAGGCTGGCCTTGGCGATACCGACGGCGTTGGCCACGTCGTCCATGGTCATGGCGTCGAAGGCTTTTTCGCCCAGCAGGCGGCAAGCGGACTGGAGGATGGCATCCTCGCGGGCCTGATGCATCTGCTCCTTGAAAGAGACTTTGGGTTGCGGCGTTTGCATGGCGTCTATTTTATACATTGCAGTAAAAAAATAAATGACTAAGTTGCAATGCAACTACGTCGTTCACGTTTTTGACAGCACAAACCGTGCCTTGTGCCCCGCATGTGGCGAACAGCAAGGCCGTGTCAGGACACCAGCGCCTGGGCCGCGGCGCCCGTCAGCGCTGCCGACAATGCATCCAGCAGTTCGGACTCCAGGTTCCAGCAATGCCAATAGAGCTGGATCGGCAGTGAGCGGCCTGGGGCCAGGTCAACCATGCTGCCGTCGGCCAGCGCCTGCCGCGCCATCAGCTCGGGCATCACCCCCACGGCCCAGCCAGCGGCCACCGCGCGCATCTGCGCCTCGGAGCCCGGCACAAACAGGTGGTTGAGCGCCACGCGCTTGAGCCCGAACGCACGGGCCACAAACTCGGCCGCCATGTCGTCCTTGCGGTTGAACGACAAAAACGACACATCGCGGAAGTTGTGGGGCGTCAGCCCCTGCGGCAGGTACTGCTCCGCATAACTGGCCGACGCCACCGCCACATAGGGCATGGCCCCGAGCGGCACCATCTTGCAGCCACGCAGTGCCTGCTTGAGCGTGGTCACGCAGCCCAGCACCTGGCCGGAGCGTAGCCATTCCTGGGTGAAGTCCTGGTCGTCCACGATGATTTCGAGCGGCAGGCGCTGGCGCACCAGATCGTGCAGCGCGCCCATGGCCCAGGTGGCGATGCTGTCGGCGTTGATGGCGATCGAGATGCGCTCGTCCTCGCGCGAGCCCCCCGGGGCACTGGGCGCCAGCTCCTGCAGGTCGCGCTCCAGGTCGGCGCGCAGCAGGCGCATCTGCTTGGTGTGCTTGAGCAGTAGCTGCCCGGCCGACGTAGGCCGCAGCGGGCGGCTGCGCACGATAAGCACCGAGCCCACCTGCGCCTCCAGCGCACGCAGGCGCTGCGAGACGGCCGACTGCGTGACGTTCAGGCGCTGCGCAGCGCGCTCGAAGCCGCCCTCTTCAACGATGGCGGCAAGGCATTCCAGGGCGGCGGGATCGTAGGTGCTCATGGTCTCGGACTCGAACAAAAGAGGGTTGTCTCCGCAGCGCTATTCATTAGGTGCGCTGATGTTTTTGGAGTAAGTTTAATTTTGCTTTTAGTTGAATGCAATGTCGCGCACACTGCGCCCCATCGTGTCCCGCACTGGGGCGTGTGGCACGCAAAGGCTCACAAGGCATTCCGCATATGAAAACCATTGTTCTCGGCGCCGGCATCATCGGCATCAGCACAGCGTGGCACCTGCTGGAACGCGGTCACGAAGTCATCGTGATCGACCGCCAGCCCGATGCAGCACTCGAAACCAGTTTTGCCAACGCGGCGCAGATCTCGGTGAGCTACTGCGAGCCCTGGGCCAACCGCGAGGCGCCGCTCAAGGCGCTCAAGTGGATGTTCGACAAAGAGGCGCCGCTGCTGTTTCGCCCGCAGATGGACTGGCAGCAATGGCGCTGGGGCCTGCAGTTCCTGGCGCAGTGCAACGATGCGGCCTTCGAGCGCAATGTGCAACAGATTGTGGCGCTGGGCGCCTACAGCCATGCCGCACTGAAGGACCTGGTGAAAACCACCGGCATCGAATACAACCGGCTCGAACGCGGCATTGCCCACTTCTACACCGACCAGAAATCGTTTGACGCCGCAGGCCATGCCGTGGAGCTGATGCGCAAGCACGGCGTGCAGCGCCGCCTGGTGAGCCGCGATGAGCTGCTCAAGATCGAACCGGCCTTCAAGGCCTACGGCGACAAGATCACCGGCGGCACCTACACCAGCACCGACGAAAGCGGCGATGCACGGGTCTTCACCCAGGAACTGGCCCGCCGCTGCGCGGCACGGGGCGTGCAGTTCCTGTACGGCCACGATGTGCTGCGTCTGAACAAGATTGGCAATGCTATTGATTCAGTAGCAGTCATGCCAAATTCCACTAGCGCAAGCGGCAAAAAAGACTTCATATTGAAGGCGGACGCCATTGTGGTGGCCTGCGGCTCGTACAGCGCGCCGCTGCTGCGCAGCGTGGGCGTGGACCTGCCGATCTACCCCGGCAAGGGCTACAGCGCGACCTTCCCGCTGCTCAAGCCCGAGGGTGCACCCATGGTCTCCACCATCGACGACGGCAAGAAGATCGCCATGAGCCGCCTGGGCAACTTCCTGCGCGTGGCGGGCACCATCGAGCTCAACGGCTGGGACCTGACCCTCGATAGCTCGCTGGCCCGCGCCCGCTGCCACATGCTCTCGCGCCGCATCGAGGCCATCCTGCCCGGCGTGTGCGACACCCGCACGCCCGAGGAAGGCGGCAACCCGCAGTACTGGACCGGTCTGCGCCCCGCCACGCCCACCAACATCCCGTTCATCGGCCGCACCCGCGTGGGCAAGCTCTGGGTGAACGCGGGCCACGGCACACTGGGCTGGACGCACGGTGCGGGCTCGGGCAAGGCCCTGGCCGAGCTGATCAGCGGCGAGCAGCCTGCGATGAACTTCGGCTTTCTGGGGGCCGAAGCCGTGCGCGCGCCGCGCACCGTGGTCGCGGCCTAAGATCGTGAACACGTTCTAAGGGGCGGCTCCCACAGCGCGCCTGCAGACAAGGGCCGGTCCCGCTACGATGCCGGCCATGTCTGCACCCCATTACCTCTTCCTCACCACCTCCACCCGCGAACCCGGCCACCTCGGCAACACCGAATGGCTGGCAAGGCAGGCCGCAGCGGCTCTGCCTGCGGGCACGGAGCAAACCTGGCACCACCTCGCGCGCATGCAGTTGCCGCCCTTTGTGGACCAGCGCCACACCACCGGCACCTACGCACCGCCTGAGGGCGACATGAAAACCCTGCTGGACGCCACGCTGGCCGCCAGCCACATCGTTTGGGTGGCGCCGGTGTACTGGTACAGCATCCCCTCGCCGCTCAAGACCTACCTTGACCACTGGAGCGCCTGGATGCGCGTGCCGGGCCTGGACTTCAAGGACGCCATGGGCCGCAAGACGCTGTCGCTCATCACCACCAGCGGCGACCGCACCAAGGCCCAGCCCATGATCGATTCGGTGGCGCTGTGCGCGCAGTTCCTGTCCATGACCTGGGGCGGTGCGCTGTGGGGCAAGGGCGGCCCCCCGGGCGCCGTGCAGGCCGATGCGCAGGCGGTGGAGGCGGCCAGCCGCTTCCTGGTGGCCCCCGCCGCAGGCTGATTTCAGAGCGTGTTGGCGATCTAGCAGGGGATCGTCCACAGGCTCTCACCGGTCCAGCGAAGCACGCTGAGCCAAAATGCCCAGCCACTCATGCAGCGCCAGGCTGCTGTCGGACAACGCCGAGGCGCGCGGCAGCACGCGATACAGCTTGCGCGCCTGCCCCCCTTTGAAGCCCATGGGCGCCGGCAGCACCTGCAGCCCGGCCTGCTCAAAGTCCCGGGCGGCACGCACCATGTGCCAGCCGTGGGTGACGAGCGCGATGCGCTCGATGCCTGCGGCCTTGAGCAGGACGGCCGACCTGGTGGCGTTGTTGCGGGTGTCGAGGGACTCCACTTCGGTCCAGCGCACCCGGCCCTTGAACTCCCGCTCCACCACATCCTTCATCACCAGGGCCTCGGCCCGTGTGCCGCCCGTGGAGCCCCCCGTGGCCAGGATGGGCAAACCCGTCTGCTGCTGCAGGTAGGCGGCATAGCGCACCCGTTCGCGCGCACCCCGGCTGAGCACGTCCACCCCGTATTCAGGTGCCACGGTGTCGGCACCGCCGCCCAGCACCACGATGGCCTGCACCTTCGCCTCGGGCAGCTGGCGCGGCGTGATGGCGGGGTAGCGCTCCAGGCTGCGCACCAGCGCGTCCGACACCGGCGGCCAGGACAGCACCAGCACCGACAACAGCGACAACACCACCAGCGTGTTGCCCGTGCGGCGGTGGTAGCGCGCCAGCCACAGGCCAAACAGCGCCAGCACGATGCTGGACACCGGCGGCAGCAGCAGCGCAGACAGAATTTTCTTGAGGGCAAACAACATGGAGAAAAAAGGCAGCGTTCATGCCCCGGCGCGGCGGCCGGGCAAAGCGGGGTCCAAAGGGTCAGTGCAGCGTGCGCCGCTGGGCCAGAAAATCGAGCAGCGCTGCGTCAAACCCTTCGGGGTCTTCCAGCTGGGGCCAATGCCCCACATGCGGCAGCAGCACCGTTTGGGCATCGGGCAACACCTGGGCCAGCGCCTGCAGGGCTGCCGGAGGAGTGCACCGGTCCTGATCGCCGCCCACCAGCAGCACCGGCATGGTCAGGTGCGCCAGCGCGGCAGCGCCCCGGTCAAACGTGGGCAGGGCCTCCAGGGCGCGGCGGTAGGCGCCCGGGAACACCTGGCCCAGCGCGTGGCCCGCCAGCCGCACGCCTTCGGGCAGGGCGCCGGTGCCGATGCACCGCGGCACCAGGGTCTGGGCCAGTTGCTCCATGCTGCCGCCGGTATCCAGGGCCTTGAGGGCCTGCTCGCGCGGTGCCACCCAGTCCTGCACGGCCTGGGCATCGAGCGCCGGACCGCCCGCGCACAGCACCATGCGGCGCACCTGGGACGCGTCCCGCACGGCGGCCTCCAGCGCCACCATGGCGCCCATGCCGTGGCCGACCAGCGTGACGGGGCCGCAGCGCAGCGCATCGATCAGCGCCAGGCAGCTTTGTGCCAGCGCCTTGAAGGTGTAGGGCTCCACAGGCGCGCTGCGGCCATAGCCGGGCATGTCCCAGGCCACGGCCCGGTAGCCAGCGGTGGCCAGGGTCTCCACCTGGGGCGCAAAGGTGAGGTGGTCGCCGTCCGCGTCGTGCAGCATAAGCACGGTGGGGCCTGAGCCGAGGGTGGTGAAGGTGGGAAGCAATGCGGCCATGCGGTGAAAAGCAGATGTAAACCCCGCAACAGCGCGGCGGAGGGTGGCGCCTGATAATAGGTCCTGTCGCTTGCCCCCACGCCGCCACCGCTGGCGCCGCTTTTGTGAACCCTTCGCTCCCCCGCCCCGCCCTCGCCCTGCCGCCGAGCTTTTCGACCCGCGAATTCCGCAATGCGCTGGGCATGTTCGCCACGGGTGTGACCATCGTGACCGCCCGCAATGCGGCGGGTGAACTGGTGGGGCTCACGGCCAGCTCGTTCAATTCGGTGTCGCTGGAGCCCCCGCTGGTGCTGTGGAGCCTGTCGCACGGCGCCAGCACCATGCCGGCGTTTGCCAACGGCTCGCACTACGCCATCCATGTGCTGGCAGCGGACCAGAAGGACCTGGCCGAACGGTTCGCCACCCGCGGCATTGACCGCTGGGCCGGCCTGGAGCACCGTCCCGGTATCAGCGGCGCGCCGCTGCTGGCCGGTGCCGCCGCCACGTTCGAATGCTTCAACCGCAGCCAGTACAAGGAGGGTGACCACACCATCTTCGTGGGCGAGGTGGAGCGCTGCGAGCACCGCGAGGGCGCATCGCCCCTGCTGTACCACGGCGGCAAGTTCTACACCGAGCACCCGCTGTGACGGCGCCCGCCGTCGTCGTGCGCCACGTGAACGTTGGCACCGCCCGGCGCCTGAAGGTGGGCGAGCGGTCGGTGCTCACCGCCATCGGCAAAACCTCCGTCACGGGCCCCGTGGCCGTGGGCCCGCTGGGGCTTGCGGGGGACGAGCAGGCCGACCTGAGCGTGCATGGCGGCCTGGCCAAGGCGGTGTATGCCTACCCCGCCGCGCACTATGCGTTCTGGCAAGCCCAGCGCCGCGAGCGGGGCGTGAGCCTGTTCGACGAAGCGCTGCCGCCGGGCTTCATGGGCGAGAACCTCACCATTGACGGACCGCTGGAGCATGAGGTGTTTGTGGGCGACGAGTGGCATTTCCCCGACTGCGTGCTGCGCGTAGCGGCGCCTCGCGAGCCCTGCTTCAAGTTCAATGCCGTGATGGGTTTTGCCCAGGCCGGCCGCGCCATGGCGCTGGCGGGCTGCTGCGGCTACTACCTGGCGGTGGACCGGCCCGGCACCATCGCCGCCGGGCAGACCGCGACGCTGGTCGCAGGGCAACGCGGGCTGAGCATTGCCCAGGCATTTGCGGGCAAGTTCGCCAAACACGCACGCTGACCCGGCTGCGGCAGCATTCGCGCGCCGCACTCCACCCAGGTTATTCCGTGGTCACCAGCTGGCGCGCCTGCGCCTGCAGCTGTGGGAACACCTTGCCCACCAGCTGCAGCTGCGCCGCCATGAGGCTGTGCGCACTGGGCGCTGCCGGTACCGTGCCCCACTCGCGCAGCACCTGGGCCACTGCCGGGGCGCTGTGGGACTTGCGCACCCGGCCTGACTGCTGCGCGCGCTCCAGCTCCAGCGCCAGTTGCTGCAGGGATGCCAGCAGGCTTTGCGCCAGTTCGCGCGTGGCCTCGTCCATGGGCTGGGCCGCCGCACCGCCGCGCTGGGCACCGAGTGCCGACAGGTAGTTGAGCTGGGTGTGCGACAGGCACAGGAAATGCCCCACCACCTCGGCGTTGCCACGTACATGCAAGGGCTCCTTGAGCATGGCGCTGTACGAGTTGGACAGTGCGGCATCCGCATTGTGGGCATTGCGCCGGGCCAAGCGGTAGGCCAGGTGGTCGCACTTGCCACCCTGGTACTGCGCCAGGATCTCCCGCAGGTACAACGCCTGGGTCTGCAGCACCTGGGCGGCCAGCCGGGGCCAGTGGCGCGACTGCCACGACGGCAGCACCAGCCATGAGGCGATGGCGGCGATCATGCAGCCGACCACGGTATCGAGCAGGCGCGCGGAGATCACGCCGCTGGCCGCGCCCATCTGGTGAAAGCTGAGAAGCAACAAGGTGGTGACAGCCGCCGTAGCCAGGGTATAGCGGGTGTGCCGCGCCCCAAAAAACACAGCGCCCCCCAGCACCAGCAAGGCGGCCTGCACCAGCTCGCCCGGAAACAGCTGGATCACCGCCCACCCCAGCGCAAGCCCCATGGCAGTGCCCTTGGCGCGCTCCATCAGCCGCGTCTGCGTGGCCGCGTACTGCGGCTGGCTCACGAACACGATGGTCAGCAAGATCCAGTACCCGTGCGGGTCCGCCGTGGCCTGCATGAGCGCAAAGCCCACCATGAGGGACAGGCTCAGCCGCAAGCTGTGGCGCAGCCAGGGGGACTGCAGCTGCCAGTGCGAGCGCAGGCGCGCCCAGGCATCGCGCAGGCTGCGGGGCTCACGGTCAAACAGGGCGTAGTCCACCGCCGCTTCAGCGGTGTGGGCGGGCAGCGCCAGCGCACCGGCAAACACCCCGGCCAGTGCGGTCAGGTTGTCGGCCAGCGCCTGCAACGACCGCAATGCCCGGGACTGGGCAGGCAGGGACGCAGCACCAATGGACTGCGGCTGGGACGCCAGGTGCGCCACGGCGGCCTGCATGTCCTCGATGGCGCGGGCCGTCACGCCCCAGTGCTGGGGCACCGTCTGCGCCTCGATCGCCACCGACAGCTTGAGCGCCTGTTCACCCAGCAGCGTGAGCACCCGCTGGCAGCGGTACAGCACGTCGCTGTGAAAGAACGACTGGGCAAGCAGGTCGTAATGCTCGTGGGACGAACTCACGCGCTCGTGCACGTCCTGCGCCGCCAGGTACTGGTGCATGGCCGTTTGCAGCCACAGCGGGGGTGCGCCCGCACCCATTCGGCTGATCAGGCTTTCCTTGGTGGCGTTGAGGGCGTCCACCACGCGGCCGTTGTGCAGCGCCAGCGCCATGCGGCGGCGTTCCAGGTCCACATCGCGCACCGGCTCCAGCAACAGCGCCTTCAGGCGCAAGTATTCGCCCAGCATGGCGTAGAGCTTGGCCAGGCGGTAACGCACTGGCGCGCGCGGCAGCACGGCATGCCACAGCACCGACACCACGCCGTACCAGGCTGCGCCCGCAAGCATGCGGGGAATGGCATCGCCCGCGCCCGCACGGCTGCTGTGGGCGGCCAGCCCCGCATAGATGAACAGGATGAGCGACCCAAAGGCAATGGCGCGGTAGCGCTCGCTCAGCGCCCCCAGCATGGTGATGCCAAAGGCCAGCAGCGCCATCACCCCCATCAGCACCCAGGGCCAGGACACCGCCGCCCAGACGGCCCCGGCCATGAGGCCAAAACACGCCAGCGCCAGGCACTGCGCCCGCAGGCGCCCGCGCCAGCTGTCGTCGGTTTCGGTGAGTGCGCTGGCGATCACACCCAGCAGCACGGGCATCAGCTCGGCCCGCCAGTCAGCCCACCAACCATAGGCCAGCACGGCGGCCAGGGCGACCAAGGCACGCGCGCCGCGCGTGACGCCTTCGTGGTTGCGTGCACGCTGCCAGCTGAGTTTCCAGGTTGTGTCCACAGGAGCCTTGTTGCCGAGAGATTAGGGATTACCCTAGTACATCTAGCAATTGTCAGGCCAAATCAGGCCCCACCAGCCCAAAAAAGAAACCCTGCCGCGCAGGTTGCGGGGCAGGGTCTGGGGCGACGCGGGGCGCGACGGGAGTGCGCGGCCCGGTGGCCGTGGCGGCCTATCGCACGGTATCGGGCAGCTCGATCTTGACTTCCAGCACTTCCAGGTTGTCCTGGCGCTCCAGGTGCACCTTGAGGTCGTCGGGGTTGATCTTGACGTACTTGGAGATCACCGCCACCAGCTCGCGCTGCAGTGCGGGCAGGTAGTCGGGCTCGGAGGCATTGCGCCCATTGCGCTCGTGCGCCAGGATGATCTGCAGCCGCTCCTTGGCAACGCTGGCGGTTTTTTTCTTCTCGCCGAGCAGGAAGGACAGGAAAGAAGCCATGGCTATTTGCTCCCGAACAGGCGTTTGAAGAAGCCGGGCTTTTCGGCGTCAATGAAACGCAGCGGCTTGTCCTGCCCCAGGAAGCGGTCGATCACATCCATGTATGCCTCGCTCACATCACTGCCCTGCGCGTGGATGGCGGGCGTGCCCTGGTTGGACGACTGCAGCACCACTTCGGATTCGGGAATCACGCCGATCAGCTTGATGCGCAGGATGTCCTGGATGTCTTCCAGGCTCAGCATCTGGCCGTCCTGCACGCGGCTGGGGTTGTAGCGCGTGATGAGCAGGTGTTCCTTGATGGGCTCGCCGCCTTCAATGGCGCGCTTGGTCTTGCTGCCCAGCATGCCCAGGATGCGGTCGGAGTCGCGCACGGAAGACACCTCGGGGTTGGTCACCAGCAGCGCCTCGTCGGCAAAGTGCATGGCCATCAGCGCGCCGCTTTCGATGCCCGCGGGGGAATCGCAGACAATGTATTCAAAGTCCATCGCGGCCAGGTCCTTGAGGACCTTTTCCACGCCGTCTTGCGTCAGCGCGTCCTTGTCGCGCGTCTGGCTGGCAGCCAGCACGAACAGGTTGTCGCACTGCTTGTCCTTGATAAGCGCCTGGTTCAGGTTGGCCTCGCCCTGGATCACGTTGATCAGGTCGTACACCACGCGGCGTTCGCAGCCCATGATGAGGTCCAGGTTGCGCAGGCCGACGTCAAAGTCGATCACGGCGGTCTTGTGGCCGCGCAGGGCGAGGCCGGTGGCAAAGCTGGCGCTGGTGGTGGTCTTGCCCACGCCACCTTTGCCGGAGGTCACGACGACGATTTTGGCCATGTGTTGCTGATTCTCTGTGGGTTGGTACGAATGAAATGGGGGCTCAGGCGAGCGGCTCGATCAGGAGCTTCTCGCCTTCCAGGCGCACCTGAGCCGGCTTGCCACGCACCTCGGCGGGCAGCTCGGTCTCGGTGGTGCGGTAGATGCCTGCGATGGAGACCAGTTGCGGCTCCAGGCAGGTCGAAAAAATGCGGGCTTCGGTGTTGCCCCGCGCACCGGCAATCGCGCGGCCGCGCAGCGGGGCGTAGACGTGAATGTTGCCATCGGCAATCACCTCGGCGCCAAAGCTCACCACGGCCATCACCACCAGGTCGGCGCCGCGCGCGTACACCTGCTGGCCGGAGCGCAAGGGCTTGTCCACCACAACGGTGCCTGGGCCGGGCATGGGCACTTCGCGTACCACCTCGACCTCGCGGATCACCTCGCGCACCACTTCCTGCACCGGCGCGGGCGCCTCGGCACGCGCGGGGGGCGCATCGGGCGCTGCGGCCAGGCCTGCAGCACGCGCCGCCTCCATCTGGGCGGGGCTGCCGCCGCGCACGGCCACAGGCAGGGTGTTGTGCTGGCGCAGCGCGGCTGCGATGGCGGCAAAGTCGATGGGCGCTTCGGCCTCGCGCACGGGCGCCAGGTCGATCAATACGGGGTCGTTGTCAAAAAAGCCCGGGGCATCGGCCACGCGCTCGGCCAGATCGGCTAAGAACTGGGCGGCGTCGGTGGTCTTGAGCAACACCGCCACCACTGGTAGCGAGGCGCTCTTGAGGTCAAAGCTGGAGCGGGACTGCGCCGCCGTCGTAAGGGCCATGAGGGGGTGTTGAGCAGCCACGCCACCGGGCGCAGCCAAAAGCCCTGAGTGTAGCGGCAGCGTCCGGCCAAGCCGCTACCAGCGGGGCAAACGCTCACATTCGGTGACATGAGGCAGGCCTCTGCGGCCCACGCAGCAGCCCCCCTCGAATTGCAAACGGTACGCAGTTTTGAATAGGTGGCCTTCGTTCGGTCAGATACTTGTGGCAAGTGCGGGTGATTGGCACGGGCGCTGCGAGGTCATCTCGGCGATGACGATGCCCATGCGCACCCCCATAGCGCAACACTCCAGTAACCTCCGCACCGAGGCGATGAAGCACCTCAGATCGGCTTCAAAAACAACGGTGTACAAACGCAAACGCCAACCCGCCGGGGACACTTTGGCAAGTGATATGGCTCGCTTACGTGGAGCCCAACAAAGCGACATCACGTAAGGTCACCGCAATTTGAGAGCCTTCCGAGGGAAACCCATGAGGTTCATGTCGCAAATTTACAAAAACAAACAAGCACAATTCTCGGAAACTACTAGCTGGGAAATCGAGGGAGAAAATCCAATGCGCCTGTTTAAGGGAGCCGCTTGTGCGATCTTGGGACTTGCAAATGCTGGAGCAATAGCCTATCCAGCCGACGCTTGACCGTCAGGGATTCCTGCAGCGCACACTTGGTTTATGTGCAGCAATCCACAAGGTGGCGCGTTTATCGCTTGGGTTGGACGCACACCATACGGTCACTGCAGTGGGGACCTGCGAGACGATATGCCAGCACCCAGCATGGTTTTTCCGATGCTCCAAGACCCCACGGGAAACCGCCATCACATCCAGCGCACAAAAACGGGCCTTCATCTCCGACCTCTGGGCACTACAGAGCCCGTGTTTTAGACCATGCGTGTCGAAACGACGGACCTCATCTGCAGTCATGCAAGGGACGAGTAGTAAGGCGTTGCCCAAGCTGCTTGAGGCGATCCTCCCTTCACGGCCCACCGACAACAGATTCGAGCAGCAACACGCACGCGCTCGTGAGGCACACAGCCACAACAGCCTGGAGACACCAAGCGGCATTAATGCCAGCCCAACCACGTGATTTGCATCACGCTGCAGCCTTGCAGTACCTGGTCATCGCCATTTTTACACAGGAGGATCCATGAAGTTCTTGAAAACAATCTCCACAGCAGCACTCGCCTTGGCGCTGGTCGCATGCTCCAACGGCCCTTCAGACGCTGACGTACAGGCGGTCACTCAACAATCCGTGCAACAGGTGGACCAGCAATTGGCACCGCTAGGATTGCGCTGGAACGACGTTTTCGATACCCAGGTCAAAATCAAGAACAAGGCCAAACAAGAAGATGGTCGCTGGCTTATTGAGGCAGAAACTACCGTCACAGCCAAGAAAGATCTCAAAGAACTCCCAGAGACTGCTCAGGTGCTGGTGTTTACGTTTGCCGGTGATATGAAAAAAGGCCAAGCGATAGGTGGTGGGGCGGTCACCGACAAGTTCTATCTCCAAAAAGGCGATGCGGGCTGGATGGCTGTGCGCTAACACAAGCAGCACGCCCAACATTATTTCAGCCATGCGCATCTACGAGTTCGTCAAAGAGCACGTCATCCCGTTCAACTCGGTGATTGCCATGGCTGTCACCGTCGCAGCGGTACTGGACTTTCTTGCGCCCCAGGCCGCCTATTTGGCATGGCTCAGTTATGCACTGGCGGGTTTGGTGCTGCTGGCCATTGGCATCGAAGTACGCTGTCAACGCACTGCAGCCTCGAGCGATTCCTGGGGTGCCAGTGTCTTGAATCGTTTGCGCGCACCTCCAGGGCCGCTATGGAAGTCTCCTGCATGGCAGGTCATCGGAATCATTGCACTCCTGGCGTTAGCGCTAGGGCAGGCATCCAAAGCCCATTCGAAAACCGGCGGACTGATAGCCAGCGCAATGCCAAATCTGCGCAATGTCCAAGTTTTGCTTTTGGATTTGCGCAGCGATACCCAGCGCATTCAAACCACGCTGGACGGCGTCGACAGCAAAGTGGCTGCCCTTCAAACCTCGCTGGACTCCGCCCTGGACGATCCACTGGAGCGCCTCATGCAAGGGGACTATCCCTATTTCGAGAAAAGGGTGCAGGCGGGCAAAAGTCTCCCCCAGCACAAGCTGACCCTGCTCTGGGGGCTGAACAAAAAAAGAGACGATCGCATTGCACTGCTGCAGCTCTACCAGCGCCAAGGCATGGATCTCCGCGCCGGACTGCCACTTTCAGGTCTGGAATCTGGAGTTGCTATCGATGATGCCCTGACGCTGAAGAACCTGGAAACATTGAGCGCCTACGCCAAGAAGCGCTTTCACAACCCTGTGGTTCAGTTTCTGAGCTTGTGTGCGGACATGGATTTACTCGTCTACGCGCACATTGCCGGCGATGACTTGCTGGCACGCTGGCTCATCGAGCAAGGACTCAATCCGAGCGCAAGTTACGCCTGCGAGTTTGGCGGCCAACGCTGGACCACCTCGGCCCGCGACATCCAAGCCATTCTTGCGCGATGACTTTAAAAGAGCCTGCAGTTCTGTTGCACTACCCATAGTTCCCATGCGGAGCATCCAACCCCGAGCCCGGTAACACCATGCACATCCAACGCAACGCCCACCTCATATTCGTCTTTGTAGCGGCCATCGGGTTTGCCAGCACCAGCTATGGCCAGAGCAGACGAGCACCCGCACCTGCCGCCGCACCCGCACCGATGGTGGAGGAAGCTCCCGCTCCCGCAGCCCCCATGGCGCCCGCCCCAGCAGCTTCACCAGTGGGGCAGGATCTGTGGACAAGCGCTTCCATCGATGGCGCATACAAAGGCGCTTGCGGACGCATACAAGTGCGCGGGGACAACCAATTCATCAGTTATCAGCGAGAGCTGTCCATTGCAGGGGCTGGGACACGGTTTCAAACCACCGACTATTTTTTTCGCAGCCCCGACTGCACCGGCAGTCTGTACGCTGCGTACCAATTCCCCCAACGCACAACCCAGGCTGTAGGCCGCCGCACCGCAGCGCTTCCAGAAAGCGGACAGCCTGTCCAGGGCATTTTGTTGATCCAACCTTCTTCAGCGGGGCAGGTGCAGTACGTGGGGGCCGTCATACCCGCGCCCAACAGCCCGGACTCCATAGGAATCGCCGCGAATGGTGCATTGGTTGCGTTGATTGCACTCAACCAGCATCAGGATGAAGACCGGCTGCTGCTACACCCATCTCGCGAGGGGCTGCACATGGTCAGCCACCGCGAGGCGGGTGCGGCCAACGACAGCCAAGGCATGCCGACGCGGTTCGTGCGCCCCATGGCGATGGTGCGCGTACGCTAAGAGCAGCCCCATCACCCCAACGGCAGGAAGCCCTCTATGTACAACACACAAGACGATGAGCGCCGCCGGTATGACGAGCAACGCCAAGAACAACAGCGCCGTGACGACGAGCAAAGGCGGCTCGACGAAGGGGCCCACTGGCGCAAAAAACAGGCAGAGGAACAGGAGAACGAGAGACTGAGACACACAAAACAAGAAAACGATGCGGCATATGACCGCATTCAACAACAGAAAGATGCAGACGACCGGGAGTGGGACGAGCGACGCAACAGCCAAGCAACGCTAACTCCGTCTTATCCCAGCTACTCGACTCCACACGACAGCGCCCCGGTACCCTACGCATCGCCCGCTTCTCAAAAGCAAGGTCAACAAGACAAGGGTAGTGAAGCACTCGGGCTGCTCATTTGGAATTTGTTAGTTTTCACACTGCCTCTTGTCCTGATCGGTGCTGCCGCTGAGTTGTTGGTCACAAAATTCCCGAAGTTTTCCGCCGATCCTTCGTTTGCAGGGCAGATTGCCAAAGCTTTTGTGCAATGGACGGGAGACTGGCCTAAAGCACTTTATGAAGTGCTGGACAAGGCATTTCAAAGCAAGAGCTACTGGACCCTGTTGCTCTATTGCCTGATCACGTCGGTACTCATTGGCGTTTGCAAATGGCTTTTGGCGCGCTTATTTCGCCTGCATTGGACTTTGGGCTTGACCGTCAGCCTGGGCTTGGCAGGTGTGGTCGGTCTGTTCATCTACGTGGTCGTGCACTTTCAGCGCTAGCGCGGATGTGTGCACCGCATGGCCTTTCATCAGCCGCCCTACCTGCCTGAAAATGGAGGGAGGGATGCCACCTGCAGCTTGGCGGAAATCCCGATGCAAATGTGCACCATCGCTGTAGCCACACTGGCCAGCGATTTGCGCCAACGTGAGATCGGACCACAGCACATACTTCGTTGCAGATGACAAAGCACAGGCCCGCTTGAGGGCCATGGCCGTCACCCCTTCAGCCCGGAAACGACGCTCGGCTGTGCGAGGGTGCAATCCAAGTGCGGCATACATCTGCGACACCTTCGCCCCCGGAAAATCCAGAAAAAAATCGCAGCTGTCGTGAATGACCGACGGTGCGTCAAGAATGCGGGCCAAGTCTTTCAAATCAAATCCCGACCTGGTGACCCGTCCTGAATAGCGTTGACACCCAGGACGGTTAAAAACTCCAGCCGGACTATCCGGCCAATGACGCCCGATGCACTGCATCGGGCGTTTGCATTTTCAGCGACAGATGCGGTCGCTCGCAGTTATAGATGTCGACTGACTGCTCGACCATGCGTCTGGCCTGCCCCAGATCGGCGGGGCGCTGCAGCAAGAACTCACTCTTCAAGATGCCATTGACCCGCTCGGCCAGCGCGTTCTGGTAGCAGTCGTAGCCGTCCGTCATCGAGCAGATCACGCCGTGGCGCTTGTGCAGGGCCTGGTAGTACGTCGCGCAGTACTGGATACCCCTGTCGGAGTGGTGCACCAACTGTCGGCTGCTCTGTCGCCCCGAGAGCGCCATCTTCATGGCCTGCGCCACCTCTTCGGTCTGCAGGCTCTCATGCACGTGCCAGCCGACGATCTTCCTGGAATACACATCCGTGACCAGGCTCAGATAGACGAACTTGCCGTGTGTGGGCAAGTAGGTGATGTCAGCCACCCAGACCTGCTCGCTGCCGCTGGCGTGGATCTGTTGCGGCCCTACCTTGAGAAGGTTCGGATGGCGCCTGAAGCGGTGGTGACTGTCTGTTGTCTTGTGATACGCCCGCCGGGGTGCCACCAGCAGCCTGGCATTGCGCAGGACGTCGAACATTGCATCGCGGCCCAAGTCGATGCCTCGGCGCTGTAGCGGCTCCTGCAATAAGTGGTGCAGCTTGCGCGTGCCTATGCGTGGTTGGCGCATGCGCTGCTCGCATACCAACTCCACCACCGTCTGCGCATTCGCCAAGCGATCGGCCTCGCGGCGCCTACCCTGGTAGTAGGCCTGACGGCTGTGGCCCATATGCTGGCAAGCCCTCTTCACGCTCAACCCTGCGATGAGGTTTTGCGCGAGGACTTGCCCAAAGGCTTTTTTACGATGCGCACCCCATAGTCCTTGCGCAGCACGTCGATGACGGCTTCGAACAGCCCGGCCTTCTCCTGCGCCTGTGCGAGCTGCACCTGCAGCGCCTTGATCTGCTGCTCGGGCGTGAGAGCACCAGTGTTCTTCTTGTCTATCGGCATGGCTGCAGATGATGCCGCAGGACTCCAGCCCAGGCGACCGTGCTTGCGCAGCCAGACCAGAACCGTCGAGCGACCCTGGATGCCGTAGTGCTGCTGCGCCTGTTTGTACGTGAGCTCGCCTTTTTCCACCTGCTCCACCACCGCCAACTTAAAGGCCAGTGTGTAGTCGCGCTGCGTGCGTTTGACACTTGATTCCATGACACATACCCTTTTTGAAAGGTCCTCGTGTCAACGCCAGGTAGGACGGGTCATGGGCGAAAAAAAGGTCTTGGTCACGTTCTTTTGCCTGGCGAGTGACTCTTCCATGGACAAGGTGTACATGTGCAACATGAATCTGTGAATTTTCGAGACAGGTCTGGTTGTCTGGATGCCGTGCTCCGTGTAAGTGCTACGGTCTATGACTTGGGTATAGACGCTGTGCGCGTTAAAAATCTGCGCGATGGCATCTTCTTGGTTGCTGTGCCATAAGACCATACCGGTAGGACTCAGGTCCAACGCGGCAAACTCTCGCCACTGGGCGCTGAATTGCGTCACGGAAGGCAGCTTGTCTTGAAACCGCCCCATCACCTCGCTCTTGTGAGGCAGCGAAACCGTCGACAGCAGAACTTCGCAAAGTGTTCAGGCCATATCTTCGCTGCGGATTTGCGATGCAGGGCACTGAGTGCTCTGATAGGAAGGCTATAGGACATATCAAATGCACAACAAAATCTTGCAGCCCATTCCGCAGAAATCTAGGACTACCGAATCGCATTGACTGGGTATAACTAAATGCATCTTATGAGTCACATCATCGCCGAGTCATGAAGCAGACGCACGGGCTTTTGTCACATACTCACAGAACATTGCGACCCCCAACGCCGGGCGCGAGCCGCAGTTCACATACGCAACCAACTAACTGAATTCGCAAGGCCAGGAGCCCACCACGGGATGGGTCCATAGCCACCACAAGGGATATGCCACACAACGATGCACATCCCGCCACATTCACGAAACCACGCGCTCCAAGCCAGAGCATGGCCTGTGCCACCCACTGTCACCTGGCCAGAATCAAGACATGAACGCCCCCACCACCCGCAAAACCCACATCGACGCCCTCGCCATCTCCCTGCTGCTCGCCTGCTGCATTTTCTGGGGCTTCCAGCAGGTACTGGTCAGGGTGGCGACGGCCAAGCAGCTGCTGTATCAGGTGGGTGTG
Organism: Acidovorax sp. FG48; assembly: GCF_057809085.1. NCBI lineage: Bacteria > Pseudomonadati > Pseudomonadota > Betaproteobacteria > Burkholderiales > Comamonadaceae > Acidovorax > Acidovorax sp. FG48. The sequence goes on along the minus strand of NZ_JBMDJH010000001.1, from coordinate 517,391 downwards.
AGCACGTCGGTATTGACAGTGCTATCGCTGGGCCTGGGTCTGGCACTTCAGCGGCTTTGTCTGGGGTTCGCTGCTGGTGCAGGCACTGGTGGGCGCGTTTGTGAGCTGCCGGCCTGGATGTGGATGCTGGCGCACTACCCGGCGACCTACTCTGGCGAGACGCAGCGCATTGCACGTTATTCACGCAGCAGTGACACATGGACTCTTCAAGGACAGGCCGTGAGCGCTGCTCAGCAGCTGACCCCGTGGGCCCTTGCCAACGACGGGAGTGCGTTGATCTATGGAAACACGCTGTTTACACGCAGTAATGGCACATGGGCTTGTAACTGACCTACTAAACGCGATTGATTGACACGGTGGCTGTGGGAATATGGCGATTGAACATCACTCCGCAGCCACCCCAAACGGACATGCGTGCAGACATGCCTGAAACTAACGCATTGCACGAACCATCACGGCTTTAATAGTTTGATCCGGCTGACAGTTAACGCCTCGACGTCGCAAACAGCGACGCCCACAGGCGCAGCGTGCCGCCGCTGACCAGCGGCTTGCCAAACCACCGTATCCCGGCAGACGATTTGGCGGCGACGCACGCGTTTGAAAATCTCCCGCATGGCCACCCCGCCTGCCCCCGCTGAACGCCGTCCACGCCTTTGCGGCGGCGGCGCGGCACCAGAGCTTTACCCACGCCGCGCTGAAGCTCCACGTCACCAACAGCGCCATCAGTCGCCAGATCAAGGCGCTGGAGCCCCACCCGGGCGTGTGGATGCGTGGGCGAGACCATAGTGGGACGTGCGATTGCCGTGGTGCGTTGCCCTGACTGTAATGCGCGACAGCAGTCGCGCTGCGGCCTCACCATAATGGTGCATGTTTTATCAAGGAAGTACATTGATGCTAGACCAACCCCTCGGAGTGCCCCCACGTTTTTGGCGTGCCGTGCCTCCCCTGCGAACCGCATTGGCCCTAGGCTGCGCAGCGCTGACCTTGATCGGCTGCGGGGGTGGCTCGGGCGACACGTCGCCTCCCCCCCCTCTCGCGGCACCAGTGAACTTCAAGGTCCTTGGAAACGTTGATTCCTTAGAGTGGGCCGCCACACCAGGCGCCACGCGCTACGAACTGCACGTAGACCCGGACGGCACCGGCCCGCTGCCTGAATCCAAGGTGGACGACTACAACGAAGCCTCCGTGACGAGCTTCGCGTATCGCGTCGGATATCCCGAAAACGAGCCCCAGGGGCGTTTTACAGGGTCCATCTTCGGCACCGACCTCAGCATGGCTGCCCGCCTCAACGGCACCTACCGCCTGCGTGCGTGCGACGCCAGCGCATGCGGCGCCTTTACGGCGCCCACCAAGTCGTTGGACATCGTCAATCGCGTGAGCCACGAATTTGCCTCGGGACGTGTCCCGCTCAAATCGTCGGTGGACGTTGACGGCAACCCGCGACTGTCCAAGGACGGACTCACCCTGGCCATCCCGGCACGAAACACAGATTCCGCCGTGTATGTTTTCACCCGCAGCAGCAGCACCCAGCCGTGGCAGCAGCAAGCACTGTTGCGCTCCGGCAAGAACTATTTCGGACAGGCAATCGCACTGTCTGCCGACGGCAACACTCTGGCCGTGCAAGCCAACGAACAATCCAGCAGCGACAGCAATGTCTACTACAAGGGTGTGGTGTACCTCTACCAGCGCAGCGGTAGCACCTGGAACCAGCAGGCATTCTTAGAGAATCCCAGCACCCCTTCGGCATGCCCTCGGCCATGCAGCGCGGACATCACTCCCTACTATTTGGCGCTGTCCGCCGATGGCAACCTGCTGGCAGCGTCCGTGGGCTACCGCACTTCCCCCGTCGATTACACAAACATTGGCGCTGTCGCCACCTACGCCCGCACCGGCGCGACCTGGGCACCGCAAGCCACCTTGGACACGGGCAACTTTACGTCCGGGGTGCTGTCGAGCGACGGCAACACCCTGGCCGTGAATGAGGGCGCATTCAACCCTTACGACAGCACGCAAACGGTTGACACCACCCCGGTTGTCCGCGTTTTTGTCCAACAAGGCAACGGCACGTGGAACCAGCAGGCGCGCATTCCAGCCGGGATTTTTAACTGGGTGACCTTTGGGAGGGTTGTGTACAGCACCATCGCCCTGTCCAGCGATGGCAATACCCTCGCCGTGCACGCACTCAACCAACCAGGGCACCCAACAACCCCAGAACTCGACCTCCAGCCAGCGGACCTCTCGTGCGCAAGCCTTGCGACAGATGCCTGGTACATCGCCCTGTATGCCCGCAAGGGCACCACATGGCAACGGCAAACTGCGATCTCGCGCGGACTGGAAGGCAGTTGGGCGCTGGCCAGCGATGGCAATGCCCTGTTCTACGGAGGTGCCACTTTCACGCGCAACAGCGGCACCTGGGCTTGCCCCTGATCCCCTGACTCTCTGATCTGCAAGCACCCGCGCCATGGCCTTCACCCGTAAAACCCACCTCGACGCCCTCGCCATTTCCCTGTTATTGGCATGCTGCATGTTCTGGGGCTTCCAACAGGTGCTGGTCAAGGCCACGGTGGCCGAGGTGGCCCCTGTGTTCCAGGCGTTTGTGCGCTTTGCGCTGGCCGCCGTCGCGATTGCGGCGTGGTGCCTGTGGAGCGGCGTGCGGCTGTCCAGCGCGGGCGAGCCCGCCGGGGCAGCGCGTGCGGGTTTGCTGGCCGGGGCGCTGTTTGCGGGCGAGTTTGCGTGTATCTACCTGGGCCTGCAGTACACCACCGCCTCCCGGCTCACGGTGTTTTTGTATGCCTCGCCCTTCTGGGTGGCCCTGCTGCTGCCGCGCTTCATCCCCGGTGAGCGTCTGCAGGGCTGGCAGTGGCTGGGCCTGGCCGCTGCGTTTGTGGGCGTGGGGCTGGCGCTGGGCGACGGGCTGCTGGGCCCTGCCAACGCTGCCCTGCCCCAGGCCTGGCTGGGTGACCTGCTGGGTTTGGCAGCCGGCCTGATGTGGGCCCTGACCACAGTGGTCATCCGCACCACGCCGCTGGCACTTGTGGCACCTGCGAAGCAGCTTTTCTATCAAGTGGCGGTGAGCACGGCGGTATTGCCGGTGCTGTCGCTGGGCCTGGGCGAGGCCTGGGTCTGGCAGTTCAGCGGCTTTGCCTGGGGTTCGCTGCTGGTGCAGGCGCTGGTGGGTGCGTTTGTGAGCTATCTGGCCTGGATGTGGATGCTGGCGCACTACCCGGCCACCAAGATCTCGGTGTTCGTGTTTCTCACGCCCGTGTTTGCGCTGCTGTTTGGCGCGCTGTGGCTGGGTGAGCCTGTGACGCCCGGGCTGGTGGCGGCGCTGGTGCTGGTGGCGGCGGGCATCGTGCTGGTGAACCGGAGGCCTGCGGGCTGAGGCACTGCGACCTGCGCAGCAGCCCTAGCGCCATTCGACGCGGTTTCTGCCCGCGTTCTTGGCCGCATACAGCGCCTCGTCGCTGAGTCCGATCTGCGCGTCCAGGGCCCGGGGGGAATCGTCTGGAATGCCGGCGTGCACACCGACGCTGAGGGTGATCGGCACCATGGCGTTGGCCAGCCGCACGGGCGGCGACTCGATGGCCTTGCGCACATGCTCTGCCAGGCGCAGTGCACCGGCTTGGTCGGTGGCAGGCAAGACCGCCAGAAACTCTTCTCCGCCATAGCGGGCGACCACGTCGGCCTGGCGCAGCCGCTGGCGAATGCGCAGCGCCACTTCGCGCAGCACGGCGTCTCCGGCCAGGTGGCCATAGGTGTCGTTGACGCGCTTGAAGTGGTCGATGTCCAGCATCAGGAAAGCCAGCGGCTCCCCCTGGCGCCGAGCGCGCGCGCCCAGCGCTGGCAGCAGGTCTTGCAGGGCACTGCGGTTGTACAGACCGGTGAGGCTGTCGTGCGTGGCCAGGGCGTGCTGCTGCTCCAGGGCAAATTCCATCTGCATCAGCACAAAGCCCATGCTGTTGACCAACAGAACGGCCATCACCGCAAAGTAGGTCAGCCCCTGCACCTGGCCCGGCACGTTGTAGACCGCATCCCAATCAGACGCCCACACCATGTAAGCGGTACGCACGACCAACGTGAGCACCAAGCCCGCACACCCGGCAATCAGGACCCAACGGCCCGTCAGGCGCCGCTCGACCAGCGCGGGGTCCCAGGCCTGGTACAGCAACATGCCGGCCATCACGCTCTGGATGCCGGCGACCAGGATGTTGCGCCAATGGTCGTCCCGCATGAACAACAGCACCACCACCATGTTGACGGCAAGCGGCAACCACACCAGCGCCGAGCGCACAGGCTGCGCGCGGTGCCGCTGAAACGACGCGATCGCCAGCGTGTGCAGCACCAGCGTCAGGCCGCTGAGCAGGTTGGTTGCCAGGATCGACACTTCAGTCCAGCCGAATGCCCGCAGGCCGAACGCCGGGTAGGACAGCGCGTTGACCACCAGCCCCAGCCCCCACAACGCCAGCCCCCGATGCAAGCGGGCACGCAGGGCCACAAACACGATGGGCAGCGCCTGGGCGGTCGCAGCGGCCATGGTGGCGGCCAGCAAAGTGGCAAGGTCGAGCGTCATGGGCAAGGTGCAGGGGTGAGGCCGACCGCTGGGAGAGGCAGCGTGGGCCATTCGATCCGGGCAGTCTAATGCGCGCCGGGCTGGGATACCTTGATCCGACAAGGCCACAGGGCGCTTTGGCAGCCTGCACCGCTGCGGCAGCAACCGCAGAGCGCCCAACCCCGCATGTGAAAATCCCCCGCATGCCACCCCGCCTGCCCCCGCTGAACGCGGTCCGTGCCTTTGTGGCGGCGGCGCGGCACCAGAGCTTTACCCACGCAGCGCTGGAGCTGCACGTCACCCACAGCGCCATCAGCCGCCAGATCAAGGCGCTGGAGGCCCACCTGGGCGTGGACCTGTTCGAGCGCAAGACGCGGCAGGTGCTGCTCACCGCAGCGGGCCACCAGTTTCACGCGCAGGTCGGCCCTGCGCTCGCGCAGATCGGCGCCGCCGCCCAGGCGCTGCGGGGCGACGCCGGGCTGCGCAGCGTCAAGATCAATGTGCGGCCCAGCTTTGCGGTGCGCTGGTTGATCCCCCGGCTGCCCGGCTTTGTGGCCCAGCACCCGGACATCGAACCCCAGGTCATCACCAGCACCCTGGCGCCAGACCATGCCACCGAAGCCTTCGACCTGGCCCTGCGGCGCGGCCCGCGTGGATGGCCGCCGGGCATGCAGGTGCAGCCGTTTCTGGAGGACGAGGCGCTGGTGGTGGGCGCGCCCGCCCTGTTCGCCCAGCGCCCGGCGACACGGCCCGAGGCGCTGTCGGCCCATGTGCTGCTGCTGTCCAAATCGCGCAGCAAGGACTGGGAAGGCTGGAAGAAGCAGGTGAACGCGCCCGCGCTGCAGCCCGCCAGCTGCCTGCAGTTTGACCACCTGCACTTTGTGCTGCAGGCCGCCCTGGACGGGCTGGGTTTTGCCGTGGCCCCGGTGTCGCTGATCACCCACGACCTGGCCTCGGGGCGGCTGGTGTCGCCGCTGCCCAGTTTGCGCCTGCCGCTGACGCGGCACTACCTGGGCATGGCGCCGGACCCATCGCCGGAGACGCTGGTTTTTGTGCAGTGGCTGCAGGACGAAATCAGCGCCTGAGCGGGAGGCCGGGCCGGGAGTACAAGGCCCCCACGTGCCCGTTTTGCCCGATTTCTGCACAAATCGGGCGGTAGCGCTAGTGCATCATGCGCTAACAGCTATATTTTCAATAGCAGAACTCATTCGCTGTCATCCATCCACCGCGCCGTGCCCGACACGCGGATGGAGCTGCCGGGCGCGGGCCCGATCTCGGCCCGCAGTCGCGAACGCATGCCCATGTCCTCGCCTTGCACCACATCGATGGCGCCGCCGTGCGGCCAGCCCAGGTCACGCAGGTAGCCCGCCAGCGCGGCGGTGGCAGCGCCCGTGGCCGGGTCTTCAAGCACGCCACCCGAGGCAAAGGCGTTGCGGGTGTGCAGCAGCCGGTCGGACTCCACCCACACCAGCACGATGGTGACCAGCTTGGCGTTCACCATTAGCGTGCGGCCCGCGTCCAGCGCGTAGTGCATGGCCGCCAACGCCGCACGGCTGCGCAGGGCCAGCACCAGGTGGTCCGCACCGCCGTGGATGAGCGCGGGCGGTATGCGCGGGTCCAGATCGGCCGCGCTGAGGCCAAACAGGGCCAGCGCATCGGCCAGCAGCCCAGCAGGCACAGGCCCGCTGCGCGTGGGGGGCGACTGCAGCGCTGCCTGCACCAGATCGCCCGCGCGACGGCCTTCGACCGTGATCTCGGCCTGGCTCAGCGACAGCGCAAACACGCCGTCGCCCTCGCGCTGCGCGAGCGCGGCACCCAGGGCAATCGTGGCGTGGCCACAAAACGGCACCTCGCTCTCGGGCGCAAAGTAGCGCACGCGCCAGCGGCCATCGCCCAGCGGGGCGGCAAAGGCAGTTTCAGAAAAGCCGACCTCGGCAGCAATGCGCTGCATGTCAGCAGGATTGGGGAGCTGTTCACCGATCCACACACCGGCGGGGTTGCCGCCCTGGGTGCCGTCGGAGAACGCAGCGATTTTTTGAAGTGCCATGGGGTTCAACGTGCAGAAACAGGGGACGCCCCCGCGAGTGACTCAGAGCTTGGGAATGCGAATCCGGCTGATCATCAGCGACCCCGACAGCGCAAACAGCAGCACCAGTGGGTGCAGCGTGAAGCCGCCGATCAGCAGCTTGCCAAACCACAGGTTCTCGCGCACCGCACCCAGCCAGGCGGCCAGGGCCAGCAGGCCCACCAGCACGATGGAGGTGGGGATGGGTGTGCCCTCGAAGTATTTGACCTTGCCGTCGTCGCCCGACAGCGTTTCGGCGGTGACGTTGTAGCGCGCCAGGCGCGACACGCCGCAGGCCACAAAGTAGGCCAGCACGATGCGGTCGTACAGGCCCTGCATGCCGCAGCCATAGGCAATGATGGCCGGGGCCACGCCGAACGAGATCACGTCGGCCAGCGAGTCCAGCTCGCGGCCCATGGCCGAGCTTTTCTGGCGCCAGCGGGCGATGCGGCCGTCCAGCACGTCAAAGATCAGCGCGGCCAGCACCAGGGCACATGCAAAGTACACATGCACCACATTGCTGGTCTCCAGGTACGACATGACCGAGAACAGCGCGCCCACGCCGCAGACCGCGTTGCCCAGCGTGAACCAGTCGGCAAGGTGGAACTCACGGATCATCGAAAAACGTTTGGGCGGTTGCGGAGTGTTCATGGAGGAAGGGCGCACGGCGGCGCGCGCAGTGGCAATCAACAAGGTCCATTATGGGTGTGCCGCATCGCAGGGGATCGTTAACCCTCTCTGACATCTGCGTGACTGCTTTTGCGCGGACACACAGACAGACTGTGGCCACGCGGCGGGCGCGGCAGGGTAGGACGATGCCGCATCCGCCCTGTGACTGACCCGACCTCCCCCACAAGACCCGAGATAAGACCCGAGACACGCCATGCGCCTCCCTCAGATGCCCCCGCTCCACCTGCCTTTTGCCCCCGGTGCCCCGGTGCGCAGCCTGCAGGCTGTGCAGCGGATCGAAGCCCGCCCCCTGGCCGAGGCGCTGCCGGTGCAGAGCACCTACGAGATTTTTGTGAACTCGGCGGCAGCGTTTGGCGACAAAACGGCGCTGACCTTTCTGCCCACCGCCGACCCGGCCGCCGAGCCCATCCGCTGGTCGTACGCGCAGCTTCTCACCGGCATCCACCAGACGGCCAACCTTCTGCACCACCTGGGCGTGGGGCCTGCAGACGCCGTGGCGGTGCTGCTGCCCGGCTGCCTCGAATACCACCTGGCCCTGTGGGGCGGCGAGGCCGCAGGCATTGTGCAGCCGCTCAACCCCATGCTCACCGACGAGAAGATCGCGGCCATGATGACCTTGGCCCGGGCCAAGGTGCTGATTGCCTACGGCGGCGAGGGCGACCTGGGCTACTGGAGCAAGGCCCTGCGCCTGCGCGCCCTGGTACCCACCCTGACCACAGTGCTGCGCGTAGCCCCATACGACGAGGCAGCGGGCGCAACAACCGCCCTGCCCCCAGGCATGCTCGATCTGGCCGCGCGCCACCAGCACCCGGGCGACCACCTGGTAAGCGGCCGCCGCATTGTGGCCACTGACATCGCCGCGTACTTCCACACCGGCGGCACCACCGGTGCGCCCAAGCTGGCCCGCCACAGCCACGGCGCGCAGGTGTTCACCGCCTGGGGCAGCGTGCAGATGCAGGGCATACGGCCCGAGGACGTGGGCATCAACGGTTACCCGCTGTTCCATGTGGCGGGAGTGCTGCCCGGCTCGCTGGCGGCGCTGTCGGCAGGGGTGGAGACCATCATCCCCACCACCGGCCTGTTCCGCAACCGCGAGGTGATTGCGAACTACTGGCGGCTGGTGGAGCGCTACCGCTGCACCTACCTGTCCGCCGTGCCCACGGTGCTGGCAGCGCTGGCCAATGTGCCGCTGGACGGGGCCGACATTTCCACCCTGCGCTACTGCCGCACCGGCGCGGCCATCCTGGCGCCCGAGCTGGCGGCGCGGTTCGAGCGCCTGTTCAACCTGCACATCCACGAAAGCCTGGGCATGACGGAGATGGCGGGCATCTCCACCATCACCCCACCGGGCGTCAACGCGCCCGCAGGCTGCGTGGGCTGGCGGCTGCCGTACACCCAGCTGCGCGTGGTGGCGCTGGATGCGCAGGGCAACGCGTCGGACCAGGACCTGCCGCCCGGCCAGCCGGGCATGGTGCTGTTCCAGTCGCCCAACCTGTTCTCGGGCTTCCTCGACGCAGCCGACACGGCCAAGGCCTTCACGCAGGACGGCTGGCTGGCCACCGGCGACCTGGGCTTTGTGGACGACCAGGGCCGCCTGCACCTGAGTGGTCGCTCCAAGGACCTCATCATCCGCAGCGGCCACAACATCGACCCCAAGGTGATCGAAGACGCGCTGGGCGCCCACCCCGCCGTGCAGCTGTGCGCCGCCGTGGGCGCGCCCGATGCTTATGCGGGCGAGCTGCCCGTGGTCTACGCCACGCTGGTGCCCGGTGCACCGGCTGTGACCGAGGCCGAACTGCTGGCCTTCACCGCCGAACGCGTGGACGAGGCCGTGGCCCGCCCGCGCTGGGTGCAGGTGCTGCAGACCATGCCCGTGACCAACGTGGGCAAGATCTACAAGCCCGATCTGCGCCAGCGCGCGGCCTGCCACACGGTGCAAGCGCTGGTCGATGGGGTGTGCGGACAAGCCACGGACGGCCTCCGTCCCCAGGTACAGCCCGAGGGCGACAACGCCGTGCGCGTGACCGTGGCCCCGGGCCCCGACGCCGACGCGCTGCAGGCCCGCCTGCGCGAAGTGCTCGCGCCCCTGCCCCTCACCGTGCGCGTCACCACCGGCCCCGCCCCAGGGAGCCCCCAGACCGCATAAGCCCATGGCGTGACAGCCAGGCTCCGGCCCACCACCATGTCTGGTGGAGCCAGTTCGATTTCTCATTGCTAATAACCACGACAGGAGACAACGCATGCCCTTCCCCCTGACCCGCCGTTCCTGGCTCGGCGCTGCCGCGCTGGCCGCTGCCACCGCCTGCACCGGCACCGCCGCCTGGGCGCAGGCCGCCTATCCCAACAAGCCCATCAAGGTGGTGGTGCCCTTCGCCCCCGGCGGCGCCACCGACGTGCTGGCGCGCGTGCTGGCCGAGAAGATGGCCGTGGGCCTGGGCCAGCCCATGGTCATCGACAACAAGCCCGGCGCGGCCGGCATCATCGGCACCGACGCGGTGGCCAAGGCCGCACCGGACGGCTACACCCTGCTGCTGGCGCTGAGCAATTCGATGCTCACCAACCAGTTCCTGTACACCAAGCTGCCTTACAGCCCCGAGAAGGACATCGCGCCCATCTACCAGATCGCCATCGCGCCCCTGGTGCTGGTGGCCCACCCCAGCGTGCCGGTGGCCACGGGGCCTGAGCTGCTGAAATACATCGCCGCCAACAAAGGCAAGGTGGCCTATGGCTCGTACGGCACGGGTGCCTACCCGCACCTGGCCGGCGCGTACATGAGCCAGTCGCAGAACGCCGACATGAGCCACGTGGCCTACCGGGGCGAGGCGCCCATGGTGCAAGACCTGCTGGGCGGGCAGATCCAGATTGCCTTTGCGAGTGCACTGCAGGTCAAGGCGCACATCGACGCCGGCAAGCTCAAGGCCATTGGCGTGAGCGGCGAGCGCCGCATGGGCACGCTGCCCAATGTGCCCACACTGGGCGAGCAGGGCCTGAACGACGAGGCCTACCGCGTGGCGGGCTGGCTGGCGTTTGGCGCCCCCGCAGGCACACCGCCCGCCATCCTGGAGCGCATTGCGGCCGAGGTGCGCAAGGCCACCGAGCATCCCGATGTGGCCCAGCGCATCACGGCCATGGGCTTTGACGTGCAAAAGAGCTCACCGGCGTTGTTCACCGCGGCCATGAACAAGGAGCGCCCGGTGTGGGAGCGGCTGATCAAGGCATCGGGCGCGAAGCTGGACTGACCCCCTGGGGCACAGCGCGCCTCGGTGCCGCACGAATCCTTGCATCCAAACAAGGCGCTAGCGCTTATTCAATAAACGCTAGCAGCTATTATTTTTGGAGCGAACTCGCCCGCTGCGCCGCAAACGCCACGTACCAGTCCAGACACCCCGGGTTGGCCATCGCGTCCTTGTTGACCACCTTTTCGATGGGCTGGCCCAGCAGCAGTTTCTTGATGGGCAGCTCCTGCTTCTTGCCGCTCAGCGTGCGCGGCACCTCGGCCACGGCGAAGATGTCGTCAGGCACAAAGCGTGGGCTCAGCGCCGTGCGCACGGCGCCGTTGATGCGCGCACGCAGGGCGTCGTCGAGCGCGTAGCCCGGGCGCAGCACCACAAACAGCGGCATGTAGCTCTCGCGGCCCAGGTACTCCAAGTCCACCACCAGGCTATCGAGCACTTCGGGCAAGGCCTCCACCGCGCTGTAGATCTCGCTCGTGCCCATGCGCAGGCCGTGGCGGTTGATGGTGGCGTCGCTGCGCCCATAGATCACGCAGCCGCCGTTGGCGCCGATCTTGAGCCAGTCACCGTGGCGCCACACCGCACCCATGCTGGCGGGGCCGTCGCCACCGCCCGGCTGTCGGCCGTGGCCTGCGGGGTACATGTCGAAGTAGCTCGACAGGTAGCGGCTGCCGTCTTTGTCGCCCCACAGGTAGAGCGGCATCGACGGAATCGGCTGCGCGCAGACCAGCTCGCCCACCGCGTCCTGCACGGGCCGGCCCTCGGTATCCCAGGACTCCACGGCCGCGCCCAGCATGCGGCATTGCATCTCGCCGGGCACCTGGGGCATCTCGCGGTGGCCGCCGATGAAGGCGCCGCAGAAGTCGGTGCCGCCGGAGATGTTGTTCCACCAGATGTCTTTGGTACCCAGCGCTTCAAACTGCGCCGTTCCCCACTGCTGCACCTCGGGCGACAGTGGCGAGCCCGTGGTGCCCAGCGCGCGGATGCTCGTCAAGTCGCCGTAGTCACCAAGGCTGATGCCCGCCTTCATGCAGTTGGCAAAGAACGCCGCGCCTGCGCCGAAGAAGGTCACGCCCGTCTCGGCCGCAAAGCGCCACAACACGCCCCAGTCGGGGTGGTCCTTGCTGCCACCGGGGTTGCCGTCGTAGATCACGCAGGTGGTGCCCGACAGCAGGCCGCTGAGCTGCGCGTTCCACATCACCCAGCCGGTGGAGCTGTACCAGTGGTAGCGCTCGCCAAAGCTGTTGGGCTCGTAGCTGCAGCCGATGTCGTTGTGCAGCACCTTGAGCTGCAGCGCCACCAGCACCGTGCCGCCGTGGCCGTGCACGATGGGCTTGGGAAGGCCGGTGGTGCCGCTGGAGTAGACGATCCACAGCGGGTGGTCAAACGACAGCCACATGGGCTCGAAAGCCGTAGTTTCAGCATTATTTCGGGCGGTAGCGTTAGTCCAGCTTGCCCATCCAGCTATCGAAACAGAAGCATCCAGATTACCGAGCAGCACCGCATGCTGCACGCTGGGCAGGGCCTCGCGCAGCTCGGCCAGCACACCCGTGCGGTCGTGGTCGCGCCCACCGTAGGTCACGCCGTCCACACCGATCAGCACCTTGGGCTCGATCTGCCGGAAGCGGTCGAGCACGGCATGCGTGCCCATGTCGGGCGCGCAGATGCTCCACACGCCGCCAATGCTCACCGTGGCCAGGAAGGCGATCATCGCCTCGGGCACGTTGGGCAGGTAGGCGGCCACGCGGTCGCCCGGCATCACGCCCTGGGCCTGGAGGTGCAGCGCCAGCGACGCGACCTGGCGGCGCAGCTCGGGCCAGCCCAGCTCGCGGTGCTGGCCCTTTTCATTGCGGCTGATGATGGCGGGCAGGCCTGCGGCGTGGGCCGCGTCCACATGCCGCAGCGCCTGGCGCGCGTAGTTGACCTGGGCGCCAGGGAACCATTGCGCGCCGGGCATGGTGTTCTTGGCGAGCACGGCGGTGTGGGGCGTGGGCGACTGCAGGTCAAAGTAGTCCCACACGCTTTGCCAGAACGCATCCAGCTCGGTGGTGGACCAGCGCCACAGCGCGTCGTAGCTGTCGAACTGCAGGCCGCGCTGGTCGCGCAACCAGTTCTGGTACAGGCGGATCTGGGGAATGTAGGGCGGGGTTGTGTGTGTTGTCTCCATGGCGACGCAGCGTACCAGCGGGCCCATCCACTGACCATGCTGGCACGTCTCCAAATTGACAGCGTCCCTGCGCTTGACTGCGGTATTTCCCGCGGCCGTGGTGGGGTGTTACATAAAATTGCGGCTTCTCCCTCTCTGCGTGCAGCTTCTTTGCTGCCTGACGGCCGCCTTTTCTGGCGCGTTCGTCCGCAGGTAAACCGCCTTGCCGCGCCACCGCTGCGCGCATCGGCATGGAGGCATCCGTACCCGGTCACCCGGGTGTGCGTGGGCTTCCAGGGCCACGCATTGCTGCGTCGGGCCCGCCTTTTTTTCGTGATGTGTTTCGGCACGCTCCTGTCTGCGCCCTTGGCTGCGCGTTGGCGCGCACCAGGCAGCCGGGAGGCCGCCTTTCGTCGTCTTTGGCCGACGGAGTCTGCCGGGTTTTGCCGCTGGTACTGAACAGCGCACGGGTGCCTGATAAGCGACCGGCAGCACATCCTTTGTTGATCTTCGAGAAAGGTGACCCCATGGAACTTCTCATCTCGGCGGGGCTGATCCTCGCCATCGTGCTCTGGGGCGTGGTTGCGCCCGATTCGCTGGGCACCGTGTTCGACACGGCCCTGGCGGCCATCACGCGCAATTTCGGCTGGTTCTACCTGTGGGTGGTGCTCGGCCTGGTGGTGATGGCGCTCATCCTGGCCTTCAGCCGCTATGGCGACCTGAAGCTGGGCCAGGAGGACGACGAGCCCGAGTTCTCCATCGGCGCGTGGTTTGCCATGCTGTTTGCGGCGGGCATGGGTATCGGCCTCGTGTTCTGGGGTGTGGCTGAGCCCATTTCGCACTACGGCACGCCGCCGCCCGGCATCGCGCCCAATACGCCCGAGGCTGCCAACGCAGCCATGCGCTACAGCTTCTTCCACTGGGGCCTGCACCCCTGGGCGGTGTACAGCATCGTCGCGTTGGCGATCGCGTTCTTCCAGTTCCGCCGTGGCGGCTCAGCGCTGGTCAGCACGGCGGTGATGGCGCTGCCCTGGGCGCCGCTGCAGCGCATCGGGCCCGTCGTGAACATCCTCGCGGTGATCGCCACGGCCTTTGGCGTGGCCGCCTCGCTGGGCATGGGCGCGCTGCAGATCAACAGCGGCCTGGCAGCCACGATGGGCGTGCCGGTGAACGAGGCCTGGCAGGTGGGCATCATCGTGGTGACCACGGTGCTGTTCCTCACCTCGGCCGTGTCGGGCGTGGCACGCGGCATCAAGTGGCTGTCCACCATCAACCTGGTCATGGCCGCACTGCTGGCGCTGGCGGTGTTCGTGCTGGGCCCCACGGTGATCATCATCGACAGCTTCACCAACACGCTGGGCAGCTACCTGAGCGAGTTCGTGCGCATGAGCCTGCGCATGACGCCTTTCCGCGACAGCGGCTGGGTGAGCGGCTGGACGGTGTTCTACTGGGCCTGGTGGGTGAGCTGGTCGCCCTTTGTGGGCCTGTTCATCGCACGCGTCTCGCGCGGGCGCACGATTCGCGAATTCATCCTGGGCACCGTGCTGGCGCCCACGCTGGCTGCATTTGTGTGGTTCTCGGTGTTCGGCGGTACGGCCCTGCATCTGGAGATCATGCAGGGCGTGCCTCTGTCGGAAGCCGTCAAGGCTGATGTGTCCACCGCACTTTTTGCCATGTTCAACGCGCTGCCCTGGGGTGCCGTGATGTCGTTCGTGGCCACCGTGCTGGTGCTCGTGTTCTTCGTCACCTCGGGCGACTCGGCCACGCTGGTGCTGGGCATGATGAGCACCGGCGGCAATGAGAACCCGTCGGCGCGCGTCAAGATCACCTGGGGCGTGCTGGTGTCGGGCATCGCCATCAGCCTGCTGCTGGCCGGCGGCGTGAAGGCGGTGCAGACCGCCACCATCGTGTTCGCGCTGCCGTTCACCGCCGTCATCTTGCTGATGGCGCTGGCACTGTGGCGTGGCGTGAAAGCCGACTGGGAAGCCGACGACCGCCGCGACCGCGCCCTGCGCCGCCGCATGCGCGAGATGGTGGGCCCAACGCACCACGCAGGCCACCCGGCCGCCGCCGACACCTCAGCGCCCGGGCCAAACGCTCCACGCTGACGGAGACTGGCCCTCCCTTGCGGCCGGCGTGGAGATGCGGTCTGACACACAACCGCCCCCAGCCGGGGGTGAAGGTGCGTCTATCATCCGCAGCCACATTGGTGGTGCGGCAATGGGCCGCAACACATCCTCGACGTCGCTGCCCATGAAAATGCTCTTGTCCGCCTGGCCCGCCCTGGCCCTGTTGTTGCCCGTGCTGTGGCTGGTGTCGGTCATCGTGTTCCTGACCAAGGGCAACCGGCGCGCGGTGGCGCAGCTGATGGCCTTGCTGGCGTGTTTTCTGATCGGTGCGCTGCTCATGGAGTTCTTCACCTTCATGGGCGCGCTCATGGCCCGCTCGGGCAGCCAGCACGCCACGCCCACGCTAGGCACCGGCACGCGCCAGTTGCTGGAGACCATGGCCAACCCCCGCTCCATCACCGCGCCGCCGCTGTCGCTGGCGGCTTGGGCGGCGTACAGCATCCCGGCGGGCTACCTGTGGCTGCTGGTGGCGTGGGTGCTGCACCTGCGCGGCAAGAAGGCGGGTCCGGCCAAAAAGAAGTCTGCCAAAAGCCCGCGCAAGGCCGCCAAAGACTGAGTTTTATGGGTTTTAGCCCCGAGGCGCTAGAACTATATGCCTGAGTAGCTATTGTTTGGATAGCAGTACCACACCGTGGCTTGACGCAGGGCAAAGCGTGCCCCAGCCCGCCCCCCCACAATGGCGCGCGGCCTCCCCGCCCCGGGGCGGGCACCTTGTCACCCTGCATTCCTCCCGCCATGACCACCCACCACAGCGACGTCCTCATCGTCGGCGCAGGCCCGGCGGGCCTGTCGCTGGCCATCTCCCTGGCGCAAGCCGGGTTCTCCGCCACGGTGGTCGAGCAGCAGAGCGACAGCACGCTGGCCGCGCCCGCGCCGGACGGCCGTGAGATCGCGCTGACCCACCCCAGCCACGACACATTGCAGCGCCTGGGCAGCTGGGGCCTGCTGGCCGCGCATGAAGTGGGCACCATCTGCGAAGCCCAGGTACACGACGGCCCGCTGGGCCAGCACAGCGCGCTGCAACTGAACACCCCGCAGACCCCGGAGGGTGCAGCACTCGGCGCGCTGGGCTTCATCGTGCCCAACCATGCGCTGCGCCGCACCGCCTACGCCGTGGCGGCGCGCACGCCGGGGGTGCAGCTGGTCACCCAGGCCCAGGTCACGCGCGCAGCCACGCTGGCAGGACATGCAGAGCTGGACTATGTGCCGGCCGGTACCGCTGGGGCGCCAGCCCAACGCCTGACGGCCCCGCTGCTGGTGGCCGCCGACAGCCGCTTTTCGGCCACGCGCCGCCAGCTGGGCATCGGCGCGCAGATGACCGACTTTGGCCGCACCGTCATCGTCTGCCGCATGCGTCATGGCCTACCCCATGGCAACGTGGCCCACGAATGTTTTGGCTACGACCGCACGCTGGCCGTGCTGCCCCTGCCCGATGACCCACAGGCAGGACATGCGCTGTGCTCGGTCGTGGTCACGGCGGGCGCAGCCGATGCGGCAGCGCTGATGGCCCAGAGCCCCCAAGCCTTTGCCGCCCAGGTGCAGGCCCAGTTCAACGACCGGCTGGGCCACATGGCGCTGGTGGGCGAACGCCACGCCTACCCGCTGGTGGCCGTGTATGCCCAGCGCTTTGCGGGCCACCGCTGCGCGCTGCTGGGGGATGCCGCCGTGGGCATGCACCCGGTCACGGCCCATGGCTACAACTTGGGCCTGGCAGGGGTGGAGCGGCTCACGGCCGCGCTGGTGAGCGCGCGCCAGCGCGGGCAGGACATTGGCAGCGCCGACGCCCTGGCCCCCTACGCCCAGGGCCACCACCGCCACGCCTGGCCCATCTACCAGGGCACCAACGCCATCGTGCGCCTGTACACCGACGCCCGCCCGGTGCCCCGCCTGCTGCGGCAACTGGTGCTGCAGGGCGCGCGGCGCCTGCCACCGCTACAGGCGGCCATCGTGGGGCAGCTGACGGGCAAGGCGCCCCAATGGATGCGCGCACTGACGCTCAGGCCGTAGCCAACCTCTGCAACGGGCGCGCCCCACGCCAGCGCCACCGTGGAACTGGCTGTGCCAGGCCACCGGTGGCGTCCCCCTCAGGGGGAAGACGCGAAGCGGCTCAGGGGGAGCCGTCCCTTACCCCCAGCGTGGCCAGGCCATACAGCGGCGTACCGAGCCAGGGGCGCCACCACATGTCCATGGCAATACCGGCCCAGCCGTAGCCCTCCGCCACGCTTTGCTCGCGCAGCAGGTGCAGGCGCGGGTGCACGGCCGCCAGCTCTGCCATGCGGCCGACACCCCACCGAAACTCCGCGCCCGTAGGCCCCACGCTGGCGTGGCGGGCCGCGCAACCCACGGCCCGGCGCGTCATCACGTCCAGCACCATGCGCGAGCCTGGCGGCGCATGCTGCGCAAACTCGGCCAGCACAGCGTGCACCTGCGCGGGCGGCAGGTACATCAGCACGCCTTCGCACACCAGCAGCACCGGCGTGGCGCTGTGCTGCGTGGGCAGCCCCAGCCGCTGCCACCAGCCGGGTTGTGACAGGTCCAGATCGGCGTGGCGCGTGCGCGGGCACGGCGGGGGCAACAGCGGCCGGCGCAGCGCCATCACCTCGGGCAGGTCGGCATCGAGCCACTGGTTGGCCCCCCCGTCCAGCCACTGGAAATAGTGGGTCAGCCCACACCCCAGGTTGACGCCCAGGGCCTGCGGGTGCGTGGCAAAAAAGGCGCGCCCCGCCTCCTGAATGGCCCGGGTGCGCCACAGCACATGCAGCACCGTGTGCAGGTCGTCCAGGGTGCTGTTCACATCGGCATCCAGCCGCGCCAGCAGCGCCGGGGCCACGGCATCGTGGCAGTCCAGCCAGGGGAAATAGCGCCCCCCATGGGCACGCGCCGCCAAAGGGATGAGCAGGGTGCTGGGGACGGGCGGCAGCTGTGCGCGCTGCAGTGGCAGGCTGACAGCGCAACGGGTCGCGCCCTCTGATGGCGCAACGCTGCGCGGCGGTCGGACAACACGGCGTCGGGCAAGGGACTGCGGCACGGGGCGCTCCTCCAGTGGCAGCGGGCGCCACGGTTGGGTGGAATGCGGGGGCCCAAGGTCAGGGCAAGGGCCTGCGACCATTCTGAAGGGTCGGCCCCAGTCTGTCGTGAATGACCGCAGCGCGTACTGCGGTATGTCAATGCGCTGGCGGGCCCCTCAGCACGTGTTCACGTTCTCAGTCCTTCATCAGCGCCCACACCAGCGCCACCCCGGCCGACAGCAGATCGCCGGTGAACGAGTGGTCATTGGCGTCGCTGCTGGCCGTGGTAAATGCGCGCTTCTGGCGCTCGCGCTCGGCCCGTGCGCGGTCGCGCTCCAGGGCCACCAGGGCGTCACCAATGTCCACGGGCGATGCTGGCGCCGCCGGGGCCTTGGCGCTGGCGGCGGCATAGCCCTCCATGGCGCGCACCACGGCCTGGGGATCGATGAGGGAGAACGCGGCGCGGCAATAGGGACAGGCGTGGTCTTTGCGGATGTCCACGGGCGCACCGCAGCTGGTGCAGTAGATGGCGCCCACGCGTTGGGCCAGGTCGTCGATCTCGGGGCGCGTCATGTGGCGCACAAAACCCTTTTCGACCATGAAGGACGAGAAGCTGCTGAAGCGGCCATGCTGGCGCCCGCAGCGGTAGATCATGTAGCGGCCGCTGCGCACCACGTCGAAGCCTTTGGCCAGGCTGGTGTTGCAGCGCGGGCAGGCCATGCTCTCGGCCAGGGGCTGGTGCTGGTCGGTGCGGTGCTCGTGCAGCAGGCGGAACAGCTCGACCACCGACTGGGGCGAGAGCTTGAGGTTTTCGTGCCGGTCAAACCACAGGCCCTGGCAGGCAAAACAAATGTCCAGCTCCAGCGTGTGCCCCTGGTTGCTGGTGAACCGGTGCGCCTCCATGGGCTGGCGGCAAGAGGGGCAGGACGGCTGAGGGTGCATGGCGGCGGTGCCTGTGGCAGGCAGAGCAGAGGTTGGCGCAGATGCTAACCCGGCACAAAGCGGGTGGACGCCTGGCAATTGACGCGCAGGTTCACGGCAAGGCCATCCCCATCCACTAGCATTCGCGCCTCAACAACAAGGAACCAACAAGATGGGATTCATGAACTGGCGCGTGAAAAGCGCTGAGGTGTTGCAACAAGGCGGCGTGATCGCGCCGGACGAGCGGCTGCCCTGGCCGCAGACGGCGGTGATGGGCGTGCAGCACGTGATTGCGATGTTTGGCGCCACGGTGCTGGCGCCCATCCTGATGGGCTTTGACCCGAACGTGGCCATCCTGATGAGCGGCGTGGGCACGCTGATCTTTTTCCTCGTCACCGGCGGCAAGGTGCCCAGTTACCTGGGGTCGAGCTTTGCGTTCATCGGCGTGGTGATCGCGGCCACGGGCTATGCGGGCAGCGGGCCCAACGCCAACATTGGCGTGGCGCTGGGGGGCATCATTGCGTGCGGCCTGCTCTATACGCTCATTGGCGCGCTGGTGCAGGCCATTGGCACAGGCTGGATCGAACGCTTCATGCCGCCCGTGGTCACCGGTGCCGTGGTGGCGGTGATCGGCCTGAACCTGGCGGGCATCCCCATCAAGAACATGGCGGCCAGCAACTTTGACAGCTGGATGCAGCTGGTGACCTTTGTGAGCGTGGGCCTGGTGGCCGTGCTCACGCGCGGCATGGTGCAGCGCCTGCTGATTCTGGTGGGCCTCATCGTGGCGAGCATCATCTACGCGGTGCTGACCAACGGCCTCGGCCTGGGCAAACCCATTGACCTGTCGATCCTGGCGAATGCTGCCTGGGTGGGCATGCCCAACTTCGCCGCACCGGTGTTCGAGGCCAACGCCATGCTGCTGATTGCACCGGTGGCCATCATCCTCGTCGCCGAGAACCTGGGCCACATCAAGGCCGTGACGGCCATGACCGGCCAGAACCTGGACCGCTACATGGGCCGCGCGTTCATCGGCGACGGCATTGCCACCATGGTCAGCGGCAGCGCGGGCGGCACGGGCGTGACCACCTATGCAGAAAACATCGGCGTGATGGCGGCGACCAAGATCTACTCCACCGCCGTGTTTTTGCTGGCCGGCGTGTTTGCGCTGGTGCTGGGTTTTTCCCCCAAGTTCGGCGCGCTGATCCAGACGATTCCGCTGCCGGTGATGGGCGGCGTGTCCATCGTGGTGTTTGGCCTGATCGCGGTGGCGGGCGCCAAGATCTGGGTGGACAACAAGGTGGACTTTTCGCAGAACAAGAACCTCATCGTGGCGGCCATCACCCTCATCCTGGGCACGGGCGACTTCACGCTGAAGTTCGGTCAGTTTGCGCTGGGCGGCATCGGCACCGCCACGTTCGGGGCAATCCTGCTGTACGCACTGCTCAACCGCAAAGCGGCGTAATCTGTGGATGTGGCCCGGCCTGATGGCATTTGTAAGGGTTAACCCTTAATTTGTAAGGAACGAAGGCTAGCATCCTGGGTTTTGTCCACAGGGCCATCCGCTCACCGGGCGGGTGGCCTTTTTCTTTTTGCGGAGTTTGTTCATGTCCCTGGCCGATCGGGTGCTGTACCCCGACTTTCTCTCCCGCACCATGACCGCCGACGAGGCGGCCGCCCTGATCCCCGCCGGTGCCCATGTGGGCATGAGCGGATTCACCGGCGCGGGCTACCCCAAGGCCGTGCCCGGCGCGCTGGCGCGCCACATCGAAAGCCTGAACGCGCAGGGCCATGGCTTCAAGATCGGGCTGTGGACGGGCGCCAGCACCGCGCCCGAGCTGGACGGCGCGCTGGCCCAGGTGGACGGCATCGAGATGCGCCTGCCCTACCAGTCCGACCCCACGGTGCGCCGCCAGATCAATGCGGGACAGATGCAGTATGTGGACATTCACCTCTCGCATGTGGCGCAGTTTGTGTGGTTTGGCTTTCTGGGCAAGCTGGATGTGGCGGTGGTCGAGGTGGCGGGCGTGTTGCCCGACGGGCGGCTGATCCCCTCGTCCTCGGTGGGCAACAACAAGACCTGGCTGGACCAGGCCGACAAGATCATTCTGGAGGTGAATGCCTGGCACAACCCAGGTCTGGAGGGCATGCACGACATCTACTACGGCACCGACCGCCCCCCCCACCGCAAGCCCATCCCCATGACGCGGCCCGACGAGCGCATTGGCGAGCCCTACCTGCGCTGCGACCCGAACAAGGTGATTGCGGTGGTGATGACCAACCAGCCCGACCGCAACAGCGTGTATGCCGCGCCCGATGACACCTCCAACCGCATCGCGGGCCACATCATCGAGTTCCTGCAGCATGAGGTGAAGAAGGGCCGCCTGCCCAAGGACCTGCTGCCGCTGCAGTCGGGCGTGGGCAACATCGCCAACGCGGTGCTGGCCGGGCTGAACAACGGCCCGTTCGAGAACCTCACGGCCTACACCGAGGTGCTGCAGGACGGCATGCTGGACATGCTGCGCTCGGGCACGCTGGCTAGCGCCTCGGCCACGGCGCTGTCGCTGAGCCCCACAGCGATGCAGGACTTCAACGACCGCATCGAGTTCTACAAGCAGCGCATCGTTTTGCGCCCGCAGGAGATCAGCAACCACCCTGAGCTGATCCGCCGCATGGGCCTGATTGCGATGAACGGGATGATTGAGGCCGACATCTACGGCAACGTGAACTCGACCCACATCATGGGCTCCGCCATCATGAACGGCATCGGCGGCTCGGGCGACTTTGCGCGCAATGCGTATCTGTCGATCTTCATGACTCCGTCGCTGGCCAAGAACGGCAGCATCTCGTGCATCGTACCCATGGCCTCGCATGTGGACCACACCGAGCACGATGTGCAAATCCTCGTCACCGAACAAGGCCTGGCCGACCTGCGCGGGCACTCGCCCTCGCAACGCGCCGAGATCATCATCGACCGCTGCGCACACCCGGACTTCCGGCCCGCGCTGCACGACTATGTGGCCCGCGCCAAGCGCGGCGCCGTAGGCCAGCACACACCGCACCTGCTGAACGAGGCGCTGTCGTGGCACCAGCGGTATGTGGAGACGGGCAGCATGCGCGCACCTGCAGGCCCTGCCAGCGCTGCTTAAAGCGGTCCGTGTTGGGCCTGCAGGCCTTTGACAGCCAATTGGCAGCCTGGGCAGATAAAATCAGGGTTAACCCTAGGTCTATCGACCTCCCCCTGTCCACCCCCCACCAGCCCCCATCCGGGGCTGGTGGCTTTTTTGCCTGCGAGTTTTTTTGTGACCATGCAACGCCGTCAGTTCACCCAATCCCTCGTGGCCGCCAGCGCCGGCCTGCTGCTTGCCACCTCGTCGCGCGCCGTCGGCGTGCAAGACCCCATGGACGCCAAGAGCGTGACCATTGGCTGCTCGCTGGGCACCACCGGCGCCCTGGCCAGCCTGGGCAAGGAACTCAAGCAAGGGCTGGATGCGGGCATTGCGCAGGCCAACGCCAAAGGCATCCACGGCCGCGAGATCAAGCTGCTGGCCCTGGACGACGGCTATGACGCTGCGCGCTCCGAAGACAACGTGCGCAAGCTGATTGCCGATGCCAACGTGGTGTCGCTGATCTCCTGCATGGGCACGGCCAACAACCAGCGCATCCTGCCGCTGGTGGACGAGGCGCAGATCCCCTACGTGGCCCCGCAAAGCGGCGCCACCTCGCTGCGCAAGGCCGAGTACCGCTCGGTGTTCCACGTGCGCGCCAGCTACACCGACGAAGCCCAGCGCCTGGCGCAAAAGCTGGTGTCCATGGGCATCACCGAGCTGGCCGTCGTGTACCAGGACACCGCCTTTGGCCGCGAGTTTCTGGCCGATGTGACCAAGGCCATGGCCGCCGCCAAGCAGCCCGCACCCAAGGCCTTCAAGCTCGACGCCCAAGGCGCCCAGGTGGCCGACGTGGTGGGCAAGGCCGTGGCCGCCAAGCCCAATGCGGTGCTGCTGGGCACGGCAGGCGACATCACCGCCACGCTGGTCAACGAGTTCAAGAAAGTGTCGCCCAGCACGCCGCTGGCCGCCACCAGCGTAGCGCTGTCGGGCGACAACCTGCGTCAGCTGGGCGGCAAGGCCTCGGGCATTGCGCTGTCGATGGTGCTGCCCGACGCGGCCCGCACCAGCTTTGCCGTGGTGCGCGACTACCAGAAGGCCATGCGCGCACTGGGCTACCAGGAGTTCTCGGCCCGCAGCTTTGAAGGCTATGTGAACGCCCGCGTGCTGGCCGAGGGCCTGGAGCGCGCCGGCCGCGACCTGACCCGCGCCAAGCTGCGCAACGCCCTCGCAGGCATTCGCAGCAACGACCTGGGCGGCCTGTCCATCGACTACGCCAGCGGCGCGCCGTATGTGGGCTCGCGTTTTCTGGACCTGGGGGTGATGGGCGCCAACGGGAAGTTTGTGGGCTGAGGCTAGGAGCCTGTCGGACTTGGAGCGTCGATAGCGAGAATCGGCCCCAGCGAGGACAGTTTTTGCCGGATTTGCAGACCCATAGCCCAGCTATGGGGCAAAAAGACGGTAAAAAATGGACCGCTGCGGCCGATTCGCAGCCGACGACTTCCAAGTCGGACAGGCTCCTAGGCGCCTGCGGCACAGGGCGGGACCACAGGCATTGGCACAATCAGCGGCTTGCACTGACTTGGCCCTGCCCCGTGACCACCATGCCCATCTGGAAAAAACCCATCGACCTGGCCCTGCTGAAGGCCGCCAACCGCAACACCGCCGTAGAGCACCTGGGCATTGAGTTTGTCGAGGTGGGTGACGACTTTCTGCGCGCCCGCGTGCCGGTAGACCACCGCACCATCCAGCCCTTTGGCCTGCTGCACGGCGGCGTCAGCGTGGTGCTGGCCGAGTCCATGGGCTCCACCGGCGCCTACTACACCCTGCCGGAGGGCTACCGCGCCGTGGGCCTGGACATCAACGCCAACCACCTGCGCTCTGCGACCAGCGGCTGGGTGACGGGCACGGCGAAGCCGGTGCACATTGGCCGCACCACGCATGTGTGGCACATCGATCTGCACAATGAAGCGGGTGAGCTGACCTGCGTGTCACGCCTCACCATGGCGATCCTTGCCCCCCGGTAGGGGTCATCCCCCTCCTGAGCGGCTTCGCCGCTTCCCCCTTCTCTCGCATCGCTAGCGCGCTCCGGGAAGGGGGACACCGCCAGCGCGGCGGGGCGGCCCTTGCGCGGCGGTCCTGGTCTGGCAACGCGCCCGTGGCAAAAGCTGGAGGTGTTTTTTGATGAAATCGACCCCAAGCGCTAGATGAATATGCGCTGCCTGCTATTTATTCAGTAGCATTCTGCTGCGCCAAGCGCTCGCTTTTCCAGTACACGTCATCCCCGCCATCCATGCGGTTGAGCACGCGGGCCAGCACGAACATCAGGTCGGAGAGGCGGTTGAGGTACTGGCGTGGCGCGTCGTTCAGCGCCTCTTCGTTGCCCAAGGCGACGACGGCGCGTTCAGCGCGGCGGGCCACGGTGCGGCAGATGTGGGCTTGCGATGCGGCGCGCGTGCCTGCGGGCAGGATGAACTCCTGCAGGCGCGGCAGCGCGGCGTTGTGGCGGGCCAGGGCTTCGTCCAGTGCCAGC
This sequence comes from Acidovorax sp. FG48, assembly GCF_057809085.1. Lineage (NCBI taxonomy): Bacteria > Pseudomonadati > Pseudomonadota > Betaproteobacteria > Burkholderiales > Comamonadaceae > Acidovorax > Acidovorax sp. FG48. The sequence goes on along the minus strand of NZ_JBMDJH010000001.1, from coordinate 493,013 downwards.
ACGGCTTCGGCCTTGAGCAATTCAAAGCCCGGGATCGACAGCTCGCCGCCCAGGTTGAACAGCTGGTGCTGCACCTCGACCAGCAGGGTGCGGACTTCATCGGGCATGGGCTCGCACAGCAGCAGGCCAATGTGGGAGTTGAGTTCGTCCACATCGCCCATCGCGTGGATGCGCAAGCTGTTCTTGGAGACGCGCTGGTTGTTGCCCAAGCCGGTGGTGCCGGCGTCGCCGGTGCGCGTGGCGATCTGTGAAAGTCGGTTGGCCATGTGAATGGATGCGGGTCAGCGAACGGAAGATGCCGGATTGTCCCCCGAGCGGCCATCCCCCTTTTGCCGGCACGGTCGAGACGCCAAAGCGCCCCTGCGCGGCGGGACGCAGGGGCGCTTTGGCGTGGGACTGGAGTCCCTACAGGTGGCGGCCCAAAGCCGCTGGGGGTCGTCAGTGGGTTGCCGACGTACGGTTCAATTTATCGATGTCTGCCGTGGACACGCCCGTGTTGGTGGGCTGCATCTGGTTCCAGGCCAGTGCGTGGTAGGCATCCCATTCAGCCCGCGACACCATGCCGTCGCCATTGGTGTCCATCAGCCGCGCGTTCACGCGCATATCGGCCTTGGCAGCGGCCTTGCCGCCGGCTGCGCTGGGGTTGATCTCTGCCACGGGGGCTGCACGGCCATTGCCGGCAGCGGGATCAGCGGGAGCCGCTGCGCTGCGGCTGGCGCGTTGGTCGACCTTGTTCTGCGCCGCAGAGGCTGCCACACCACCCGATGCCGTGGGGTTCACTTCAGAGGGTGGGCGGGCGGTGTTGTTGGCAGGTGCCTGGGCCAGTGCGGCGGTACAGGCGAAGGCAGCGAGTGCGGCGAGAACGGTTTGCTTTTGCATGGAATGGCTCCTTGGTGGAAGTTGAACAACAGCATCCCGAAGGACACATGCAATTCATTGTTGGAAGGAGTGCGGGCAGACGCTGTAGGACACGCACGGGCCTGCCGGTCATCCCCCCATCGTCCCGGCGCGTAGGGCGCAGCGCAGAACGAGGCCCTGGTTTGCGCCTACTTTTGGCTACATCCGCAGCGCGCTCAGACACAAAACACGGCCGCCGCGTTACACAGCGCAGGCAAATGTAGAGGGAGGCAACAGCAGGCAAGAGTGCTGGCGTGGGGCCGCTGGCTGCGGTGCAATGCAAGCCTGTTCAACTTCAAAGGAGCTTCGCTTCATGAAAGCACTGCAACGACGCAACTACTCGTTCGACACCCGCAGCGTGATGCTCTTCGCCGCGCTCTCCCTGGGGGGTGTGGGTGCCCTGCAGGCACAGACCTCCTCCTCTTCCTCTCCTCCCCAATTCGGCCCTGCGAGCAAGAGCACTGCACAGTCAGGCTCAGGTTTTTCGGTGGGGCCCAGCAGTGGCGGCGTCTCCACCGCTGCCGCTGCCGCCTTTGACAAGGCCGACAGCAACAAGGACGGCCAGTTGAGCGCACAAGAGGCCGCTACGCTGCCAGCCATCAGTCAACGTTTCAAGGAACTCGATACGGACAAGAACGGATCGCTGTCCCGCGCAGAATTTGACAAGGGGGTGCAGTCCTGATCCTGCCCCCCCGCTTGCCTGCCCTGAGCCAGAGGCCTGAGTAGGCGCAACTACCAAAATGCAAAGCCTGCCCGCGCTGGAACTCCAGGGCGCGGGCAGGCCTTTGTGCGTACGAACAGCGACAGATCGATTTCAGTCGTGCAGCGACGACAAAAACTGCTGCAGTTCCGGCGTCTGCGGGCTGCCAAACAGCTGAGCAGGTGCGCCCTGCTCATGCACCCGCCCCTGGTGCATGAAGATCACGCGGTCGCTCACCTTGCGGGCAAACGCCATCTCGTGCGTGACCATCATCAGCGTCATGCCTTCCTGCGCCAGCGACTCGACCACGCGCAGCACTTCGCCCACGAGTTCTGGGTCCAGCGCCGAGGTGATCTCGTCGCACAGCAGCACCTGCGGCTCCATGGCCAGCGCGCGGGCTATGGCCACGCGCTGCTGCTGGCCGCCAGAGAGCTGGTCGGGCATGGCGTCAAACTTCTCGGCCAGACCCACACGCTGCAGCAACTGGCGCGCCTGCGCCTCGGCGGCCTTGGCATCACGCGCCTTCACCAGCGTGGGCGCCAGCATGATGTTGCGGCCCACGCTGAGGTGCGGAAACAGGTTGAAGCTCTGGAAGATCATGCCCACCTGCTGGCGCAGCGCGCGCATGGCCGTGGGGCTGTCGTGCAGCAGCTTCTGGCCGTTGACGCTGAGCGCGCCTTCCTGGAACTCTTCCAGCCCGTTCACACAGCGCAGCAGCGTGCTCTTGCCCGAGCCGCTCTTGCCGATGATGGCAATCACCTCGCCGCGCTGCACCTTGAGGTCAATGCCCTTGAGCACTTCGTTGCTGCCGTAGGACTTGCGCAGGGCGGTGATGTCCACGATGGGGGGCTCGCCCACCACGATGCCATCGTGCGCGGGGACCGGGGTGGTTTCAACGGCGGTTGCCATGGAGTTTCCTTTCAAGCGATTGCGCCACCAGGCTCACGGGGAAGCACAGGGCAAAGTACAGCAGCGCCACGCAGGCGTAGACGAGGAAGGGCTGGTAGGTGGCGTTGGAAATCATGCTGCCCGCCTTGGTCAGCTCGACAAAGCCGATGACCGAGGCCAGCGCCGTGCCCTTGATCACCTGCACCAGAAAGCCCACCGTGGGCGGCACCGCAATGCGCAGCGCCTGCGGCAGCACCACATGGCGCAGCTGCTCGCCAAAGTTGAGCGCCAGGCTCTGCGCCGCCTCCCACTGGCCCTTGGGAATGGACGCCACGCAGCCGCGCCAGATCTCGGTGAGGTAGGCGCTGGTGTAGAGCGTGAGCGCCACCGCAGCGGCCGTCCACGGCGAGGTCTTGATGCCGAACAGCGCAATGCCAAAGTACGCGAGGAATAGCTGCATGAGCAGCGGCGTGCCCTGGAACACCTGCACATAGGCGCCCACCGCGCGGTCCACGCCACGCAGCTTGGACAGGCGCAGCACCAGCAGCACCAGGCCTACCAGGCCACCACCGATGAAGGCGATGAGGGACAGGGACACCGTCCAGCGCGCTGCGAGCAGCAGGTTGCGCAGGATGTCCCACAGGGAAAATTCAACCATGATAAGAACGTGTTTACCGCTTATTCGATGCCGCGTTGGCGCGCAATCGGGATGAGTGGATGTTTCGGATGCGCCGCATGGGCTCGCGCCCATGCAAGCAGTCGGGGCGTCCAATCGCCCGATTTCGCTCCAACCCTTCGGGCAAGTGCCTTGCCGGGCGGTCTGCGGCGTTGCGGCGCTTGTTGATAGCCGAGCTATCAACAGCGCACCGCGCCTTGCACCCCATCCCGGCAAGGCACTTGCGCGGCTTCGAATAAGCGGTAAACACGTTCTTTACCTCCCCACCAAAAAACGCGCCCCCACCCACATCAGCAGGCGGCGGGTCAACATGGACAGCACCAGGTACACCGCCGTGGCCAAGATGAACGCCTCGAACGCGCGGAAGGTGTTGCTGGAGATGAGGTTGGCGGCGTAGCTCAGCTCGGGCGTGGAGATCTGCCCGCACACGGCCGATCCCAGCATCACAATGATGATCTGGCTGACCATGGCGGGCCACACCTTTTGCAGCGCCGGCGGCAGCACCACACGGCGGAAGGTCTGGCCTGGCGTAAGCGCCAGGCTGTGTGCGGCCTCAATCTGGCCACGGGGCGTGGCCTCGATGCCCGCGCGGATGATCTCGGCCGAATAAGCGCCCAGGTTGATCACCATGGCCAGCACCGACGCGAACTCGGGCGAGAGCTTGAGCCCCAGCGCCGGCAGGCCAAAGAACAGGAAGAACAGCTGCACGATGAAGGGCGTGTTGCGCACCAGCTCCACATAGCTGGCCACGGCCCAGCGCAGCGCAGTGGGCCGGTGGCCCAGGTTGCGCGCACGCGCCCAGGCGCAGGCCGTGCCCAGCAGCAGGCCCAGCACGGTGCCCACAATGGTGAGGCCAATGGTCCAGACCACGCCGCGCACCAGCAACGGCCACGACGCGAGGACGGCAGAAAAATCGAGCGCAATCAGCATGCTTGTGCCCTGCGCCGCTTGTCGCGCCGCAGGCCCTTGAGTTTCAGTAATTCATCCTGTGCTCCACATCACAGGGGCAGGTCGCCCGCAGGGCGGCCCAGCCACTTGCTGGACAGCTTGTCGATGTCGCCCGACTTGCGCGCCTCGGCAATGATTTCATTCACGCGCAGGCGCAGCTTGTCTTCGCCCTTGGCCACGCCGATGAAGTTGGGGCTGTCCTTGAGCAGCAGCTTGTATTCGGTCTGCAGGTTGGGGTTTTTGACCATGATGGTGCCCGCCGTCGATGCACTGGTGGCAATGGCCTGCGTCTGGCCCGACACAAAGGCCGCAATGCTGGCGGCGTGGTCTTCAAAGCGCTTCAAGTCGACGCCGGGGGGCGCGACCTTGGCCAGCTCCTGGTCTTCCATCGCGCCGCGCGTCACGGCCACCGTCTTGCCCGCCAGGTCGGCAAAGCTCTTGATGTTCAGGCTCTTGCTCGCAAACACGGCCTGGAAGAACGGCGCGTAGGCGGCGGTGAAGTCGATCACCTTCTCGCGCTCGGAGTTCTTGCCCAGCGTGGAGATCACCAGGTCGGCCTTCTGCGTTTGCAGGTAGGGGATGCGGTTGGCGCTGGTCACGGGGATCAGCTCGACCTTCACGCCCAGCTTGGTGCCGATGTAGTTGGCCATCTCCACGTCCAGCCCCTGGGGTTTGAGGTCCGTGCCGACAAAGCCGTAGGGCGGGTAGTCGGTGGGAATGGCGATCTTGATTTCCTTGGCCTTGAGGATGTTGTCCAGCGCGTTCTGCGCGTGGGCGGCAGGTGCCATCAGGGCCGCTGCGAGGCCGGTGGCGACAAGCACGCCCAGGGTCAGGCGGCGGGTGGACGAAGTGACGGTGCGGACGGTGGTCATAGCAGGGCTCCTAGGTAGGTGGATGGGTCGGCAGGTGCGTCTGGGTCAGACGCTGGGGGGATGGAACTGGGGGCTGCGCGGGGCTTGCGCGCGCGGACTGTTGGGGTGGCCTGAGCGGGGCTTTTGCGCACCGGCGCCAGCGCATCGCGTAGCCCGGCCAGCGGGTCACTGCTGGCCTGCAGGCGCAGGGCCGACTGCACGGTGCCGATGTGCTCGGACATGAGTGCCTCGGCGCCGGCAATGTCTCCCGCTTCCAGCGCCTCGACGATGCGCACATGGTCGGCACAGCTCTGCGCCGCATCGTGCGATGACTGGTAGAGCATGGCAATGAGCGTGGTGCGCGCCGTGAAGTCGCGCAGCGTGTCGGCCAGCAGGCTGTTGCCCAGGCATTCAGCCAGGCACACATGGAAGTCCCCCAGCAAGAAGCTGCGCATGCCCACATCGGTGCCCGCCAACGCGGCCTTTTCGCGTTGCAGATGGCTCTTGAGCTGGCGCAGCGCCGTCTTGTCCACCACCTTGAGCTGGTGCAGCAGGCCCAGCTCGATCACGCGGCGCGCCTCGAAGGCCTCGCGCGCTTCGTCTTGCGACGGCTCGATCACATACCAGCCGCGCCGGGCGCTGACGGTGACGATGCCCCGCGTGGCCAGCCGCGTGAGCGCCTCGCGCACGATGGTGCGGCTGCAGTCGAACAGCATGGCCAGCTGCTGCTCGCCCAGGCGGGAGCCGGGCGCGAGCTTTTGCGCCATCACGGCTTCGATGATGCGGTTGCTAATCTCGGTGGCGGTGGTCATTGCCTGCGGTATCGCAGGTTCCGTGCCAACTGGTATACAAGCTCAATGCACCAGCCTGGCGCACGGAGGCTGTGCACCATAGGGGCGGCCTGCCCCGCAACGATGCACAGGACTGCACTAGGTAGATACCAGGGGATACTGGTGCATGGATGTGGTGCAGCCCCCGGCGCGGGCAGGCCGCTCACTGCGTACTACGCCCCAACGGCCACAAAACGCTGTCGCTTTTGTCCAGAGGGAAACAACAAAGCCCTCAGGGCCAGCAAGACGTTAGGCGAGCCCGGTCAGGCGCAAGGCCCAGGACACCGCCAGCCCACCGCCCACTGCGGCCAACACCGCTGGGTGCCACCAAGGCCAGCGCGCCACGCGGCGGCGGCCTTGGGCGCCTTCGACCACCGCCTGGCCCGCCAGCAGCACCAGCCACAGCAACAACACCAGCGCGCCCGGGCTGGCGGCCCAGGCGGCCGCCCAATCGCCCTGGACCAGGGCTGCACAGGCATGGGTGCCGCCGCACAGCGGGCAGGGCATGCCCGTCAGCGCGCGAAACCCGCAACCCACGCCCAGCCCATCCTGCCCCAGCCACCAGGGTGTGGCGGCCATGGCCAGCGGCCAGCCCAGGCCGAACATCAGCCGCAGCCGCCGCGCGCTCCTATCCAGCGGCTGCCAGGAGGGCGTGCCGCCCGCCGGCACCACGGCGGGTCCGGGGTCAGAGGGGAGGCAATGCGACCGGTTCATCGCCCACCAATTGGCGTGCCATGTAGTACGAGCCGATGGTGGACAGCGGCAGCGTCAGCAGCGCGCCCACCCAGCACAGCAGAAAGCCCAGCGAGCCCACGATGCCCAGCACCAGCGAGCAGAAGAAGGCCGAGCCCAAGTTCTTGGTCACGATACTCCAGGCCTGGCTGAAAGCGGCCACACCGTCGCGCTCACCGCGCGCCACCAGAAACAACGCCACCGGGGGCAGCGCCATGATCAGCAGGCCGGGAATGAAACACAGCATGAAGCCCAGCTACACGACCAGCGAGCTGATGAGCCCCGCCACAAACGCGGGCACAAAGTCATCAAAGCCCCGAAAGACATCGCCGATCTGCACCGCTTCGCCGCGCGTCTCGCGCTCGATCATGCGCATGTAGCCCACCATCATGGGCCCGGCCAACAGGCCCGCGCTGATGCCGGCGACCACCATCACCAGCAAGGTGCAAACCACATGGGTGAGCACGTTTTTCTTGAAGGTGCCCCAGGCACCCGACAGGCAATCTCCCACACTGGCTGAAGCCATGGCAATCCCTCTCTCTGTAGTTGGTTGGTCGCGCACAAGCGCCGGCCCAGTGTAGCGAGCCAGCTGCTGCTGTGGTACCCCCTGGCGAGGGATCCCAGTGAGCGGATCGCTACAGCACGCCCTCCCACAGCGCGAACCGCTCAGGCTGCGTGTGGGGCGCACAGAACAGTGTCTCGCCCACATACTCGACCGGCGGCTGTGCGCCGGCATACGGCGCCCATCCAGGGTGGCCATCCCGCGCAAACGCCACCCAGCGCTGCTGAAGCGCCTCGGCCAGCACAGCGGGCGGCGTCGGCCCCGTGAGTTCCTGCCCTGTGGGCGTGTGGAGATTGCCGAACACAAACGGCAGCTCCACACCGTGCGCTGCGCCCAAGCGCCCGCGCCACTGCGGCGAGGGCCAGGTGAACTCATAGCCATAGGCGCTGCGGGCCCAGCGGCTGGCCAGCGCGGCAATGCGCTGCGCGGGCACGCGGTAGTAGTAGTCGGATTGCAGAGCGCACAGCCACTCGCCAGGCGTTTGCTGCGCGGGTGGCAGCATGTTTCGCAGGGCCTGTGCGGCGGAGGCCTTCAAGCCCACGTCCTGCGCAAAGGCATGGACCTGCGCCTCTGTCACCCGGTCAATGGCACCGCCGGGCACGTGGTACAGGCGCATCTCCTGCGCGTTGCTGCCCACCAGCACCTGCAGGTCGGGCGGCTGGTCGGCCCACTGCTGTGCAAGTGCCTCCACGGGCGGTGCGGTGAGCACTTGGCCATCGACCACGGGCCGCAGGGGAAAAAAGTTGCGTCCGCCCAGCCCGTGATGTTGCCGCAGGGCAGGCTCGGAGGCCAGCCGGTGTACGGCGTGCAGCACAGCAGCCGGCTGCGCAGCGCCCAGTGCGGCCAGGGTGGGCTCCACACCCGCCAGCACGGCCACGGCATGGCGCCCCGCAGCGGCCTCCTGCAAGGTCTGGCAGGCGACGCTGGGGCTTTGCAGAATGGCGCGCTGGAACAACCCCCGAGAAGCGGGCATGCCCATCAGGCAGGCCAAGGCCCCGGCACCGGCCGACTGGCCGAACACCGTGGTGCGCCCCGCATCTCCGCCCCAGGCGTGGATATGGTCGCGCACCCACTGCAGTGCCATCAGCAGGTCCAGCAGGCCGCGATTGGCGGGCGCAGCGTGCTCCTCGCCCTCGAAGTGTAAAAACCCGTCAATGCCCAGCCGGTACTGCACCGACACCAGCACCACGCCGCGCCGCGCCAGCGCTGCCCCGTCATACAGCGGCTCGCTGGCCGCGCCGCGAAAGAAGCCTCCGCCATGCACCCAAACCATGACGGGCAGGTGGGCTCCTGGCTCGACGGTTGGCGCCCACACATTGACCGCCAGGCAGTCGTCGCCCCCCAGCATGGGCGCATCGGCACGCGCGGTGCGGGCCAGCTGTGGTGCCATGGGCGCAAACGCGGTGGCATCGCGCACACCAGACCACGGCAATGTGGGCAACGGCGCCGCAAACCGCAGCGCGCCGCGTGGCGCTTGCGCGTACGGCATGCCACGGAACACACGCACGCCCTCCTCCCACAGGCCGCGCAGTTGCCCACCATGGGCCAGCGTGACCTGAGGCTCTGCAGTGCCCGCCGTCATTCCGTGGCCAGGCCCAGCTTGTCGATCAGCGGGCGCCACACGGCCGCATCACGCGCCGCCCAGGTGCGCGCATCGGCAGGTGCGGTGGCAGTGAGCGTGACGTTCATGGCTTCAAGGCGAGCCTTGTACTGCGAATCGCCACCCCGACACTTCTCAGTGACCGCATTGAGCCGGTTCAGCAACTCGGGGGGCGTGCCGGCCTTGGCCACCACGGCAATCCACGCGGGCCGCGCCAGGTCGCTGGCAGCGGGCAAGGCTTCGGCGATGGTCGGCACATCGGGCAGCAACGGGGAGCGCTGCGCACCAAACAGTGCCAGCGGCACCAGCTTGCCCGCCTTGACCTGCGCAGCCGCCGTGCCAATCACCAGCGTCATCGCGTGGATCTGCTGGCCCATGAGCGCGGTGAGGCCCGCGCCCTCGCCCACAAAGGGCACATGGGTGCCAGGCACGCCCAGCTTTTCGATGAGCGCAGAGGTCAGCAGGTGCGCTGGGCTGCCCTTGCCCGGCGAACCGAAGTTGATACCGCCCGGCGTGGAGCGCGCCAGCTTCTGCAGATCCGCCAAGCTGGCAATGCCCTGCCCCGCTGGCACGGCCAGCACCAGCGGCGATGTGCCCAGCACCGCCACGCCATCAAAGTCGCGCTGCGGATCGTAAGGCTGCTGCTTGTAGACGTAGGGCGTGATGGTCATCTGCGACATGCCGATGCTCATCAGGTTGTAGCCATCTGCAGGCTGGGCCTTGAGGTAGTTGACGGCCAGGATGCCGTTGGCCCCGGGCTTGTTCTGCACCACCACGGGTTGGCCCAGCTCGCGCGCGGCGCAATCAGCCCACACGCGGGTCATCGCGTCCGAGCCGCTGCCCGGCGGCTGCTGAGCGATGAGCTGGATGGGTTTCGCCGGGTAGGCTGCGGGCTGCTGCGCCTGGGCGCTGCCAGCAGCGCAGGCCAGTGCGGCGAGCGCGAGGAGGCGCGGTGCGCGCGTAGAGGCTGAGGTCATGGTGTGTCTCCTGTTGATGTTTTCTGCGTGGGGCGCCCGGGTTGAGTAACGTGCAGGCGGGAGATGCCGCACACCCCACGGGCAGACAAAGAGGGGCGTCAGCGGCGGCGTGTGCGCGCCTTTGGAGGCACAGCAGCGGCTTCGCACCGGGTGGCGATCCAGTCGGCCAGGCAGTCCAGTTGCGCCTGCTGGGCGGCATCGGGCACGGTGGGCGGTGCGGGGGCAAACAGCTGCAGCAGCCCGAGCCCGCGCAGCGACGACAGCACCAGGCCCAGCAGGCCATCGCGGTCGGTGGCTGCCGCCAGTTCGGGGAAGGCTTCAAAAAAGCCTTCGTGCATGCGCGCCTGCACGCTCTGGCGCAGCTCGGCAATGTGACCCAGCACCTCGGGCTGGTTGCGACAGCCCAGGTAGATGTTCCAGGCCACGATAAAGCGCGGCTGCGCATAGACCAGGCTCCACACGGCCTGCACAAACTTTGCCGCCCGCTCGCGCGCTGGCAGCGCCGGGCTGGGCCAAAGCTCGCCCGAGCGCACGGTGGACTCGATCAGCTCGCTCAGCACATTCATCATCAGCACCGCCTTCGACTCGAAGTGGTGCTGCACCGCGCCCGAGGTCATGCCCGCCGACTTGGCCAGCTCGTGGATGGACATCTCCTCCAGGCTGCGGTGCTGGATCACCTCGATGGCCGTGGCAATCAGGTGCTGGCGGGTGGCGGCACTGCGCTCGGCATGCGTGCGGCGCACGGCTACTGCCTTGGGGGAAACACGGTGGTTCATGGCGCTTTCACAATATACATTTCAAACGTAATGTATTTAGCCCCACCTGCCCACACAAGCCCGTGAATACCCGCATTCGCCTTCGGGGCCCCGCTGGGCAGCTTTGCGCCTATTGGCAAGCCCGAACCTAGAATGCCTTTCACGCCCACACTGCCATCCCGGAGACACACCATGAACGCCCCTACCGCTGCCGCCCACCTGCTGCCCGAAATCCAACTGCGCGACGTGCCCCAGGCCCTCATCGATGCACTGCAGGCCCGCTTCGGCGCGCAGTGCTCGCTGGCCCAGGCCGTGCGCGAGCAGCACGGGCGCGACGAGGGCTCGCTGCAGGCCCCGCCGCCCAGCGCCGTGGTGTTTGCCGAAAGCACGCAAGATGTGGCCGACGCGGTCAAGCTGGCCAGCCAGTACGACGTGCCCGTGATCCCCTACGGCGCGGGCTCGTCGCTCGAAGGCCACCTGCTGGCCGTGCAGGGCGGCATCAGCATCGATGTGAGCCGCATGAACCAGGTGCTCAGCATCAACGCCGAAGACCTCACCGTGACGGTGCAGCCCGGCATCACGCGCAAGCAGCTCAACGAAGCCATTAAGGACACGGGCCTGTTCTTCCCCATCGACCCTGGCGCTGATGCCAGCATTGGCGGCATGAGCGCCACGCGCGCCAGCGGCACCAACGCCGTGCGCTACGGCACCATGCGCGAGAACGTGCTGGCGCTGGAGGTGGTGACCGCCAGCGGCGAAGTCATCCACACCGGCACCCGCGCCAAGAAAAGCAGCGCGGGCTACGACCTCACGCGCCTGATGGTGGGCAGCGAAGGCACGCTGGGCATCATGACCGAGATCACCGTGCGCCTGTACCCGCTGCCCGAAGCGGTGAGCGCCGCCATCTGCTCCTTCCCCAGCATCGAAGCGGCCGTGCGCACCACCATCCAGATCATCCAGATCGGCGTGCCGATTGCGCGCGTGGAACTCATCGACCACCACACCGTGCGCATGGTGAACGCGCACAGCAAGCTGACCCTGCGCGAGGAACCCATGCTGCTGATGGAGTTCCACGGCTCGCCCGCCAGCGTGAAAGAACAGGCCGAGATGGTGCAAGACATTGCCAGCGAATTTGGCGGCCAGGCCTTTGAATGGGCCAGCACGCCCGAAGAACGCACGCGCCTGTGGACCGCGCGGCACAACGCCTACTTTGCCGCCGTGCAAAGCCGCCCCGGCTGCCGCGCCATCAGCACCGACACCTGCGTGCCCATCAGCCGCCTGGCCGACTGCCTGCTCGAATCGGTGGACGAGGTCGAAGCCAGCGGCATCCCCTACTTCCTCGTCGGCCACGTGGGCGACGGCAACTTCCACTTCGGCTACCTCATCGACCCGAACAGCGCCGAGGAACGCACCAAGGCCGAAGCCATGAACCACACCCTGGTGGCCCGGGCCCTGAGCATGGGCGGCACCTGCACCGGTGAGCATGGTGTGGGCATCCACAAGATGGGCTTCTTGCTGGACGAAACCGGCACCGGCGCGGTGGACATGATGCGCGCCATCAAACGCGCGCTGGACCCGAAGAACATCCTGAACCCCGGCAAGATTTTTGCGATGTGAGGGCATGGGGCCGTCCCCCGGGACGGCGGAACCCATGGCCGATCGAGCCGCAAAAAGATGGCGGGGGTGCCACCGGGTGCATCTCCGCACCATCAATGAACAACAAGAGAGGTCAACGTGGGGGCTTGGGGAGCGGGTCTCTTTTCCAACGACACAAGCTGTGATGTTCGTGACGACTATGTCCGGCACCTGAAGCACGGACTCTCGACCGAGGAGGCTTGCCAGAAAATCCTGGCCCGGTACGGCGATCTGCTCACCAACACGGAAATCGCCTGCCTCGTGTACCTCGCCCTGGCCGACACCGCATGGCGCTATGGGCGACTGGATCAGGCACTGAAAGACATAGCCCTTTCGCTGCTGCAGGCGGGTGGCGATATTGATGTGTGGGAGCGGGATACACCTGACGACGTCGCATTGCGCCGCAAAACCCTTCAGGCACTGGAGGCCCGCCTCCACACGCCCCAACCGCCTGAAAAGCCGATCCAGGTTTCACAACCAAAACCAAAGAAGATCCGGACCACAGCCCCTGTGGGAACGGTTTTCTCTTTGGACCTGCCCCTGGGAGGCTCGGCCCTGCTGGTGCTGGTGGGGTTTGCGGAGCTGGAGAACAGCGTGGATCCCGTCTTTTCGGTCCTCGGCCAGCGCTTTGCCTCGCCATCAGAGATGCCCGCACAGATTACCGTGAGCGATGCGACGCTGGTGCTTTCAAAGACCTCTTATCAGCCCTATCAACACGTCGCCATTCTTCCCAAGGACGAAAGAAAGAACATACTTTCCGGGCTTGGCCAAACCAGTATCCCGGTGGCCGGCGCCATGCCTTACCAACGCGAGCGTACGGTGTGGTTGGCCCTGGGGCGCATTGCCAAAGAAATCGACGCGCACTTGGCTACCGAGCCTGCGCGTGCATAGCACCACGCCTCTGCCCCTGACGTGTGTTGCGTCCGTGCGAGCGCGTTTTGACAGTGCACAGAAAGCCTATGCCATTTGACATGTACGCCAACGACCAGCACGAAGCCATCCAGCACCAGGAAGAGTTCATCTTTGCGCTGGCCCAGGCCAACGCTCCTCAGTTCCCGGCACTTTCAGCGCTATGGGAGGCGTACTACGACGATCCCCGTATCTCATCCGCACAAGCCAGCGCACTGTTGCATGAACTGATTGCGCTGCTGGCTATCAACGGCGGTAGCACCAACAAGTCCCTGGTGAACACCGTCGTTCGTTTGTTGCCATTTTTCAGCATGGCCAGCCAAGGCGGTCATGAGATCAGAACGCAGAGTGACTGAGAAGATGTGCCCGCGCATCTAGAAAGCGCAGAAGCGGGCATGGAGTTGCGCCGGTCACCCGGTCTGCCGCTGCTGGACGAGTGCGGGGCGCTAACGTGAAGGTCACCAAGCGATTCATGTACTTTCGGCCGAATGCAACGATTTACGGCATGCCGGTTTCCAGCGTGGCGCGCGAATCCGGCGGCGCCTCTTCCCGGTCGTGCATGCCGTAGTCCCGTACCACAGCGGCCACACGCAAACGGTAGTCACGGAAAATGCTGGCGCGGCCCAGCCGCTGGGTGTGGCGGTGGGCTTCCATCTGCCGCCAACGGGCCACGGCTTCCTCGTCGCGCCAAAAGGACAGCGACAGCAGACGGCCTGGCTCGGTCAGGCTCTGAAAGCGCTCAATGGAAATGAAGCCATCCACTTGCTCCAGCAGCGGACGCAGTGCTGCAGCCGCTTGAAGGTAAGCGTCCTGCTGGCCGGGCGCTGGTTGAACTTCAAAGATCACGGCCATCATGCAGCAGGCTCCTGGCGGTGGGCGGGCAAGCCCAATGTGCCTTCCACCCCCTGCGTGAACGTGCGCTCCTCGCGCAGGATGAAGCGCTTGTCCTGCGCCAGCGCAAAGTTGGCGCGGCCTTCGGGGTCGGCGCGCAGGCGGGCGCGGTAGGCCTCGTAGGCGGCCAGGGAGTCAAAGCCGATCAAACCCCAGGCCTCGTAGTTGCTGCCTTCGTGCGGCAGGAAGTAGCCCAGCAAATGGCCGCCGCAGCGGGGAATGATCTGGCCCCAGCGGAGTGCGTATTCGGCGAACTGCTCGCGCTGGAAGGGGTCGATCTCGTAGCGGATGAAGCAGGTGATCATGAAGCTCTGGAGTGGTTGGTGGACAAGGGCTTCACGATAGGCGGTTGACGGCACTCGATGGTTCGCCCAAGATCGAACCATGAAAGACGGCCCTCACATCGCGCGCATTGCCGCGCTCATCGGCGACAGCGCACGCGCCGAAGTCCTCACCGCCCTGATGGCAGACCGCGCGCTCACGGCCACCGAGCTGGCCGACATTGCAGGCGTGACCAAGCAGACCATCAGCGCCCACCTCGCCAAGCTGCTGGATGCGGGCCTGATCGCCGTGGAGAGCCAGGGCCGGCACCGCTACTTCCGGCTGGCGGACCGGGATGTAGCCCACTTGCTGGAGTCGCTGATGAACGTGGCGTTTCGCGCCGGTGCCGTGCGGCTGCGCGCCGGCCCCCGGGAGCCTGCGCTGCGCCGCGCGCGCATGTGCTACGACCACTTGGCGGGCGAGGTGGGCGTGCAGTTTTATGAAGCACTGGTACGCCAGGGCATGCTGCAGGCCACACCCCAGGGGTCGGCCATCACGCCCGCTGGCGCGCAGTGGTTTGCGCACGTGGGGATCGACACGTCCACGTTGGGGCAGCAACGGCGCATGGTGTGCCGCCCCTGCCTGGACTGGAGCGAGCGCCGCCACCACCTGGGCGGCGCCCTGGGCGCGGCGCTGCTGCAGTGCCTCTTCGATGGGGGATGGGCCCACCGCGCTCAGGACTCGCGCGTGGTGCACTTCACCCCCAAGGGCGAGCTGGCGCTGCGCCAGTGGCTGGCCACCCATTCGGATGCCGCGAACCCCAGCGCCGCACATGGCCCCGGACCATGCTGAAAACATTGCTGCTTTTTATCGCCACGGCCCTCGCTGAAATCGTGGGCTGCTACCTGCCCTGGCTGTGGCTGAAGCAAGGCAAGCCCGCGTGGCTCCTGTTGCCTGCTGCAGCGAGCCTGGCGCTGTTTGCCTGGCTCTTGACGCTGCACGACACCACTGGCGCAGGCCGCGTGTATGCGGCCTACGGCGGGGTCTATATCGGGGTGGCACTGGTATGGCTGTGGGCGGTAGATGGCATCCGCCCCACGCCGTGGGATGTGGCGGGAGTGCTGGTGGCGCTGGCCGGCATGGCGATCATCATGCTGCAACCTGCGCGCTGACGCAGACTTGCGCCGTGGGCCGGGCGCAGACCAGCACCTCAGGAAGCGACTCAGTTCACCTTGATCAAACGCCAGTCGATGCGGTTGTCCGGCCGCTGCACGAGCTCCACGTTTTTCTTCATGGCCCAGGCCAGCATCTGGTTGTGCAGCGGGATGTGGGCCACGGTGTCGTTCTGCAGCTGCAGGCCTTCGGTCAGCAGGCGGTTGCGCACGGGCAGGTCGGTCTCGGTCTTCACGCGGTCCACGATGTAGTCCATGCGCTCGTTGCTGTAGCGGCCCAGGTTGTAGCTGCCATCGGCACCGGTGGTCTTGGTGCGTGCCAGCGACTGCAGGGTGTACAGCGCATCGAACGTGGGCACACCCCAGCTCAGCAGCGCAATACTGGCCTCGTGCCGCTGGGCCATGGGGTAGTAGCTCACGGCTGGCATGGTGCGCAGCTTGGCCTTGACGCCGATGCGTGACCACATGGCGGTGATCGCCTGGCACAGTTGCTCGTCCTGCACAATGGCGTTGTTGCTGCAGGCAAAGTCCACCTCAAAGCCATCGCTGTAGCCGGCCTGCGTCAGCAGCTCTTTGGCGGCATTGGGGTCGTAGGGCAGACGCTTGTCCACCGCGTCGGTCCACCCGTTGACCAGGGGCGACACCATCGCACCCGTGGGTTTGGACATGCCGCGCATGGTCACGCGCTGCAGTGTTGCGCCATCGATGGCCTGGTACAGCGCCTTGCGCACGCGCAGGTCCTTCAGCGGGTTCTTGCCCTTGATGTTGCTGCCGGGCAGCTCGTCGCGGAACTGGTCCATGGCCAGGTACACGGTGCGGTTCTCCACCATCTCCATGACCTTCAGCTGGGGGTTGGCCTTGAGGCGCCCCAGGTCCTGGATGCTGGTGTCGCGCACCATGTCCACCTCGCCAGACAGCAACGCGGCAATGCGCGTGGCCTCGGACTTGATGGGCAGGTAGGTGATCTCGGTCACGTTGCCTTCCGCCTTGCCCGCGTTCCACCAGCCCGGGTTTGCGGCAAACACGATCTTCTGGTCGGGCACCCATTCCTTGAGCACGAACGGGCCGGTGCCCATGGCATTGCGGTGCGAATAGGTTTCGTCCTTCGCCTTGATGTCCTTGGGCTCCACTGCGTTGTTCTTCTCGGCCCAGGCGTTGCTCATCACGCGCAGCTCGGTCAGCTGGTTGAGCAGCACGGGGTTGGGGTTCTTCAGAAAGATGTCGATGGTCTCGCCATCCACCTTGGCAATGCGGTCCATGCCCTGGGTGTAGATGGCGTAGGTGGACGTCCTGCTCATCGCGCGCTGCAGCGAATAGACCACATCGTCCGCCGTCATGGGCGAGCCGTCGCTGAACTTCACGCCCTGGCGCAGCTTGAAGCGCATCTGCGTGGGGCTGACCGGCTGCCACGACGTGGCCAGCAGCGGCTCCACCCTGAGCGTGCGGCTGTTGAACATCACCAGCGACTCATACACCGCCGCATGGATGCCGTTGCCCAGAGCGCTGTTCTGCGAATGGATGTCCATGGTCTGGATGTCACTGGAGCCGGACCACTTGAAGGGTTTGGCCGACACGGCGGGGGAAACAACGACTGCCAGGGCCAGGGTGGCTGCCGCCGGCAAGGAGAACTTGAATGGCATGAAAACTCCCTCATCAATGAAGCGTTACGAACCGGCAATATGCAGCAGGACGCGCACCAGCCCAAGCGCTTGGCAAGCGGTGTGGTGCCGGTGATTCATCGCTGGCGCCAGGACCATCGCGCAATCACTGCGCCTGGGATACGCGCCGCCAACTGGCCGCGCATGTCACGGCTTTTGCGGCAAGGCCAGCGGGTACCGCGCCGCCGCTGCATCCGTCCCCACCTGCAGCAGGTTGATCACCCCCATCACATCGTCTACCAGCCACACGGCTTTCTCCAGCGCGTCGGACTGGGCCTGCGACTGCACGCATCCCTTGAGCGTCACCAGCCGCCGCTCGCCCAGCACCCACACGCTGGTGTCGTCAAAGCGGCCGTCCTGCTGGATATAGCGCTGCACTCGCGGGATGATCTCGGCGTCGTACAGGTAGGAGTTGGGCAGGCGACAGCGCCCCACGCGATGACAACTGCCGCCATGTTGGGAGCGCACATGCGCCAGCTCGCGCACCTCGGCCTCGGTGTACAGCGGGCCCTCGGGCACGGGGCACTGGGCGATGGCATGGGTCACCTGAACGAAAGGGTCGTTGAAGGCGTTGGTGCGCGGCGAGCCATCGGCCGAGGCCTGGGCGGCGCCCCCTGCAGCGCACAGGGCCATGGCCGATCCGCCCAGCAGGGCACAGAGCGACCGATACGACGGATACAAGCGCATGGATGAATCCCCGGCTGCGGGCCAGCGCCGCAGGCGACGCCATCCTACGGGCGTGGTGTTCTTCAGTAAAGACAGGCGCCGGTACGCAGAACGCGGCGCAGTCCTGCAGACGGCGCAACCCACAACGGGATGATGGAGGGCATGCTCCGGCAGCGGGACGACCCCGCAGACCAAACGCTTCACTATTGATAGCAAATAGGGTATATAACACCGGCGCATGCAGCAGATTGAATGCCCAAAAGGCCTGTAACAGCCCGCCGCGCAAACCCGGGCGGCCCCACCGACTTTGCCTTGCCGCCTACGATGCCACACGCATGCTCCGCAATGACTTGATCGTCCACCGCCCCGAAGGCTTGTACTGCCCGCCTGGCGACTTCTACATCGACCCCTGGCGGCCGGTGGATAGGGCCGTGATCACGCATGCCCATTCAGACCACGCGCGCATGGGCTCGGCGCATTACCTGGCGCACGAGGGCAGCGCGGGCATGCTGCGCAACCGGCTGGGGGCGGACATCGCACTGCAGACGCTGGCCTACGGCGAGACCATCGACCACCATGACGTGCGCCTGTCGCTGCACCCTGCGGGCCATGTGCTGGGCTCGGCCCAGGTGCGCATCGAACACGGCGGCCAGGTGTGGGTGGCCTCGGGCGACTACAAGCTGGAAGACGATGGCACCTGTCCGCCGTTCGAGCCGGTGCGCTGCCACACCTTCATCACCGAATCGACCTTTGGCCTGCCCATCTACCGCTGGCCGTCCCAGCCCGCGCTGTTTGCCGACATCAATGCCTGGTGGGCAGCCAATGCAGCGGCGGGCAAGGCCAGCGTGCTGTACGCGTATGCCTTTGGCAAGGCGCAGCGGCTGCTGCATGGCGTGGATGCCAGCATCGGGCCCATTGTGGTGCATGGCGCTGTGGAGCCGCTCAATGCCGTGTACCGCGCGGCCGGTGTAGACCTACCACCTACGCTGCGTGTAACGGACCCAGGCCTGACCAAGGCGGGCCTGAAACGCGCGCTGGTGCTGGCCCCGCCCTCGGCTGCGGGCACCCCCTGGCTCAAGCGGTTTGGAGAACACTCCGATGCGTTTGCCAGTGGCTGGATGCTGGTGCGCGGCGCGCGCCGCCGCAGGGGCGTGGACCGGGGCTTTGTGATGAGCGACCACGCCGACTGGCCGAGTTTGCAGAAGGCCATCGGCGCCACGGGGGCGGAGCGCGTCATCGTGACCCACGGCAGCACAGCCGTGATGGTGCGCTGGCTGTGCGAGCAGGGGCTGGACGCCCAGGTGTTTGCCACCGAATACGGCGCCGATGACAACGAGGACGATGCGGGGGCTGCGCCTGAGGTTCCAAGCAGCACATCCACACCCGAGGCAGCCGCATGAAGGCCTTTGCCCAGCTGTTCCAGGCGCTCGACGCCACCACCGCGCAGTCGGCCAAGCTCGCGGCGCTGGTGGCCTACTTGCGCGTGGCGTCGCCCGCCGATGCGGCCTGGGCCACGTACTTTTTGGCGGGAGGCAAACCTCGCCAGATGGTGCCCACCAAGCGCCTGAAGGCCCTGGCGCAAGAGGCTGCGGGCCTGCCCGAGTGGCTGTTCGAAGAAAGCTACCAGGCCGTGGGCGACCTGGCCGAAACGCTGGCCCTGCTGCTGCCCCCACCCGCGCAGCCCACCGAACTGACGCTGGCCGAATGGATGGCCCAACTATTGCCCTTGCGCGCGCTGCCGCCCGACGAGGCCGATGAGCGCCTGCGCGCGCAATGGAACATGCTGGCGCCGGAGCAGCGCTTCGTCTACTTCAAGCTCATCACCGGCAACTTCCGCGTGGGGGTGTCGCGCCTGCAGGTCACGCAGGCGCTGGCCACCGTGAGCGCGCTGGACCCCAAGCGCATCGCACATCGGCTGATGGGCTACACGCAGATCGGCCGGCAGCCGCAGGCCAGCGACTACCAGGCGCTGATCGCGCCGGTGGATGACGATGCCTGTGCGCAGGATGCTGCCGATGCAGGCCAGCCCTACCCGTTCTTTTTGGCCCACCCGTTCAACCAGCCCGTGGCCGAGATGCCCACACTGCTGGGCGCACCCGGCGACTGGCTGGTGGAATGGAAGTGGGACGGCATCCGCGCGCAGATCGTGCGGCGCGCGGGCGAGATGTGGGTGTGGTCGCGTGGCGAGGAGCTGGTGACCGACCGCTTTCCCGAGTTGGCCGATGCCGCGATGGCGCAGCTTCCCGATGGCACGGTGGTCGATGGCGAGATCCTGGTGTGGCTGCCGGGCGAACCCCAGCCCCGCCCCTTTGCCGACCTGCAAAAGCGCCTGGGCCGCAAGACCCTGACCCCCAAACTGCTGCGCGAGCTGCCCGTGGTGCTGGTGGCCTACGACCTGCTCGAACACGCCGGGCAGGACCTGCGCCAAGAGCCGCAGCAGGCCCGCCGCGCGCTGCTGGAGGCCACGCTGCAACGGCCTGACGACATCACCATCGCACCCGCACCGCACAAGACCTTACGCCGGAGCGAGTTGCTGCACGGCGCCGACTGGCCGGACCTGGCGCGCCAGCGCGAGGCCGCGCGCAGCATGGGCACCGAGGGCTTCATGCTCAAGCAACGCAGCGCGCAGTACGGCGTGGGCCGCACCAAGGATGTGGGCGTGTGGTGGAAGTGGAAGATCGACCCCATGAGCGTGGACGCCGTGCTCATCTACGCCCAGCGCGGCCACGGCCGCCGTGCCAGCCTCTACACCGACTACACCTTCGCCGTGTGGACCGGGCCGCAGGACGACCCGGAGCGGCAACTGGTGCCGTTTGCCAAGGCCTATTCGGGCCTGACCGATGCCGAGATTGCGCAGGTGGACGCCATCATCCGCAAGACCACGCGCGAAAGCTTTGGGCCCGTGCGCAGTGTGGAAGCAACGCTGGTGTTTGAGCTGGGCTTCGAGGGCATCGCAAAGAGCCCACGCCACAAGAGCGGCATTGCAGTGCGCTTTCCGCGCATGCTGCGCTGGCGGCAGGACAAACCCGTGGCCGAGGCCGATACCCTGCAGACGCTGATGGCGTTGTTGCCAGGGCAGGACGCTGCGGCATGAGCACCACCCGCCGCCCGCGCAAGCTATTGCCCCCGGTGGCACCGAGTGCCGCAGCCGCCTGGATGGCCGCACGCGGCTGGCAGCCCTTTGGCTTCCAGCACGACGTGTGGCGTGCGATGGGCGAAGGCCGCTCGGGCCTGCTGCACGCCACCACGGGCGCGGGCAAAACCTATGCGGTGTGGCTGGGCGCACTGCAGCATCTGGCGCAGGCCGATGCTGCACCTGCGCCCGAAGGAGCCCCCAAAGCACCCAACGCCCGCACCGCACTGCGCACGCGCCGCGCTGCGGCACCACCGCTCACGGTGCTCTGGATCACGCCCATGCGCGCACTCGCCGCCGATTCGCTGCGCGCCCTGCAGGCACCGTTGCCCGACTTGGCCCCCACCTGGACCAGCGGGCTGCGCACCGGCGACACCGCCAGCGGCGAGCGCGCCGCGCAAGATCGCCGCCTGCCCACGTTGCTGGTGACCACGCCCGAAAGCGTCTCGCTGCTGCTGGCCCGCGCCGATGCGCGTGAGCGCTTGGCCAGCGTTCGCCTGGTGGTGGTGGACGAGTGGCACGAGCTGGTGGGCAACAAGCGCGGCGTGCAGGTGCAGCTGGCGCTGGCGCGCTTGTCGGGCTGGAACCCGGCGCTGCAGGTGTGGGGCATGTCGGCCACGCTGGGCAACCTGGAGGAGGCCCTGCACACATTGCTACCTGCATCTGTGCCCGGCGCGCCGCAACCACCGCCCGCCGTGCTGGTGCAGGGCCGCATCGACAAGCGGCTGGAGGTGCAGGTGATGCTGCCCGCGCGGGCCGACCGCTTTGCGTGGGCGGGCCACATGGGGCTGAGCCTGCTGCCGCAGGTGGTGCAGTCGATCGAAGCGGCGGCGTCCACCTTGGTGTTCACCAACACCCGGTCGCAAGCCGAGCGCTGGTACCAGGCGCTGCTGGAGGCGCGCCCAGACTGGGCGGGCACCATTGCGCTGCATCATGGGTCGCTGGGGCATGAGGTGCGCGACTGGGTGGAACAAGGCCTCAAGGCCGGGCAGCTCAAGGCCGTGGTCTGCACATCGAGCCTGGACCTGGGCGTGGACTTTTTGCCGGTGGAACAGGTGCTGCAGATCGGATCGGCCAAAGGCGTGGCGCGGCTGGTGCAGCGTGCGGGCCGCTCGGGCCATGCGCCGGGGCGCAGCTCCAGCATCACGCTGGTGCCCACGCATAGCCTGGAGCTGGTGGAGGCCGCCGCCGCGCGCCACGCGCTGGCGCAGGGCCGCATTGAAGACCGGCACACACCGCGTGCCCCGCTGGACGTGCTGGTACAGCACCTGGTCACCGTGGCGCTGGGCGGCGGCTTTGTGCCCGATGTACTGCTGGCCGAAGTGCGCCGCGCCCCGGCCTACGCGGCCTTGACTGACAACGACTGGCAGTGGGCGCTGCAGTTTGTGCGCCAGGGCGGCGCGTCGCTGGCCACTTACCCGGACTTTCACCGCGTGGTGCCGGACGACGAGGGTGTGTGGCGCGTGCCCGATGCGCGCCTGGCGCGCCGCCACCGCAGCAACATCGGCACCATCGTGAGCGACGCCGCCATGCAGGTGCAGTTTGTGAGCGGCGGGCGCCTGGGCTCGGTGGAAGAGAGCTTCATCGCCCGGCTGCGCAAGGGCGATGTGTTCATGTTTGCAGGCCGGCTGCTGGAGCTGGTGCGCACCCAGCAGATGACGGCCTATGTGCGCATCGCCCCCAAGGGCAGCGCCGCCCTGCCGCGCTGGAGCGGCGGGCGCATGCCGCTGTCGAACACGCTGGCCGATGCGATGCTGGAACAGCTGGCGCAGGCCGAGCGCGGCGCGTTCACCACGCCCGAGATGCGCTGCGCCCAGCCGCTGCTGGAGCTGCAGCAGGCCTGGTCGGCCCTGCCCACACCCAGCCGCCTGGTGGCCGAGACGCTGCACACCCGCGAGGGATGGCACCTGTACCTGTACCCGCTGGCGGGGCGCCTGGTGCACCTGGGGCTGGCCGGGCTGCTGGGCTGGCGCGCGTCGCAGCAGGTGCCCAACACCTTCTCCATCGCGGTCAACGACTACGGGCTGGAGCTGCTGTCGGCCAAGCCCGTGGACTGGGCCACGCTGCTGCCGCGCCTGATTGGCGAGGGCACGCACACCACCATCGGTAGCGGGCTCGAAGACGAAGTGCTGGCCAGCCTGAACGCCACCGAGATGGCACGCCGGCGCTTTCGCGAGATCGCGCGCATTGCAGGCCTCATCTTTCAAAGCCACCCGGGCGAGCAGCGCAGCAGCCGCCAGCTCCAGGCCTCGTCGTCGCTGTACTACGACGTGTTTGCGCAGTACGACCCGGGCAACCTGCTGCTGGCCCAGGCCCGTGCCGAGCTGCTGACGAACGAGCTGGACATGGACCGCCTGGCGCACACACTGCGCGGCATGCAGGCGCAGACCCTGTCCATCCACGCGCTGGAGCGCCCCACACCATTCGCCCTGCCGCTGATGGTGGAGCGCTTTCGCGAGCGCCTGAGCACCGAGACCCTGGCCGACCGGCTGGCGCGCATGGTGCAGGCGCTGGAGCAGGCGGCCGACGTCACCACCGGCACCCACCTTGCGCAGCACGCAGTGCAGCCCACGGACATGGTGTGGGACCTGCCCGAAAGCTCTGGGCCCCGCACACCACGCGCGCGCCAGGCTGCGGCTGGGGACGCCCCCCGCCGAGCCCGCAGACGCCACGGATTCTGAGCATGATGACCACGCTTCCCTTTCACACATCCACCCCCGAGACGCAGGCCGTCCCTGCGCTCCCCATGGGTGCGCATGCCATCACCCTGCCCTGCAGCACGGCCCTGCAGCTGTTGCCCCAGCGCGCGCTGTGGTGGCCCGCGGCGCGCATGGTGATGGTGGCGGATGTGCATTTCGGCAAGGCGGCCACCTTCCGCCGCGCGGGGCAGCCGGTGCCCCATGGCACCACGGCCGATAACCTGGCGCGGCTCGATGCGGTGCTGGCTGCCACTGGTGCTGACCACCTGGTGTTCTTGGGGGATTTTCTGCACGCGCGCAGCGGCGCTGCCGATGCGCTGTGGCAGCAGTTGCTGCCCTGGCGCCAGCGCCATGCGCATGTGGCGATGACCCTGGTGCGCGGCAACCACGACCAGCAGGCGGGCGACCCGCCGGCCGCGCTGGCACTGGCGCTGGTCAACGAGCCCTGGTTGCCCTGTGCCGATGCGCGGGTGCTGGCCTGCCACCACCCGCAGGCGGTGGCGGGCCACACGGTGATTGCCGGGCACCTGCACCCCACGCTGCGGCTGCGCGGCCCGGCGCGGGATGCGCTGCGGACGCCCTGCTTTGGTTGGGGTGACGGGCAGTTGGTCCTGCCCGCCTTCGGGGCCTTCACCGGCACGGCGCCCGACACCCTGCCTGCGCACTGGGCGCAGTTTGCGGTGCTGCCGGGCCGGGTGGTGGCTGTTCCAGGGACTTTTTCGTAGGGTCTGCAGGGGGTGGCGCGCGGGCGCCAAGACGATCAAACTGCAGGGGGCCGCAGGGTGATGACCACCTATTTGGTGAAAAAAAGTGCCCTGGGCTTATGATAATTTTGCATTGTGAGATTCGATTGCAAAAACAGCGGGCTGTGACAGCCCCGAGCAAGGAGAATCAGAGAGCATCCGCGTTTGGCCCCGCTGCGACGCAGCCGGGGGCATCTACCTACTCTGTTTCGTGAGACAAGCCATGACGACCCAGCAACCTTCCATCATCTACACCCTGACCGACGAGGCACCCCGTCTGGCCACGGCTTCCTTCCTGCCCATCATCCGCACGTTTGCGGCGCCGGCAGGCATCAACGTGCTGGAGAGCGACATCTCGGTGGCGGCACGTATCCTGGGTGAGTTCCCCGACTACCTGACCGAAGAACAGCGCGTGCCCAACAACCTGGCCGAGCTGGGCAAGAAGACGCTGCAGCCCGATGCCAACATCATCAAGCTGCCCAACATCTCCGCGTCCGTCGCACAGCTCAAGGCCGCCATCGCCGAGCTGCAATCCAAGGGCTACGCACTGCCCGACTACCCCGATCAGCCCAAGGACGACAAAGAGAAAGAAATCAAGGCCCGCTACAGCAAGTGCACCGGCTCGGCCGTGAACCCTGTGCTGCGCGAAGGCAACTCCGACCGCCGCGCGCCCAAGGCCGTGAAGGAATACGCCCGCAAGAACCCGCACAGCATGGCCGAGTGGAGCCAGGCCTCACGTTCGCACGTGTCGCACATGCACGCCGGCGACTTCTACCACGGCGAAAAGTCCATGACGCTGGACAAGGCGCGTGACGTGAAGATGGAGCTGATCACCAAGAGCGGCAAGGCCATCGTCTTGAAGCCCAAGGTCAGCCTGCTCGACCGCGAAGTGATCGACAGCATGTTCATGAGCAAGAAGGCGCTGCTGGAGTTCTACGAGAAGGAAATCGAAGACGCACGCAAGACCGGCGTGATGTTCTCGCTGCACGTGAAGGCCACGATGATGAAGGTGTCGCACCCCATCGTGTTCGGCCACTGCGTGAAGATCTTCTACAAGGACGCGTTCGCCAAGCACGCCAAGACCTTTGAAGAACTGGGCGTGAACGTGAACAACGGCATGGTGGATCTGTACACCAAGATCGAAACGCTGCCCCAAAGCCAGCGCGACGAGATCAAGCGCGACCTGCACGCCTGCCACGAAAACCGCCCCGAGCTGGCCATGGTCGATTCCGCCAAGGGCATCACCAACTTCCACTCGCCCAACGACATCATCGTGGACGCCTCCATGCCCGCCATGATCCGCAACGGCGGCAAGATGTGGGACGCCAACGGCCGCCTGAAGGACGTGAAGGCCGTGATGCCCGAATCGACCTTCGCCCGCATCTACCAGGAGATCATCAACTTCTGCAAGTGGCACGGCGCGTTCGACCCCAAGACCATGGGCACCGTGCCCAACGTGGGCCTGATGGCCCAGCAGGCCGAAGAGTACGGCTCGCACGACAAGACCTTCGAGATCCCCGAAGACGGCGTGGCCAACATCACCGACCTGGCCACCGGCGAAGTGCTGCTGAGCCAGAACGTGGAGCAAGGCGACATCTGGCGCATGTGCCAGGTTAAGGACGCCGCGATCCGCGACTGGGTGAAGCTGGCCGTGAACCGCGCGCGCAACTCCGGCATGCCCGTGGTGTTCTGGCTCGACTCGTACCGCCCACACGAGGCGCAGCTGATCACCAAGGTCAAGATGTACCTGCACGAGCACAACACCACCGGCCTCGATATCCAGATCATGAGCCAGGTGCGTGCAATGCGCTACACGCTGGAGCGCGTGATCCGTGGCCTGGACACCATCAGCGCCACCGGCAACATCCTGCGCGACTACCTGACCGACCTGTTCCCCATCATGGAACTGGGCACCTCGGCCAAGATGCTGTCCATCGTGCCTCTGATGGCCGGTGGCGGCATGTACGAGACGGGTGCCGGCGGCTCCGCGCCCAAGCATGTGCAGCAGCTGGTGGAAGAAAACCACCTGCGCTGGGACAGCCTGGGCGAGTTCCTGGCGCTGGCCGTGTCGCTGGAAGACCTGGGCCTCAAGAACAACAACCCCCGCGCCAAGCTGCTGGCCAAGACGCTGGATGCCGCCACGGGCAAGCTGCTGGACAACAACAAGAACCCTTCGCCCAAGACGGGCCAGCTGGACAACCGCGGCAGCCAGTTCTACCTGGCCCTGTACTGGGCGCAAGAGCTGGCCGCGCAGACCGAAGACGCCGAACTGGCCGCCAAGTTCGCGCCCCTGGCCAAGCAGCTGACCGAGAACGAGCAGAAGATCGTGCAAGAGCTGAACGCCGTGCAGGGCCAGCCCACCGACATCGGTGGCTACTATCTGCCCGACGTGGCCAAGCTGGACGCCGTGATGCGCCCCAGCGAGACGCTGAACAAGGCGCTGGCTTCGGTGGCCTGATCCTTTTCGGCCGCTCCAACGCAAAGGCCCCGCAGTGCGGGGCCTTTTTTATTTCGGGACCTGGGAGTTAGCGCGACCACCGAGGACCGTGCGCGGCGGCCGATGCCCAGTCCGCCGCGCATCCCCCAGGGACACATATCAGAACGTGTTTGCGATCTTTTCAGGGACGGTCGCGGTCTGCCACGCGGCTGCTCAAGGGCTTGGGCACATAGGCCGGCACAAAGGCGCAGCCCTTGCCAAAACGCGCCTCGTTGGCCGGGCACTGCTGGGCAATGCTGTCGGGCGTGGGCTTGGCGCCCTCGTCCACCCAGCGCAGTAGCGCGGTCATCAGCGTGGGGTAGGTGGGGTCGCTCAGGTAGCTGTGGGTGTTGTGCCGGGTGAAGGTCTGCACCAGGCGCTCCGCGCTGCCGCCTTGCGCCATGGTGGCCCGGAAGGCCGCGTCCAGCTCGACAAAGGCCGTGGGGTCGTCCACGCCCTTGACGGTGAGCACCGGCACGGGGATGCGGCCGGTCAGGTCTGTGTCCTGCGCAAAGCGGGCCACGGCAGCGGGGTCGGCCCGGTAGCGCAGCATGGCGGCGTTCAGCGCGGCGTCGTCAGCCGAACCGCGGTACTGCACCCCCCGGTTGCCAAATGGGCTGGCGCCTCCCGTGCGGAGCTGCACCACGTCGCGGAAGTGGAAGGTGGCCCAGTTCATGTGGCCCTGGATGGAGCTGGCCGGGATGCGGATCACATCCACGATGGTTTTGATCTTGCGCTGCTGCTCGGGCGTGCGCTCGGCCACCGGCTTGTTCAGCGCCAGGCATTCGTTCACGCGCGCGGCCAGGTCCGCCTGCGTCATCGCCGCGTCGGCAGGCAGGCCGATGTTCAGCGGGTACTGCGCCTCGTTGGGCCGGGGGTGGTTGTTGCACAGGTACTGGTAGACCACGCGCAGGTCGGTGCGGAAGTCGTACGAGCGCGTGCCGCCCGCCAGCACGCCGCTGGTGAGCAGCACGGCGTCATACGGGCGCTTGCCGTCGGCCGCGGTGGTGAACATCTCGGCCCCCTTGGCCGCCACGCTGGCGCCCCAGGACTGGCCGTGCAGGATGGTGCGCTGCGGCTGCGCCACATGGCGCACGAAGATCTGGCGCAGCCGCTCGGTGTCCTCGGCGGCGGCACGCACCTCCACACCGCCTTGGCGGAAGGTGCTGCCCGCCCAGGCGTACCCGGCGCGGACCATGATGGCCCAGCGCTCCAGGTCTTCCACCGACCGCTCCATCTTCGGCGCGCCCAGGGCCGGGCCGCCGTGGGCGTGCAGCACCAAGTGGCCGTTCCACTGCTGCGGCACCGCCACCAGGTAATACGCACCGGCCGAGTCCTTGCCCGACAGGCAGCGGGCGATGGGCGCGAGGTCTTTGGGGCACGGGGTAGTCGTTGGCGCAGCATCGGCCGCCGCACTCACCGGCGCAGAGGCGGGCGGTTGCGGGGGCACCGGCGCGCAGGCCGAAAGCAGGCCGATCACGCCGGCCAGTGCCAGGGTCGGCAGGGTACGTGGTGTGGCACGGGGGGTAGGCATGGGTCGGGTCTCCGTTGTCTTTTTTGTCCGCGCTGGGCGTCGTGTCCAATACTACCAATTTGATAGCACCTCAGGCATGTTTCACTGGCGCTACGGGCCATTTTGGCCCATATCTGCATGCCTGGCCCCACACGGCAGCCCCCGGGGCACCTTGGCGCCCCGGGACAGGGCCCAGGGTCAGAACTTGCCCATGTAGTCGCGCTTGCCCAGCTCCACGCCGTTGTGGCGGGCGATGGCGTAGGTGGCGTTCACGTGGAAGAAAAACTGGGGCAGGCCGTAGTGCAGCAGGTAGTGTTCGCCCACAAACTGCTTCTCGCGCGGCGTGCCGGGCTGGATGGTGATCTGGCGCGTGGCGGCCTCGGCAAACGCGGCCTGCGGCAGGCTGTCGATGAACGCCAGCACGGTGCTGATGCGCTCGGTCAGGTCGGCAAAACCGGGGCGCTCGGCGTCGGGCAGCGAAGGCACCTCCACACCGGCCAGGCGCGCGGCCACGCCCTTGGCAAAGTCGCAGGCGATCAGCACCTGGCGGGCCATGGGGAACATGTCGGGGAACAGGCGGGCCTGCAGCAGCGCGTCGGGCTCGATCTTGCGGGCCGTGGCATGGGCCTCGGTCTTGGCCAGGATGTCCTGGAGCGAGCCCAGCATCTGGCGAAAGACGGGAATGCTGGCGTTGTACATGGGGTTCGTCATGGGCGAGGTCCTGGAAGTGTGTTGAAAACAAAGGGCGCCGCTCTAGTGTGGTGTTGCGCGCTGGATGGCACATTGAAAACCGATGGATTTTTGGTCAGGGCAAGGCGCAAACCGCAGCGATACCCGGAGGTATCGCGAGGATTTGCAACGCAGCCCTGGCCGAAAAGACGCGGTTTTTAAGTGCCAGATAGCGTGCAACACCACACTAGGCCCTGCAACCAGGGCCCCGGCGCCACCGACCGCGATTGCAACACAGGCCCGCGCGGCGTGCTGGCCGCCGTGCGTATCCCCTCCCCCCCGGACCCTTCAGGCCGCCGCAGGCACAGGCCGCGCCGCCCGTGCGGCCACGCCCACCCCCACCAGGGCCGCCGACACCACGCTCAGGCCCAGGGTCACGGCCGAGCCGTAGAAGATGCCCGCCGTCATGCCGTGGTCCAGCATGGCGCCAAACACCGGGGCCGCCAGGCAAAAGCCCAGGTCCAGCCCCGAGTACACCGTGCCATACACGCGGCCCGTGGCGCCGGGGGGGGCAGCGCGCTTGATCAGCATGTCACGCGAAGGCCCGGCCAGGCCTGTGCCCAGCCCTGCCACCGAGGCCACCACCAGCGCCACCATGCCCGGCAGCAGCCCCGAGGCCACCACCACCAGCAACGCGGCCGAGCCCAGCAGGCACACGGAGATGATCTTCTCCAGCCGCTGCACACGGCCCACCAGAAAGCCGCCCACCAGCATGCCCGCCGCGCCGCACAGCATGTAGCCCGTGACCACCATGGCCGTCACGCTCAGCGGCAGGCCGTACATGGACTGCAGCGCCGGGCTGGCAAAGCTCTGGATGGCGCTGAGTGCACAGGTGCTCCAGAAGAAGAACGAGAAACACAGCCACACCGAGGGCAGCTTGAGGAAGGCCATGGGGTGCTCGGGCTTCTCCGCCGCCGCACCGCCACCGCCCTTGGCCTGGTGCGCCCAGGCGCCCTGCCGGTCGTCAATCGCATCGCGGTTCCACACCATGATGGCCAGTACCGTGAGGGCCAGCAGGCCGCCGCACAGGCAGGCCGTGCGCCACGAGCCCGTGGCCGTGGCAATGCCCGCCATGAACACCGGCGCCGTCGCCCAGCCCAGGTTGCCACTGATGCCGTGCACCGAAAAGCCATGCCCCAGGCGCTGTGGCGACACGCGCTTGTTCAGAATCGTGAAGTCCACCGGGTGGAACGGCGCATTGCCCAGCCCGGCCAAAGCCGCCGCCAGCAGCAGGCCCGTGTAGCCCTGCGCCGTGCCTGCCGCCAGGCCCGCGGCCGCAAAGCTCGACAGCGCAAAAAACATCACCGGCCGCGCGCCCACGCGGTCCACGAGGAAGCCCGACAGCGCCTGTCCCACGCCCGAGATCACGAAGAACACCGACACCAGCAGGCCCAGCTCGGAATAGCTGAAGCCGAACTCGCCAATCAGCCACGGAAACAGCGGCGGCAGCAGCATGTGAAAGAAGTGCGAGCTGCCGTGGGCCAGGCCGATCAGGCCGATGGTGCGGGCGTCCTGCCGCAGGGGGACGGGGTTGGCAGTGGTGGCGGTAGCGCCGGAGGTGGAAGCAGTCATGGGCTCGATCTTAGGCAGCATGGCCTCGGCAGGTTTACGATAGGCAGACAACTTTTATCGTAAACATGCCAAATCCGCCCACCGAACCCGCTGCGCCCGCCGAACCGGGAGTGGAGCACCTTGCGGCCCCGGTCGTGCCCCGCGCCCCCGCTGGCAAGCCGCGCGGCATGTCGTACGTGGACTCGCTCACACCCGAGTTGTTTGTGCCCACCGCCGCGCGCCCGGTGCGCGCCAAGCTGCGCTGGCTGGCCGCCGACACGCAGGTGATGCCGCACAGCCACCCGTGGGCGCAGGTGGCGATATCGACCACGGGCGTGATCCGGCTCACGGTCAACCACGGCACCTACATCGTGCCGCCATCGCGCGCGCTGTGGATTCCGCCCGGTGTGGAGCATGCCGTGACCATGGTCGAAGACGCCGACCTGCGCACGCTGTACTTCCACCAGCCCCGGGGCCGCTGCGGCCCCGGCGTGCCGCGCGACCAGGAAGACGCCTGGCGCCAGTGCCGCGTGCTGGAGGTGTCCGACCTGCTGCGTGCCCTGGTGCGCGAAATGCCCACCGCGCCCGACGGTGGCCCCGCGATCAGCCCCGCCGACCTGCGGCGTGAACAGCATTTGAGCGCCCTGGTCAGGGGCGAACTGGCCCGCGCCGCCGCCGTGAAGCTGGGCGTGGACCTGCCCCAGGACAAGCGCCTGCGCCACCTCTGCGAAGCCGTGCTGGCCGACCCCACGCGCCACGACACCCTGGCCGACTGGGCGCAGGACACCGGCGCCAGCCCGCGCACCGTGGCGCGCCTGTTCCGCTCCGAGCTAGGCAGCACCTTCACCCAGTGGCGCCAGCAGGTGATCCTGGCCAAGGCCGTGTCGCTGGCCGCCGGGCGCATGCCCATGGGCCAGATCGCCGCCGAACTGGGCTACAGCCCCAGCGCCTTCAGCGCCATGGTGCGCAAGTCGGTGGGACAACCGCCGGGGCGGTTTCTGGGGCAGCAGCAGCCAGCGGCCGTGGTCCCGTAGTCCCGTGCGGTGCGTGCAGCCGTAGCGCCGGGCCTCATGCGCCAAGTTCTGTACAGGCTTTGCAGGCCCATGCTTGCCTCATATCGGCTCATATTGCCGCTATGCGCCAGAAGCACATGCCTGGACAGCTATCAAAAAAAGAGCATCCTGATGCCCCAGTGGCTGCAGTGCGCCGCAACTGCCGCTAAGGTGATGGTCTGTTATCGCCCCACCCTGCCGAGTCCATGACCACGCCACAGCCCCCACGCACCTTCCACAGCTACGAACCCCGCCAGGGCCACGGCCTGCCGCACGACCCGTTCAACGCCATCGTGGGGCCGCGCCCCATTGGCTGGATCTCCACGCAAAGCGCCACAGGCGCCACCAACCTGGCGCCCTACAGCTTCTTCAATGCCTTCAACTACGTGCCGCCCATCGTGGGCTTTGCCAGCATTGGGTACAAAGACACGGTGCGCAACGTGCAGGCCACGGGCGAGTTTGTGTGGAACCTGGCCACCCGCGACCTGGCCGAGGTGATGAACCAGAGCTGCGCCGCCGTGCCACCTGAAGTGAGCGAGTTCGACCTGACCGGCCTCACCCCCCTGCCCTCCACGCGCGTGCGCCCGCCGCGCGTGGCCGAAAGCCCGGTCACCTTTGAATGCCGCAGCACGCAGATCCTGCAGCTGCAGGGGGTGGACGGGGCCCCGGTGGACACTTGGCTGGTGCTGGGCGAGGTGGTGGCCATGCACATCGACACCGCACTGCTGAAAGACGGCGTCTACGACACCGCGAATGCGGGGCACATCCTGCGCGGCGGCGGCCCGGCGGACTATTTCACGGTAGGGCCGGAGCAGTTGTTCAGGATGTACCGGCCCCGGCCCTGACTCCGGCAGGCAAGTAACAGGCTGTCACGCGATGCCCCTGGAATCCCGCTAGGGTTTGCGCTATACCCGACGGTCCGGAGGCTGTTGCCTCCCCCTCGGCCGGAGACCCCATGAAGTTCGCACGTGCAACCCTAGCCTGCCTATCGGCCGCCCTGGTGCCGCTGACCATGGCCGGACCACCGCTCATCGGCAACTGCCCGGTGCTGCCGCCAGATCACCTCTTCAACACGCCCATCGACAACTTGCCGGTACACCCGCAGTCAGCGGCGTTCCTGCAAACCATCAGCAGCACGCCCCGGCGTCTGCACCTGGACCTGGGCCAGACCGAAGACATGCGCAGCCCCGAGTACTGGGGTATCCCGTACAACGTGGTGCAAGGCCGCGGCTTTACATGGCCCTCGGTGCACTTTGACGGCGACGGCGCGCCCGACGAGAGCGACTGCGCACGCAGCGACGGCAGCCTGGCACGGCCCTGTACCGGTCTGCGCGAGCCAGCCCGGCTGCCAATTCCGCTCCAACCGCTGGTAGAGGGCGGCATCAGCGGGAACAAGGCGGTTTACAACGACCACCACATCCTGGCCGTGGACACCGACACCTGCATGTTGTGGGAAAGCTACCTGAGCTACACACGGCCCGACGGCGGCTGGGACATCTACAGCAGCGCCGCCTTTGACCTGCGCTCCAACGCCCTGCGGCCCGAAGGCTGGACCTCGGCCGATGCCGCCGGGTTTCCGATGCTGCCGCTCTTGTTGAAGGCCGATGAAGCCAGCGCGGGCGACATCCGCCATGCGCTTCGCTTCACCATCCAGAGCCACAAGATTCGCACCAGCTACGCCTGGCCCGCCCGGCATCTCACACGCAACGGGGACGCATCCGCCACCAAGCCCCCCATGGGCCAGCTGTTTCGGCTGCGGGCAGACTACCCCGTTCCCGAGACCTACACGGTGCAAGCCCGGGCCATCCTGCGGGCGCTCAAGACCTACGGCATGTACATCGCCGATGGCGGGTCTGACATGTACATCACGGGCGACCCCAGCCACCAGTGGAGCGACGCCACCATCTCGCAGGTGCAAACCGTGCCGCACACCGCCTTCGAGGCGGTGGACCTCAGCCCCATCATGGAGCGGCCCGGCTTTGATGCCGACAGCGCGCGGGTGCCTTACACGGCAGCAACGCCCGCATTTTCAGCATCGGTCTCTGGCCCATCGCAGCAGCTGAATCTATGGGCGGCCATCCAGGTAGCGGCCTCCGATGCCGGACGGCCAGGAGCGCTGTACGTGGCGGCACTGGTGCCTGGCGCGGGGCTGTTCGCGCTCTCGCCCGGAGGATGGGTCCCGTTCATCACAGGGACCTTGCCCGCCACCGGCACGGCCACCCTGGGCAGCCACATGGTGCCCATCCTCATGGCGGCCGACGTGTCGGGCCTGCGCGGTACCCAAGTGTTCGCGGGATACGGCGCATCGTCCAGCGAGATGCTGGAACGGGGCACTTTTGCGCAGATTTACACAGTGCCTTGAGCACCTCTGTCGACTGTCTCACCAGCGATCTTTCGCGGCGGTGTCAAAACACGGCGATACCCGAAATTGCGACGGCGCATCCCGGGGCCTGACAAGGCCCGGTGGGAGTTACTGCGCAGGCGGGGCGCTGCCCCGTGCACCTAGCAGCGGCGCACACAGCCCGGCGGCCGGTTGACGGACCCATTGCTCGGTCCAGGCCCACACCTGCTGCACGCCGTCCATCCCTGCGGCGGCACGCTGCAGGCCGTGGTCGGCACCGTCGATGCGCCGCGCACAGTAGGGCGCGGTGCGCAAGGCGGCCAGCTCCGCAAAACGTGTGTAGGCCACGGCGGGCACCAGCGCATCGTCGCTGCCCCACACCTGCAGCAGCGGCCAGGGACCTTGCAGCAGGGGCAGGGTCAGCGGCCAGTTCCACAGGTCGCGCCAGTAACCCAGGCTGCGCCCCTGCACCACCACGCTGTCGTGCGGGGCACCCGCCACCAGTTGCCCCAGCGCGGCCCAGTCGCCTTCTGCGCCCACGCGGCGGGCCTGCAGCGCCCCAGCGTCCTGCGGGTCCAGGCCGCTGGCGCCAATGAGCACCAATCCGGCCAGGTGCGGCACCTCAGGCGCCAGTGCAGGCAGCAGCTCGGCCCCTTCAGAGATGCCCACCAGCAGCTGCGGCAGCGCGGGCTGCCCCTGGAGCAACAGGGCATCGGCACGCAAGGCCGCACGGGCGTGTGCGAGCCAAGTGGAATGCCGGTCCAGCGAGACAAAGCTGTGCGGGCAGTCGGCGGGGGCGGTGCGGGCTCCGGGGTCTACGCCCGGCTTGTGCAGCACCAGCACCTGCGCGTGCAGCAGGCCGGCAAAGTAGCGGTCCGCGATGGGCCCCATGCCCGCGCAGCCCGAGCCAGGGATGACGATCACACGGTAGCGCAGCGGCGCGGTACGCTCCGCGCGCTGCAGGGTCTTGAGCACAGCGCCGCCCACGCCCGGCACGGCCCGCTGGATAAATCCAGCGCCCGGCGCCAGGCCCTGTTCTATGGCGGGCATCACAGGGTCCGGCTGTGCCGCACTCGCGCCCCCATGTGCGTGGGGGGCCACGCAACCAGCCAGCGTCAAGGCCAGGACGGCAGACGCAAAAAAGGCCAGCGCTGGGCTGGCCTTGGGGAGGGCAGGCACCGCACGGGCCGGGGCCCGCGAGGGCTGCGGGTGCACGGTGGGGCGCACGGCGGCTTACTTGAGGATCAGCACCTGCTCAGGCTGCTGCGGTTGCGGCACGGGCATGGGCTGGCCGCCCTGTTGGTACACCACCGGTGGGCGCACGCCGCGCGCCAGGTTGGCATCGGTGTAGCCCAGTTGCACCGCGAGCTGCTGGTACACGTCCTGCGCCAGCGACAGCGAGGTTTCGCGCATCACTTTGGCCCGGTTGGGGGGCGCAATGTCGCCGCGGATCGAGAGGATCTTGGTGTCGTTGCCTTCGCCCTGGGCGGAGAACGCGGCCTTGATCTCGTAGGTCTTGGTGTTGATGAGCGAGAAGTCGGCCAGCAGCTGCAGGCCGTACTGGCGCGTGGCGCTGGTGGTGCCCTGCAGGGGCGAGAGCGCATCGGTGAACTCGATGCTGGACACCACGCCAAACAGCACGTAGTCGGCGCCGTTGAACTCACCCTTCTTGATGCGGGTGATCACATCGTTGACCTGGGGCTGCGCCTGGGGCGTGGCCATCTTGCCGCCCTGCACCTGGTTGAGCACCTGCTCGGCCTTGCTGGGCTGGGGCTTGCCTGCGTCAAAGCCCTTGCCCTGCACCAGGCGGAAATACGTGCCCTGCAGGATGGCGCCCTTGATGTCGTTGGTGTAGCCACCCAGCTCGCGCTGTTCGATGTAGCTGTAGCGGCCCGCCACATAGGTGCCGCTGGCCTGCTCGGAGGCCTGCATGGACTGCTGGCCGGAGTACGAGCCCCCGCCGCCGTACATGCCGTGGCTATGGCTGCCGCCTTGGCTGCCCTGGGCGCTCATCTGGCTGCTGCGCTGATAGGTGCCGGCCATGAAGTACTCGGACACGCGCTGGGCGTAGGCCAGGTCGGTCACGGCGATCTTGGGCGCGGCGCCGGGCTGCTGCGCCTGGGCGCCCGTGCCCCAGGCCAGCGTGGTGGCCGCAATCACGGCCAGGGCCGTGTGGAGGGTGATTCTGCGTTGCATGGTGTGCTCCTTGTGAGCTAACGGAAAGTCATGAATTCATCGAGCGATGCGGCTTCAGCACCGACATCCTTCGAAACTGGCGCGACCCAGGCCAGCTGCCGCCGTGCAAGGGGCGCCCCGCCGCACTGGCGGCGTCCCCCTTCCCGGCGAAGCCGAGAGAAGGGGGAAGGCGCGCAGCGCCTCAGGGGGATGTCACCGCTTACTTGTCTTGCGGATTTCCTTTTCGTCCTGCCATTCGATCGTGCCTTCCTGCACATCAAACAGCTTCAGCGTGAACTTGTAGTACACGTCCTTGGTCGTGTTGTTCTGCTTGACGATGCTGGTCAGCTCGCCTTCCATGCTGTACTTGGCGGCGGTCATCTGGCCGACCTTGGCGGTGGTGCCCTGCTTGTACAGGCCGCTCTGGTTCTGGCGCTGCAGCTCGTCCACACCGGCCTGCATCTCGTTGATGGAGCGCACAAAGCGCACCTTGCCGGACTTGACCAGCGCAGTCTGGATGGAGTTCATCACGTTGGTCGTGTCGATGTACTCGCTGGTCTTGTTCTTGACGGTGGAAATGGTCACCGTGGGACGGCCCTGGAAGATGCCGGTTTCGAGCAGGCCGCCAGTCATCTTCTCGGCAATCATCTGCAGGTCGGTGGAGCCGAATTCGTTGGTCACCAACTCGACGGCCTTGGCATCGCCGTAGTTGACCTGGCGGTCAAAACGCACGGTGGGCGAGGACAGGTTCTGGCAGGCCGACAGGGCCAGGGTGCTGGCCGCAAAGGCCAGGATCAGCGCGCTGCGCTGGATGCGGTTCTTGGTTGTCATGGTTTTACTCCTCACTCAAACAGGGATTGGCGCGGCGCGATCAGCGCGGCTCCACATTCATTTCCAGGCGCAGGTCCACGGCGGCGCTGGTGGGCGCCACGCTCTTGACGGTCTGCTGGCCCAGGCCCAGCACGGTCATCTGCTTCCAGGACTCGCCGTCGCCCACCTGGTTGCCCACGTTGTCCAGCCACTTGAAGCGGTAGAACACGGTGCGGTCGGTGCGGCCCATGTTGGCCATGTCGGCCTGCACCACCAGGATGTCGTTCTTGCGCACGATGCGCATCTCGCGCACGGCGATGCTGTTGGCCTCGCCGCGCAAGGCCACCTTGGCGGCCACGGCCAGCGGTGTGGCGGGGTCATGCAGCTGGGCGCTGGCGCTGCCAGCCAGGGTCATCAGGGCCGCACACAGCACTGCGGGGATCGCGGCGGGGACAAAACGGGTTCTCATGCCAGAGGCTCCTTGAATGGGATCAGAAACAGGGGTCAGTTCTTGGCGGCTGCAGCGGGCTGGGCGGCCGTGGGCTTGACGGTGGACGACGGGACGGTGCGGGCGCGGTTGTTGTTGGTGGTGCGCACCGGAGCGGCAGGCGCCGCAGCAGCGGCTGCAGGGGCCGGCTGGGGTGCCGCCGCCACCGTGGGCAGCTGGCCCAGCATGGCCACGTCGCCGATCAGCACGCTGTTGTCATACATGCGCAGCGGCACCAGGGCGTACTGGCCGTCGATCTTGATCGGCTGGGGCAACTGGCGGCCGTTGATGGAGACAGTGTGCTCGCCAGGGGGCAGGTAGCCACGGGCCACATACACGCGACCGGGCAGCATGCGCCACATGCGGTCGTCGGCCTGCTCGGTGGCCACCGAGGCTGCGGCGCCAATCAGGCCGCCGATGAGGCCGCCACGCTTTTGCAGCTCGTTCTGCAGCACGCCCTTGGCCACAGCGCGGGTGAAGCCGCGCAGCACCATGCCGGGCATTTCGTCCTTGAGCGCACGGCGGGCCATCACGTTCACGTCCACCACTTTTTCGAGCTTGAGGTCGGTGCCGGCGGCCGACACCACCGTCAGGGGGGCGTCCTTGGAGGGCTCGATCACGGGGTACGAAATGCTGGCGGTGACCATGCCCCGGCCGGTGGGCACGGGGATGGTGAAGGCCTTGGGCTTGCGTGCAGGCGCGTCACCGGCCTCGACGATGAAGAGCACGTCGGTCATGCGCTGGCGGCGCTTCCAGGTGAAGCCGGTGCGGTTGTCCAGGCCGCGCAGGCCTTCTTCCAGCACGGGGGTGTCAGGCTTGAGCTCGATGGCCTTGCGGTAGCCGGGCGCAGCCAGGCCAGGCTCGTTGAGCATTTCGTACAGGAAGCCAGCCAGGTAGTGGGACAGCGCGTTGGAGTAGCCGTTCTTGAGGGCCAGCACTTCGGGGTCGTTGAGCGTTTCGACCGGGTAGCCATTCAGCTCCTTGCCGCCCGAGGTGGCGCCCTTGGACTTGGCCTCTTCTTCGGCCGCCAGGGTTTCCTTGGCGCGGAACTCGGCAATGATGGCTTCGCGCTCGTGCGTGCGCTTGATGTCCACACGGGCGTTTTCAAAATCGCCCACGGCCATGCGGTTGAGCGCCAGGCGCGTGGTCAGCCACACCTTTTCATAGTCCTGGCCTTCGTAGACCTTCAGGCGCTCGCTCACCAGGGCCGCGCCCACGGTGCCCATCAGCTTGGAGGGGTTGGTCTTGGCGGTTTCTTCCCATTCCTTGACCTTGTTGTCGGCCAGCAGGAAGGCGTTGGTACTGTCGGGGTAGCGGCGGTCCATGCGCAGCAGCTCACCGCGCTCCATGTTGAAGAGCAGCGCCGTTTTTTCTTCTTCGGTCTTGGCCGTGCTCTCCAGGCTGGCCAGCGCGGCGGGGATGCCGCCACTGCGCCCGGCGGTCTGCATGTCGGTGGCCGTTTTGTCGTGGCTCTGCATGGTGGCGCAGCCGGTGAGGGCAGCGCTCAGCGCCAGCACCCACAGCAGGCGCGGACGGAAACGGGATGGGTGGGCGGTCATGGATGCTCCTTGCAGATCGGTCGGTTGCTCACCAGAAACACCCCGCGCTTCCCACGCGCAGCCACGCAACAGCCCCGCCCAAAGGAGGGTGCAGCGAATACGGCGTGCGTGGTGGAAGTCCGGTAAAGGCGGGTGCGGCAGCCCGTGCGCCCCCTCCCGGCGCGGTTACGTGCTGTGTGCGACCCCCTCTGGCTGTGAGTTTCTTGGTTGTTGTGTATGGGGTTGTAGCCAGCCGCGCAATGTAGCAAAAGCTTGTATCTTTTCTGTAACCGTGTGGGGCCTGCGACACAGACGGACACAGGTGCGGGCGCATGGATTGCGTGGTGTGCATGTCATCCCTCCTGCGGCTGGCGCGGCATGCGGTACAGCCACACCACCCGACCACCGGGCGCGCGCAGCTGGGCACTGGGCAGCCAGCCGGGCACCGCAAACTCGAGGCTCACCAGCCAGGCGCCGGGCGCCAGTTCGGCCTGGGCCTTGGCGGCCGCGCGGGCCATGCTTTCGGGCCGCTGGAACAGGTACACCATCTGGTAGGCGCTCCAGTCGGCCTTCCACATGTCGGCACGCTGCACCCGGGCCCAAGGGCAGCGCAAGGCACACAGCAGGCGCAGCGGCCAGCTCCACTCCAGTCCGTCCAGCTGGGCGGCCGGGTAGGCATGGCGCAGGGCCTTGAGGCCATCGCCCAGGCCACAGCCTGCATCGAGCACGCGCGCGCCCAGCGGCAGCGGTGCCTGCACGGCCAGAGACTGCAGCGCGTGGCGCGGTGTGGGAAACAGGGGCGCATCGCGCCACGCATTGAGCGGGTAGACCAGCAACAACAACGACAGCGGCACCAGCCACGCCCACGTGGGCAGGCTGGCCGCCCCCAGCAGCGCCAGCGACAGAGGGAACCCGGCGGCAATCAGCCCGCGCCGCCACCAGCTGTCGCCCAGCACACTGGCAGCCGTACCCAGCAGGCAGGCCACCAGAAAGGCGGCCACCGGTGGAACCGCGCGCTGCAGCGCCACAAAGATCAGCCACGCGCAAGCCCACGCCGCCAGTGCGGGCAGGGGCCAGGGCATGCGCAGGGCGAGCATGGTTCTCCGTTCTCAGCGGCCAAAAATGCCGCGCAGCAGATTGACGGGGTTGACCACGTTGCCTGCCTCCGTGCCGCCGTCGCCTGCGGGCGGCTGGCCTGCGGGCGCACCACCCATGCCGCTGGAATAAGCGCCTGTGCCGCCCGACGGTGCAGTGGGTGCTGCGCCCATGCCGCCACGGCGCCCCTGCATCTCCTCGCCCAGCATGGCCATGGTGTGCGACTTCACACGCACGCGCACCGACCATTCAGGCTCCCACGCGGCCTTGGGGTCGGCCGGACGGGGTGGATACACGATGTGGCTCTCGCCACCGTAGGCCATCATGCGCAGCATGGGCGTGGCATCGCGCCCGCCGCCAGCAAAGATGCCCTGGGGGATCGCGCACTGCGTGGTCTCGGGCTGCAGCAGCACTCGCTCCTTGAGCCAGCGGTCGATGGTGGCGGGCGAGAGGTAGTCG
Organism: Acidovorax sp. FG48; assembly: GCF_057809085.1. NCBI lineage: Bacteria > Pseudomonadati > Pseudomonadota > Betaproteobacteria > Burkholderiales > Comamonadaceae > Acidovorax > Acidovorax sp. FG48. Next base: position 452,604 of record NZ_JBMDJH010000001.1, on the reverse strand, counting down.
AACAGACCCATGCCGGTGTCGGGCGTCTCGGCGCTGGACCACATGATGAGGTCGTCCCCGCTTTGCGACATGGCGTGCAGGTAGTAGGCGCGCGCATTGCGCACTGGCTGCCAGCTGGTGCCCATGCTGTCCTGCGGCTTGCCGGTGGTGCGCAGGTCGATGGCGGGCATCAGGTCCTGCGCCGCGCCCAGCGTGAACTTCATCGAGGCAGGCACACCGTCGCCCCGCACCTGGTGCTCGCCCACCACCGAGCTGTCCCGCGACAGGCTGACCTGGTTGCGCTCGTTGGGGTACAGCGCATAGGCCGGGCCCACGCGCGGGCCCCGGTCGGGCACGGCGCGGCCTGCAAAGGCCTGCGCGTAGTCGGAGGGCTTGGCACGCGCCAGATCGATTACGCGGGGCTGGCCCGCACGCACCGCGCTACCGCAGCCCCAGTACAGCAGGATTCGGCCCTTGGGCTGCTGTTGCTGGTACTCACGGGGCACTTCGCCCGGCTCGGTCTGGGTGGGCTGGGCGCGCGGGGGGATCAGAGGCAGGGACTCGCCCATGCGCATGCCAGGCGGGATGGACTGGCTGGCTTCTACGCCGGGGCGCAGGCTGTTGTGCAAGGCGATATCAATAACGCGCGGCGGCATGATGGACATGGCGCGTGCGTTGCCGTATGACGTGTTGCTGCCGCCCCCCATGCCCGGCGCTGCGCCGCCGCCCATGCCCCCCATGAGGCCGCCGAGCATGCCGCCGCCACCGGGCAGGCTGTCCATCTCGGGCATGCCGGCCATGGTGCCGGTGGACAGGTCCATCCACAGCTGCACCTTGGGAGCCTTGGTGGTTTGGGCGTGGGCGCCCAGGCTGGCAATGCACAGGCCGGCGGCCAGGCAGGCGGGGGTCAGGTAGCGCAAAGGGGTTGTCATCGGGTCTGCTCCAGGAGATACGTGGATCACCCGGCAAACCATCGTGGGCCGCAAAGCGGCTTTGTCGCCGCCCTGTGAAGAGGCCTTGCGGTCAACCCGGGTGTGTTGAACGCAGCGCAGTGTAGGCCCCGCAAGGACGCATTTTGCCCGTGCAAGTTACTTGTGGAAACCGTTTCTGTGCGCTATTTCACGCCATCTTGCGCGGCGACAACGCCGCGCCCCGGAGCGACGAGCGGGTCAGCCGCGCAGGCGGTCGATCAGCCCGTTGAGCGCCTCCAGCGACCCGAACTGGATCGCCAGCTCGCCCATGTCCTCCACCCGGCCGTTGCGCTTGACGCGCTTTTTGACGCGCACTTCGACCTCGGCCATCAGCAGGTCCGACAGCTCTTCTTCCACACGCTTCAAGTCGCGCGACTTTTCCTTCTGGGGCTTTTGCGGCACCAGGCTGAACTCGGCGCCGATCTTCTTGACCAGCGCCTCGGCCTCGCGCACCGACAGCTTCTTGGCCGCGATCTGGTTGCCGGCCGTGATCTGTGCGGCGCGGTCCAGCGACAGCAGTGCGCGCGCATGGCCCATGTCGATATCGCCCGCCATCAGCATGGTCTGCACCGGCTCGGCCAGGTTCAACAGGCGCAGCAGGTTGCTGGCGGCGCTGCGCGAGCGGCCCACCGCCTGCGCGGCCAGCTCGTGCGTGAGGCCAAACTCCTTGACCAGGCGCTGCAGGCCCTGGGCTTCTTCCAGCGGGTTGAGGTCTTCGCGCTGGATGTTTTCGATGAGCGCCATGGCAGCGGCCGACTCGTCGGGCACATCGCGCACCAGCACCGGCACCTCGGCCAGGCCCGCCAGGCGCGAGGCGCGAAAGCGCCGCTCGCCCGCGATGATTTCGTATTTGCCCGCGTGCTCCCCGCCCGTGAGCCGCCGCACCAGGATGGGCTGCATGATGCCCTGGGCCTTGATGGACTCGGCCAGCTCGTACAGCGCGCCCTCGTCCATGCGCGTGCGCGGCTGGTACACCCCCGGTACCAGTTCGGACAGCGGCAGGCTGCTGGGCAGGCCCGCTTCGGCGGCCTGGGCCTGTTCCACTTTGTCTTCGACCTTGGGGCCCAGCAGGGCTTCCAGGCCTCGGCCGAGGCCCTTGGGTTTTTTGGTGACCATGAAATGCGTCTCGCGAAAGGAAAAAGGAAAGGGGGAAGAATCAGCGGTCGATGATGACCAGCGTGCCGCGGCTGCCGGGCGCCACGGCGTGGGGCACGCCTGCGGGCACGATGAACACCTCGCCCGCGTTCACCTCGGTGACCTGCCCTTGCAGGTCCAGGCGCATGCAGCCGTCCAGCACCAGCAGGGCTTCGTCAAAGTCGTGCGACTCGTCGGGGTAGGCCGCGTCATCCATGCGCAGCACCTTGAGGTTGGCACCCGCAGCGCGGCCCACCACCGTGGAGTTCCAGGCGCGGGGCAGTTGGTCGGCAAGGGCAGACAGGCTGATCTTGGTCATGGGTCGTTGGCCAGGGTTCAAAACGTCACAGTGCGGAGCGGCTCGCCACGCGGCGCCGCTTGCGACTGCGCCACAGGCGCAACCACACACCGAAGGCCACCGCGAGCAGCACGAGGGCCAGCATGAACTGCCCCAGCGCGCCCACCACCACCGCGCTGCTGGGCAGCAGCCAGGCAAGCACCACCTGCAAGGCGTCGCCAAGCCAGTAGAAGTCAGCCGTGACCCGCCGAGGTGGAGGGACAGCGCCGTCCGCCATCACCGGCGGGCGCTTGCGCCAAAAAACCCAGCGGCTCATGCCGGAGTGGCGAGCTGCATCAGCCAGCCCCGCCCCTCTTCCCAGTCGCCCAGCCCGGATTCGGCATTGATGTGCCCGCGCTCGCCATAGTCCACAAACCGCGCACCCCAGGCCTGCGCCAGCCCCTCGGCACGCTCGAAGCTGCAGTACGGGTCGTTGCGGCTGCCCACCAGCACGGCCGGGAACGGCAGCGGCTGGCGCGCAATGGGCGCCCAGCCGTGGATCTGCGCGGCCAGGTCCGGCCGCTCCACATCGCCCGGCGCCACCAGCAGCGCGCCGCGCACCTTGGCCGCATGGCGGGTGTGTGCCGCCCACCAGGCCGTCAGGATGCAGCCCAGGCTGTGCGCCGCCAATACCACCGGGCCGTCGGCATCGGCCACGGTCTCTTCCAGGCGCGCAGACCAGTCGCCGCGCAGCGGGCGCATCCAGTCGTGCTGCTCCACGCGCTGGTAGCCGTGCGCGGCCTCCCAGCGGCTTTGCCAGTGGTCGGGGCCAGAGTTCTGCCAGCCGGGCAGCAGCAGGATGTTGGAGGCTTTCATTACTATCAATTTAATAGCTAGCAGCGCATATCATTCAAGCGCCTGCGGCCATTTTGGCCATGGAGGCTGCGGCTGGGGGCATGGTTTTCACACGCGCAACCATCTCCTCGGCAAACTCGACAAACGCCTGGCTGCCCTTGGCGGCCGGGTCGAACACCACACCGGGCAGCCCGTAGCTGGGCGCCTCGGCCAGGCGCACATTGCGCGGAATCACGCTGTTGAACACCTTGTCGCCAAAGTGGCCCTTGAGCTGGTCGCTCACCTGCTGCTGCAGCGTGATGCGCGGGTCGAACATCACGCGCAGCAGGCCGATGATCTGCAGGTCGGCGTTGAGGTTGGCGTGCACCTGCTTGATGGTGTTGACCAGGTCCGTGAGCCCTTCGAGCGCAAAGTATTCGCACTGCATGGGCACGATCACGCCGTGGGCGCTGCACAGGCCATTGAGGGTGAGCATGGAGAGCGACGGCGGGCAGTCGATGAGCACGAAGTCGAAGTCGGCATCCGCCTCGGCCAGCGCGGCCTTGAGGCGCTTTTCGCGGTGCTCCAGCGTCACCAGCTCCACCTCGGCGCCCGCCAGTTCGCGGTTGGCGCCCACCACCCAGTAGCCACACTTCTCCGACAGCACGGCCGCCTCTTTCACCGAGGCAGATTCGAGCAGCACGTCGTACACCGTGAGGTCGAGGCTGCGCTTGTCCACGCCCGAGCCCATGGTGGCGTTGCCCTGCGGGTCCAGGTCCACCATCAGCACGCGTTGGCCAATCTTGGCCAGCCCGGCGGCGAGGTTGACGGTGGTGGTGGTCTTGCCAACGCCACCCTTCTGATTGGCAACGCAAAAGATCTTGGCCATGGGGAGTGTGCGGTCCGTGTGGTGGTTGTCGTTGTTTTACTTGGAGATGGCCAGCTTGATGCCAAAGCCGATCAGGAAGATGCCGGCCACTTTTTCCAGCGCGCGACCGATGCGGGGATTGGCGCGCATGCGCTCGGCCAGAAAGTGCGTGAGCAGTACAGCGACCAGGCCATAGAGAAAGGTCAGCGCCGCCACCGTGGCCGCCATCACGCCAAAGGTCAGCATGCCCTGGTGGCGGGCCGGATCGACGAACAGCGGGAAAAACGCCATGTAAAACACGATGGCTTTGGGATTGAGCAGGGTGATGAGCCCCGCCTGCTTGAAGTAGTGACGGGGCTGGATGTTCAGAATCGGCTGCGCGCCCGGCTTGGCCGTGACCATCTTGAAACCCAACCAGGCCAGATAGGCCGCGCCCAGCCACTGCACCGCATTGAACGCTGCGGGGTAGGTGGCCAGCAACGCGGCCACACCGGCTACCGCAGCCCACATCAGCACCTGATCGCCCGCGATCACACCCATGGTGGCCGCCAGTCCACCGCGAATACCGCCCTTGCTGGTGGAGGTGATGAGCGCCAGATTGCCGGGGCCTGGAATGAGCAGGAACAACACAATGGCGGCGACAAAGGCGCCGTAGTCTGCGATGCCGAACATGATCTCTCCCGGTGTGCTGGATGGGTGCGCAGAATGCATGCACCCGAAGTGAGGAGCCGAGTTTACGCGACCACCCTGCCATGACCGTGAAAAAGCCAGCGACTGGCAGCCAAAGCGCTCAGGCGGGCTTCATCCAGATGATGCAGCGCTCTGCATCCAGGCCCGGCACGGCCAGCTGTTCCACGTGAAACACCGACACATCTGCAGGCAACGCTGCGATTTCGTCATCCGGGTGTTTGCCCTTCATGGCCAGCCACGCACCATGGGGCGCAGCCAGCGCGCTGCGCGACCAAGTGACGAAGTCGGGCAACGAGGCAAATGCGCGGCAGCTGATGATGTCGAAAGGGGATGTCAGGGTCTCGACCCGCGCATGCACCCCATGCAGGTTGCGCAGCTTGAGCGCCACCGCCACCTGCTGGATGAACGCGGCCTTCTTGCCCACTGTGTCCACGCAGCTCACATCCACATCCGGGCAGCAGATGGCGAACACCACGCCGGGCAGGCCACCGCCCGATCCGACATCCAGCAGCTTCACCGCTGCCACCGCACCACCCTGCTGCAGGCCTGCCACATGCCTGCGCAGCGGCGCCACGGCGGCCAGGCTGTCCAGCAGGTGGTGCGTCATCATCTCCTGCGGGTCGCGCACAGCCGTCAGGTTATAGACCTTGTTCCACTTCTGCAGCAGCGCCAGAAAATCCATCAACAGCCCGACCTGCGCATCGCTCAAGCCCAGCGCCAGGGCGTCGGCCCCGGCTTGCAGTTGCTGGCGCAGGCTGTCGTTGCTCACGGACATCGTCATGCTGCCACTTCGCCTTCTGCCTTGGTGGCCGTTGCCGGCGCCACGGCAAACTCCTTGAACCCGCCCTTCTTCAGATGCACCATCAGCAGCGAGATCGATGCGGGCGTGATGCCCGTGATGCGCGAGGCGTGGCCCAGCGTTTCCGGACGGTGGCGATTCAGAACCTGTCGGGCCTCGATGCTCAGGGCCGTGACCTGCATGTAGTCCAGGTCGGGCGGCAAGCGCAGCTTCTCGAAATGCGCGGCACGCTCGACCTCGCCCTTCTGGCGGTCGATGTAGCCTGCGTACTTGGCGGCAATCTCCACTTGCTCCAGCACAGGGTCGCTCAGGTCACCCAGGGTTTCACGTGAAACATCGGCCGATACGTACTTGCCGCCATCCATGGACATCAGGTTGGCGTAGCCCACATCGGGGCGGCGCAGCAGCTCGAACAGGTTGTACTCGTGCTCGATGCTCTTGCCCAGCACCCGCTCAGATTCGGCGGCAGGCAGATTGCGCGGGTTCACCCAGGTGGCCTTCAAGCGCTCTGTTTCACGTGAAACCGCATCGCGCTTGCGGCTGAAGGCATCCCAGCGCGCATCGTCCACCAGGCCCATCTGGCGCCCCACTTCCGTCAGGCGCATGTCCGCATTGTCCTCGCGCAGCTGCAGGCGAAACTCGGCCCGGCTGGTGAACATGCGGTAGGGCTCGGTCACGCCCTTGGTAATCAGGTCGTCCACCAGCACGCCCAGGTAAGCCTCGTCGCGGCCGGGCAGCCAGGGCGCATCGCCCCGGCACTGCAACGCGGCGTTGATGCCGGCAAACAGGCCCTGGGCCGCCGCCTCTTCGTACCCGGTGGTGCCATTGATCTGCCCGGCGAAGAACAGGCCCTGGATCTGGCGGGTTTCAAAGCTGCTCTTGAGCGAGCGGGGGTCGAAGTAGTCGTATTCGATGGCGTAGCCGGGGCGCAGGATGTGCGCGTTCTCCAGCCCCGGCATGCTGCGCACCAGGTCGTACTGGATGTCGAACGGCAGGCTGGTGCTGATGCCGTTGGGGTAGAACTCGTGCGTGGTCAGGCCCTCGGGCTCCAGGAAGATCTGGTGGCTGTCCTTGTCCGCAAAGCGGTTGATCTTGTCTTCCACGCTCGGGCAGTATCGCGGGCCCACGCCCTCAATCTTGCCGGTGAACATGGGGCTGCGGTCGAAGCCGCTGCGGATGATCTCGTGCGTGCGCTCGTTGGTGTGGGTGATCCAGCAGGGCACCTGCTGGGGGTGCATCTGCGCATTGCCCATGAAGCTGAACACGGGCACGGCGTGCTCGTTCACGCCGCCGGGCATGCCGTCACCGGGTTGCTCGGTGCACTTGGAAAAGTCGATGCTCCGCCCATCGATGCGCGGCGGCGTGCCGGTCTTCAGGCGCCCTTGGGGCAGCTTCAGCTCCTTCAGGCGCGCCGACAGCGACACGGCAGGCGGGTCCCCTGCCCGGCCCGCAGCGTAGTTGTTCAGGCCCACGTGGATCTTGCCGTCCAGGAAGGTGCCCGCCGTCAGCACCACGGTGCGCGATCGGAAGCGGATGCCCACCTGCGTGACAGCACCCACCACCCGGTCGCCCTCCACCATCAGGTCGTCCACCGCCTGCTGGAAAAGCCACAAGTTCGGCTGGTTCTCCAGCATGCGGCGGATGGCGGCCTTGTACAGAATGCGGTCGGCCTGCGCCCGCGTGGCGCGCACGGCCGGGCCCTTGGAGCTGTTGAGGATGCGGAACTGGATGCCGCCCTCGTCCGTGGCCAGCGCCATGGCGCCGCCCAGCGCGTCAACCTCTTTCACCAGGTGGCCCTTGCCGATACCGCCAATGCTGGGGTTGCAGCTCATCTGGCCCAGCGTCTCGATGTTGTGGGTCAGCAGCAGGGTTTTGCTGCCCATGCGCGCAGCGGCCAGCGCGGCTTCGGTGCCTGCATGGCCACCGCCGACAACGATCACATCAAATTCCTGGGGGTACAACATGGGGGTGCTCCGGGGCCACGGTGGGCCCGACATTCAAAACCGTCTGCCGTCCTGCGACGGCCCCACAAGAGCGGGTCGCACGGCGGCGGGCTGCGCCACCACCGGCCCATCAAGGCGGCAAGGGTGCAAGGGGAAACCCGCGATTTTCCCACCTTTGCATGCTTTTTGTGCAAAGCCCTGGGCACAGCGGCTGCACCAACCGTCCGCAGTGCGGATGGCTCCCGCTGCCTGGGGCAGATGTTCCACGTGAAACAAGCACCAGCCCCCACACACCGGGGTCAGCAGCTTGCAGTATTCCTGCCCCGGCTTTGTGCTCCAATGGTTCGCATGACCACCCAACTTCTCATCTTCGCGGGCAGCACCCGCCAACAGTCCTTCAACCGCAAACTGGCCCACGCCACTGCCGCCATCGCGCGCGATGCGGGGGCCAGCGTCACGCTGATGGAGCTGTCGGACTTCAACATCCCGCTGTACAACGCCGACCTCGAAGCCCAGGGCACGCCTGCCGATGTGATCCGCCTCAAGGAAATCCTCTGGCAACACCCGGCCTGGATCATCTGCTCGCCCGAGTACAACGGCAGCTACACCGCCCTGCTCAAGAACACCATCGACTGGGCCTCCAGCCCCGTCAAGGGCAATCCTGACTGGCAAGACGGCGGCAAGAGCTTTCGCGGCAAGGTCGTGGGCATGCTGAGCGCCTCGCCCGGCGCCCTGGGGGGCCTGCGTTCGCAAAGCCACTTGGCCCCCCTGCTGATCAATGCCGAATGCTGGCTGGCGCCCAAGGCGTTTGCCCTGGGCTCGGCCGGCAGCGCGTTTGACGACAGCGGCAACCTCATCCAGCCGGCCCACCGCGACCGCGTGCGTGCCGTGGTGGACCAGGTGCTGTGGGGCGCCAGCCGCCTGCAGCCCGCTGTCGGCCAATAAGGCGACCCGCCCGTGGACTGCCGCCCCGGCTGCGGTGCCTGCTGCACTGCCCCCTCCATCAGCTCGCCCATCCCCGGCATGCCGCTGGGCAAGCCGGCGGGGGTGCGATGCATTCAGCTGGGGGACGATGCGCGCTGCCGCATCTTTGGCCAGCCCGAGCGCCCGGCGGTGTGCGCGGGGCTGATGCCCTCTGCCGAGATGTGTGGCAGCAACCAGGCGCAGGCCCTGCACTACCTGTCGCAGCTGGAATCGCTCACTCAACCGGCCCCGCGCTCATAGCCGGTCTTGCGGGGCCCCGAGAAGCAATGCAGGTGTTTCAAGCCCCAAAGTGACCTCAAGCGCTAGTGCCACATGCGCCAGCAGCTATCAAAATAGTAGTTGCAAGCGAGGCTGTCACAAACCGCCGGTATGCGCCGTCTGTGCTTCACTGAAGCACCCCAACGCCGCCATTGCCATGACCACCACCGACCCCTTCACCACCCTGCGCCCTCGCCTCTTTGGCATTGCCTACCGCATGCTGGGCGTGCGGGCCGATGCCGAGGATGTGCTGCAGGACGCCTGGCTGCGCTGGAGCCGCACCGATGCCAGCACCCTGCAGTCGGCCGAGGCCTGGCTGGTGACCATCGTCACGCGGCTGTCCATCGACCGGCTGCGTGCGCTCAAGGCCGAGCGCGAAGCCTATGTGGGCTGGTGGCTGCCCGAGCCGCTGGTGGAGCTGGACGCGCACACGCCCGAGTCGGCCGCCGAGCTGGCGGGCGAGCTGTCGGTGGCCTTTCTGTACGTGCTGGAGCGGCTGGGGCCCGAGGAACGCGCGGCCTTTTTGCTGCGCCAGGTGTTCGACTACGACTACCCCGAGATCGCCGCCCAGCTGGGCAAGACCGAGGCCAGTTGCCGCCAGATGGTGCACCGCGCCAGCGAGCGTGTGCAGCAGGCGCGCACCCGCTTCGAGGTGCCGCAGGCCGTGCACCACCAGTTGCTGCAGCGCTTCATGAAAGCCGCCCAGAGTGGTGACCGCCACGCCATCGAGGCGCTGCTGAGCGAAGACGCCCAGCTCATCGGCGATGGCGGCGGTGTGGTGCCCTCGTTCCCCAAGCCGCTGGTGGGGCCGTTTCGCATCACCAACCTGTACTGGGCGCTGTTCCGGCGCCTGGGCGCACAGGTGGTCTACCGCATGGCGCTCATCAACGGCGAGCCGGGCCTGCTGCGCTATGTGGACGGGCGCATCGAGTCGGCCCAGGCGTTTGTGACCGATGGCGAGCGCATCGTGGCCATCTACGCGGTGCGCAACCCGGACAAGCTGGCGGGCATCCCCGCCACGCTGCCGCTGTAAAGACACGGGGACAGCGCTACTCGCGCGAACCGCTGCGCAGGCAGCCCCGGCAAGCGCGCCAGGGCAGAAAAAAAGCAGGCCTCCTGTCACAACCCGGCACGGCGCAGCGTCTTGATGGGTATGGAAGATGGCAATGCAGCCACATGGCGACATCGCCACAAGGCCCCGCACCAGCGCCGTCTTTCACCACCGTCATCAACAACCCTTTGCCATCACCCAGGAGATTTCCATGTCGCAACACAGCGCCCGCCTGCCCTACCACCAACTGTCGTCCAAGGCCTTCATGGGCCTGGTCAACGTCTCTGAAACCGTCAAGAAAGGCCCGCTGGGCACCCGACTGGCCGAGCTGGTGTTCCTGCGCGTTTCGCAGATCAACGGCTGCGCCTACTGCATGGACATGCACTGGAGCGCGCTCGTCAAGGACGGCGCCGACCCGCGCCATCTCAACGCCGTGGCCGGCTGGCGCGAGGCCCCGTTCTTCAGCGAACGCGAACGCGCCGCCTTCCGCTGGGCCGAGATCATCACCGCGACACCTCATAGCGACGCGAGCGATGACGAATACGCCAAGCTGAAGGCCCTGTTCTCCGACGCCGAGATTTCCGACCTGGGCTTTGCCATCGCCATCATCAACGCTTGGAACCTGCTGAACGCGGGCATGCGCGCCCCGATCCCGCAGGCCGGCTGAGCGCTGGCAGATGTGGGGTACGGACCGGTGGAAGGTACATCGGCCCGTGGAGCCTGCCAAAGGCAATAGACACCTAAAACCGGGTCAAACTGGCTGGTAGCGCTAGTGAATATTGCCTTTAGTGCTATCAATAGTGAAGCATAAAACACCCCACACATGGCCACGGGTGTAGCCTGCCTGACAGACCCGGCCACTGCCTCGCCCTACAGTGGTGTCTTCCCACCCACAACACCGGAGACACCCACCCATGCTCAACATCCCCTCGCTGCAGGGCAGCGTCAGCCCTGACGAATGGCAGCTGCGCTGCGATCTGGCCGCCTGCTACCGCCTGGTGGCGCTCTACGGCTGGAGCGACCTGGTCTTCACCCACATCAGCGCCAAGCTGCCCGAGTCGGTGTCGGGCGCGGGTGAGCACCATTTCCTCATCAACCCCTACGGCCTCATGTTCGACGAGATCACGGCGTCGAGCCTGATCAAGGTGGACATGCAGTGCAACAAGCTGCACGAATCGCCCTTCCCCGTGAACCCGGCTGGCTTCGTGATCCACAGCGCCGTGCATGAAGCCCGGCCCGAGGCGGGCTGCGTGCTGCACACCCACACCCGCGCTGGCGTGGCCGTGAGCGCGCAAAAGGGCGGCGTGCTGCCCATCAGCCAGCAAAGCACCTTTGTACTGGGCTCGCTGGCGTACCACGAGTACGAAGGCGTGGCCTTCCGCGACGAAGAAAAGCCGCGCCTGCAGGCCGACCTGGGCAACGCCAATTTCCTCATGCTGCGCAACCACGGGCTGCTGACGGTGGGCAAGACCATTGCCGACGCCTTCCTGTCGATGTACACCTTCGAGAACACCTGCCGCATCCAGATCGATGCCCAAGCGGGCGGCGAGCTGACGCAGGTGAACCCGCAGATCGTGAGCGGCGTGGCCCAGGCCATGCGCGTGCAGACCGGCGGCCTGGGCGGCGCCTTTGCCTGGCCCGCGCTGCTGCGCAAGGTGCAGCGCGACCTGCCCGGATACAACAGCTGACGCAACCCATCCCCGCTGCACCACGCAGCGGGCGCCGAGGTTGCGCACTGGCGCCTGCAAGAATCTGGCACAGCGCATAGGATCGGCGGTTCCCGACTGTTTTCAAGGACCGATCCATGAAGCTTTACTACTCCCCCGGCGCCTGCTCCCTGTCTCCCCACATCGCCCTGCAAGAGGCCGGCCTGGTCTACACCCCCGTGCTGGCCAGCACCAAGAGCCACAAGCTGCAGGACGGCACCGACTACTACACCATCAATGCGCTGGGCTATGTGCCCGTGCTGGAGCTGGACAACGGCGAGCGCCTGCGCGAAGGCCCGGCCATCGTGCAGTACATCGCCGACCAGGTGCCCGACAAGCAACTGGCACCCGCCAACGGCACCCTGGCGCGCTACCGCCTGCAAGAGTGGCTGACCTTCATCGGCACCGAGCTGCACAAGGGCTTCAGCCCCCTGTTCAACCCCGCCACCCCCGAGGAGTACAAGCCCATGGTGCGCGAGCGCCTGCTGCAGCGCCTGCAGTGGGTGGATGGCCAGCTCGCTGGCAAGCAGTACCTGATGGGCGACCAGTTCACCGTGGCCGACGGCTACCTGTTCACCGTGACCAACTGGACCCAGCCCACCAAGCTCGACATCTCCGGCCTGGCCAACCTGGCGGCCTACCGCGAACGCGTGGGCGCCCGCCCCGCAGTGCAGGCGGCCATGAAGGCTGAAGGGCTGCTGAAGTAAGGCTGAGGCTACAAGGGGCGCTGCCGCCACGCCACCAGCGCCCCCACCCACAGCGCGCAGGCCGAGAACACCAGCCCGCGCGCCAGGCCCCCAGGCCCATCGGCGATCCAGCCCACTACCGTGGGCCCCACGATCTGCCCGGCCGCAAACACGATGGTGAACGCGCTGATACCGCTGGCCCACAGCGCCTGCGGCAGGTTGTGCCGCACCAGCGCCGTGGTCGATGCCACCACCGACAAAAACACCCCGCCAAACAGTAGCCCCGACGCCAGCACCACCGGCCACGCGCCCGTGATGGCGGGCAGGATGGTGGCCACGCCCAGCAGCGCATTCAGGCGCGCCAGCGCCTCACCGCCCCGGCTGCGGTCCAGCAGCCCGGCCCAGATGCGCGACGACAACACCACGGCCAGCCCCAGCAGGGCGTAGAACAGCGTCACCTCGCCCGCACCCCGGCCCTGCTCGCGCAGCAGCGCCACCACAAAGGTCATGTAGCCGATGTAGCCCACGCCAAACAGGCCGTAACCCAGCAGCGCAGGGGTCAACGCCCGCCAGCGCACGTGGTCGGGCGCTGCAGCCGCCGGTGGGGTCCCGGATACAGCAGCCACAGGTGCAGCCAGCCCGCTCAACACGCGCGCCGGCCACAGCAGCGCCAGCGTGGCCGCCACGCAGGCCAACGCCAGCGCCCACCAGGCCCAGGTCCAGCCATGCGGCACAGGCGCCACGCCCAGCACCGCAGGCACCAGCAGCGCCGACAGGCTGATGCCCCAACCCGTGCCGCCGTAGTACAGGCCCAGCAGCAATCCGCTGCGCCCCGGCACCTGCGCACCCAGCCGCGCCGCGAGCAAGCCCCCGGCAATGAACACCAGCGCACTGGCCCCGCCGGCCAGCAGGCGCTGCGCCAGCAAGGGCGTTGGCTGCGTGAAAAACCCGCTCAGGCCCATGAACACCGTGGCCATCACGGCGCCCACCAACAGCACCGCCCCAGGGGCCGCGCGCCGCAACAGCCAGGGCGTGGCCAGAGCGCCCAGCAAGTAGCCCAGCGCATTCGCCGTGTTCATGCCCCCTGCCAGCGTGTACGACCAGCCCAGGTCTTCTCGCATGGGCGGCAGCAGCAAGGCATAGGCAAACCGCGTGATGCCCAGCGAAATGGCGGCCCCCATCGACAGGGCCACGGCGAGCCACAGGCTACGCAACGGAGAGATGGAAAGGGATGCGAGTGGCGGTGGCGAGGGCATGGCGGTCCATTCTCATGCAACCGCATCCGCGCCGCTTGCGCCGCCAGGACAGCACGGGGTTAACACAAAACCGGAGCCCTTGTTGACGCCAGTGTGCTGCACGTTTTGCGCTGCAGCATTAAGCTTCAAGAGCCTGTTGGCGATCTCGCAGGGGATCGCGTTGGAGCGCAATCGGGATGAGTGGATGCTTCGGATGCGCCGCATGGGCTCATGCCCATGCAAGCAGCCGGAGCGTTCAATCGCCCGATTTCGCTCCAACCCTTCGGGCAGTGGCCTTTGCGGGCGGTCTGCAGCGTTGCGGCGCTTGTGGATAGCCGGGCTATCCACTGCGCACCGCGCCTTGCATCCCATCCCGCAAAGACCGCTGCGCGACCCCTGGGAGATCGTCAACAGGCTCTTTGCTGCTTTTTTGGCACATCGCCTTTCTCCAGGACTTCTCACCATGACCTCTTTGTTTGAACCCACCCGCGCGGGCGACCTCCAGCTGGCCAACCGCATTGCCATGGCGCCGCTCACGCGCAACCGCTCGCCCGAGGCCATCCCCACCGACCTGGTCGCCACCTACTACGCGCAGCGCGCCAGTGCCGGTCTCATCATTTCCGAAGCCACGGCCATCAGCCCGCAAGCCCAGGGCTATGCCGATGTGCCGGGCCTCTATGGCACCGAGCAGCTGGACGGCTGGAAGAAGGTGACCCGCGCCGTGCACGACGCCGGCGGCAAGATCGTGGTGCAGCTGTGGCACGTGGGCCGTGTCTCGCACACCGACCTGCAGCCGGGCAACGCTGCACCCGTCGCACCCTCGGCCGTGCAGGCCAACACCAAGACCGTGCTCATCAAAGACGGCGTGCCCACCTTCACACCCACCTCCATGCCCCGCGCACTCGATGCCGAAGAGATCCCCGGCATCGTGCAGGACTACCGCCACGCCGCACGCAACGCGATTGCATCGGGCTTTGACGGTGTGGAAATCCACGCAGCCAACGGCTACCTGATCGACCAGTTCCTCAAGACCGGCGCCAATCAGCGCACCGACGACTACGGCGGCAGCATTGCCAACCGCGCTCGCCTGCTGCTGGAAGTGACCCGCGCCATCGTCGAGGAAATCGGCGGCGGCCGCACCGGCATCCGCCTGTCGCCCGTCACCCCCGCCAACGACATCGTGGACGCCGATCCGCAGCCGCTGTTCGACCATGTGGTGCGCCAGTTGGCGCCCCTGGGCCTTGCCTACATCCACGTGATCGAAGGCGCCACCGGCGGCCCGCGCGAAGTGGAAGGCCGCCCGTTTGACTACGCCGCCCTCAAGGCCGCCTACCGCGCAGCGGGTGGCAAGGGTGCCTGGATGGTCAATAACGCCTACACGCGCGAACTGGCCGATGCCGCCCTGGCCAACGGTGCCGACATCGTGGCCTTTGGCCGCCCCTTCATCGCCAACCCCGACCTGGTGGCGCGCCTGAAAGCCAACGCCCCGCTCAACGAGGTGAACCGCGCCACGCTGTACGGCGGTGGCGCCGAGGGGTACACGGACTACCCGGCGCTAAGCGCCTGAGTCCCCACCGAGCGGCGCAGCCGCTCAAGAGGGTGAACCGAGCCCGATCGGGCTCGGCGCGCGCATCACGATGCGGGTGAACAGCCGGTCATACGCCGCATCGCGCGGCTTGCCCGGGGCCAGCGGGCTGGTGTTGCTGGCAAAGGCCGCGTCGATGGCGGTCCAGTCGCCCGGCTGCAGGGCCTCCTGCGCGGCGGGCAGCACCACGGTTTCTTCCAGGCGCATGTGCTCCAGGTAAAAGCGGATGTAGCGCTCCAGCGCCAGCGCAAACGCCTCGCGGCGCGCATCGCCCATCAGCTCCCAGCCCAGCAGCAGGTGCTGCAGCTCGCGCACCGCGGCCTCGCCGCCGGCATGGTCTCGCTCCAGCTGGGCGATGGCCTCGGCCGCCTGGGGTGAGCGCTCGGCCACCTTGGGGAACAGCCACTGCGACTCCTTGGGGTGGTGCTGCCGCTCGGGAAACTCATCGATGTAGAACAGCATCGCCCGCATCACGTCAAAGAACGCAGCGGGCTCGTCACCCGGGCCCTGGTCCAGCATCAGGCGCAGCGAGTGCAGCACCGCTGCGAGCGACGCATGCTCCTCGCGAATGGTTCGCAGACTGATCGACGGCATGGCGCACTCCCCAGGTTCAACAAGGCCCCAAGGGTGCCACGCGCTCCCCGGTGCGCCCATGACGCAGGTCAATAAACCGCCGGGCAGCGCCGCCCACAAAAAAGCCCCGCAGACCAGGCCTGCGGGGCTCGTCGAAAGGAAAGGCCTGGCGCGGTCAGTGCGTCAGGCGTGCCTGCGCAGGGCCTGCAGCCAGCGCCTGGGGCGCCTGGTCTGCATAGGGGGCAGCCACTGCGCCGCCGTGGCCATAGCCACCGGCCGATTCGGCCAGACGGAACTGCTGCACCACGTGCGACAGGCGCGCGGCCTGCTCGCGCAGCGACTCGGCAGCGGCGGCGGACTCTTCCACCAGCGCCGCGTTCTGCTGCGTCATGCGGTCGATCTCGCCCACGGAGCTGTTCACCTGGCCAATGCCGGCCGATTGCTCGGACGCTGCGGCCGTGATCTCGCCGATGATGTCGCCCACGCGCTGCACGCTGCTCACGATGTCCTTCATGGCCGTGCCCGCTTCTTCCACGTGGCGCACGCCGCCGTCCACGGCCGTCACGCTGCTCTGGATCAGGCCCTTGATGTCGCTGGCCGCCGCCGCACTGCGCTGCGCCAGGCTGCGCACCTCGCTGGCCACCACCGCAAAGCCCCGGCCCTGCTCGCCTGCGCGGGCCGCTTCCACGGCCGCATTCAGCGCCAGGATGTTGGTCTGGAAGGCAATGGAGTCGATCAGGCCGATGATGTCGCCGATCTTTCGGCTCGATGTCGAAATCTCATGCATGCTGGCCACGGCCTGCTGCACCACACCGCCACCGTGGGTGGCCATCTGCGAGGCCGACGCGGCCAGCTGGTTCGCCATCTGCGACGACGACGCCGTCTGTTGCACCGTGGACGTGAGCTGCGACAGAGAAGACACAGCTTCTTGCGCATTGCTGGCCGTCTGCTCGGTGCGTTGCGACAGGTCCTGGTTGCCCGTGGCGATCTCCTGGCTGGCCGTGGCGATGTTGCCGCTGGCATCCCGCACTTGCGCCACCAGTGCGCTCAGGCCTTGCTGCATGTCGCGCAGCGCGCGCTGCAGGTCGGCCACTTCGTCCTTGCCCTCGGCAGCAATGTGCTGCGACAGGTCGCCGCCCGCAATGGCCTGGGCCATCTTGCGTGCTTCTTCGAGGGGCTTGCAGATGGAGTTCATGTTCATCAGCGTGGTGGGCACCACCACCACCACGGTGATCAGCACCGCCAGCACAAACAGCCACTTGGTCTGGTTGGACACCTCGCTCTGCTGCGCCACCGACTTGGACACCTCGGCGCGCAGCACCGAGTCCAGCTCGGCCATCAGCTTGTCGGCCTCGGCAAACTCGGCCACGGCCTTGCCGCTCATGCGGTTGGCAATGGTGGCGGTGTCGTAGCCGCCCGCCTCCAGCTGGCGCGCCACGTGCGCAAACAGCTCGCGATAGCTGTCCAGGCGCTTGACGATGTTGCGCACCACCGCGTTGTCAGAGTCTTCCCCGCCTTCCAGGAACTTGTTGGCAATCTTCTTGGCCTTGTCCTGGCTCTCCACCCACTTGGCATGGGCAGCCTTCACGGCTTCGGGCTTCTCGTAGCCAATGATCATGTCCTTCTCGTACTGGCGGATGGCCCCCATCTCGCCCCGCAGCTCGGCCATGCTGCTCACCTTGGCGAACGAATGGTCCATGAAGTTCTGGCTCATGTCGTTGATACGGAACATGCCCAGCATGCCCGCGCCACCCAGCAGCCCCAGCAGGCCCAGCACCACGCCAATGGCACCCAGCATGCGCAAACGTATGGTGAACTGCCGCATGAGCGAGAAGAGATTCATGATCTGTCGTCCTTGATATAGCTATGCCGATGCGGTGACCGCACCTCCCCCGAGGCCACGGATTCGCAACAAATCGTTGCAGTTTGCCAGACATCGATGACCGTGCTGTACGTATTTATCACATGCGCCACCGCTTGAGTAAGAGGGCATTCGCCATCACGCTGACCGAGCTGAGCGCCATGGCCGCCCCCGCCACCACCGGGTTCAGGTAACCCAGCGCCGCCAGCGGAATGCCCGCCACGTTGTATGCAAACGCCCAGAACAGGTTCTGGCGGATCTTCATCACCGTGCGGTGCGAAATATCCAGCGCCGCTGCCACCAGCATCGGGTCGCCGCGCATCAGCGTGATGCCCGCTGCGTGCATGGCCACATCAGTCCCGTTACCCATCGCCATACCCACATCGGCCGCAGCCAATGCCGGGGCATCGTTAACGCCGTCGCCCACCATCGCCACAATATGGCCCCCACGCTCCGCCGCTGCGCTGGGTCGCTGCCCCCCGATGGGGCTTTCGCGCCTTGGGGCGGCCCGGCGGCGCTCATGGTGCTTGCCATCGGGCCCTTGTTGCAGCGCCGCCACCTTGGCGGCCTTGTCGCCCGGCAGCACCTCGGCCATCACCTCGCCCGCCGCTGGGTCCAGCCCCAGGCGCCGGGCCATGGCCTCGGCCGCGCCCCGGTTGTCGCCCGACACCATCACCGTGCGGATGCCACGCGCCTTGAGCGCCGCCAGCGCTTCGCGCGCACCCGGCTTGGGTTCGTCGCCAAAGGCCATCAATGCCCGCAGCGCCAACCCTTCCGTGACCCGTTGGGCCACGGCGGACACCGTGGCGCCTTCGCGTTGCAACGCTTCCGCGCGGTCTGACAACGGGCCCAGGCCCACACCCAGCTCCTGCATCCAGCGCAGGCTGCCCACCAGGTAGCTCTGGCCGTCCACCTCGCCCTCGGTGCCGCGCCCGGGCACGGCGCGCACGTCCTGCGCGGTGGCCACGTTAATCTGCCGCTCGCCTGCAGCCGCCACCACTGCGCGCGCCAGCGGGTGTTCGCTGCCGCTTTGCACCGCCGCCACGGCTGCCATCACTGCCGCCTCATGAAGACCCGGTACCACCTCAAACGCCGTGAGCCGGGGCTGGCCCACGGTCAGCGTGCCGGTCTTGTCAAAGGCCACCGTGTCCACCTTGTGCGCCAGCTCCAGCGCCTGCACGTCCTTGATGAGGATGCCGTGTTTGGCCGCCACACCCGTGCCCGCCATGATGGCTGCGGGCGTGGCCAGCCCCAGCGCACAGGGGCAGGCAATCACCATCACGGCCACGGCGTGGATCAGCGCCGCCTCCAGCCCAGCGCCCATGGCCAGCCAGCCCGCCAGGGTCACCAGCGCCACCACCAGCACCACCGGCACAAAAATGGCCGACACCTGGTCCACCAACCGCTGGATGGGCGCCTTGGCCGCCTGGGCGTCTTCCACCAGCCGGATGATCTGGGCCAGCACCGTCTCGGCGCCCACGGCCGTCACCGCCATCACGATGCGGCCATCGCCGTTGATCGAGCCGCCCGTCAGCGCCGCGCCCACATCGCGCGCCACCGGCAGGGGTTCACCGGTCAGCATCGATTCATCCACCTGCGTGTGGCCCTCGTGCACCGTGCCGTCCACCGGGATGCGCTCGCCCGGCCGCACCACCAGCTGGTCGCCCACCAGCACTTCCGACACCGGCACATCCACCTCGCCCTGCTTGGTGAGCAAATGCACCACATCGGGCCGCAGCGCATGCAGCGCACGGATGGCCGCCGTGGTCTGGCGCTTGGCGCGCGCCTCCAGCCACTTGCCCAGCAGCACCAGCGTGACCACCACGGCCGACGCCTCGAAGTACAGATGCGGCACATGCCCCGGGTGGTCCGTGGGCGCCGTGAGCCACAGCCACATCGAGAGGCCCCAACCCGCGCTGGTGCCCAGCGCCACCAGCAAGTCCATGTTGCCGCTCAGCGCCTTGGCCGCATGCCAGCCCGCCTTGTAAAACCGTGCCCCCAGGATGAACTGCACCGGCGTGGCGAGCACAAACTGCACCCAGGACGGCAGCATCCAGTGCTGGCCGAACAGGTCGCCGATCATCGGCAGCACCAGCGGCGCCGACAGCAGCAGGCCAATGCCCACGGGCATAAAGCCGGCCCAGGACGACAAGTCCTCAGGCGCGTCCCCCTGCCCCGCCGCACGCGGCTCGTAGCCCGCATTGCGCACCGCGCGCCGCAGCACCGCCTCCATGGCGGCAGCGTCGGCGCCTACCTGCGTGACAAAGGCAATGCGCGCAGACTCGGTCGCCAGATTGACCGAGGCCTCCTGCACGCCCGGCACCTTGCGCAGCGCGCGCTCCACACGGCCCACGCAGCTTGCACAGGTCATGCCAGAAATGCCCAGGTCCAGCGAGTGCACAGACCCGGGCGCGGTGTTGAGGGGGGTGGTGATGGTGTTCATGGCCGGGATGCTGATCCTTGACGTGATGGCAAGGTCAAGCATTGATATTGATCAACCCTCACATCATGAGTGTCTTGAGCGGTGTTTGACTCTGCCACGATGTCAAGCTTCAACATTCGCTTCGGTCGCATCCACGGCCACATTTCCAAACCCAACAAGGACACCCCATGGCAACCACCACCACAACCTTCCAAGTACAGGGCATGACCTGCGGCCACTGCGAACGCGCCGTCACCCAGGCCGTGCAGCAGGTAGACCCCAACGCCCAGGTGCGCATCGACCGCGCCAGCGGCAAGGTGGACGTGGACAGCACCGCCCCCCGCGAAGCCCTGGCCGCCGCCATTGCCGAAGAAGGCTACACCGTCGCGGCCTGAGAGGCCGAAAGTCTTTTGCCTCTGAGCGCCGCGCCGCCACACAACGAGGGCCACACCATGACCACGCCCCAGTCCGTCAATACCGCGCCGACCGCGCGCACCAAGGCCGCAGCGCCCCGCGCCATCGCCTGGCCCGTGCCCATCGGCGTCGCCGCCCGGCGCGCCGGCATCTCGGCACGCATGGTGCGGCACTACGAATCGCTGGGCCTCATCAGCGGCGTGGCGCGCACCGATAGCGGCTACCGCCAGTACACCGAGGCCGACGTGCACGCCCTGCACTTCATCCGCCGCAGCCGCGACCTGGGCTTCTCGATGGAAGAAATCGCCGAGCTGCTGGGCCTGTGGCACGACCGCAGCCGCGCCAGCAGCCAGGTCAAGCGCATCGCGCAACAGCACATCGACGACCTGAGCGAACGCATCGCCCAGATGCAGGCCATGCAGCGCAGCCTGCAAACGCTGGTGTCCTGCTGCCAGGGCAACGACCGGCCGGACTGCCCCATCCTGGACGATCTGGCCTCCGGGCAGGCAGAGCAACACGCACCCCGGGCCTTGCGCAAAACGCTACCAAATCAATAGCTGTTTGGGTATATTCCACTAGCGCTTGGGGCAGTTTTTGCTTGAAACCTGCGCTGCCAGGCCCTTCAGGCGCCCGCCGACCGCGCAGGGGGTTTGGCTTTGCCAACGGCGGCCTTGCGGCGTGCTGGCAGCGCAGGCACAGTCCCCCCCTCGGCCGTTGACACCGGAGTTTGCCCAGGCCGCCGCAACACCCCATCACACAGCGTCGCAATGCACTGCTGCGCCACCTGCTCGGGCGTGTATTCGCCATCGGGCTGGTACCAGCGGCCGATCCAGCTGAGCGCTCCGGCAATCACAAAAGCCGTCATCTTCGGGTCGCAGGGCTGCAGCGATCCTTCGGCCACGCCCTCGGCCACGAGGCGGCGGAACTCCTGGTCGATGGCGGACTTCAGGCGCCGCAGCTCCTTGCGGCTTTCGGGGGGCAGTTGCTCGTCGCCCACGCGGATCAGGCACATACCGAAGTCCATGGTGACGATGCGCGCATACACCTGCATGCAGGTCATGAGCTGGTCAATGGCCTTGCCACCCGCAGCGCGCGAGGCATCGATCCCCTCCAGCATCATCGTGAGCCCCTTGCTCACGCACTGCAGCAGGATCTCGTCCTTGTTCTTCACGTAGTAGTACAGGGTGGGCTTGGTCACGTTCAGGCGCGCGGCGATGTCGTCGAGCGAGGTCGCGTGAAAGCCCCGCTCATTGAACAACTGGGCCGCCGCCTGCAGCACGGCATTGCGCTTGGCCTCGCGCTGGCGCTCGCGGTGTGACACCGGGGGCCACGGAGACGCCGCAGCGGTCGGGACTGGCGCAGGGGCGGGTGGAGCCGAATCAACTTTCGCGGCTTTTTTGACCGGCTTGGCCAACTTGGTCTGTTTGGCAGCGGGTGCAGAAGACGGCGCTGCAGCGGTGGCGGTGGCGCTGCGGCGGCGGGTTGCCACTTTGGCGTGGGGCATGGATGGCAGTTCCTCGGGAAAGTACGGATGCTGATGAGGGTCGCGGCTTCCAGAATCTACTTGCGAGTAAACAGTTTACGCACAAGTAGGAAATTTCTGCTGGGTTCCATCGAAATTTCTGTCTAAAGCTGCAGTCAACCCGTATTAGAAAGCCAATGGAGACAACCCCTTCCGGCCCCGCTGCTGCCACGCCCCTGCTGCAGGTGCAGGGCGTGACCCTGGCGTTCGGTGGCGTGAAGGCGCTGACCGGCGTGGGGTTTGATGTGCAGCCGGGCTCCATCACCGCCGTCATCGGCCCCAACGGTGCGGGCAAGACCTCGCTGTTCAACACCATTTCGGGCTTTTACCGGCCCAGCCAGGGCTCCATCCGCTTTCAGGGGCAAGACATCACCCGCGTGCCCGCGCCGCAGCGCGCCAAGCTGGGCCTGGGCCGCAGCTTTCAGAACATCGCGCTGTTTCGCGGCATGACGGTGCTCGACAACATCAAGCTGGGCCGCCACGCGCACCTCAAAACCAATGTGCTCGACGCACTGTTCTACCTGGGCTGCGCGCGCCGCGAAGAGGCCGAACTGCGCCGCGACATCGAGGAACGCATCATCGACTTTCTCGAAATCGACCACATCCGCCACGCACCCGTCTCGGCCCTGCCCTACGGACTGCAAAAGCGCGTGGAGATGGCCCGGGCGCTCGCCATGCAGCCGCAGATCCTGATGCTGGACGAACCCGTGGCCGGCATGAACCGCGAAGAGACCGAAGACATGGCGCGCTTCATCCTCGACGTGCGCGAGGAATGGGGAGTGACGGTGCTCATGGTGGAGCACGACATGGGCATGGTGATGGACCTGTCGGACCACGTGGTGGTGCTCAACTTCGGCCAGGTCATCGCGCAGGGCACGCCCGCGCAGGTGCAGGCAGACCCCGAGGTCATCCGCGCCTACCTGGGCGCGGGCGACGTGGGCGACCTGCGTGCCAAGCTGCAGGGGGTGACCACCGCATGACTGGCAACTTCGACTGGGCCTATCTGTTTGAGATCAGCCTCACCGGCATCGCCGGGGGCGGTCTCTACGCACTGGCCGCACTGGCTTTCGTCATGGTCTACAAGGCCACGCGGGTGGTCAACATCGCCATTGGCGAGTTGCTGATGGTGGGGGCCTACCTGTTCTTCACCTTTGCATCGATGTTCGCACTGCCGCTGTGGCTCGCCATCCCGGCTGCGGTGCTGGGCACAGGCTTGCTGGGCGCAGTGATCGAGCGCACCATGATCCGCCCGCTGCTGGGCGAGCCGCCGATTTCCGTCTTCATGGTCACCGTGGGCCTGGCCTCGGTGCTGGTGGGCTTGGTGGAAATGATCTGGACTGCCGACCAACGCCGTCTGCCCGACTTCATGCCCACGCAGCCCATCATGGTGGGTGATGCCTTCCTCGCGCCCAAAGTGTTCTGGGGTGCCGTGATTGCCATCGTGTTCATTGCAGCGGTGCTGGTGGTGTTCCGCTTCTGGCGCGGCGGCGTGGCCCTGCGCGCCACGGCCAGCGACCAGGCCGCGGCGTACTCGGTGGGCATCAACGTGCCCCGCGTGTTCTCGCTGGCCTGGGTGGCCTCGGCCATGCTGGCTGCCATCTCCGGGATCATCGTCGGCTCGATTGGCGGCATCTCGTCCAGCATGGGCGTGTTCGGGCTGTCGGTGCTGGTGGTCGTCATCGTGGGCGGGCTCGACAGCGTGCTGGGCGCGCTCGTCGGGGGCATCCTCATCGGCCTAATCGAGGCGCTGGCCGGGGCCTATCTGGGCGGCGAATACAAGCTGCTGGCCACCTTCATCGTGCTGGTCGCAGTGCTGCTGGTGCGGCCGTACGGCCTGTTCGGCACCCACGAAATCGAGAGACTGTAAGGCCGACCCCATGCGCATCGGAACCCTCAAGGAAACCTACATCGCCGACGCGGCGCTGTTCGACTCGCGCACGCAAAAAGTGTGGTTGGCCGTGGGCGCTGCGCTGCTGGTGCTGTTCCCCTTCATGGCCAGCGACTACTGGCTGTACCTGGCCTGCCTGGTCAGCATCAATGTGGCAAGCAGCACAGGCCTCAACATCCTCACGGGCTACACGGGCCTCGTCAGCCTGGGGCAAGCGGCCTTCATGGGCCTGGGCGCCTACACCGTGGCCGTGCTGGAAACCAAGGTGGGCACGCCCTTTGTCCTCAACCTGCTGGCCGGTGGTTTTGTCGCCATGCTGGGCGGCATCGTGGTGGGCATTCCCTCGCTGCGCGTGAAGGGGCTGTACCTGGCGATTGCCACGATTGCCGCATCGTTCATCGCGCACTTCATCTTTGCCAACTGGAAGTTCACCGGTGGCACCGGCGGCCTGAGCGTGCCGCCCGCCAAGCTGTTCGGCATGGCGCTCGACACCTCGTTCCGCCTCTACTGGCTCATCATGCCGGTCACGATCCTGATGCTGCTGGGCGCGGCCAACCTGTTCCGCACGCGCGTGGGCCGTGCGTTCATCGCGATTCGAGACCGCGACATCTCGGCCGAGGTGCTGGGCATTCCGCTGCTGCGCTACAAGCTGCTGTCGTTTGGTCTGTCGTCGTTTTACGCGGGCGTGGCAGGCGGGCTGTGGGCGTACTTCTTTCGCGTGGTCACGCCCGAGAGTTTTCCGCTGCTCCTGTCCATCTTTTTCCTGGCGGCCATCATCGTCGGCGGCATGGGCTCCATCCTGGGCGGCATTCTGGGTGCGGTGTTCATGACCATGGTGCCCGAGCTGCTCAAGCTCGTGGTGGACATGCTGCCGGGTGGCAGCGAACTCACGGTGTTCCTCTCGCCCGTGCGCACGGTCATCTTTGGCCTGCTCATCATCGGTTTTCTCGTCTTCGAGCCCCATGGCCTGGCCGAAGTGTGGCGGCGCATCCGCCGTTTCTTCCATCTCTGGCCCTTCCGCAACTAAATCAAATGGAGACAACTATGGACACACCACGCACTTCCATCCAGCGCCGCCAACTCTTGCTCGGGGCCGCTGGCGCCGCTGCCCTCACCAGCCCGCTGTCGGTGCTGGCACAAGGCGCTGAAGAGATCGTGATCGGCGGCTCCATCCCGCTCACCGGCGTGTTCGCGTTTGCGGGGGTCGGCATCAACGCGGGCATGGGCGACTACGTGAAGATGCTCAACGACGCGGGCGGCATCAAGGGCCGCAAGGTCAAGTACGTGCCCGAAGACACGGGCTACAAGGTCGATGTGTCGGTAGCGGCGTTCAAGAAGATCACCAGCCAGAACAAGGTGAACCTGTACTACGGCGACTCCACGGGCTTCTCCAAGACCATCAACCCCGAGCTGGACCGCAACGGCAACATCCTCATGGCCGGCGCATCGTTTGCCACCGAACTCAACGACCCCAAAAAGTACCCCAACCAGTTCCTGGTCGGCCCCGACTACACCGAGATGTTCGGCATTCTGCTCAAGCACATCGCCAAGGAAAAGCCCGGCGCCAAGGTCGCCTTCGTCTATTCCGATTCGGAATTCGGCCGCGACCCCATCGAGAAAAGCGAGGCCGAAGCCAAGAAGCTCGGCCTGTCGGTGCCCATCAAGATCATGACGCCTGCCGGCAGCGTGGACGTGTCGGGCGAAGTCATCAAGCTGCGCCGTGCCGCGCCCGACTACACCATCTTCCACGGCTACATCCTCGCCCCCATCCCCGAGTTCATCACCCAGGGCAAGCAACAGGGCATGACCAGCAAGTGGATGGGCACGTTCTGGACCATGGACAGCTCCACCGTCATGAAGATGGGCGAGGCCGCCGACGGCTTCATGGGCGTGATGCCCTACCGCTACTACTACGACACCGAAAAGGCGCCCATGCTGGAGAAGATCCGTGCCATGCGCCCCGAGTACCAGAGCACGGCCTACATCCAGGGCTTCCTGGCCGCCATGCTGTTCACCGAATCGGCCAAGCGCTGCCTGGATGCAGGCAAACCGCTCACCGGCCCCAACCTCAAGGCCGCGCTCAACTCCATCAAGGACTTCGACACGGGCGGCCTCATCGGTGTGCCGATTACCATCAGTGGCAACTCGATCCCCGTGGGCCGCGTGTACCGCGCGGACATGAAGGCCCAGAAGATGGTCGCCGCCTCCGACTGGATCAAGCTCTGACCCTGCTGTTGCCATGACCCAGCCAACCCCGGCCCACGTCCTCGAAGTCAACAACATCGAGGTCATCTACAACAAGGTGGTGCAGGCCCTGCGCGGCCTGTCTCTGGCCGTGCCGCGGGGGCAGATCGTGGCGCTGCTGGGCAGCAACGGGGCGGGCAAAAGCACCACGCTCAAGGCCATCTCGGGCCTGCTGGCGCTGGAGGATGGTGTGGTCGAAAGCGGCAGCATCCACTTCAACGGCCAACCCACAGCCGCCGTGGCCCCGCAGCAGCTGGTGCGCAACGGCCTGAGCCATGTGATGGAAGGCCGCCGCGTGTTTGAAGACCTTACTGTCGAAGAGAACCTGGTGGCCGCCACCTATGCACTCACGGGCCGCAAGGATGCGACGCCCGACTTCGACCTGGTCTACAGCTACTTTCCACGCCTGCATGAGCGGCGCAAGGGCCTGGCGGGTTATCTGTCGGGCGGCGAGCAGCAGATGCTGGCCATTGGCCGCGCGCTCATCGCGCAGCCCCAGCTCATCCTTCTCGATGAGCCCTCGCTGGGCTTGTCTCCCAAGCTGGTCGAAGACATCTTCACCATCATCGCGCGCATCAACGCCGAGCGTGGCACCAGCATGCTGCTGGTGGAGCAGAACGCCACCGTGGCACTGGCCGTGGCGCACCGGGGCTACATCATGGAGAACGGCAAGATCGTGATCGACGGCACGGCCGAGCGCCTGGCCAACGACCCCGACGTGCGCGAGTTCTACCTCGGCATGGGTGGTGGTGGCGAAGCCAAGAGCTTCAAAGAGATCAAGCACTACAAGCGCCGCAAAAGATGGCTGTCATAAGAGTACATCCCCCTGAGGCGCTTCGCGCCCTCCCCCTTCTCTCGAATGGCTGTGCCATTCGGGAAGGGGGACGCAGCCAGTGCGGCGGGGCGGCCCTTGCACGGCTGCCCTGGCCTGCGCTGCGCCGGTATCCAAGGCTGCTGGTGGCGCAAGGCGCGTCGGACCATTGACATGATGAAACTCCCAGACCTTACCCTGCCCCAGATGCTGCGTGATCGCGCACGCACCGACGCGCAGCGCATCGCCATCCGGCAAAAGGACTTCGGTATCTGGAAGCCCTTCAACTGGGCGCAGTACCACCAGCGCGCCAGCCACTTCGGCTTGGGGCTGCGCGCTCTGGGCCTGCCTGCAGGTGGGCATGTAGGCGTGATTTCGGAGAACCGCATCGAATGGGTGCTGGCCCAGATGGGCGCGGGCCTGGTGGGCGCAGTGACGGTGGGTGTGTACCCCACCAGCCCCACCAACGAGGTGGCCTATGTGGTCGGCCATGCCGACATCGAGATCATGGTCTGCGAAGACCAGGAGCAGACCGACAAGCTGCTGGCCGCACTGCCCGAGCTGCCGCGCCTGAAAAAGATCGTGGTCATGGAGACCAAGGGCCTGCGCAGCTTTGCGCCCGAGGTGCGCCAGTTCATCACCACCTTTGACGAGGTGGAGCAGCTGGGCGCGGCGTCGGGCCAACAGGCGGTCATCGACGATGCCCTGGCACGCCAGCGGCTCGACGATGTGGGCCTAATGATCTACACCTCGGGCTCCACCGGAAAGCCCAAGGGCGCGATGATTTCGTACCGCAACATCCGGGGTGTGGTGCCCGGCATCATGGACCGGCTGGAGTTGTCGCAAGGCACCACCCACCTGTCGTACCTGCCGCTGTGCCATGTGGCCGAGCAGATGCTGACCAGCTTTGTGCCCGTGTACATCGGCTCGCAGGTGAACTTTGGCGAATCCATACGCACCGTGCAGGAAGACCTGCGCGAAGTCGCACCCACCATGTTCTTGGGCGTGCCACGCATCTGGGAAAAGCTGCACGCCGCCATCCACATCAAGCTGCAAGAAACGGGGGGCCTGCGCCGCGCGTTGTTCCACAAGGCCTACAACGCCTGCAAGCCCCTGGCCGAAAAGCCGCGCAGTGCCTGGAGCACTGCCGACAAGCTCACGTATGCCGCAAGCTACTGGCTGGTGTTCCGCGCGCTGCAGAACTTCATCGGCCTGCGCAATGCCCATGTGGCGCTCACCGGCGCCGCGCCCATTCCACCCGACGTGGTGCGCTTCTTCCGCGTGCTGGGCGTGCCGCTCATCGAGGTGTATGGCCTCACCGAATCGACCGGCATGGTCACGGGCCACCAGCTGGACCATGTGGTGGTAGGTACCGTGGGCGTGCCCACGCTGGGCGTGGAGCACCGCATTGCCGACAACGGTGAACTGCAACTCAAAGGCGACATGGTGTTTGCGGGCTACTACAAGAACCCCGAGGCCACGGCCAGCAGTATCGTGGGCGGCTGGCTGCACACGGGCGACGTGGTGCGCGAGGAGCAAGGCCAGATCAAGATCGTGGATCGCTTGAAGGACATCATGATCACTGCCGGCGGCAAGAACCTCACGCCGTCCGAGATCGAGAACACGATGAAGGGCAGCCCCTTCATCAAGGAATGCATCATCGTGGCCGAGGCGCGCAAGTTTGTCGGTGCACTGGTGATGATCGATTACGAGACCGTGGGCAAGTGGGCCGAGGCGCGGCGCATTCCATTCACGCACTACCGCTCGCTGGTGGAACACCCAGAGGTGCGTGGCCTCATCGATGCCGAAATCAACCAGGGCAACCAGCGCCTCGCGCAAGTCTCGCAGATCCGCAAGTTCCACCTGCTCACCAAGGAGCTGGACCACGACGACGGCGAAGTGACCGCCACCATGAAGGTGCGCCGCGCGAGCATCTACAAGACCTACGCGGCCGAGATCGAGGCGCTGTACCAATAGCCCAGGGCTCAGCGCATGGGGACCTATTCACTGTCAAAACAAGAGCTGATAGCGCAATATCCACAAGCGCTTGAAGCGGATTGGACATGAAAAATACCGCCACAGACCCTGCAGCATCCTCCAATGCACCGTCCGCGCCCGCCCCACAGCAGCCCCTGCTGCTGGAGCGCAACGGCGCCATCGCCACGCTCCGCTTCAACCGGCCCGAGGCGCTCAACGCCATCGACGTGCCCATGGCCAATGCCTTTCTGACCGCTGTGCAGACCGTTGCATCCGACCCCGGTGTACGCGCCGTGGTGCTGTGTGGCAACGGCCGGGGCTTCATGGCCGGGGGCGACCTGGCCACGCTGCGCGCCGATCCGGTGCAGGGCGCCATCGACATCCTCACGCCGCTCAATACCGCGCTGCAGTTGCTCACGCAGATGAATGCGCCGGTCATTGCCCAGGTGCATGGCGCCGCTGCCGGTGCCGGCCTGAGCCTGGTGCTCATGGCCGACTACGTGATCGCCGCCGAAGGCACGCGCTTCAACCTGGCCTACATCAACCTGGGCACCAGCTGCGATGTGGGTGCCTCTTGGGCGCTGCCACGCATCGTTGGGGTGCGCCAGGCGCTAGAGATCGCGCTGCTGGGCGAAGCCTTCACGGCCGACGACGCGCTGCGCCTGGGCCTTGTCAACCGCGTGGTGCCCGGCGCCGAGCTGGACAGCGCCACCGCCGCCCTCGCCCAGCGCCTGGCCAACGGCCCCACGCTGGCCTACGGCGCCATGAAGCGCCTGATGCGCGCGTCGATGGACCACACGTTGCCCGAGCAACTGGCCGCTGAAAAAGACGCCTTTGTGCGCTGTGCGGGCACCGAAGACTTCCGCGCAGGGGTGGAGGCGTTTCACCAGCGCCAGAGCCCGCAGTTTGTGGGGCGGTAGTCCGACGCTCCTCCTCCACAACCCCTGTTGCGCCACGGCCGCCCTGCGCGGGCATTGGTCACGAGTCCAGAACACTCCGTTTGCCCGCCCCGGGTTTATGCCAGCGCCGAGGCCGTCTACAGTTCCCGCAGTGTCACCACTGGGTGCGCAAAAGACAAATCCCCATGATCACCGTCCGCCCCTCCTCCGAACGGGGCCGGTCCTCCACCGGCTGGCTGCACAGCGCCCACAGCTTTTCGTTTGGCGACTACTTCGACCTGCGCCACCAGGGCCATGGCAATCTGCTGGTGCTCAACGATGACACAGTGGCGCCCGGCAAAGGCTTTGGCACGCATGGGCACCGCGACATGGAGATCGTGAGCTATGTGCTCGACGGCGCCCTGGCCCACCAGGACAACCTGCACGAACGTGCCGGCCAACACGCTGGCGGCCCGGTGGCCTCCGGGGCTCCAGGCGATACACCACCAACAGCTCCCACCGGCATCCTGCGCCCCGGTGATGTGCAGCGCATGAGTGCGGGTTGGGGCGTGCAGCACAGCGAGTTCAACGCGCTGCAGGACCAGGACACCCACTTCCTGCAGATCTGGATCAAGCCCCTGTTCACCGGCATCCGCCCCAGCTAAGCGCAAAAACACTTCCCGCCCGCTGACCGCCGGGGCCGCCTGGTGCGCATTGCATCGCGCCGGGGAGAGGACGGCTCGGTGAGCATGAACGCCGATGCCTCCATCTGGGCAGGCTTGCTGGATGGCAGCGAAACCGCCACGCAAGTGCTGAACCCTGAACGCCTGGCCTATGTGCACGTGGCGCGGGGCGCGCTGCAGGTCAACGGTATCGCACTGTCTGGTGGCGATGGCGCCTTGCTGGACGGCGAAACCACGCTGACCCTGCACGACGGCCACGATGCCGAGGTGCTGGTGTTTGAACTGGCGCGGCGTTAAGACGCCTGACACTCCCCCAGCGCACGGAACTATTCGCATGACCCCCGACAACGCCTTCCTCCACCTGCCCGAACTACAAGGCCGGCTGACCCCTGCCCATGCCTCAGGCCTGCGCCTCACCGACGAGGTGCTGGCCGAGTGGGACGCCCAGGCGCGCTGCCAGGGCCTGCCCGCCCACTGGCGCCTGCCAGATAACGAGGTTGAGCAATCCCGCCGCGAGGTGCTTTCCACCATCACCTCCGAGCAGCAGGATCTGTGGGTGTTTGCCTATGGCTCGCTGATGTGGAACCCAGGCTTTCACTTTGGCGAAGTGCGCCGCGCCTGCCTGCCCGGCTTCGCACGCCGCTTTGCGCTGAGCACCACCATTGGCCGGGGCACCCCCGATTGCCCAGGACTCGTGCTAACACTG
This sequence comes from Acidovorax sp. FG48, assembly GCF_057809085.1. Lineage (NCBI taxonomy): Bacteria > Pseudomonadati > Pseudomonadota > Betaproteobacteria > Burkholderiales > Comamonadaceae > Acidovorax > Acidovorax sp. FG48. The sequence continues at coordinate 421,625 of NZ_JBMDJH010000001.1, read as the reverse complement.
CAACCTGAACATGGGCATCTCTGCGAAGGACTGGCCTTTCGGATACCGGCCGCACTGGTAGAGGCTGAGTCCCGTCTCCTATGGCGCCGCGAGATGATCAGCGGGGCCTACTGCCCACAACTACTGACCGTACTCACCCCACAGGGTGGTGTAAAAGCCCTAGTGCTAGTCGCAAACACCGCGCATACCCATTATCGGGGTGATCTTTCGATGCAGGCAACTGCAGACACTGTCGCCCATGCCAGCGGGCGCATCGGTACCAACCGCGAGTATCTTGATCAGCTTGTGGCGCAGTGTGGGGTACTTGGCATTGAGGACGTATATATCCGAGAGCTGACAACCCTGGTGACGCTGGTGACGCTGTCGGCCAGTTAAGTCAGTACGTTGGCAGCCTTTGCACCGATAACCGCACCATGTGCATCTGCAGTCTCGGGATGTCTACAGTTCACATTTGCCAACTTCATTCACACAGAAGCGGGCTTGCCCTCCCTCCAAAAACCATGGCACGCGCTACATATCGGGACTACCTCGTACAAATCGCTGTTGATGAACTTGCAGCAGGGTGGAGTACAAACCATGCCAACCTGCCCAAGTAGTTACCATGAAGAGATGTGATTCATGAAAAAATCGCAGCTCGGCATCGAGTGTTTGTAATTTGTATCATGCACCCATACAGGTGCTGCCAAGCCTACCTTTCATTACTCATCCTACAGTCGGTCATCGCATGAAGCCAATGCATGGCCACCTTCACACTACAACATCCATGAAAAAAATTCTCTGCATTGCGGTATTTTTATTTTCTTCGCTTTCTTTTGCGAAAAATACTCCTGAGCCCTCTCCTGTTTCCAGCATTATATTGATGCCATGGGATATCAATCAAAATCAGAATCTACCCAAAGAAATAAAGAAAAATGGATTCAACCACATCACTTTCTACATCAATTGGTCAGATATTGAAAAACAAAAGGGTCAATATGAATTCGACCATTACCACAAATATTTGGATGTGATCGTAGATAGTGGACTTTCCTTGATTCTCGTGCTTGACATGGGGGGGCGCCCCTATTTAGACGAGAGCGGAAAACTGGTGGAAGGCGAAACCACAGTTCCAAAATGGATTTATAAAAACCATCCTGAATCTGCGATGAGGAATTTCTCTGGAGATCGACAGTTTCAGCTCGATTTTACTGATAAATCTATTCAAAAATATTCATCTGAATTTTTACAAGAAACGGTTGATCATTTTCAAAAAAAATATCCCGGAAAAATATTAGGCTTTGCCATCGGCATTCAAGAAGAGCACGAAATTAAATATGGGCAAAGAGGTTACCAATGGCGTGACTACAAAGAGTCCACTCAAAGCGATTTTTTCAACAAATATGGAAAAAATCAACCCATCATCAATTACAACAATAATATCGTCAATGGTGCAGTAAAGTCGGAAAATCTGCTTTACTCTCATAAAGAGTACCGAGAAAACCGACTGCGGGATGCAACATGCGCCTATGCCAAGGCCATCCAGAGCAAGGGCGGGGCGGCCATCGGATATTTTGCGGAAACCTTTACTTCACACGATGCCATCTATGCAACAGGCATCATAGAAAAGCTGTCTGACTGCATTGATATTGCGGTTATAGATTTCAATTTTTTCGACGGCTATAAGCTCGTTCCTGATGCTGATGTGCTACCTGCACTGGCAAATTACATCAATGCATTGGGCTATAAAAAAATAATGATTGGTGCCTATGCAGAGGTGTGGGAACGGAGCAAGAAAACACAAGAATTGATACCCGTCATCAACCGCACCATTGCACAGTCGCTGTCACAAAACAACGTCATCGGTTTTGAAATAGGTGGGCTACAACGCCAAGCACGCATTGATCAGTCAGCCACCATCGATTTGGACAGGCTTAGAACGATTACAACCAACCCAATTGCAGTCCGTCGACCCACGCGTGTCAATAAAGCCAAAATCGGAATTCTAGGATCTGCAACCAACTTCTATGTATGGCACGGTGAACGGAGCGGCAGCAGGAACATCCATAAGGATGCTCTGTTTGCAACGTACAAAATTCTGAGTACACGACCTGAGCTAGAAGTTCATATCATCGGAGAAAAAAATCTTCTCCAGGATGATTCTATTATTAAAACCCTTGATGCGATTTTTATCCCACATCAAGTGGCAATGTCAAAAAACATAAAATTGAAACTCACTGCATTCTGGCAAAATGGAGGAGCACTCATTCAGGATATGCGATTGGGCGAATTTGATGAAAATGGAGAACCTACATACGACTGGATGCATGACGTTTTCGGAATTTCCAAGATCCAATGGAAAAACAAAGGTGGCATCTTCCTCATTAACAATAAAATATACCGCTTAAAAAAATCATCAAGTATCTACATTGGTTACGCTGCCATTACACCCCGACAAGGTTTTAAATTGCTAGCAAACGATATCTTCGATCGTGAAAATGGAATCATGGTCAGAGGGCAACGAACACTTGCTTTCGGGTTCATACCACAGTTGGTTGAAGATCAGACCAAAAAAGATTGGCAGGATCTATTTGTCAATGAGATCATGGATTTAATACCCAAGAATTCCACAAAGTAAATAAATTTCTTTACCCAACGGCAGCGCAGAATCAAAAAGGTGCTGACTCTGGGTCTGTATCTACCGGCCTTTGCGCTGGGCCGGTCACCACACCCTCTGTACCTTCTTTGCGCGCAGACACGGAGGGTGCGGCAGTTACTACCGCATGCGCCGCGCCCGCCACCCCACTCTCCGACTCCCCTCCCAGCGCCTCGATCAGGTCCGGAATCAGCTTGACCAGCTCGCCCGTGGCAATCGCCACGTCAGTGTCAAAGCCGCCGTCGTCTGCCTTGGTGCCTTCAAACACCGTGTCCAGGAACGACACCTTCTTGATCTGCAGGCCTTCGGTGAGCATGAAGCTCACGCGGTCGTCCCAGGTGAGGGCCAGCTTGGTGGGCAGCTTGCCAGCGTCGATGTGGGCCTGCACCTCCTCGATGTCGAGTGGGTGGCGGGCGTAGCGCACCACGGCTTTTTCTTCGTTAGCGCTTTTGAGTTCGCACTCACGGTCCACCGTGAAGCCCACGGGCGGCTCCTGTTCCTTGAGCCAGTGGGCCATGGCGGCCTGGGGGCTGGTCTGGGTGTCGAGCAGCGACACCGACAGACCGGGCAGCGATTCGACCAGCAAGGTCACCACTTCATCGGCACGGCCTTGGGCTGACGTGTCCAGCACCAGCAGGCGCGAGGCCGTGTCGATCCAGATCCACATCGAGCCCTGCTTGGTGAAGGCCATGGGCAGCAGGTCCAGCTTGGCCTCGTCTTTCAGCTCCTTGCTCTCCTTCTTGCCGGGCTTGCGGCCGGTTTCCTTTTCGATGCGTTCGGCCTTTTCCTTGACCTTGCGCGCCAGCACGCTGCCGGGCAACACCTTGGTCTCGACCATGAAACGCAGGATCCACTGCCCGCCCACCGATTCGACCAAGGGGCCATGTAGTTCACCCCGGGGGGGCACCCAGCCCAGCGACTTCTCTTGCGTGGCGCCACATTCCTGGAACGGGGCCTTGGCCAGGGCGTCTTCTACTTGCGTCAGCTCGACCTGCCATTGCGGAGCAATGCGGTACACGATCATGTTCTTGAACACGGAAAACCTTTGGTTGGGGTCGCTGCGAACAACGACACGGACACGGAACCCGCCATTGTCGGCGGTCGCCACCCTGGCGCCGGGCCGCTGGGGCACGGACAGCCCTTGGAGGACTGAAAACGCTACACAATCAATAGCAATCAGGGCATATGGCACCAGCGCATCGTCCACTATTTGCCCCAAATGATTCTGGAGGCGGCTTTGCAAGCGTTCGCCGCAACTTTACACAGCCTCACCCAACGCGCACGGTGGCGATACGTGGGCGGCAGACACTGGACTCCAATCGCTGAAACGGTCGTTTCAGCGAGCTCACCACCGCGAAAGGACTTCCAACATGGCCTCCCGTTTCTCTCACCCCCTCTCCCACCGTATTGCTGCCACTGCCCTGCTCGCCGCCATGGCCTTGCCTGTGCTGGCCCAGCAACCCCCTGCAGCGCCTGCAGCACCCACCGCGCCCGCCAAGGCCGCCGAAGGCCGCCATGAACGCCACCACGGCGACATGGCGCAGCGCCACGCCAAGCGCCTGGCAGACCTGAAAGCCCAGCTCAAGCTGACCCCTGCCCAGGAATCGGCCTGGACCACCTTCACCTCGGCCATGCAGCCCGGCGAACGCCCCGCCCGCCTGGACCGCCAGGACATGGACAAGCTGACCACGCCGGAACGCATCGACCGCATGCGCGCAATGCGCGCCCAGCATGCCGCCGAAGCCGACCGCCGCGGCGAGGCCACCAAGACCTTCTATGCCACGCTGACGCCCGAGCAGCAAAAGACCTTTGATGCCCAGGCCCACCGCGGCCGCCCCATGGGGGGCATGCGGGGTGGTGAAGGCCGCCACGGGCATGGTGACCACCATGGCGGCATGCGGGGGGGCGAAGGCCGTCCGGGCCCTGCCCCCACGCCTGCACCCGCCAAGTAAGGCATAGCCCTGAACTGGGGCGACAGGCGCTGGAGCCTGTAGTCGCCCAGGGACTGTTTCAAGGCCCTCCGCCGCTTCCTCCCCCGCCAACCCGGCGTTCTACAAAGAACGCCGGGTTTTTTCTTGGACGGTCCCGCTCCGGAGGGTGCCTTACGGGGCCATGAGACGAGCCAGGGAGCGCAACTCTATGCCGCTGTGGATAACCCTGGGCACATTTTTGGCACAACCAGGCAGTTATCCACACAAAACGCCGCCGCCCGAAAGTTGTTGTCGGCGAGCCCCGCACTTAGCGCGCGCCGCCCCACATACTTTGCAGCGACGCAAGTGCGCGCCAGCGTTGAAGAAAAAGCGCTTGTCCACACAAACAGGCGTTCTCTACTACTACTGCTATTTATATATAAAGCCTTTAAAGAATAACCAGAACTCCCAATCCGGGCACCTGTCCACCGCCGGTGACCGACCCATCGGCCGACTGGACAACCTGACAGACAGGCGGTTGATGCCGGAATGGGGAAGTAACGGCTCGGCCCGGCGCTCCTGTCCGGTGGATCGCTCACACCCTTGAGAGGCTGCAATAAGAAGTTGCTGCTGGGGTGCGATGCCTTTCACGCCGCACCAGCGGATGCAATCCTTCCGCCACCTGGGGCACCCCATCAGCCCTCAGCCAGGAGGGAGGGCCCTGTCCCACCGGCTTGGCCCGAACCCTTGCAGCCAAGGAGAAGGAGCATGGTTTCCACTCATCTGCTATCAATTAATGAGCATTCAGAGCATGAAGCTTTAGCGCTACCCTTCGTTTTGGGCCCATTTCCTGCCGCCGATGCGCGCGGTGCGTAAAACTGGGGATAGTTTTGGCACAACCGGGTGCTTATCCACAGAAAACTGCGTGGCACCGCTTTTGTCCCCGCTCGGGAGACAACGGGAGCAGGGCGGGGTACACAGGGTTGGCAGCGGACTAAGTGCGCGCCAGCGCTGGCAAAAATGCAGTTGTCCACACGCCGGGCCGCCCTCTACTACTACGACTATGTATTTATAAAAGACATAAGAAGAAGACAGAGGACAACTGGGGCCACGCAAACGGCTGGGTTGGATGAAAGCCGCACCCACATGCCGGGCGTACCAGTGCTGGCCCAGGATCCAAGATGCGATCTGGAACCGCCCAGAAGGCCGTGGAGGGCCTTGGGCGCAAAAGCAGGCCCAGGGGGCCGAAACAGACCCACAGGCCGCTCACGGGCCTCCTGAGGCCCTCAGAAGGGAGTTAGGGGGTTAAGAGGCTTGGGATGTGGACAAGCGCCGGGAACACCCGGCGGGCGCCGCTTACGCCTGCGAGGTGCGCAGGAAGCTGTCCAGGACGTCCACCGACAGCGCCTTGCTGAACAGGTAGCCCTGGTAGAGCTGACAGCCAGCCCGGGCCAGCAGCGCGCATTGCTCGGGCGTTTCCACGCCTTCGGCGATCACTTCCAGCCCCAGGCTGCGCGACAGGCCGATGATGGTGTCCACAATGGCGGCGTCGTTGGGGTCGGTCAGCAGGTCGCGCACAAAACTCTGGTCGATCTTGAGCTGGTCGAGCGGCATGCGCTTCAAGTAACTCAGGCTGGAGTAACCCGTGCCAAAGTCGTCCAGCGAGAAGCCCACCCCGTACGACCGCAGCGCGGTCATGGTGGCGATGGTGGTTTCCATGTCTTCCACCAGCAGGCTTTCGGTCAGCTCCAGCTTGAGCTGGGCCGAGGGTGCGCCGGTGATGGCCAGCACGCGGGCCACGTCGTCCACAAAGCTGGCATGGCGGAACTGGCGCGAACTCACATTGACGGCCATGGTCAGGTGCGACAGGGCCGGGTCGCTCTGCCAGCTGGCCAGCAGCTTGCACGCGGTGTGCAGCACCCAGCGGCCCAGTGGCAGGATCAGACCCGTTTCTTCGGCCAGCGGAATGAACTGTGCGGGCGACACCATGCCGCGCTGCGGGTGGGCCCAGCGCACCAGCGCCTCCACCCCCACGCAGCGGCCCGACTGGTGGATCTGCGGCTGGAAGTGCAGCAAAAACTCTTCCTGCATGAGCGCCGAGCGCAGGTCGGTTTCCAGCCCCGCGCGCGCCGTGACCACGGCCTGCATGTCGGGGTCAAAAAAGCGCAGCGTGTTGCGGCCCGCCGTCTTGGCCTGGTACATGGCCAGGTCCGCCTGCTTGAGCAGCTCGCCCACCGTGGTGTGCTCGCCGGTGAAGGGCGCAATGCCGATGCTGGGCGTGCTGCGGTACTGGTAGCCCTGCAGCGCATAGGGCACGGCCAGCATGGTCAGGATCTTTTCACCCACGCCCCGGGCGTGCAGCGCCAGCTCGTGCGGTTTGGGGCTGAGTTCTTCCAGCATGACCACAAACTCGTCGCCCCCCAGCCGGGCCACCGTGTCCACGCTGCGCACGCAGGTGTTCAGGCGCTGCGCCACCTGTTGCAGCAGCAGGTCGCCCTGGTCGTGGCCCAGGGTGTCGTTCAGGGTCTTGAAGTTGTCAAGGTCAATGAACAGCAGCGCCCCGCCCTGCTGGCGCCGCTGCGCGGTGGCCAGGGCCTGGTGCATGCGGTCCATGAGCAGCATGCGGTTGGGCAGGCCGGTGAGCGCGTCGTAGAACGCCAGGCGCTGGATCTCGCGCTCGCTGGCCTTGCGCTGGCGGATATCGGTGTTGATGGCAAGGATGGACTGAGGCTGGCCGTCGTCGCCCCGCACCAGCGTCTAGCGGCCTTCCACCTCGATGGTGCTGCCATCGCGGTGGCGCTGCACGATCTCGCCCGTCCACTCGCCCTGCTCCAGCACCGTCTGCGTGGCGTGCCGGAAGTGCGTGGGGTCTTCGTACAGCAGCGTCTCGATGGACTGCCCCAGTGCCTGCAGCTGCGACCAGCCGTACAGGCGCTCCGCGCTCTTGTTCCAGAAGATGATGCGGTGGTCCAGGTCCCGCACCAGGATGGCGTCCTGGGCCTTGTCCAGCAGCGAGGCCTGGTGGCGGATGCGGATGTCGGCCAGCTGCCGCTCGATCTCGGCCGACGCACGCGAGGCAAAGATCTGCAGCGTGGAGGTGATGAAGTCCGTGTCGGCAATCGCGTGGCGGAACAGCACGAAGACGATGCCCACCACCTCGCCGTCGGCATTGCACAGCTGCTGGCCCACATAAGCCTGGGCACCCACTGCGCGCAGCACGGGGGCTTCGGGGTACAGCTGCTGCACCTTGTCGGTCACCACATGGGTGCGCTGCGACATCAGCAACAGGCTCGGTGTGCCATCCAGGCTGTATTCGTCGTTGGGCAGCATCTGGCCGTCGAGCACGGCCGCCAGAGTGACCACCCGGGGCGCCTGGCCCTGCGACTGCGGCAGCAGCCGCACCACGCAGCCGCCTTGCGCATCCAGCGCATCGGCCATGTTGCGCACCAGCTGCACAAAAAATTCGGTGCCCGTGCTGGCCGACACGGCGGCCGCCACCTTGAGCACCGAGGCCTGCAGCCGCTGCTGCGCCTTGTGCGCGCGCAGGCTGGTGATGCCGATGGCCAGGTCGTTGGACAGCTCCTGCAGCAGCGCGGCCTCTTCGGGGCTGATCTGCAGCACGTCGGGAGCGTACAGGTACAGCAGGCCAAAGCTGCGCTCTTGTGCATGGTCGCGCGCATGCTCGCGCAGCGGCAGGCAGATCACGCCGTGAAAGCCATGCTCCAGCATGCGCTCGGTCCAATCAGCAAAGTCCCCTTCGGTGCGGATGTCCTGCACGATCACCGGCTGGCCGGTGCGCACCGCAATGCCCGCGGGGCCCCGGCCATAGGGATCGTCGGCCGACCAGCTCAGGTGCAGGTTTTCCAGGTAGTTCTGGTTGTAGCCCGCATGGGCTACCGGGCGGATGGACTTGCGCTCATCGTCCAGCGCAAACCCCACCCAGCCCATGCGGTAGCCGCCGATGTCCACCGCAATCTGGCAGATGGCCTGCAGCAACGCGGTCTCGGACGTGGCGCGCACCAGGGTCTCGTTGCACGCGCTCAGCAGGCGCTGGGCGCGGCCCATGCGTGCCAGCTCGCGCTCGGTGCGCAGGCGTTCGGTCACGTCGGTGGCCAGCACCTGGCGGGCCGGGCGCCCGTTGAAGCTGATGCTGCCCGCCGTGATCTCCACATCCATGAAGCTGCCGTCCTTCTTGATGTGGCGGCTGACGACCGGCGCGTTGCGCTGTTCCATCGGAACGGCGCGGATGTTGGCCTCGACGTTGGGGCGCCGGTCAGCGGGCCACAGATCCAGCATTGACATGGTCAGCAGCTCGGACTCGGTGTAGCCGTAGTGGCGCTCCATCGATCGGTTCACAGCCTGCAGCTGCAGGGTTTCGCGGTCGTACACCCACATGGGATGCGGGTGCTCGTCAAACAGCATGCGGTATTGCTGCTCGGACGCATGCAGTTGCCCGGCCACGTGCCGCAGCTGCACCATGGCACCCAGCGACTCGGTCAGGATCTCCAGGTGCGCCACATCGCGGCGTGAAAACGCATTGACCTTGTCCGACGTGACCTTGAGCGACCCGACGATGGCGTCGCCACTGCGCAGCGGCACCGCCATCACCGACCGCACGCCGTGGCGGTGGGGCATCGACGCCATGTCCCAGCCCTCGGCCTCGGTGTCGTTGCACACCACGGTCTGGCCCTTGCTGAGCGCGGGCCAGAGCAGGCTCTGGTCCACCGCCAGCAGGTTGCCCACCGGGCGCACGTGGTCACCGGCCGACGCCTGCGCCACCAGCTGGCGGCCTTGCAGCAGCTCCACCATGGCGCCACGCGCGTCGGTCTGGCGCAGCACGGTGCTGGCCACCAGCTGCAGCACCTCGGGCAGCGGCATGTCCAGCGACGAGATGCGCTGCTGCACCTGCAGCAGCTCGGCATGGTTCTGTGCGTCGCGCTGGGCGTCCAGGTCGGCCAGCTTTTGCGCGCTGATGTCGGTCATGCCGCCCACCATGCGCACGGCCTTGCCCTGCAAGTCACGGATCAGGAAACCCCGGTCCAGCACCCAGGCATAGCTTCCATCCTGGCGGCGAAAGCGGTACTCATCCGACCAGTGGTTGGCCGTGCCGTCGATGGCGGCATGAATGCCTTCGAGCACTTCTTCGCTGTCATCGGGGTGCAGCCGCAAGGTCCACGAGGTGCTGTCCGGCGGCAACTGGTCGAGCGGCACGCCGAACAGGGTCTGCATGCCCTCGTTCCACCACATGGCATCGGTGTGCAGGTTCCAGTCCCACACCGCGTCGGCCGTGGCGCGTGAGACTAGGTGAAAGCGCTCTTCGCTTTCACGGCGGGCCTGCCGGGCCTGGTGCTGGGCCGAGATGTCCTGAAACGCCCCCTGAACCCGCACGATGCGGCCTTCGGCATCGCGCACCGCCTGCCCGGTGGTGCGCACCCAGAAATGCCGCCCTGCCGGTGTGACGAGTTCGGCCTCCAGGTCAAACGGTGTGCCGTGGCGGATGCAGCTCTCAAACGCTGCCTGCATGGCCTGCCGGTGCGGGGGCAGGTACAGCTCCATGATCTGTTCCACCGATCCCACACGCCCCGCAATGCCGAAGGCGGCAGCGATCTCCTGCGACCAGTTCAGCTGCAGGCTGGGCAGCTCCACAATCCAGCCGCCAATGCGGGCCATCTGCCCGGCCACGCGCAGGGTCTCGCTCTGGGCCAGCAGCTCGGCGTGCATCTTGTCGCGCTGCTGCACCAGGTCGGCCAGCACCTGCTTCTGGCGGCGCAGTTCCAGCTGCACCATGGCCTGCTCGGCCAGTATGCGCAGGCCCTCCAGCTGCTCGGCCTCGATGTGCCGGGGGATGGAGTCCAGCACCGCCAGCGTGCCCAGCGCCTGCCCTTCGGGCGTGACCAGCGGCACGCAGGCGTAAAAGCGCACATGGGGGTCCTGCGTGACCAGCGGGTTGTGGGCAAAAACCGGGTGCTTGTGCGTGTCGTTGACCACCACGGGCTCGCGACTGCCGCTCAGCGCATGGGCGCAGAACGCTATCGCGCGCTCGGTCTCCCTGAACGGCACACCGACTGCGGCCTTGAACCACTGCCGGTCGCTGTCCACGAAGTTGACCACCGCCATGGGGCACTGGCACACGCGCGCGGCCAGCGTGGCCAGCTGGTCAAAGCTGTCTTCCGTCGGGGTGTCGAGGATCGCGTAAGACTGCAGCGCCTGGAGCCGTGCGGCCTCTGCGGTGGCTTGCGCTGGCGGCATGGTCAGTCCACCGTGGCGCCGCTGCGCACGCAGCTGCCCAGCCTGGTCAGTGCGACCAGGCCATGGGTGGCGGGGCGGAGTAGCGTCGGCAAGGCAATCGGGCAGTAGAGGGAGCGTGCAATGCGGCTGCACCGCGCGCTCAGGGTCACAGCGCCACAGGCACTGCGGCAAAGAGTGTGAATGCTACACCGCACCGCCCTTGCTGGCGACCTGCGCCCATGGGGGTTTGCCCCAAAAAAACACAGTGTTCTGACCTTGCGCAGTCACCCAGGCAACCTTCGCGCAACGCGAGGCTTGCTAACGTGGCCCCATGCAGATTTCCGAACTCGCTCAACAGGCCTCGGTGTCCGTCCACGCGTTGCGCCACTACGAACGGCTGGGCCTCATCCGCCCGGACCGCCGGGCCAACGGCTATCGCGACTACCCGGCCCGCATGCGGCGCGAAGTGGTGTTCATTGCCATGTCGCGGCAGCTGGGCTTCAGCCTGCCGCAGATAGCGCTGCGCCTGGACGAATACCGCGCCGGCACCCTGGGCATTGACGACATGGTGCAGGCCTTGCAGGAGCGTGTGGACGCCATCGACCAGCAGATCGCTGCGCTGCAGTCCCAAAAATCCACGGTGCAGGCGCACCAGGCCTGGTTGCGCAACCCGTTGCGCCAGCAGCCGTCGCGGTCGCCATCTGCGGCGCGGCAAACCCGCTCGGGCACAGCCACCACGCCCGCCAGGCCCTGGCCGCGTGTGCGCGGCCCGGCAGCCCGCAAGCCCTAGCCCACGGGCCCGCACAACCCCCTTACCAGGAGACAACCACCATGACTGTTCCACCGATACCCCAGTCCAGCGATACCGAGTCCCACCCACCCCAAGCCATGATGGAAGCCTTGAAAGGCATGGTGCTGGCCATGCCCATGGCCCGCACACTGGGGCTGCGCTTTGTGCATGCCGAGCCCGGGCGGGTGGAGGTGGAGATACCGGTGAGCGAGGCCTTCAGCTTTCGCCCCGGTCAGTTGCAGGCCACGGCCGTGTTTGCGGTGGCCGACTTTGCGGCGGTGGCCGCGGCAGGCAGTGTGTTGCCGCCCGGCTGGACCAATGCCACGGTGGACACCACCCTGAAAATTGTGGCCCCCGCGCAGGGCGAATGCCTGCGGGCGCGCGGCCGTGTGGTGGATGCGGGGCGCCTGCTCACCGTCTGTGCGGCCGATGTGTGGGCGGTGGATGCCGCGGGGCAGGAGCGGCTGTGCGCCACGCTGCTCGCCACGGCGCGCAACATCGACACCGGCGCCCCACGCCCGCCCCGGGGCTGACCGCTGCTGCGGTGCCCGTCAGGCTTTCTGGCGCCGTGCCCGCACGGCCGCCGCCAGCCCTTCGAGCACTGGCACGGTCTGCGCCATGCTGATGCAGGCATCGGTCACCGACACGCCTTGCGCCAGCGGCTGACCGGGCACGATGTCCTGGCGGCCTTCCTGCAGGTGGCTCTCGATCATCAGGCCGGTGATGCGTGCGTCGCCTGCGGCAATCTGCTGCGCCACTTCTGCCGCCACGGTGATCTGGCGCTGGTGCTGCTTGCTGCTGTTGGCATGGCTCACGTCGATCATCACCTGCTCGCGCAGGCCGGCGGCCTTGAGCACAGCGCAGGTCGCATCCACATCGGCAGCGCTGTAGTTGGGCTGCTTGCCGCCGCGCAGGATCACATGGCAGTCCTGGTTACCGCGCGTTTCAAAAATCGCGGCCTGGCCCATCTTGGTCATGCCCATGAAGGCGTGCGCGGCGCTGGCCGCCAGGATGGCGTCACTCGCCACCTTTACGCCGCCATCGGTGCCGTTCTTGAAGCCCACGGGGCAGCTCAACCCGCTGGCTAGCTGGCGGTGGCTCTGGCTCTCGGTGGTGCGCGCACCAATCGCGCCCCAGCTCACCAGGTCACTGATGAACTGCGGCGAGAGCAAGTCCAAAAATTCGGTGCCCACAGGCAGCCCCAGCGCCAGCACATCCAGCAGCAGCGCACGCGCCATCTCCAGCCCTTCGTTGATGGCAAAGCTGCCATCGAGGTGCGGATCGTTGATGTAGCCCTTCCAGCCCACGGTGGTGCGCGGCTTTTCGAAGTACACGCGCATCACGATGAGCAGGTCGTCCTGCAGCGCATCGGCCTGCACCTTGAGCTGGCGCGCATAGTCCATGGCCTGGCCATGGTCGTGGATGGAGCAAGGCCCCACCACCACGATCAGCCGGTCGTCCTGCCCATGCAGGATGCGCGAGATCGCGGCGCGGCTGGATTCGACCAGGGTCAGCGCCGCATCGGGCGTGGGCAACCATTCCTGCAGTAGCGCCGGTGTGATCAGCGGCCGCACAGCCTTGATGCGCGTGTCATCAATGCGGGTGGTGTCGTGGGTGGAGATGGGGGTGGCGGAGCGGTGTGCGTGGGTCATGGTGGCCCCGATTGTCGCGGAGCCCGGTCACAGGCCGAATTGGGCCACCTGCCAGATACCGGCGCGGCCCAGGCCAGAGACGCAGAGCAAGGGCCGCCCCGCAGCGAGTGCGTCGTCCCCCTGCCCGCAGCGCGCAGCGGTGCGAGAGCGGGGGGAAGCGGCGTAGCCGCTCAGGGGGGTGTCCGAATTCAAGGTCTGCGGAACGCCGCATTCTGCCGCGCCCAGTGGCGCGACTGCAGGTGGTCCATGCGCACCGTGCCGCCCGTGGACGGCGCATGCACAAACCGCCCTTCACCCACATAGATGCCCGCATGGCTGGGCTGGCGGCCCGTGCCAAACACCACCAGGTCGCCCGCGCGCAGCTCGCTGCCGTCGATGGGATAGCCCCAGGTATTGAGCTGCGCCACCGTGCGCGGCGGTGGTGTGCCCACCTGGTTGCGGTACACGTAGCCGATCAACCCGCTGCAATCAAAACCCGAGTCGGGCGTATTGCCGCCGTAGCGGTACGGCGTGCCCACCAGGCCCAGCGCGTGAATGGCGATGTCGTGCGCCTGCTCGGGGGTGAGCGGTGGCGTGGTGCGGGAAGGGGCCGAGGCCGATGGAGGAAAAGAAGGTGACGGAGGCCGCGACGTGCCGCAACCGGCCAGCACCAGCAGGGTGGCGGTGCAGGCGGCAGCAAGGCCCCGGGGGTGAAAAGCACGCATGGACCGAAGGGTAACGGATGGGGCGGCACATAGCGCCCTACCCCACCAGCCGCCAGGGGATATTGGTTCAAAGTGCCGCCAGCGCTTGTCCTTCAAGCGCCAGCAGCTATCGTTTTGATATGGCTGTCGCTTATGCCACGACCACGGCTTGGGGCGCCGTGCGCCGTGCCATCAGCCGGTTGGCCACGCTCACGATGGCGTTCACCGAGGCGGTCACGATGTTGTGGCTGGCGCCTGCGCCAAAGGTGGAGCCCGCCACGCCGTCCATGGCCGCTTCCACAATCGCCAGCGCCTGGGCATTGGCGCCCGTTCCGGTGGCGCGTTCTTCGTAGTGGTCTACGCGCAGTGGCAGGCCGAGCGCGTCCACCGTCGCGGCAATCGGCCCGTTGCCCTGGCCGCGCAGGGTCTGGCGCGTGCCGTCGATGGTCACGTCCAGTTCGATGCCCTGGCCGTCTTCATCAATGCGGTGGCTGTGGCAGGTGATGGCGGCCTGTGCTGGGGCCTGCAGATAAGTGCCCTGGAAAAGTGCCCACAGCGCATCGCCCGTCATCTCGCCTTCGCTTGCGTCGGTCTGGCGCTGCACCACGGCGCTGAACTCCACCTGCATGCGGCGCGGCATCACCACGCCGTGTTCGCGTTCGAGCAAGAAGGCAATGCCGCCCTTGCCGGATTGGCTGTTCACGCGGATCACGCTGTCGTAGGTGCGGCCGAGGTCGGCGGGGTCGATGGGCAGGTACGGCACTTCCCACAAGGCGTTCGGGTCCTGCGCGGCAAAGCCCTTCTTGATCGCGTCCTGGTGCGAGCCTGAGAACGCGGTGAACACCAGGTCGCCTGCGTAGGGGTGGCGTGGGTGCACGGGCAAGGCCGTGCATTCCTCGGCAATGCGCGCGACCGAGGTGATGTCCGAGAAGTCGAGGTTCGGGTGTACGCCCTGCGTGTACATGTTGAGCGCCAGCGTCACGATGTCCACATTGCCGCAGCGCTCGCCGTTGCCGAAGAGGCAGCCTTCCACGCGGTCGGCACCGGCCATCATCGCGAGTTCCGCCGCCGCCACGCCCGTGCCCCGGTCGTTGTGCGGGTGTACCGACAGCACGATGTGCTCGCGGGGGCTGAGGTGCCGGTCCATCCACTCGATCTGGTCGGCAAACACGTTGGGTGTGGCGTTTTCTACCGTGGTGGGCAGGTTGATGATGATGGGGCGGCCGGGGCCTGCGCCCCAGGTGGCGATGGCGGTCTGGCAGGCCTTGAGCGACACGCTGAGCTCGGTGGCGCTGAAGGTCTCGGGCGAGTACTGCAAGATCCACTGCGTTTCGGGCTGCGCGTCGGTGAGCTGCTTGAGATAGCCCACGTGGTGGCTGATGAGCTGCATCACCTGCGTCACGTTCATGCCGAACACGATGCGCCGCCAGGCGGGCGCGGTGGCGTTGTAGAGGTGCACGATGGCGCGGGGTGCGCCCTTCACGGCTTCTACCGTGCGCGCAATCAGGTCCTCGCGCGACTGGGTCATGACCATGATGGTCACGTCGTCGGGGATCAGGTTCTCGTCGATGAGGCGGCGCACAAAGTCAAAGTCGATTTGCGACGCGGCCGGAAAACCGACCTCGATCTCCTTGAAGCCGATGCGCACCAGCTCGTGAAAGAGCTTCATCTTGCGCTCGCCGTTCATGGGTTCGAACAAGGCCTGGTTGCCGTCGCGCAGGTCGGTGGAGAGCCACACGGGGGCGCGGGTGATGCTGCGGTTGGGCCATTGGCGGTCGGCGAGCGCAATGGGGGCGATGGGCTGGTACTTGGTGGCGGGCTTGGCAATCATGAGGGGCTCCACAAACGGTGTGTGCGGTGCGCAAAACAAGCAGCACGGTGCACGGGTCAATCGGAATCGAAAGAAATCAAAACGAATGACATCCCCTGCAGCCCTTTGCGTGTGCAAAGGCTGGTTCGCGGGCCGGGGTCAGGGGGAGATCAGGTGCTGCGCTGAACGAATCAGGCAACGAGGGTGGCGAACGCAGGCAGACCCCGGCCAGGCACTAGGCCTAGCGATAGGGTGGATAGGAGCATGCTGCGTTGCATAGGGCGACGAAGATAGCACAGCCCTGCCGCAGCGCGCAACCCTTTGCATGAAATCTGCCTAGGGCGCTAGTCACACATGCCCCATGAGCTATTAAAAACATAGCAAATGAGACTGTTAGCATGGCGCCCTTGCAGTCCCCACCGATGGCGTAGTCCGTGCGGGTGGGCACGACCGGCCCCGATTCAGGAGACCCCATGCCTTACCTGTTGCTCATCATGGAACCCCACGGCCAGCGTGCCGAGCGGGGCCTGGCCGGTGGTCAGGAGGCCTATGCCCGCATGCAGCGTTTTGGGGCAGGATTGCAGGCCCGTGGCCTGTTGCGCGCCAGCGAGTCACTGGCCTCGACCGAACAGGCCGTGAGGCTGCAGGTGCGCGATGGGCAGACCCGCCTGACCGACGGGCCGTTTGCCGAGACCAAGGAAATGGTGGGCGGCTTCTTTCTCATCGACTGCGCCACGCGCGACGAGGCCATTGCCATCGCCCGCGAATGCCCAGCCGCCGAGTGGGCTACGGTAGAGGTGCGCGAGCTGGCGCCCTGCTACCACGGTGCTGTGGACTGAATCAAGCTGATGCACTCGCCTGCAGCGCCAGAAACTGCGGCGCAGGCATGGGGCGTGCAAACACATAGCCCTGCAGCACATCGCAGCCTTGCCGCACCAGGTAGTCGGCCTGCTCCTGCGTTTCCACGCCCTCGGCGGTCACCTGCAGACCCAGGCTGTGTGCCAGTGCGACGATGGCTGTGACGATGGCGCGGCTGTGCTCCTGCCCTGGCAAATCTTTGACAAAGCTGCGGTCGATCTTCAAGCGCCGCATGGGCAACTGGCGCAGGTACGCCAGTGATGAGTAGCCGGTGCCGAAGTCATCGATGGCCAGGTGAATACCCAGCTGGCTCAACCGGTGCAGCGTGTGGGCGCCGGCCTCCATGTTTTCCATCAGCACGGTTTCGGTCAGCTCGATCTCCAGCAGGTGCGCGGGCAGGCCTTCTTCACGCAGGATGTCCATCACGCGTTCCAGAAACTGCGGGTCGCCCAGCTGCCGTGCCGAGATGTTCACGGCCACGCGCAGAGACTTGCCACCCTTCCACTGCGCGGCGTCGCGGCAGGCGGTGCGCATCACCCAGTAGCCCAGCGGGGCAATGAGTCCGCAGTCTTCGGCCACCGACACGGCTTCGAGCGGCGACACGGACCCCAGCTCCGCGTGCGTCCACCGCAGCAGCGCCTCCGCGCCCACCATTGATTGGTCATTGGCGGCGAACACGGGCTGGTAGTGCAGTGCCAAACCGGTGCCCTGCTCCAGCTCGGCTCGCAGCGCCTGCTCAATGGCCTGGCGCCGCACCACCGCCAGGTTCATCGACGCATCAAACCGCACGCAGCGGTTCTTGCCCATCTCCTTGGCGCGGTACATGGCGGTGTCGGCATTGCTCACCAGCGCGTCCATGTCCATCGCATCGTCCGGAAACGTGGCAATGCCTGCGCTGCAGGTCACATTCACCTGCTGGCCGACCTCGGTGTAAGCGGCCTGGAAAACGCTGACGATGCGTTGTGCGTATTTCTCCAGCGCTGCATCATCCATGTCCAGCCGCAGGATGAGCGCAAATTCGTCCCCGCCCAGGCGCGAGATGGTGTCGGTGCTGCGCACCACAGATTGCAGGCGCTTGGCCACCTGGCGCAGCAGCCCGTCTCCCGCCGCATGGCCGAAGGTGTCGTTGACTGTTTTGAAGTTGTCCAGGTCGATGTACACCAGCGCCACCCGGTAGCCTGCGCCACGTGCGCCCTGCAGCTCGGCGGCCAGTTTCTCGTTGAATGCATGCCGGTTGCCCATGCCGGTGACCGCGTCGGTGTGGGCCAGCTCATGCAGGCGGTTTTCGGCATCGCGCACTGCGGCGCGGCTGCGCAGCACCATGGCGGTGGCCATGGCCATCACGCAGATGGCGATCAGCAAGGCAGTGCCAAACCGGATGCCCAGGCGCATGTACAAGGCCGCCATCGACTTTCGGATGTATAGCGTGCCCCAGGTGTTGCCAGACGCCTCGATGGGCCTGGCGATCTCCAGCATGTGCCAGCCTGCGCGCTCTGCGGCGCCATCCAAGCCCGTGGCACGCAGCGTGGTGGGAAAGTCCGGGTCGCGGTCGCGCGCGTAGTGGGCGAACAGCACGCCATCCTTGTCGTACACCGTGGCGCTGATCACCATGGACGATGACCGCAGCGCGCCCAGCATTTCGTTGGCGGTGCTGGTGTCGCGGAACACCACGGCCGCCGAGATGTTGTCGGCCACGATGGCAGCTTCCACCCGGCTGTCTTGCAGCATGGACGCGCGGGTGCTCCAGTAGTCCACGCCGGTGAGCGCCAGCACCACGGTCAGTAGCGCCATGCCTGCGGCAAGGATGCCGGTGACTACCAGGCGCGATGACAGCAGGCGATGTGTCGCCGGGCTTGCGGGCGCTGCGGTGCCGGCTTCAGAGGGGCGTGTTTTCACCGGCCTCCCCTGGCCAGCCGCAGCAGCCGTGAGCTGATGACGAGGCCGGCCTTGTTGGCGGCGTCGGGGCTGATGCCGAACACCACACGTCCTTCCTGCTGGGCCAGGGCGATGACGATTTCGGGATTCACAAAGGTGATTTCGTCCGACACCGTGAGGATGCCGTGGGATGGAGGCAGGGTCCGCAGCAGCCGCAGAACAGGTTCCACTTCCGCGTTGTGGACGATGAGCACGCGGCAGCCACGAATCGCCGGCAGATCCAGCAAGCGCACGCGGACGGTGCGGCCCTTGGTGGCCTGTTTGCCATCAAGGGCTGTCAAGGCGCGCTTGAGCGGGCTGAACGCAGATACACACACCGTGACGTCATTGCCGGGCGCACCATCGCTGTCGGGCCAGTCGATGAACTGGATGAAGTTGAAGATATAGGCGGCCTTGAGGTCCAGGTCGGCCACGGGCTCATTGGCATGCGCTGCACTGGTGCCCAACCCGCACACCCACCACAGGCAGATCGCCAGCAGTGCATGCCATCGCTGGGTGTTGGCCATGGCTCAGAACGCGTAGGTCAGCTTGACGCGATACGTGCGCCCGTCCTGCCGGAGCGCGTCTTCCCGCACCTCAAACGAAGCGGGGTCGGAATATCGGCGGTTGAACAAGTTGTACACCCCCAGCGATACATCCACGTCCGCGATCCGCGTGGAATAGGTCAGATGGGTCAGCACATGCCCGGGCAGGCGGGCGTTGAGCACGGTGTTGCGCGGGCCGATGCCGATGGCCTCGATGGCGTAGCGGCCCGGGTTCCAGCCCCAGTTCGCAGGCGTGTGCAATACGTCGGACCACTGGAGCTTGAGCAGGTGCCGGGGCGAGTTGGTCAGCGCTGCGTCCGTTGACGGGTCCCGCGCCTTTTGCCATCCGTAGGCCACACGCAGGCGCCGCCCGCCCGCCCAGCGTTGTTCGGCCTCGGCCTCCAGGCCATGCACTTTGACGGTGCGGGTGTTGTTGAACGTGAGGCGGTCTGAGTGGCCCAGGCTGTCCAGCGAGATCAGGTCGCTCACCCCCGACCGGAACGCCGTCAGCAGCAGGCGCGTGGCCCCGGTCGGTGCATGCTCCACGGCCAGTTCGGTGGTGCGCACACGCTCGGACCGGATGTTGGTGGTATCCACCACACCGCCGGGCAGGTTCACGCGGTAGTCGCGCTCGTAGGCATTGGCCGGGCGGTAGGCGGTGCCGTGCAGCAGCTTGACGGCGGTGGCAGCGTCCCACCAGTACACCAGCCCCAAGCGGGGGTGCAAGGCGCCCGCGCTGCCCGACTGCTGTCCCCAGCGCAGGCCGGTGTGCAGCGTGAGGTTGGGGCGCAGCGCAAACTCATCCTGCACATAGACCCCCAGCACATTGCCTTTGCGGCGTGTATCGAGGTACTGCGCCGGTGGGTCCAGGTCGTCATTGCGCTGTGCGATGCGGGTATCGCGCCGGTAGTCCAGCCCCCAGGACAGCTTGTGCTGCGCGAAGGCCGTGCTCACCCACTGCCACTCTGTGCCCCACCACTGGCCGGTGCCGACGTCGCGGTTCACCGTCACGGGCGGGTAGTCGTACACGTAGTCGCCCACGTACTGGTAGCGCCCTGCATGCAGGCGCGCAGTGAAGGCCAGCGTGGGCTGCCATTGCGCGGTGTATTCGGCAGCCATGCGCGTGCTGGTGTCGATGTACCGCGAGCGCGGGTCGTTGAAAACCTGCGAAAACGCTGCCGTCGGGATGCCCTTGGTGCGCTCGCCATGGGCCAGTGTCAGCGTCAGCCCATCGCGCCGCATGCGGGCGAACAGCTGCGTGCTGCGGTCATAGTCCAGGCCGTGCGCCACGCCCTGGTGGCTGGCGGGCGCATCGAACGCGGGGTAGTACTGGTCGGCCCCGCGTGCGGTGGAGCGCGTGGCTGCGATCAGCCAGTCCCCTCCCTGTGCATCCGTAGCGCCGACAGAGAAGCGCAGCTTGGCGTGGCCATGGCTGCCGGCCTCGGCACTGACCTGGGGCCCGCCCAGCTGGCGCCCATCGCGGGTGATGACATTGACCACGCCAAAAAAGGCATTGGCCCCATACACCGCCGACCCCGGACCGGGCACAAACTCCACCCGCTCCACCAGGTCCAGGTCGATGGGAAAGTCCGTACCGATGCTGGCTTGGTCGTAGAGGTTGTCGTTAAAGCGCAGCCCGTTGACCAGCAACAGCACCCGCGTGTTGTAGTCGCCCGGCGTGGCAAAACCCCGTGTGCCCAGGTAGTGGTAGCTACGGTCGTACGACACATACAGCCCGCGCATGCTGGCCAGCACGTCGGCCAGTGTGCGGTAGCCAAACAGCTGGATGTCATCGGCGGTCACCACGCTCACGGCCGCCGGGGCTTCCAGGGCCGTCTGCTCATAGCGGCTGGCCGTGGTGACCTGCATCTGCATGAGTTGCTCCAGCGGCAGGTCGGCCATGGCAGCGATGTCGGACTGCGCGTGGGCTGCCGCCATGCCAGCGCACAGCCCCAAGACCACCCCTGGGCGGTACGGCCGTCGTCGACCGGTCGATCCTCGTTTCATGGCAAAGGCACTGCGTGGGGCTGGCGGTGGTCCCCCTTGGGGACTCCGCTGGCAGGGGGCAAGGGAAGGTGAAGTCTCAGGATCGATGAATCAATCTTTACAAATTGTATCGACCAGGGGTTGCAAAACCCAGTGCGGGCGCTCAGTAGTCTCCCTATGGCGGCCCCTCACCCGCCCCGCGCGCCCACCGCCCGGGATAGGTGTTAACCCTTTTTTTACATGGGCTTGCCCATCGGGATGTCGATTTCGGGCGCTCCCATTCGTCGTCACAGTGAAGCACCTGGCAAGGACCGTTGGCGCTTCCGAATTTTTTAACTACCCCGAGGAGAACCCCATGCGCTTCATGATCATCATCCAGGCCACCGCTGAATCCGAACAAGGCTGCATGCCGACCGCAGCCCTGATGACGGCGATGGCCCGCTACCACGAAGAACTGGCACGCGCCGGCGTGCTGCTGGACGCCAGTGGCCTGCAGCCCTCCGCCAAGGGCTGGCGCGTGGGCTATGCCGCCAGCGGCACGCGCACCGTCACCGACGGCCCGTTCACCGAGACCAAGGAGCTGATCGCGGGCTACACACTCATCCAGGTGCGCAGCCGCGACGAGGCGCTGGAATGGACCCGCCGCTTTCCCAATCCACGCGGCGAGGGCCTGGAGGCCGAGATCGAGGTGCGACAGCTGTACGAAATGGAAGACTTTGCCGGCGTGGATGGCGTCGAGCAGTTCCGCGACCTCGAAACCCTGCGCGGCTGATGCGCGGCGTGAAGGACATCCCCATGGTCAAAACCATCGTCCTCGTGTTGCTGGCGGCCCTGGCGCTGCTGCTGGCGTTTGCCGCCACCCGCCCCGACACCTTTCGCGTGGAACGCAGCCGCGTCATTTCGGCCCCGCCCGAGCGCGTATTCGGCCTCATCCACGACCTGCGCCAGTTCAACACCTGGAACCCGTATGAACGCAAGGACCCGGCCATCCAGGGCCAGTACAGCGCCGCCACCCGCGGCCCTGGCGCACGCTACGCCTGGCAGAGCGACAAGGTGGGCGTGGGCAGCATGGAGATCGTCGAGGCCACTGCGCCCCGCCGCGTGGGCATGAAGCTCGACTTTGTGAAGCCCTTTGAAGCGCACAACCAGGTGGAATTCACCCTTCAGCCCGAAGGTGCAGGGGCCACGCGCGTGACTTGGGCCATGCAGGGCCCCGTGCCCTACCTGGCCAAGATCGCCCACCTGGTGTTCAACATGGACCGCATGGTGGGACAGGACTTTGAGGAGGGCCTGGCCAACCTGCAGGCCGTGGCGCAGAAGCCCGCCCCATGAACGCGTGCCACCGCTGCTTCACCTTTGCCAAACCCGTCGTTTCCCTTTACCGTCATCACCCTTCTGGAGAGTCGTCATGCATGCACAGATTTTCGTGAACCTGCCCATCGACAACATGGCCCGCTCGCAGGCGTTCTTTCGCGCGCTGGGCTACGAGTTCAACCCCCAGTTCACCAACGACCAGGGCGCCTGCCTGGTGGTGGGTGAGAACCTCTTCGTGATGCTGCTCGTCAAGAGCTTCTACCAAACCTTCACCGACAAAACGATTGCCGACGCACGCACCACGTCGGAGGTGCTGGTGTGCTTCTCGTGCAGCAGCCGGGAAGAGGTTGATGCCCTGGTGGACAAGGCCGTGGCCGCAGGCGCCACCACGCCGCGCCCGGCGCAGGACCTGGGCTTCATGTACTCGCGCAGCTTTGACGACCTGGACGGCCACACCTGGGAGTTTGTGCACATGGTGGACGCCAGCCAAGCCCTGGGCTGACGGCCGGTGAGCGCGCCCGCCCTGCCCGACCGCGATGCCCTGCACCGCAGCATTGACTCGGTGTGGCGCATCGAGGCTGCACGCATCATTGCCAGCGTGGCGCGCATGACCCGCGACGTGGGCCGGGCCGAGGAGCTGGCCCAAGACGCCCTGGTGGCCGCGCTGGAGCATTGGCCCCAAGACGGCCTGCCCGCCAACCCGGCCGCCTGGCTCATGACCACCGCCAAGCGCCGCGCCATCGACCACCTGCGCCAGCAGGCCCTGCACCAGCGCGAGCACGAGGCCCTGGGCCACGACCTCGAAGCGCTCGAGGCGCAGTACGCGCCCGATGTGGTGGACACCCTGATGCATGCCGAGCAGGACGACATCGGCGACGACCTGCTGCGCCTCATCTTTACCGCCTGCCACCCCGTGCTGCCCACCGAGGCGCGTGTGGCCCTCACGCTGCGGCTGCTGGGCGGCCTCACCACGGCCGAGATTGCACGCGCCTTTCTGGTGCCCGAGCCCACCGTGGCCCAGCGCATCGTGCGCGCCAAGCGCAGCCTCACGGCCGCGCAGGTGCCGTTTGAAGTGCCCGGCGCGGCCGAGCGTGCGCCGCGCCTGGCCTCGGTGCTGGAGGTGATCTACCTGGTCTTCAACGAAGGTTATGCCGCCACGGCGGGCGACGACTGGATGCGCCCCGCACTGTGTGGCGAGGCCCAGCGCCTGGCGCGGGTGCTGGCCAGCCTGGCGCCCGACGAGCCCGAAGTGCAAGGCCTGGTGGCGCTGCTCGAAATCCAGGCCTCACGCCTGCCCGCGCGCACCGATGCGCAGGGCCAGCCCGTGCTGCTCATGGACCAGGACCGCGCGCGCTGGGACCACCTGCTGGTGCGCCGGGGCCTGGCGGCGCTGGACAAGGCCGAACAGCTCGCGCGCACCGGCAAGCCCTGGGGGCCGTATGCGCTGCAGGGCGCCATCGCCGCCTGCCACGCACGCGCCCGGCAGGCGCAAGACACGGACTGGCCCCACATCGTGGCGCTGTACGACGCACTGCTGCAGGTGGCGCCTTCGCCCGTCGTAGCGCTCAACCGCGCCGTGGCCGTGAGCATGGCTGAAGGGCCCGCAGCCGCGCTGGCGCTGGTCGATGCGCTGGCGGGCGACCCCACACTGCGCCACTACCACTGGCTGCCCAGCGTGCGCGGCGACCTGCTGGCCAAGCTGGGCCGGGGGGCCGAGGCGCGTGCGGAGTTCGAGCGCGCAGCCAGCCTCACCCGCAACGCGCAGGAAAAGGCGCTGCTGCTGGCCCGTGCCTGCGGCTGAAGGCCGGTGTTGCGCACACTCTCACCCCGCTGCAAGGACACTCCTCATGCCCCATCCTGTGCCTGGATATCCACTGGAAGGCGGCTGCACCTGTCGCCATGTGCGTTACCGCCTGCTCACGCCTCCGCTGTTTGTGCACTGTTGCCACTGCCGCTGGTGCCAGCGCGAAAGCGGCGCGGCCTTTGCGCTGAACGCGATGATCGAGACCGACCGCGTGGAGCTGCTCGCTGGCATCCCGGCGATGGTGCACACCCCGTCAGAAAGCGGCCTGGGCCAGCAGATTGCGCGCTGCCCGCACTGCCAGGTAGCGGTCTGGAGCCACTACGCAGGCGCGGGGCCCGTCATGGCCTTTGTGCGCGTGGGCACGCTGGATGTGCCGGACCACCTGCCGCCCGACATCCACATCTTCACGGCCTCCAAACAGCCCTGGGTGGTGCTGCCGCCAGGGACACCCGCCGTGGAGGAATATTACGAACGCGAAGGGCTGTGGCCTGCGCAAAGCATCGCCCGTCGCCAGGCGGTGTTGCCGCGCATCCAGGCCTACCGTGCGGCGGCGGGGCTCGACCCGGTGTGACGGGGAGTGCCGGGCGGCGGGGTCAGTGCCTGCGGTGCTTTTTGAGCGTCTGCCCCTGTGGCGTGGCGGCCTTGGGCGCCAGCCCCAGGGCGGCGCGGGCCAGCGTATCGGCTGCACCGTTGCGGTGGCGGGGAATCCACTGGACGTGGGCTTGCGGGAACTGCCGCAGTGCCTCGCGTGCTTCGTCAAACAGCGTTGCCAGCCGGTCAATCGGTGCCTTGGGGTGGCCGCTCAACTGCTCCACCAGCACACTGTTGTCGCTGAACACGTGCACCGGGGTTGAGCTTGCAATGCCCTGCTGCGCCAACCACTGCAGCGCCAACATCAGCGCGCGCAACTCGGCCTCGTTGTTGCAGCCGGTGAAGGTGGTGGCTTCGGAGATCTGGTGCTGCACGGTGCCGTCGGGGCCCGTCAGCACCGCACCCAGGCCCATGCGACCGGGGTTGGGCCAGGCGCTGCCATCGCAGTGAATCACCCAGACGCCGGGGGCGAGCGGACGAGCCGCCCGTGCAGCGGTCACTTGTAGAACGCTTCGACCGTACCCTTGATCTTGATGAGCAGCGGCTGGCCCTTGCGGTCCACCGTCTTGCCGGCGGGCACCTTCACCCAGCCTTCGCTGATGCAGTATTCCTCCACATCAAAACGCTCCTTGCCGTTCAGGCGGATGCCGATGTCGTGCTCGAACACGGCGGCCACGTGGTGCGGGCTGCGGGGGTTGACCGACAGGTGATCGGGCAGGGGCGGCTGGGCGGGGGTGTTGGGGGTGGTGGCTTCGGTCATAGAGGTCTCAGCGAGAAAGGAAAAAACGCAAAGCGCGGATTCTCCGGCATTTGCGCTGCGGGTCGTCCCGGCGTTCGATCACCGCCCCAGCGGCGCCACGCCGATCAGCCACGCATGGGCCCAGAACGCAAAGCCCGCCCAGGCCACGGCGCCCACCACCACAGCCGCTGCCGTGCCCGCAGCGCTGCCCGTTGCGTACACGGTGCCCTGCGCCCGGTCGCGCTGGCGCGCGGCGCGAAAGCTCAGCACGGCCCACAGCAAAAAGCTGCCAAACAGCAGCACGTCGGCCAGGTTGCCGTTGGACAGCAAATGCGCCAGCGCCCACACCTTCACGCCCAGCACCATGGGGTGGTGCAGCCGGGCCTTGATCGCATTGCGCGGCACATAGGTGGCGGCCAGCAGCACAAAGGCGATCAGCGTCAGCAGCGCTGCGGCGTGCCGCATGCCGATGGGCGGCACCCACAGCACCACGGGCTGCTGCCGCGCCAGGCCATAGCCCCAGACGATGAGCGCCAGGCCCACGGCCGACACCAGCGAATACAGCCCCTTCCACGGCATCTCGCCCATGCGTGCCAGCGTCTCCGTGCGCCAGCCATCGGCCACGATGCGCACCGAGTGCACGCCCAGAAACAGCACCAGTCCCAGTACCAGATACCCCATGGCCAAGCCTTTCATGTTGTCGTCGTGAACAGGTTATGAGGACGAAGGCGGGGCTGCGCCAGCGGTGGTACAGCTCCGTCGTGCAAGTCCTGATCGATTATCGGCAGAGCAGGCCATTGCAACCGCTGCGGAGGGACTTGCGCGGCCCTTTAGACGCATGCTCTGGAGAACGGTCGTCAGCCCTGGATTCAAGTCAAAAGTGCTGCAAGCGCCAGTGAAACATGCGCTAGCAGCTATCAATTCAATAGTGGCTGAGCAGCGGCATCCCCAGCGGGCAGGTTGGATCAGGCGCCCGCATGCTGCGCCAGCAGCGCCCCCACCTTGGGCTTGGCGCAGCGCTGCAGCGTTTGCAGCAGTGTGTAGCTGGGCTCGGCCACCCGCCAGCGCGTGCGCAGGTCGTGCTGCATGTGCGCGAGCAGCGCGGCAGCCATCTCGGCGTCGGCCAGCGCCCGGTGGGCCTGGCCCGTGCGCGGCAGGCCATGGTAGTCCACCAGCGTGCCCAGTTGGTGGCTTGGCGCCTCGGGGTACAGGCGCCGCGACAGCAGCACCGTGCACGCAAACGGCTGCGGTGCGGGCAGTCCCGCCAGGGCCAGTTCGGCCTGCCAGAACTTGCTGTCGAACGACGCGTTGTGCGCCACCATGGGCGCATCTCCCACAAAGCGCGCGGCGTCCTGCATCACCTGCGCCGCGTCGGGTGCGGCGTTCACCATCGCGTTGGTGATGCCGGTGAGCTGGGTGATGAACGACGGAATCCACACCCCAGTTTTCATCAGGCTCTGGAACCGGTCCACCACCTGGCCGCCCTCCAGCAGCACGATGGCCACCTCGGTCGCACGGGCGCCCTGGCCGGGCGAGACGCCGGTGGTTTCAAAGTCGATGACGGCGATGGGGGACATGGGCTGGCGTGCAAAAAGGAAGGATTGTGCCGCCGCCCCGCAGGCCATGCTGTGCGCCCAGGGTGTCTGTGTGCCTCTGTGCTTATCCAGTGCGTGGCCTACACTGCCCCACTCCTTCTCTGGATGCATGGAGCCGAGCACACCATGAAGAAAAACGCCACCCCACCGGCCTGGCTGCGCGCGGCGCTGGACTATCTGCCGCAATGGCTGGACTTGCAGCTGGAGCGCTACCGCCAGCCCGGGTGTTCCGTGGCCATTGCGCGCGGCGGCGAGACCGTGGCAGAGCTGGCGTTGGGGGTGGCCGACATGCGCACCCACCAACCCCTCACGCCCCGGCACCGCCTGCGCATTGCTTCGCACTCCAAGACCTTCACGGCAGCGGGCGTCATGCTGCTGCGCGAGCAGGGCCAGGTCGGGCTGGACGATCCCATTGGCCGCTATGTCGATGGCCTGCACAAGGACCTGGCCCGCGCCCGCATTGGCGAGCTGCTGTCGCACAGCGCGGGCGTGACGCGCGACGGCCCCGATGCCGGCCAGTTTCTGGACCGGCGGCCGTATCTCTCGCGTGCCGAGCTGCTGGCGGACCTGCGCGCCAAGCCGCCGCTGGAGGCGGGCGTGCAGCTCAAGTATTCCAACCACGGCTACGGCCTGCTGGGGCTGATGATGGAGCAGGTGACCGGCACGGACTACGCCACCTGGATGCAGCGCCACGTGATTGCCGCCGCAGGCCTGGAAGAGACCGCGCCCGACATGCCCCACCTGCCCCGGCGCGCGCCCCTGGCCGTGGGCCACAGCAGCGAGTTTCCGTTCGGCCAGCGCCTGATCGTGCCGGGCGACAACCGGTGCGACGCCATGGCCCCGGCGGCCGGGTTTGTGTCCACCGCGTCGGATGTGGCCCGCTTCTTTTCGCAGCTGGCGCCAGACAGTCCGCGCAGCATCCTGTCACCCGCCAGCCGCCGCGAGATGGCGCAGCGCCGCTGGCGCGACCCCTGCAACCTGTTCGAGTCCCACTACGGCCTGGGCACCATGCTCAGCGCGCCGGGCCCGCGCGAATGGATGGGCCACACCGGCAGCCTGCAAGGGTTCCTGTCGCGCACGGCGCGCTACCCCGCGCTCGACCTCACGGTGACCGTGCTCACCAATGCGCAGGACGGCTTGTCCACCGAATGGGTGGAAGGCATTGCCAGCATCCTGTTCGCGTTCCAGCAGCATGGCGCGCCGGGCAAAAAGGAAGCCGCCTGGGCGGGGCGCTGGTGGAGCCTGTGGGGCGCCAGCGACCTGGTGCCCATGGGCAAGGTGGTGTGCCAGGTGGCGCCCGCCATGTTCGTGCCCTTCACCGCGGCCACCACCGAGCTGGTCGTCACTGGGCGCGACACCGGTGTGGTGCATAAAGCCTCGGCCTACGCCAGCCCGGGCCAGCCGGTGCGCCGCGTGCGCGACGCCAGCGGCACGCCGACCGAGCTGTGGGTGGGCGGCACTCAGCTCTTGCCCAAGGACGCCATGGTGGCCGAGGCCACTCGGCGTTATCGCAAGGCGCGCAATGCGCCGCGATAACGCTGGCTGCGCCTTTCGGTCAAGGGGGTGCTATTGATTGTGTAGCTGCAAGGGCATGATGCACTAGCGCTACGGGCCGATTTAGCTGATAAATCCTGTGCGGGAACCGGTGCGGGGGCGCGGCGTACCAGGTCCCACACTGTCGCTCCGCGCCGCTCAGGACAAGGTCAGTTCCTTGTGCTCGCCCAGGTGGCGCGGGGGCTCCCCGGTGATCGCAGCCTTGGCCATCTGGAACAGCTGCACCATCTTGCTTTCGTCCACATTCCAGTACTCGGCATGGCGGATGCGCACTGCGAGCAGCGCCAGGTCCGGGTCGGACACACCGCCCGGAAACCAGGCCTTGGCCATGGGCGACCACAGGGCTTCCTTCAGCGCGCGGTCCTCCACAAACCGCGCCTGGCCGGACACGGACACATAGCTGTCTTCGTCCGGGTCGGCGTACGACACGTTCACTTCGCCGTCGGTCAGCAGGCGCTCGTACAGCTCGCCCGACTGGGAGATGAAGAAGTACAGCTCGGCCTGCTCATCCAGCTGCCGGTTCTGGGTAGTCAGCGGGTGCGCGTGCAGCATGCCCGTGGACGTGCGGTGCGTGAGCATGCCAAAGCGGATGTCCTTGATGAGCTTCCACAGGGTCTCGTGGGCGGGGGATTCAGTGTGCATGGGGCCTCCAGCAGGGGGTGGGGAGTCGAAAGGGTCCGCGCCATCCCGGTGATTGCGCGGCCATTCATGCACTCTAGGCACCCTCCCTGCGCCCCGGCGTCGGCGTGCAGCGCCGATGCCTGTGGGTGCTTGTCTGACAAGGGGCGCTGCGCCCCGCGCCGCTCAGGCCTTCTTGAGAAACTCTGACTTGAGCAGCATGCTGCCCAGGTCCGTCTTGCAGTCCACGTTGTGGCCGTCGGCACCATCCACCAGGCGGATGCTTTTGATCTTGGTGCCCTTTTTGAGCGTGGACGACGAGCCCTTGACCTTGAGGTCTTTCACCAGGATCACCGCGTCGCCATCGGCCAGTGGGTTGCCATTCGCATCGCGCACGATGCCGTCGCCTGCATCGGCGTCGGCGTCTGCTGCATCGGCCACTTGCGGCCATTCAAACGCGCAGTCGGGGCACACGTAGTTGCTGCCATCGGGGTAGGTGTTTTCCAGGCCACATTGGGGGCAGGCAGGTACGGTGTGGGGCATGGGGGTCCTCTCTGGGGTTGTTGTAGTGGTTATGGAATCGAAGGGGGCAAAGTATCACCGCTTCACAGCGGCGCACGTTGCTCCAGCGCAAACGGCGGCAGCCCTTTGAGCAGGCGCTGCCCGTAGCTGGTGCGCGTCAGGCGCTTGTCGTAGCAGTACACATGCGCCATGTCTTCCTCGGTGCGGATCGCGCGGCCCACCCATTGCGCCAGGCGGATGGCGGTGGCGGGCACCACCAGTTCGCTGAAGGGGTCGCGGCCCACGGCGCGCAGCCACTCGGCGCGGGCCTCGCCCACCGGGTCGTCGGGCGGGGCAAAGGGCAGTTTGGTGATGAACACCGATTCGCACAGCCGCCCCGGCAAATCCAGCCCCTCGCCAAACGACTGCATGCCGAAGATGACCGAAGGCTCGCCGTTCTCCACCCGCTCGCGGTGGCGCTTGAGCAGTTGCGTGCGCGGCAGTGCGTTCTGCACCAGCACCACGCTGCGCATGGCGGTGGGCAGTGCATCCACGGCCTGGCGCATCTGCTCGCGCGAGGTGAACAGCACCAGCGCGCCGTATTCCACGCGGGCAATGTCGTGCAGAAGCGCATCGACCATCTCGGTGGTGAACTGCGCGGCGTTCTTGGGGTCGGCGCGCGTCTCGGCGGCGATCAGCGTGCCCTGTGCAGCGTAGTTGAAGGGGCTGGGCACTTCCAGCGTGGTGGTGGCCTCATCGCCATGCAGACCCGCCTCGCGCAAGAAGAAATCAAAGTGCCCGCAGCTGGTGAGCGTGGCCGATGTGAGCACCGCACCGCGCACCGCGCTCCACAGGTGGTTGCGCAGCGTGGTGCCGGGTAGGATGGGGCTGGCGTGCGCCTTGACCACAATGAAGTCGCCATCCACCTCCAGCGTGAACCATTTGGCGGCGGGCACCGCCCCTTCGGGCGCATCCTGCAGCAGCAACTGGGCCGTGGCGTGCAGCTCTTCCAGGCGCGGGGCCAGCATGCCGATCTGCGCGTACAGCGTGGACAGGCGCTTGGCCTCGTCCGGCTTATCGCGCATCTCGGCACGCAGGGCTTTGCTGATGGCGCGCAGCGCGTCGAGGAAGCCTTCGGCACTGGCGGCCAGCAGGCCCAGGGGGGCAATCAACGGCTCGGGCAATTCGCCCCGGGGCACGCGCACGCGCGCCGGGCCCCAGGCGCTGGGCTGGCTCTTGAGCTGCTCGCCATACACCTCCATCACGATGCGCGCCAGGTCCTGCAGCGTTTGCCGCAGTTGGGCGGAGTGTTTGGGGATGTCGGCAATCTCTTCGACCTCCAGCAGCGCACCAATGCGCAGGCCCCGGCTGGCAAGGCGCTCGATCCAGGTGATGCGCGACAGGTCCATGCTGCAGGCAAATTGCTGCAGCGCCGTGGTGGGAAGGTGATGGGCTTCGTCCAGCACCAGCAGGCAGTTGTCCAGCTCGGGCAGCACGCGTGCGCCCAGGGACGACAGCAGCAAATCATGGTTGGCCACAATCACCTGCGCGCCCACCAGCTCCTTGCGCTTGTCGTAGTAGGTGCACTGGCTGAAGGCCGGGCAGTGCTTGCCGGTGCACGATGCGCCCTCAGCCGCCACGGGGCTCCACACCTCGGGCTCGGGCGGTGTATCGAGGCTGTCGCGGTCACCATCCCACGCGCCCTTAGCGAGCGTCTGCGCCATCGTGGAATAGAACTGGATGCGCGCCTCGGTCTCGTGCCGGGGGCGCTTGGCGCGGGCGGCGGCTTCTTCCTCGGCAAACAGGTCGTCGTCGGCCTCTTCCTCGGCCTCGCCCGTGCCCGCCAGGCGGTCGAGCTTGAGTTTGCACACATAGCGCCCGCGCCCCTTGGCCAGCGCAAACTTGAAGGGCTGCGGCATCAGCGCGGCCAGCGCGGGCAGGTCCTTGTTGACCAGCTGCTCCTGCAATGCCACCGTGGCGGTAGAGATCAGCACCCGCGTGCCGCGCGACAGCGCCAGCGCAATGGCGGGTGCGCAATACGCCAGCGACTTGCCCACGCCCGTGCCCGCCTGGATCACGGCGATGGACCGCGTGGGTGCGTCTTCACCGCTTTCTTCATCCACCTTGCCCAGCGTGGCACTGCTGAACGTGCGCGCCACCTGCTCGGCCATCAGCCGCTGGCCAGCGCGGCTGCGAAAGCCCTCTGTGGCCTGCACCACCGCATCGAAAGATTCAAGGGCCTGCGCGGCCCACACCTGTTGAGACATACAGTAGTGTCGCATGGCTTGGAGGGCCCATCGCGTCAAGGGCTTATGCACGCAATCTCCATCGCCCTTCTGGTAGATGGCCTGTGTGCCTACAAGACGGTGACAGGGGCGTTTTTACGATCCATGGGACGTGACCCGCTGCGGTCCCAACCCAGGAGACCCCCATGCCCCACAACACAGACCCCGATGAACCCACTTCGGCCCCTACCGGCCCCGAACCTTCGGTCGACACCACCAAGCGCCAGGCCCCCGGCCCCCACACGCAGGGGCCGTTGAAAGCGGGCCCTGCGGCCGCCAAGGAAGAAAAGCCCAAGCTGCCCCATGAGCGTGACGAGTCGGTGGACATGACCCATGGCAAACCCGACGCTCACATCGAGC
The DNA here is from genome assembly GCF_057809085.1 of Acidovorax sp. FG48. Lineage (NCBI taxonomy): Bacteria > Pseudomonadati > Pseudomonadota > Betaproteobacteria > Burkholderiales > Comamonadaceae > Acidovorax > Acidovorax sp. FG48. The sequence continues at coordinate 389,256 of NZ_JBMDJH010000001.1, read as the reverse complement.
AGGCCTACCGCGATGTGCAGCGGGGGTTGCAAGACACCGACCGGGGGCCGCCGGCCGACAAGGCTTACCAGAAGCAAAAGCGTTGATCGGATTCTGGTTGCTTCACTTTTGATAGCTGACGGTGCATATTTAACCGGCGCTATCGGCTATTTTTGCTTGAAAGCAGCCGGCGCATCGCCCGTTGTGTTCATCCCCGCTCGCGCAGTGCGCGCTCGATCCGGTCCCGCCGCACCGTGGTCTTGGGCACCTTGAACGGGAACCACATGCGCACGTCCTCTTCCAGGCCGATGCCGTGCATGTAGTTGTAGATGGCCTTCTTCAGCGCGCCGCCCAGCGCGTCGTGGTCCACCCCCGTGGCGTCGATGAAGGCCACGTCGTTCTTGGCAAAGTCACCCGGGGGCAGCGGGGCCAGCGTCACGCCGTATTCCTCGGGGTTTTGGCCCACGGGGGAATGCACGGTGCAGGCAAAGCGGTGGAAGAAACCACTCTGGATGCAGCCGTTGGCGAACAGCTGGCGCACGTATTCGAGTGCGTCCACCGTGTCTTGCACCGTCTGGGTGGGAAAGCCGTACATCAGGTACGCGTGCACCAGGATGCCGGCGTCGGTGAACGCCTTGGTCACGCGCGCCACCTGGTCCACCGACACGCCTTTTTTCATCAGTTTGAGCAGCCGGTCTGATGCCACCTCCAGCCCGCCGGAGATGGCGATACAGCCGCTGTCGGCCAGTAGCTCGGCCAGATCGGGGGTGAAGGTTTTTTCAAACCGCACATTGCCCCACCAGCTGATGCCCGCGTTGCGCGCAATCAGCTCCGTGGCCAGGGCCTTGAGCGCCTTGGGCGGTGCGGCCTCGTCCACAAAGTGAAAGCCGGTCTGCCCCGTCTCGCGCACGATGGCTTCGATGCGGTCGGCCAGCACGGCAGCGCTCGCGCCTTCGTAGCGGCTGATGTAGTCCAGGCTCACGTCGCAGAAGCTGCATTTCTTCCAGTAGCAGCCGTGTGCCACGGTGAGCTTGTTCCAGCGCCCGTCGCTCCACAGGCGATGCATGGGGTTGAGCATGTCCAGCAGCGACAGATAGCGCTGAAGCGGCAGGCCGTCCCAGGTGGGCGTGCCCACCTCGGCAAAGGCGATGTCGGCTTCCATCATGTTGATGTACTGCACTGCGCCATCGTCGCCGCGCACAAAGGTCCGCACCAGCCGCTGGCGGCCGCGCTCGCCGCGCAGGTGCTCCAGCAGTGCCAGCAATGGGCGCTCGCCCGCATCCAGCGTCACGTAGTCGAAGTGGTCGAACACGCGCGGATCGGCCAGCTCGCGCAGCTCAGTGTTCACAAAACCGCCACCCAGCACGGTGGCTATGTGCGGGTGCCGCGCCTTGATGGCCTGGGCGATGCGAAACGCGGCGTACACCGAGCCAGGGAAGGGTACCGACAGCAGCACCACCGTGGGCTGGTGCTTGGCAATGGCCTCGTGCGTGAGCTGCTCCAGCATTTCATCGACCAGCGTGGGCGGCGCTGCGAGTGCGTTGGCCAATGGGTCGAACGTGGGCTGGCTACCCGCCAGTGATTCGGCATAGCGCACAAACTCAAAGCGCTCGTCCACCGCGTCACGCAGCACGTCGGCCAGGTCGTTCAAATACAGCGTGGCCAGATGCTTGGCCTTGTCGGTCAGGCCCAGCGCACCAAAAGCCCAGCCCAGCGGGTCGCCACCTTCGTCGTCCACGTACACGTCGAGTGTGGCAAAACGCGGACCTTCGGGCAGGTAGTTGCGGCCCACGATGCGGTGGGCCAGCGTGCTGTCGCGGCCTTGCAAGAAGGCAATGGCGGGGCCGATGGTGGCCAAGTAACGGTCCTTTTGCGCCGCAAAACTTTGCACGGCGGGGCTCTGCTTTTTGGCGGGCAGTGCATCCACCTTGGCGGCCACGGCCTTCAACCCTTCGGGCGAGAGCAGGCGCAGCACCAGGGCCAGCGCCAGGTCTTCCTGCACCGCCGTCATGCCGCGCGAGCGCAGAAAGCCCGTGAGGTAGGCGGTGGAGGGGTACGGCGTGTTCAGCTGCGTCATCGGGGGGATGACGGAGAGCACGCGCTGGGCAGTGGAGGCGGGGGCGACGGCAGACATGGTGGAAACAGGCAATGGGGCGATGCGGTGCCGCCGCAAGGGTCGTGGAACCCCCGATTATCCCGGCCCGGCTTTATCCCTGGTGGGCTGGGGGCGCAGGGGGTACCGGAGCCCCTTGGGGCGTGCCCGCCAAGTAATTGTTCTTCACCCGCACATAGTGCTCGGCCGAATACTTGAGGTACGTAATCTCCGTATCGGTCAGCGCGCGCTGGCGCACTGCGGGGCGGCCGATGTAGAGGTAGCCGCTCTCCAGCACCTTGCCCGGCGAGACCAGGCTGCCCGCGCCCAGCATCACGCGGTCTTCGATGATGGCGTCATCCATCACGATGGAGCCCATGCCGATGAGGCATTCGTTGCCGATGCGGCAGCCGTGCAGGATCACCGAATGGCCCACCGTCACGTAGTCGCCGATGACCAGCGGCGAGCCCTCGGGCTTGCTGGCGTTGCGGTGCGACACATGGCCCATGGTCAGGTCCTGCACGTTGCTGCACACGCCCACGGTGATGCGGTTCACATCGCCGCGCAGCACGGCGTTGCACCACACCGAGCTGTCGCGGCCCAGCGTGACGTCGCCGATGACCTGCGCAGAGTCGTGGATGAAAACGCCGGTGTCCAGGACCGGGGCGGTGTCGAGGTAGGGAGCGAGGGGCATCTTGGTGTCAGGCTGTGTGGAAAGAACAAGCGAGCGTAGTGCAAATCGCTCCTCACGCTGGCTTGCTGGCCAGGGTGGTGGCGTTGGTCAGCGCGCTGGGGCGCGGCGAGGTGCAGGTTTCGCAGAGGTTGCAACAGGGGCTGCCGCTGCCTTGCCCGTGCTTCCAGCCTGGGATTTTTTTACGGGGGCCTTGGCCTTCTGGGTGGGCGCGGCGTAGAACCCCAGGAACATGTCCACCGCATCCCCCACCACTTGCGCTTGCTGTGCGGCGCTCAAGGGCGGCTGGCCCATGGCCAGCTGGGGCCAGAACGCAAATGCCTTGATCATGCCCTGCAGTTGCTGCGCGGCGTAGGGAACATCCATGGTGGCGCGCAGGCGGCCATCTTGCTGGGCCGCGCGCAACCAGCGCGGCAGGCCCTCTTCCTTGGCCGAGAGCTTGGCGGTGATGCCGCGCGCGCGCTCGGGGGTGTGCATCATGTCGGCCATGGCCACGCGGCTCAGGTCGATGAAGCTCGCGTCGTTGAGCAAGCGCATCTTTTGCGCCAGCAGCTCCAGCAGCTGGTCGCGCAGCGGGCGCGTGGGGGTGTAGGCCAGTTCGTCGGGTGACTGGCTGCGCTCCCACATCAGCAGCAGGATGGCTTCGAACAGTTCTTCCTTGCTTGGGAAGTGGTTGTACACCGTGCGTTTGGACACATCCGCCGCTGCGGCCACGCGGTCCATGCTGGTGCCGTTGAAGCCGTGTTCGCGGAACTCGCCGATGGCGGCCTGCACGATGGCATCGCGCTTGCGGTCGGTCAGGCGAGGGGTGGGCTGGGAGGCGATCATGCGCAAATTTTACACCGGGTAGTTTACTTTTCTAAAAAGTGAACTACACTGTGCAGTGTAATTTCCATGTCGCAGATCCGGTGTCACTCTCCATCGCCCGCCGCCGCCGTCTGCTCCCGGCACTTTGTGTCGCCTTCGTTGTACTGATCGCCATGGCCTACAGCCTCTTTTCCCGCGCCGCCCAGCCGGTGGCCGCCTATGAACAGTCGCCGCAGTTTGCGGGTGGCAAATTTCGCAACGTGGCACCCCGCCATGCGCTGGGCGCCCTCAAGACGCTGCAGGTGATGTGGCGCTTTGCCACCGGCAAGCCCGACGACTCGGTGCCGCGCCAGCCCGTGCCGGTGTACGCGGTGATGCGGTCAGACCTGCTGGCCGCGCCCGACCTGAGCCTGTGGCGCCTGGGGCACTCCACCCTGCTGTTCAAGATCAACGGCCAGTTCTGGCTGACCGACCCGGTGTTTTCCGAGCGCGCCTCGCCGTTCCAGTTCCTGGGCCCCAAGCGCTTTCATGCGCCGCCCATCACGATTGACGAGCTGCCGCCCATCACTGGCGTGATCCTGTCGCACGACCACTACGACCACCTGGACTACGCAGCCATCCAGAAGCTCGCGCCCAAGGTGGAGCACTTCATCACGCCGCTGGGCGTGGGCGACCGGCTCATCGGCTGGGGCGTGCCGGCGGCCAAGGTGCAGCAGTTTGACTGGTGGCAGGGCACCACCATCGGCGGGCTGCAGCTGGTGGCCACGCCTGCGCAGCATTTCTCGGGCCGGGGCCTGTCGGACGGCAACAGCACGCTGTGGGCCTCGTGGGTGCTGATCGCGGGTCAAGGCGCCGACCAAGTCCGCGTCTTCTTCAGTGGCGACACGGGCTACTTCGACGGCTTCAAGGCCATTGGTGAGCGGTTCGGCCCCTTCGATCTGGCGCTGATCGAAACGGGCGCCTACAACGCCGACTGGCCCGACATCCACATGCACCCCGAGGAGAGCCTGCAAGCCCATCTGGACGTGAAGGGGCGCCATCTGTTCCCCATCCACAACGGCACGTTCGACCTGTCACTGCACCCGTGGGTGGAGCCGTTCGAGCGCATCACCGCGCTCGCGGCAGCAGCGCAGGTGCCGCTGGTGGCGCCCATCATGGGCGAGCGGCTGGACATTCGCGCACCCGCGCTGTCCACGCACTGGTGGCGCAAGGTGGAGCCGCAAGCTGTGGTTCAGACGGAGGGCCTTGGCACGGCCCTGGCCCCGCAGCCCGGCGCGTGGTGAAGCACCAGCGCCCGCATCACCGCTGACGCACGAGGCCGCCCACCACGCGAGCGGCCGCGCGGATCTCTGCATCGTCAAACCCCGCATAGCCCAGCAGCCAGCCCCGGCGCGCCGACTGCATCGCATAGCGCGACAGCGGCGCCAGCATCACGCCCGCCGCCAGCGCCTGGCGGCTCAGGGTTTCGTCGTCGGTGCCGGGTGCTACCTCGTGCAGCAGGTGCATGCCGCGATCGCTGGTGGCCAGTTGCCAGGCGCCGTTGCTGGCCTCGGCCAGTGCGGCGCGCAGCGTGTGTTGCCGCTGCAGGTACAGCTCGCGCATCTGCCGCAGGTGGCGCAGCAGGTGGCCTTCGGCAATGAAGCGTGCCAGCACCGCCTGGGTGTCGCCCGGTGCATGCCGATCGGTGATGGCGCGGGCCATGGCAAAGGCCTCCACCAGCGCGGGCGGCACCACCACAAAGCCCAGGCGCAGGCCGGGGTGCAGCGTCTTGCTGAAGGTGCCCACGTACAACACGCGCTCCGAGCCCGGCAGGCTGCACAGGGCGGGCACGCGCTGGGCCTTGCCATCGTTCTTGCCGTACTGGAACTCGCCGTCGTAGTCGTCCTCGACCACCCAGGCGTCATGCGTGCGCGCCCACTGCAGCAGCGCCTGCCTTCGCGCCAGGCCCGTGCACACGCCGGTGGGGAACTGGTGCGTGGGTGTGACGACCGCCATGCGCGCGTCTGGCCATTGCGCCGCAGCGGTGTCGATGTGCAGGCCGTCTCCATCCATGTCCACCGGCCGCGCCAGTGCGCCGTGGCCCAGCAGGCTGGCGCGGATGCCAGGGTAGCCGGGGTCTTCCACCAGCACCTCGTCGCCCACGTCCAGCAGCAGCCGCGCAATCAGGTCAATGCCCTGCTGCGAGCCCGAGCACACCACCACCTGCGCCGCATCGCAGCGGATGCCGCGCGAAGCCCACAGCCATTGAGCCACGGCCTGGCGCAGGTCGGGGTCGCCGGCCGGGTCCAGGTACTGCGCGCGGTGGCTGCGCTGGCCTGAACTGGCCTGGCGTGTCAGGCGGTCCCACAGCGCAAACGGAAAGGTGGCGACTTCGGGCGCACCAATGCGAAACGCCTTGGCCGCCGCCAGGGGCGGGCGCCAGCGCGCCGCCGTGTCGGCTATCAGCTGCCCCCGGCGCGACAGGCCCCGGGGCGGCGCCACCAGGCCTTGCGGGGCAGGCAATGTGGCGGCCACGGCCTGCGACACATAGGTGCCGTCGCCCACGCGGGCTTCCACATAACCCTCGGCCTGCAGGCGCTGCACGGCCCACAGCACGGTGTTGCGCGACACGCCCAGGCTGGCCGCATGCTCGCGCGAGGGCGGCAGGCGGGTGCCTGCCCGCAGGCTGCCCTGCTCGATGGCGCGGCGCAGTTGCGCATACACCTGCTGGCGCAGGGTGGCGGTGGTTCGATTGGCTCCGGGGCTGGGCAAAAATTGGCCCTTTCAATACGGGGATGTACTCATAAACTGAAGAACCATTGTAGAAACCCGGGCCCCCTAACGGGTCCGATCCTCTTGAAAGCACCCCATGGCCGAGCACACCGCCACCATCACCTGGTCCCGTGGCACCGACGACTTTCTGGACAAGCGCTACCACCGTGCCCACACCTGGCAGTTTGACGGCGGCGCCACCGTGGCCGCGTCGTCGTCGCCCCATGTGGTGCCGCTGCCGTACTCCGACGCGGCGGCGGTGGACCCGGAAGAAGCCTATGTCGCCGCGCTGTCGAGCTGCCACATGCTGTGGTTCATGGACTTCGCCAGCCGTGCGGGCTATCGGCTCAACCGCTACACCGACGCGGCCGTGGGCACCATGGCCAAGAACGCAGAGGGCCAGCTGGTGGTCACCCATGTGCAGCTGAGGCCCGTCACGTGCTTTGACGCAGCGCACGCGCCCAGCGCTGCCCAGCTGGAAGACCTGCACCACCGCGCCCACACATCGTGTTTTCTGGCCAACTCGGTCAAGACGCAGATCGACTGCGCCCCGGTGCTTGAAGTGGAAGGGGGCTGACATGGCCAACCCCAACCGGCAGTTTCAGGTGGCCGATGCCGCTGCCCAGCAAGCCCTGGTACGTGCCCAGCCTTTGGCCACACTGGTCATTGCGCACGAAGGCGCGCAACACGTCAATCACATCCCGCTGTACCTGGACCCGGCGCGCGGCCCGCAGGGCACGCTCATCGGCCATGTGGCGCGCGCCAACGCGCTGTGGCCGCTGTTGCCCCAGCAGGCGGTGGCGGTGTTCCACGGCCCGCAGGCCTATGTGTCGCCCTCGTGGTATCCATCGAAAGCCCTGGACGGCAAGCAGGTGCCCACCTGGAACTACGCCACCGTGCACGCCCACGGCGCTTTGAGCGCGTTTGACGACCCCGCACGCCTGCGTGGCATCCTGCACACCTTGAGCGAGCAGCACGAGGCCCACCGCCCCGACCCCTGGCGCATCGACGACGCGCCGCCCGACTACATCGACAAACTGCTGCGCGCCATCGTGGGCATCGAGCTGGCGGTGGAGCGCTGGGAGGGCATCTGGAAGGTGAGCCAGAACCGCACCGATACCGATCGCGCCGGTGTGGTGCAGGGCCTGATGGCGGAGGGCACCAGCGCGGCCGAGGACATGGCCGCGCTGGTGCTGGGCCGGTTGATGGCGTGATGGCTGCGACCGGAAGGGACTATCAAAATTGATAGCATCCCAGGCATGATGCACTAGCGCTACCGCCCGTTTTGGCGCCAAAACCTCGTGCTAACACATTTTCAGGCGCCCTTCACCCTTCCAGCGTCTCCACCCGCAGCGTGACCACCGGCCCCGCCACTGCAGGGTGCGCCGCCAGTGCAAACACGGCCAGGTCCACGGTGGACTGCGCCACGGCATCGGTCAGCACCAGTACCTGGGGGCCGCTGCCGGGGGGCAAGGCCTTGTCATGTGCCAGTGCCACCTGCAGCACCGGCACGTGCTGCGCAGCCAGCCAGGCGCCCACGGCCTCGATCTGCTGGGCGCTGTGCACCGGCACGCGCAGATAGTGGCGGGTGTGGACGGCCGCGCGGGGCAGTACCGCCAGTTGCTCGTCCACGGCCTGGGGGTGGAAGCCCAGGTGTGGCACGCGCTGCGCCGCGTGGGTGCCATCGAGCCGCGCCACATCCACCAGGTCGGCAATCACGGCCGATGCGGTCTGCTCCGACCCCGCGCCCGCGCCGTAGTACATCGTCACGCCCGACGCATCGCCGTTGACCATCACGGCGTTCATCGACCCGTTCACATGCGCCAGCAAATGGGTGGCGGGCACCAGCGCGGGCTGCACGCGCAGCTCCACGCCGTCCACCTCGCCATCCTTGCGCCGCTTGGCCACGCCCAGCAGCTTGATGCGAAAGCCCAGTTGCTCGGCACAGGCCACGTCCAGGCCCTGCAGTGCGGTGATGCCCTCCACCTGCGCATCGGCAAAACGCACCGGCATGCCAAACGCATTGGCGGCCAGCAGCGAGATCTTGTGCGCGGCGTCGATGCCCTCGATGTCGAAGGTCGGGTCGGCCTCGGCGTAGCCCAGCGCCTGGGCCTGGGCCAGCGCTTCGGCAAAGCCCACGCCTTCATCGCGCATCTTGCTCAGGATGAAGTTGGTGGTGCCGTTGATGATGCCCGCCACCCACTCGATGCGGTTGGCCGTGAGGCCCTCGCGCAGCGCCTTCACGATGGGGATGCTCACCGCCACCGCGCCTTCGTAGGCCACGGCCACGCCGTGCTGGCGCGCGGCGGCAAAGATCTCGTTGCCATGCTCGGCCAGCAGCGCCTTGTTGGCCGTGACCACATGTTTGCCCGCACGGATGGCGGCCAGCACCCAGTCGCGTGCGGGGCCGGTGCCGCCAGCGGCCTCCACCAGCACATCCACGTCGGGGTGCGTGGCGACCTGCATGGGGTCGTTGGTCAGCGCCACGTCCTTGCCCACCACGCTCATGGCGCGGGCCAGGCTGCGGGCGCAGACCACCACCAGCTTGATGCCCCGGCCCGCACGGCCCGCAATCAGCGCCTGGTTGCGCGCCAGCACGCGGAAGGTGCCTGCGCCCACGGTGCCAATGCCAATCATGCCCACGCGCAGGGGGCGCATGGCCGTGGTAGACGACGGCAACAACGGGGCTTCGAGGGACTGGACGGGATCGCGGTACATGGACTTCTCCGGCTAACGAACAAACAAAAAAAACCCAGCTGCCAGAGCTGGGTTTCGTGCATTCGTCTTGGGGGAGAAGAGAGCGATCACCAGGTGGCTGCCGAAACGGCCACCTGCGCGTGCTCAGGTGGCCGCGGTGGTAATGGTGGTAATCATTCGTGCACCCAGTGCCCGCTGTTCACCATTGGCCCGCGTGGAGGCGGGCGGCATCATGCCCATGCCTTGGAAGGCAGCGGCGCGTGCGGTGGTGATGGGGAGGGAGGTGAACGACATGAAGGGCGCAGTGTACCGGATGCGAGCCAGGGCCTGTCAACCTGCCCGTACGCGCCTTTGTTAGCCTGTGGCGCAACGGCCTCACCGCCCCGGGGTGGCCGCCACCCGCACCATGCGGATCGCATCGAATGGGCAGCGCACCGCACACAGCGCGCACCCGGTGCAGCCCGGCGCGTCGTGCAGGGTGGAGCACTTGGGGCCCCAGGGCCCCGTACCCAACACCTGCAGCGACAGCACATGCGGCGGGCACACCGCCACACACCAGCCGCAGCCGGTGCAGCGCTGGGGGTCGATGGTGGGCAAGGCCTTGGGGGTTGTGGTGGTCATGGGGTGCCTGGTGCTGGCAGTGTGCCCCTGGAGCGGGCTCCCCACAAGGAGCGCGCTACAGTGCCCCCCATGAACGCAGAACCCCATTCCACCATCACCCGCCATCTGTTGATCACCGGCCATGTCCAGGGCGTGGGCTACCGCTGGTCCATGGTGCAGGCCGCCGCGCGCCTGGGCGTGACGGGCTGGGTGCGCAACCGCCAGGATGGCCGCGTGGAAGCCTGCGCCTGGGGCCTGGAACCCGCCGTGCTGGCCCTCATCGACTGGGCGCACCAGGGGCCGGAGCATGCGCGGGTGGACCGCGTGGTGGTGGGCAACGTGCCCGATGGTGGCGAGGCGCCGCAGGGATTCACACAGCGCGAGACGGTGTAGCGCCCAGCTGCCTGAGCAACTCCATCGCCCCTGCCGGCGCCCGCTCTTTGGCGCCGTTGATGAAGTACACAAACACATCGCGTGGCCGCGCGCCGCTGGTCCAGGTGCGCACGCCCTGCGCCCATTGCGCAATCGCATCGGCGGTGTAGCCCGTGGGTACATCAGCCTGGCCACGCATCAGCCGCAGGTAGGCAAAGTCGGCCTCGGCATCTGCGATGGCCGGAAATTGGTCGGAGTCGGTGCACACAGGCACGCAGCCATACCGGCGCGCCAGCGCCACAAACGCGGGCGTCGCAAAACTCGGGTGGCGCACATCCAGCGCGTGGCGCAGCCGCAGGTCGTCCACCTGCTGCGGCAGCAGGGCCAGAAAGGCCTCGAAGTCGCCCGGCTCAAACGCCTTGGTCGGCATGAACTGCCACACGATGGGCCCGAGCTTGTGCTTCAGTTCCGAGATGCCGCTCTCGACAAACCGCGCGATCGAATCGCCCGCGTCTGCCAGCACACGGCGGTGGGTCGCAAAGCGGTTGGCCTTGAGCGAGAACACAAAGTCCTCGGGCGTTTCATCGCGCCATTTGGCAAAGGTGGGTGGTTTGAAGGTGCTGTAGTAGGTGCCGTTGACCTCGATCGCGGTGAGCTGTCGGCTGGCGTATTGCAGCTCCTTGCTGTGCGCCAGCCCTGCGGGGTAGAAGCTGCCGCGCCAGGGCTCGAAGGTCCAGCCGCCGATGCCGACGCGGATGCGTGGGTTGCTGGCGCTGATCTCGCTCTGCGGGGTGCTGACAGGTGTGTCCACGGCGTTGCCCTTTTGAGAGTCCACGGAGCGGCCACTGTAGCAGCGGCGCTGGTGCGCATGCCTATGCCGGGAGCGCTTCTGGCAGCTCTACCCGCGCCTCCAGCCCCTGCGCGCCGTCCGCGCGTGGACCCAGTATCAGGCGGCCGCCCAGGGCCTTGGCCAGCTCGCTGGCAATGGCCAGGCCCAGACCGGTGCCACCGGTGCCCCGGTTGCGCGAATCTTCCAGCCGCACATAGGGCTGCAGCACGGCGGCGAGGTCCGCCGGGGGGATGCCAGGCCCATGATCGATGACGCGCACCAGGCACTGGCCTGGCCTTTCTGCTTCCAGCGTCAGCTCGGCGGCACCCGCAAACTTGAGCGCGTTGTCCACTAGGTTGCACAGCAGGCGGCGCAGGGCCTGGGGGCGGGTGTCGCAGGTCACATCCACTGCCTGCAGCACTTGTACCGGCAGGCCGGCATCGGCGTAGTCGCGCGCAATGCTCTCCACCAGCGCGCGCAGGTCCACGCGCTGCGGGGGCTCGCGCACGGCCTGCGATGAGCGCGCGTAGGCAATGCCCTCTTCCACCAGCGACTGCATTTCGGCCAGGTCGGCGTGCAGCTTGTCGCGCAGCGTGGTGTCGTCCAGCAGATCCGCGCGCAGGCGCAGCCTGGTGATGGGTGTTTGCAGGTCGTGCGAGACGGCGGCCAGGATTTGCATGCGTTCCTGAAGATGCGCCTGGATGCGCTGCTGCATATGGTTGAAGGCAACAGCGGCGCGTTGCACCTCGCGCGGGCCGTCTTCAGCCAGGGGCACGGCGGGGCGGTCGGCCCCCAGCGCATCGGCCGCATCGGCCAGCGTTCGCAGGGGCCGTGTGGTCGCGCGCACGGCCCAGGCGCACAGGCCCACCAGCAGCGCCAGCTGCAGCGCCAGCGCGCCCAGCACCCAGGGCGATATCTGCAGCCGGGGCTCGTCCATGTCCACGGCCAGGGGCGTACCGTCGGCCAGGCGCAGCTGCAGCCGCAGTTCGGTGCCCGGAACATGGGGGGCGATCACCTGCACGGCCCGGTCGGCAGGCAATGTGGCTGCCACAGCGCTGGCGACCAGGCGTGCGAGCTGAGACGGGTCTGCGGGAGCGTCCAGCGGCTCGATCAGTGCAAAGCGGTAGTTGCGGCGCGCCAGCCGGTCCACCCACTGCGCGCGCTCGGTGGCGGGCAGGCGCTCCAGCATGGCCACGGAGCTGGCCACGTCACTGGCGAAATACGACACCATGGCCCGCCGCATGGTCATGCTGCGTTCGGCGAACGCGAGCACAAACGTCAGCGCATGTGCCAGCGCCAGGCCCAGTGCCATCACCAGCAAGATGCGCCCAAACAAAGAGCGCGGCCACCAGCGCAGCGTCATGGCGCAGCTCCTGCGGGTGCTGGTGCTGCTTGCACATCAGCGCAGAACACATAGCCCTCGTTGCGCACGGTCTTGATGTAGCGCGAGCCGCGCGCACCATCGCCGAGCCGCTGGCGCACGCGGCTCACCAGCAGGTCGATGGAGCGGTCGAACACATCGGCATCGCGCCCCTGGGTGAGCTGCAGCAGCTGGTCGCGCGTGAGGATGCGCTGCGGGTGGTCCAGCAGCACGCGCAGCAGCCGGTATTCGGCGCCCGACAGCGCCACCGCCGCGTCCGTGGCATTGAGCAGGTGGCGTGCCGTGGTGTCCAGCCGCCAGTCGCCAAACGCAAGGTGGCGCGCGGGCTCGGCCACGGCCAGGTTGGGCGGCAGCATGCGCGTGCGCCGCAGCACGGCGTGGATGCGTGCCAGCAGCTCGCGCGCGGCAAAGGGTTTGGTCAGGTAGTCGTCTGCACCCAGCTCCAGGCCCAGGATGCGGTCCGTCTCGTCGCTGCGCGCGGTGAGCATGATGATGGGCAGCGGCGGCGCGCCCGGGCTGCGCAGCTCACGGCACAGGGTGATGCCGTCAGTACCCGGCAGCATCAGGTCCAGCACCAGCAGGTCGATGCGCTGCGTGGCCAGCACCTCGCGCATTTGCCGCCCGTCGGCGGCCACGCTCACCTGCAGGCCCTGGCGCTGCAGGTACTCGGCAGCCAGTTCGCGGATGCCGGCGTCGTCATCGACGATCAGGATGTGGTCGGGAGCGGGCGTCGTCATGGTGGCCATTGTCCGGGCTTTGGTGGTGCAGCGGTATGGGCTGGGTGGGCAGATATGTATCTCAACTTGTCTGCCCGATGCATCGACAAGCGCGCATACCAAAAGCCCCTGGCCAGACAAATCGCCGATACCTGCGCTGGCTTCAATGAGGTCTTCCTGAACTTCACGAGGACCTTGCCATGAAACCATCCATCGCCGTGACCGCCCTGCTGACCCTGGGCCTAGCGCAGGCAGTCAGCGCGCAAGAGGCTGCGGCAGCGCCGCCAGCCGCTGTGGCACCAGCGCCGGGCACCGCTCACCCCAAAGCCCCCCTGGGCCGCTGGATCACCGAAAGCGGCAATCTGGAAGTGAACATCGCACCCTGCAACCCTGCCGGTGGCAACGCCCTGTGCGGCAAGGTGGTGCGCGTGCTGGCCAACCGTTCCATGAGCGCGCCGGGCGCTGACATGGCGGCAGCCGACGCGCGGCCTGCACTGGGCATGACGCTGCTGTCGGGCTTGCGCCTGGCGGAGGGCGGCAGCAGCGAGTACCAGGGCGAAATCTACAACCGCGAGAACGCCAAGACCTACCGAGTCAACCTGACGCCAGCCGAGCCGGAGCAACTGCTGGTGCACGCGTACGTGGGCATCCCGCTGTTCGGCAAGACCCAGGTGTGGCGCCGCCCAGCGGCCGAGCAGGGGAGCGGGCAATGACCATGGCCACCACCTCGCCCTGGCTGGCCGTGGCCGCCGGCATGCTCACGGTGGGCGCGCCCTGCGTGTTGCCCATGCTGCCCGTGGTGCTGGGGGCCTCGGTGAGCGGTGCCGACTCAGCACAGCGCACACGACCGCTGTTCATTGCCCTGGGCTTTGCACTGTCGTTCGCGGCCGTGGCACTGCTGTTCAGCAGCTTCACGCAGGTGCTGGGTGTGTCGCAAGAAGGCCTGCGCCGCTTTGCCGCCGTGATGCTGCTGGTGTTTGGCGTGCTCACGGTGTGGCCCCGGCCATTCCAGTGGCTCAGCCAACATGCGGGCGGTGTACTCAACCGCATGGCCAGCCTGGGCATGGGCAGCGGGGGCGGCAACTGGGGCGGGCTGCTGCTGGGCCTGAGCCTGGGCGCGGTCTGGACGCCGTGCGCCGGACCCGTGCTCGCCTCCATCCTCACCCTCATCGCCACGGAGCCTGCGGGCGTGGGCACTGCCGTGCTGCTGCTCGCTTATTCCACCGGCGCCGCGCTGCCCATGCTGGCCATTGCCTATGGCGGCCAGGCTGCCGCCACCCATGTGCGCCGCATTGCCCGCCACGCGCACCGGGTGCAGCAGGTGTTTGGCGTGGTGGTCATCGCTATCGCGCTGGCCATGCTGTGGGAGGTGGATGGGCAGATCACCGCCTGGCTCACGCAGTTTTATCCCTCGGGCTGGGGCGGCCTGTAAGGGGCGGCATCTCAACGATTGCAAGGAGCTTTCACCATGACATTGCACCCCTCTTCCCTGCGCTTTTCCGAGCGCCGCGCTTTCCTGGCGTCGATGGCCGCTGCACTGGCGGCCCCTGGCTTGGCGTACGCAGCGGGCCCCGCCAGCCCGGCCTTAGCGCTGCCCGACCTGGGCGCTGCGCCCGAGTTCACCGGCATCGAGCGCTGGCTCAATTCCGAACCGCTGAGCCTGGCGCAGTTGCGCGGCCGCGTGGTGCTGGTGGACTTCTGGACGTACGCCTGCATCAACTGCATCCGCACCCTGCCCCATGTGAACCGCTGGGCCGAGCAATACACGCCCCAAGGGCTCACCGTGGTGGGCGTACACACGCCAGAGTTTCCGTTCGAGCGCCCGACCGCCAATGTGGAAGCCGCCATGCGCCGCCACGGCGTAAAGCACCCCGTGGCACAGGACAACCGCTACGGCACCTGGAAAGCCTACGGCAACCAGTACTGGCCCGCCACCTACCTCATCGATGCGCAAGGCCGCATTCGCTACAAGCACTTTGGCGAGGGCGAATACGAGCGCACCGAGGGCGTGATCCGCACGCTGCTGGCCGCGCGGGGCTGATCGGCCCGGCCGAATCCATTTCCTTTTTTGTTCTTCCCATCCCGCGTTTCTTGACCGAGGCCTTTTCACCATGCACTCTTTTCATCGCCACATCACCTCCTCCTTCACCGCTGTCGCCCTGGCTTGTGCCCTGCTGGGGTTTGCGTCTGCCAGCCAGGCCCAGGCTCCGCAGCTGCCGCCGCCAGACGCCACCAGCCCCGTGACCCTGCAGCTGATGCAGGGCTTCCCTCCGGCGCCCGACAAGATCGTGCGCCTGGCCAACATCCTCAAGTACCCCAACGTGCGCTGGGCTGCTCAGCACCTGCGCGAACTGGGGCCCACGGCCACCATCTGGCGGGGTGCAGCAGCGCCCAGCGCACTGCCCGCCGCGCCGCGCGCCTTGCCCGATACCCTGGCGTTTGCCGACGACAAGGGCGCCACCACCACGCTGGCCGACTGGCAGAAGGCCACGTACACCGACGCCCTGCTGGTACTGCACCGGGGCCGTGTGGTGTACGAGCGCTATCACATCGGCATGCAGCCGCAGCAACCGCATGTGCTGTGGTCCATGAGCAAATCGCTGGTGGGGCTGCTGGTGACGGAGCTCATCCAGGAAGGCGCCATCGACGCCAGCGCGCGCATCGTGCGTTACCTGCCCGAGCTGGCCAACAGCGCCTGGGCCGATGCCACCGTGCAGCAGACCCTGGACATGACCACCAGCGTGAAATACGCAGAAGACTTTGCGGACCCCACCTCCGGTGTCTTTCAGTACCTGGCCGCTGCGGGCCTGCAGCCTGCGCGCCCCGGCAGCAATGGGGCCAAGAGCATGGCCGAGCACCTGCCCACTGTGCAAAAGGACGGCGAGCACGGCACCGCATTTGCCTACAAGTCGGTGGACACGGAAGTGCTGGGTTGGCTGCTGCAGCGCGTGACGGGCAAGAGCTACGCCACGCTGCTGTCCGAGCGCATCTGGTCCAAGCTGGGCACGCAAGAGGACGCCTATGTGTTTGCCGACGCCAACGGCGGCCAGGCCACCAGCGTGGGCGTGAACGCCACCCTGCGCGACCTGGGCCGCCTGGGCGAGATGCTGCGATCCAACGGCCGCTTCAACGGCCAGCAGATCGTCTCGCCCGCCACCATTGCCGAGCTGCGCAAAGGGGCCGACCCCGCCCAGTTCAGCAAGGCCCCGGGCACGGCCATGCGCGCGGGCTACTCGTACCACAACCAGTGGTGGATACCCCACGATGCCGATGGCACCTTTGAAGCCAAAGGCCTGATGGGCCAGCACATCCACATCAACCCGGCGGCCGAGCTGGTGGTGGTGAAGTTCTCCACACACCCCGTGCCCAACACCGCCTTCACCCACGCGCTGGACCGGCAAGCCTTCGCCGCACTGGCCAAGGCCGTGCGCTGAGCCTGCCTGCACATTGTTGCTCCACCCTCATTGAGGACCGTTTCACCATGTCCCCCCAACCCTGGCTGGCCAGCTATGGCGCCATCCCTGCCCACATCGATCCCGACAGCCATCCCAGCATCGTGCACCTGCTGTGTGCCGCCATGCAGCGTTATGCGCACCGGCCCGCATTCACCTGCCTGGGCCAGACGCTGACCTATGCGCATGTGGACCAGCAATCCCGCGCGTTTGCGGCCTACCTGCAGAACGTGCTGCGCGTGCGCAAGGGCGACCGCATCGCCGTGATGTGCCCGAACCTGATGGCGTTTCCCATCGCCATGCTCGGCATTGCGCGCGCAGGCTGCGTGCAGGTTAACGTCAATCCGCTCTACACCCCGCGCGAGCTGGAGCACCAGCTACGGGACGCAGGCGCCCGGGTGATGGTGATCTATGCCGGGTCTACCGCCACCCTGACCGCCATCCAGGACCGGGTGGAACTGCACAGCGTCATCACCGTGGCGCCCGGCGACGGCACCGCAGCCGACCTGCCTGGGCCGCCGGTGGATGCCCACCTGCACACCACCATCTCGTTCGCGCGCGCCCTGGCCGAAGGCGCCACCCTGCCCTTTGCGCCGCCCGTGCTGGAGGGGAGCGATCTGCTGTTCCTGCAGTACACCGGGGGCACCACAGGCCTGTCCAAGGGCGCCATGCTCACGCACCGCAACCTGGTGGCCAATGTGGAGCAGTTCAAGGCCTTCGTACCCGATGCCCTGCGCCCCGCGCAGGAGGTCGTTGTTACGGCCATTCCGCTGCATCACATCTTCGCGCTGATGGTGAACCTGATCAGCTACTTTGCGGTGGGTGCACGCAACTGGCTGGTGCCCAACCCGCGTGACCTGGACGCGCTGATCCATGTGCTGAACGCCGCGCGTCCCAGCGTGTTCATGGGGGTCAACACGCTGTACGCCGGGCTGGCAGCGCACCCCGGCACGCAGGGCGTGGACTTCTCCAACTTGCGGCTGGCGGGCGGCGGTGGTGCCGCCATCCTCCCCTCGGTATCCGCCCGCTGGCAGGCCATCACCGGCCAGTTCATCCGCGAAGGCTACGGCCTGAGCGAGACCAGCCCCGTGGTGGCCTTCAACCCCGCATCGGTAACTGCTTTCAGCGGCAGCACCGGCCTGTCCCTGCCTTCCACCGACGTTCTGCTGCTGGACGACCAGGGCCGCCCCGTGCCCCTGGGCCAGCCCGGCGAGGTCTGTGTGAAAGGCCCCCAGGTCATGGTCGGCTACTGGCAGCAGCCCGAGGCCAACGCCACCGCCTTCACACCCGACGGCTACTTCCGCACTGGCGACATCGGCCAGCTGGACGAGCGCGGCTTTCTCAAGATCGTGGACCGCAAGAAGGACATGGTCATCGTCTCAGGCTTCAACGTCTTTCCCAACGAAGTCGAAGCCGTGGCCACCGCCTGCCCCGGCGTGCTGGAGTGCGCCTGCATCGGCGTGCCGGACGAGAAAACGGGCGAGGCGCTGCGGCTGTATGTGGTGCGCGCGGCGGGCACTGCGCCACCGGTGGATGCAGACCAGATCGCAGCACATTGCCGCGCCGCACTCACCCCCTACAAGGTGCCCCGGCAGATCGTGTTTGTAGAGGCCCTGCCCAAGTCCAGCGTTGGCAAGATCCTGCGCCGCGAGCTGCGCGACATGGCATGAGCGCAGGGAGCGGTGGATTCTGAGGTGGCGGGCTTGCGCAGATCAGATTTGCGAGACACCTTAGCGCGTGTCTGTCATCAGCCCCGCCGCTGCAAATCCCGCGCCCCATAGGCGCAGTAGCCCGGCTTGGGGCTCTTCTTCTGCGGGTGCAGGCGGCAGGTCTCGGGTCGCTTGTCATACACCGTGCACAGCCGGGTCTTGGGGTCGAGAAAGTTGCAGTCCCCACTCGCCCGCCGCGCCATCGTGAAGACCGCGTTCTTGTGATTGAAGTGGTCGATCAGCCGCGCCTTCTGCAGCCGTTTGGCAATGTGGCGGATTTCCTCATGCTCGGCCTCGAACGGGTCCACCAGTTCCAGCCGCACCAGGTCCGAGAGCTGCACCTCCAGCGGCATCGTGCAGCAGTTGGCCGCGCAGGTGTCGCACAGGCCTGCGCGGTAGCGGGTCCAGGTGTCCAGGCGGTCTACGTCAACGATGGCGATGGGGGAGCGCATGGTGTGGGATTGTGCCTAAGCCTTGCTCGCCCAGCTTTGTACCGCGCGGTGCACCACGTCGGCTGGAAGAAACTCTTGTTCCAGACGGCCATTCTCCAGAGTGCGCAGATGGCCGTCCAGCCCACGTTCTGTGAGCAGCAGTGAGCTGCCTGGCAAGGGCGGTGGTGCGTGGGCGGGCTCCGGCACGGCCCGGTCCTGGTGGGCGTCGAAGGTGGCGCGGTCCATCAACAACGCATGCAGTTGTGGCCGGTGGCTGCGCGCCATGGCCAACATGTGCAAGCCCCAGGTGTCCAAGTCGCCCCAGTAGGCTACGTCGCGCGCTTGCAGCCAAAGCGCAGACAGCCAGCCTAAGTTGAGGCCTGCGCCCAAGACGGCAATGGTGTCGGGCAAGGGCTGCGGCAGCTGGTGCAGGCAGCGCTCGTTCTCCACCAGCAGAATGCGGTGGGCGGGCAGCGGTGTCGTGAGCAGTTCGCTGGCGCGTACGCGCTGGCGTGCGAAAGACAGCAGACCCGGGGCGAGCGGAGCGATCAGCAGCCAGTGGTCGTCCTCCGGCAGCGCGCCGAGAAAGCCGACCAGCCCCTGGCGGCTGGCTTCGCCGTCAAAGCGCTCGTCCAGCAAGGCGGTGAGCAGGCTGGCGTGGCGCTCGAAGAATTTGCTGTCGTTGCCTTGGACCGCCAAGGCACGCAGGGGTCTGCCTTGGGCGCAGCCGGGCTCCAGTTGCAGCGCCATGCGTGCGGCGGCGATGACCGCCTCGGCGGGGGTGTCGCGCCACTGCACGAGGCGGCGCACCAGCAGGCGCTGAAAGCCGGTGCGCTCCACCGCCGCGATGAGGGCACCGAGCCGGGCGTAGTCGCTCTTTAGCTGCGCATGCCCCGGCACTTTGTAATGAACGATGGCCGCCACGCATTGCGAAGGCTTGGCCAGTTGCCAGTGCGTGGGCACAGCAATCGCATCGCTGCTGCCCCGGTAGCGCCGCTCCTGCCACTGCACACTGCCCAGGCCGTGCTGTTCTACGGCGCGCCATTGCTGCAAATGGTTGCGCAGCGCGGTGGCGTTGTTCAGAAACACGGCAGAGTCAGGCTGGCCGATGGACAGGGTCAGCGGCCATGCTGCGGCGGTGCCCAGCAGCTGGCGTTCGCGCCAATCCGCACTGTTCCATTGCTGGGCGAGCCGGGCGGCCAGTTCCTGGGGCGACTTCATGCTTCGATGCCGGTAGAGGCGCTGAGTGTGCCGGGGGTGCCTGGGGCACTGCGGCGAAATGCATCAATCTCCTCCCAGCGCAGCGACGCCAGCGTGGCCTGCGCGCCGCGCCGGTGCACCACCACCGCGCTGCGGGTGTGGTTGCGCAGCAGGCGCACTTCCTTGTTGGGCGTGACGAACAACGCGTGCAAGCCAAACTCGCGCAGCGCCTGGATGATGCGCGCGGCCACGGCCTGCGAGCTTTTGGAGAACGCCTCGTCCAGCACGATGGTGCCGAACACCGGGCGGCTTGCGCCATCGGGGCACAGCGCGTAGCTCAGCGAGGCGGTGAGCACGTAGCTGGCGATGATCTCCTTCTCGCCCCCGCTGCCGCCTTGCGAGCCGGTGCGCCGCTCCAGCATCTGGCCGCTGGCCCGGTCCAGCACCAGCACCGCAAACTGCAGGCGGTAGCGCGCGTCCAGCAGCGCTTGCGCGGCCTTATTGCGGCGGTTGCTGGCGTGGGTTTGCAGAATCTCCACGATGGCGCGCAGTGCGCGGTAGTGGCTTTGGCCGCCGTCGTCGCGCAGGCTCTCGGTGCGCAACTGAGCCTGGGCGCGGTTCAGCTCTTGCAGGCTTTGGTGCACAACGGCACGCGGCTCGAGTTGCAGGTAGCGGCCGGGTTGAAAGTCCACGCGCTGTAGCGTTTGGTTGAGCTGGGCAATGCGCTCTTCAATGTCCGCCACCTGCGCGGCGATGCCATTGAGCAGCGTGTCAACACCTTGCTGTGAAGTGTTGTTGAGGTATTCCTGAAACCGCTGGCGCTTGTGCGGCAGGGCCTCTTCTTCCAGCACCTGCAGGCGCTGCAGATAGTGGGGCAGCGCGTCCACCTCTTGCGCGTGGTCGGCCAGTGCGCCGCGGTCTTCGTGCTTGGCCTTGCCCATCTGGCGCACGATGTCGGTGTGCAGGGTGCTGAGCTTTTTGCTGGCCTCAGCGGTTTTGGTTTGTACCGCAGTGCCTGCGTCGCGCTCCTGGGCTGCGAGGCTGTCGCCATCGAGCGGGGGCAGGCGGTGCCCGGCGCTGGCCAGTTGCGCGGCAAAGTCGGCGTCGATGGAGAATGTGTCGGTGCTGCGCGCTTGGTACGCGGCGTGTTGCTTCTGCGCTGCCGCCCGCAAGGTTTCGTCTTGCGTCTGTGCCGTTTGCAGATCGCGCAGTTGCCCCTCTGCCGCGCGGGTGTGGGTTTGCGCGGCCTCCCAGCGCTGCTGGGCCTGTGCGGTGTCGGAGTCGGGGTGGAGCAGCGCCTGCAGCTGCTGCTCTTTGTGCTGCAACTGCGTTTGGGCGGCGGTGGTGTCCAGGTCTTCGGTCCGCAGTGCCTGGAGCGCTGCCCACAGCTGGCGCTGCTCTTGCGCGCGCCGCTGGGCGTGCAAAGTTTGGGTCTTTTTGGCCTCCAGCGCTTGATGGTCAAGCGCTAACAGCTCCATTTGTTGTAGCAAATGCACCAGCCGGTCACGGTTGTCAAAACCCGTCATCCAGTCCTGGTCCAGCCGCTTCTGGTCTTGTTTGTCGAAGTGGCCGGATTGGCTGGACATCAGCCCCTGCGCCGTCATGGCGTGGGGCGTGCGCTCCAGCGTTTGCACATCGGGCACGCAGTGGCGGTCCAGGCCGTGCAGCAGATGGCGCAGCGTGTTCAGGTGGGCCGTGGGCGCTGCGGGCTTGAGGTTGAGCTTGCGCGCAAAGCCGTCGGCCAGGAAGGCCGCGGGGGTGGCATCGCGCACTTCCAGCAGGCGCACATGCAGTCGGTTGTGCCGCTGGTTCACCCACTGCAGGGCGGTGTGCATTGCTGGCTGGGGCACCAAAATGCGCAGCCGGTGGCTGCCCAGTGCGCGCTCGATGGCGCCGCGCCACGCCTGTTCGGCCTTGCGCACCTCCACCAGTTCGGCGGTGAAGGGCAGATCGTTTTCCGGCAAGCCCAGGTGGTCGGCCAACTCGGCACGAAAGCGCTGGTGCTCCATCGGCAGGTTGGAGCCCGGGCGCTGGCGCACGGCGTCGTATTCGGCCTGGATCTCGTTCAGGCGGGTGTGGGCGTTGTGGGTTTGGGCGATGGCGCGTTCGGCGTCGGCCTGTAACCCGGCCTCTTGGGCGTCGATCTGCGCCATCGCCGCCTTAGCTTGGGCCTGGTGGCTGACCAAGTGGTCGGCCCCTGCGTGGTCCCCCAGCCCCAGGTTGCGCGTCAGGGCCTGGTATTGCGCCAGATTGTTCTGGACGCGCGCCAGCTCCTTGCGTGCGTGGTCAATGTTTTCGCGCAGCACGTCGATGTTGGCACCGCCGGCTTGCAGGTATTGGCCATGCAAGTCTTGCTCGACCTTTCGCGTGGTGTTGACGTGCTCCTGCGCGGCATGCAGTGCGCCACCCCGCGCCGCCATCTGGGCCTGCAGTTGCGTGATGCGTTCGCCCCACCATTGCACGCCCTGCGCCGCAAACCATTGCGGCAGCTGTTGCTGCAGCGCCTGCAAGTGGGCCAAGTGCTGGGCTTGCTGATGCTCGCGCGCAGCCAGATCGCGCAGCGGCAGCAGCGACACATACTGCGCGTTGGCCAGCTCCAGGTCGGCGTGGATGGAAGCCAGCTCGGCAAACCCATCGACCACCTTTTGTGCGTCCTCAAACGCCGAGTGATCGTCCAGCACCAGCTCGCGAAAAATCTCGTCGATGCTGTTGAGCTGCTTGAGGCCTGCCGCTCGGTTGAGCAGCGTGAAGGCGTTCGGCCCCACTTCAAAGAAGCTGTGCAGTTTGGCCAGGTACGGCGCCTTGCTGCTGAACATCTGCAGGCCTTCGCTGTCCTTGGCCAGCCGCGTCAGTGCCCGCGCGCCGCCGCTGTGCTGCTCCTCCAGCCACAGATCCAGGCTGTGGCCCGCGCCCTGCGCAAAGAACCAGCGCTTTTGCATGTCGGCGGCGGATTGGCTGCTGCCGTCAAACCACAGCAGCGCGCCAAGCCAGACCGATTCAGCCCCGCGCACCAGCCGTGCTGCGATGCCGGTCGCGCAGCGCCCGGCCCGCGCAATGTGGTCGCCGCTGTCGTTGCCCTGGCCGCTGGCACCGCGCACATAGCTCACCAGGTCGCGGTCGCTCTCGTGCCCGCCCGTGGAGGCCAGGTTGTAGCGCGGGCTGGCGCACAGCAGCGTCATCAGCGCATCGACCAGCGTGGTCTTGCCGCTGCCCGTGGGGCCGATGATGGCGCTGTTGCCGGGGTCGATGCCCACCTGGTGGCGGCCCGCGAATGCGCCCCAGTTGTACAGGTGCAGCTCTTGCAGGATGAAGGAGGGGTCGGCGTTCATTGCGCGACCTCCGCGTTACCTGCGTCGTCTGGTTCCGCCGCCGCACGCAGGCGCAGCAGCAGTGTCTGCAGGTTCTCGGGGTTGAGCAGGTGCACGATCATCGGGCGGATGGTGATGCAGTCTTGCGCATCCACCTCCGAAACCATACCGTGCGCGCGCAGGTTCTCCAGCAGCTGGCCCAAGCGCTTGCGCTCTTGCATGTCGCTGCCGGTTGCCCCGAGGTAGGTTTCGAGTTGCGGCAACAGGCTGTCCACGGTGATGCGCACTGCCGTGCCGGTGCCGCTCTCCTGTTCGCGCTGCAAGAACTCGCGCCGTAAAAGGGCGAGCAGCAGTGATTGCTCCAGCGTCAGTCGCTGGCGCTTCATCAGGGGGTGCGTCCAGTCGTCCTGCTCGCTCTCGTCGGTATCGTCGCCCGCGTAGTCGGGCACCACGGCCAGAAAGGCCAGGCCGCGCACGTCGTCCACCACCACGCGCAGGTCCAGCGGCTCCAGCAGTGCATCGAGCAGTGTGGTTTGCGCTGCAATCAGGTGGAACAGCTTCGGCTTGGTCGCAGATTCGAGCCAGCCGTGCGCTAGCAAAAACTGTAGCGCCTGACGCACGTTTGGCGGCGTTCTTAAAGCGCATTGTGCTGCCATGCCGCTTTCAGTCAGCGTGGGAAGCTCTTTTTTTGATAGCGATTGTTCTGCTTGCCCACCCGCACCCTGCGCGGCCATGCGGTCAAAAATATCCGGCTCCTGCTGCATCACAGCTCCCACTCTCTTTGCGCCAGTTGCGCGCCGTCCAGCGCCACCCGCGGCACGGTAAAGCGCCAGTGCTGATAGCTATCCTGTGTTTCGATCTGCTCCTCGCCTGGCTGCAATTCCACGCCGGCCTCGCGCGCCATGGCCAGCCACAGCGCAAAGGTCTCCAGGTCATGCTCGCCCGGAGGCAGTGCTGCGGCCAGCTCGGCCAAAGTCATCGGTCGGCCCCGCTCGGCCAAGGTTTGCAAAGTGCGCTGCACCAACGCGTCGCGTTCCAGCCCTTCAAAGGCCTGCCAGAACTCACCGTCCATCTCGCCCAGGTCGGCGTAGGCGGTGGTGAGCAGCAGCGCGGCCTGGTCGCCGCCGTCCAGCGATTTGGCGCGCAGCCGCTCCACCAGCGGCACGCTGCCCAGGGCCACGCCCAGCGGCGGCAGCGGCGTGCTTTGGCGGCGCATGGCTTGGCGTTGCCAGTCGATGCGCAGGGCCTGCTCCAGCACGTCGTTGAGCAATTGGCCCACGCGCTGGTTCTCGGCCGCCTGGCCGGTTTTCATGAACTGGCTGACCTCGCGCTCGCTGCGCGCGCGCACGGCCTGCACCACCTTGGCCTCTTTGATGAGCTGCTGCACCAGCAGGTGCAGTGTGCTGCGCTGCAGGTGATCCAACGCGTGTTCGGTGGCCGGGTGCGCCAGGATCTGGCGGATGCGCTGGCGCATCTCGGTCAGCTCGGTCTGGTGCGAGAGCTGTTGGTGGAAGCTGTCGAACACCCGGCCCTCCTGCGTATTCAGCAGGTTCGCATGGCCGTCCAGCAGCTGGTCCATAACCGCGCCGCGGTGATGACGGGCGCTGATGATGGCCTCGCGCAGCGCACGGTCCGCCTCGCGCCAGGAATCCTCCACCCGGCGAAAGTCGGCCCGCAGGCTGACCGAAAGCGCATACACCTCGCGGATGCCTTCCACTGCCTGCTCTGGCGTCAGTTCAGTGATGCGGCCTGCCCGCACGTCGTCAAGCTGCTGCTGCAAGTCGGCCATGCGGCGCTGCAGATGCTCGGCGCGGCTTTGCGGATCGGGGTTGAGCGCGGCGGCCAGATTGTCGATTTCGCGCTGCACCACCGCCAGGCGCGACGCCGTGGAGGTCATCATGCGCCCATCGAGTTGGGCGATGAAGCGCAGTGCGGTCTTCAGCGCATCGGTCTCGAACACGCGGCCTTCGCGCTCCACCACCAGCCCGCGCCGTATCCACTCACGCACCTCGCGCCGGGCCTGGCTCAGGGTGTCGTCGCTGTCGATTTCAAAGTCCACCTCGTTGGCATGCGCTGCCAGCATGTCCGCCAGCGCTTGGACGGCCGCGTCGAAGGGTACGCCATCGCGCTGGTGCTCAAACAGCGCGTCCAGGCAGCTCAACACCAGCGGCGCCCGCCGCGAGGCCAGCAGCAGCCAGGCCGGGTGCTGCTGCCGGGCGGTGATGTATTTGTGGGTGCGCTGCTGGTTGAGGGTTGGCATGTGCGACGCCGGAGGTGTTCCAATGGCTTGCGCCAAGTATTCAACACTTTTTGCGCGGGAGGACATACAAGATGGCAAATCAAATGGGCGATGCCGAGTCGCGTGTCGCGGTGCTGGTGGACTGTGACAATACGACCCCTGAAATTTTGGAATACGCTTTGCGCGTGGTCGCGCAGTTTGGGCGGGTGGTCTTGCGGCGGGGTTATGGCAACCACAGCACGTTGGCGAACAAGTGGCAGGAAGCGCTGGTGCGCCTAGCGTTCACCCCATGCCTGCAGTATCAGTATGCGGCGGGAAAAAACACGTCCGACCTTGCATTGGCGCTGGATGCGATCGAAGCGCTGTTCGACGGCCGCGCCACGACGTTCTGTATCGTCACCAGCGATTCCGACTTTGCCTACCTGTGCCGCAAGCTTCGCGAGCGCGGCGCCACGGTGCACATCGTGGGAGAAGCCAAGTCGCCCGATGCGCTGCGCAACGCAAGTGATCAGTTCTTTGAATGGACGAAGCCGTTGCTGGAGGCGGAGCCTGCATCGGCTGAGTCCGCAGTGACCAAGTCCACCCAGAAGGTGGAAGCCGTCAAACCCGTCCCAAAGCTGCGTCCCAGGTTCATTGTGGAGGCTGTCACGCTATTGGCAGCAGACACCGCAGAGGGCAAAGTCAGCGTGGGCGGGCTGGGCTCCTACCTGAAGCGCGCCGACCCGTCGTTCTCACCCAAGAGCTATGGCCACTCCGGGTTGTTGGACATGCTCAAGACTTACGACCTGCTCAAGGTTCAGCAGGAGACTGGCGGACATTGGACGGCGCGACTGGCCGATAAGCCGATGGCGTGAGCAGCAGCGGCCACGATGAGAATTCCTTCGAAGTATCAATATTTCTTGATCGCTGGGCACTTGTCTCTATGAGGTCTCGCTACAGCTCTACCTCATCCCCTGCAGCGTTTTGAACAATAGGCCCACCGCACGCATTGTTGATCTGCACGTGCGGCAACTGGAGTCTGTGGGGCCACTGCGGTTTTCGCTGCTGTTCTGGGTTCACCTTGCGCCAAGCCGCCCTAGCGCTGGCGATGGATATGCAGGACTGCTGGTCAGCGCATTCGTGGAGCACTCCTGTCACTTTAGTTGGCTAGTAATTTACTAAATGTGAATAAACTTAAGTAAATTATTATCAAGGAATCCGAATGAGCACAAAGTCACTGATTGCTCTGGCAATCGCCCGTCAGGGCTGCAGCCATAAAGAGTTGGCGCTTCGTCTTGGTGTTTCGCCCGCACAGATCAGCAAGTGGAAAAACGGCGAGTACATCTCGATGGACATGCGCACAAAGCTGGTTGAGTTGGCTGACATCGGGAGCAACCATCCCGACTTTGTGCTCTTGGCGGGGTCTGTGCGCGACGCTGAGAAATGGGCGTTACTGCTGCGATATTTGGCCGATATGGCGGCCCAGCAGGCGGAAACGGGATATCACACCTATCGACTAGAAGAGGAGGAGGAAGCCGATCTTTTGTATTGGCACACGTTCTACGTTCTTCAGCAGATGGGTGTCGAGATTCCCAATCCCTTCCCACCAGCGCTGGAGTTTGACTACCAGGACAGTGATGCGCTGGATGAGTGTCTGGATGACATGTTTTGCCAACCACATGTCGCGCTCATCATGGCGATCTATAAGTCATACACGGATGTCTATGGGTTCTACGCAGCCTACGTCGACCATCTCATTGAAGAACTGGAGCTGTACGACTCCCCCGCATGCGACATCGAGCCTTGCCTTATGGAACTTGCTGCGTCCAAAATCGAAGAGCCTCCTGCCCTCGCGACAAGGTTCAGTGAGTTTAAATACGAAACAATCAAGTCCTATACGGAATGGCTGACTTTCGTGAAGGAGAAGGCGTTCCAAGCGGGGCTTCCTCTGCGGGCAGAACTGCTCGAACTTGTCTATGGAACGCATGACAGCTTAGGAGCAGAAGCAGAAGCTGAGAGCCTCGGGTTCCATGAATCGCGACTACACCCGGACATCTACATGAACGAATTGCTGGTCGGCATGCGCGTCATTCACCAAGTTTTGCCAGCGATCATGGACAAATTGGGTATAGACAAAGTCGAGCTTGACCCATCGAAGCTGCGGCTTTGATGAAGTCTCACAAACCTACAAGGAGCCTCCCCGTTACTGACCGGGCTCACGCAGTTGCTTGAGGAAGCCTGTGCTGAACCCTTTCAGATACTGGGTATACCTCTGCTCATCTTCGCGACTGTGCGATGCCGCTTTCGCTCGGATGATCTGGTCGATCAACTCCTGTTGCAACACTTCGTTTTCGAGGATGGCTTTGGCGATAGCTGCTGTGTCGTTTCCAGACTGCAAAGCAGCATCCTTGCCGAGCAAGTAAGCGCCTGCCAATTCAGGGTTGTAGTCGGCGGCCTCCATCAGCTCCGGCTCCCTATCGTAGAGCCGATCCATGTTTTCGGCGGCGGCGTAGTTCTGTGCGATCAGCAGCAGATCGGTGGCGTCCTTGTTGGAAAAATTTCGACGGTCCTGCCATGCGATCAGTTTGAGCACTGCCAGGGACGGAAGGGCACATGTCTTGATGACTAGTCCCTTACCGAGGTCTACTACCAGCGCACTCCGAAACGCATCCTCGAAACCTGCCACGTTGAGTACCATCTCATTGCCTGGAGGCCACGCAATCTCGCCCGCAGGGTGCTCTATCCGGCCAAACGGGATCAGGTCTAGGGGGATACCTTTTGGAGACCCATAGTGCAGCCGGTGAGGCTTGTCATCTGCAGCGTGGAACAAGCCCGAGCGCACCAGCGCATCCTTCAGGTGCTGAAAGCGATCCCAGCCGTCAAGGTAGAGCCCGAGGTCCACGTCGCGTGTTGCGCGCGTCACCTCCTGCCCGAAGACGTGGGTCAATGTGATGTCCCGAGCCATGGCGCCGCCCACAAAGAACGGGATATCCAGAGCTTCTGTGGCGCTGCGCGCCTCTTCTAGGATCGCGCGCAGGGCAGGGTCTATGTCGCGGTCAGGAAGTCGTTTCAGCATCGAATATTTCGTTTCTCAGCAGGCTTGCCACCTCGCGATTGCGGCTATCCAGGCTGGTCATGAGGTCCGCGTAGATCAGCAGGACAGGTGCGATGGGCTCAGCGCTAGAACTGGAAGGCGCCCAGAAGGCGTCGAGGATTTCCACGGTGCCGTTGGGATCGGGCCGCAGCCGATGTTGCATCAACAGCCTTGCTCGGTCCGTCCAGCAATAGATCGTGGCCTGCTCGGGTTGCAGATATGAGGTCTTGAGCGCGGCCCCCACCTCGCCCCCCCAAGCTGCTTCTTCCGACTGCAGCTTGGCATCCTTCCACCACCATTCATTCTGAGGTGAGTATCGCTGAGGTTGGAGCTTGTTGCGCAGTGCAATAGGGTAGTTGCGGGCCCACTCCGTCTTCAGGGCGTCAACGGCGAGAAGTCTGCGGCTTTTGGTCTCACCGGGGCTCAAGTGGCCAAGACGTCGAAGGCCGTCCATGGCCTTCGCTGCGGAGCCCAGTGATACCCCCGCCTTGGTGGCGATATCGCGTATCGTGCTTTGGGGCATGTCGGGTTCTGTCAGCAAAGTGAAGATGACCCGCAAGGCGCTTGCAGACCCCATGACCTCATGGCCAGATCCAACGGACTCTCGTTCAGGCCTTTGCTTGCCAGTGATAAAGACATAGCAACCGGGAACGTCGATGAAGGCGTTCCCTGCGGTGTCTATGAAGTTCAACCCGGCCTCCTGGCAAAGGGCGGCATTGTTCTTCGACATGTAGGGAACAACAACAAGCCAATTCGGTTGACGAGAGATTTTCGAACCACGGGCTACCTGTGCTCTGAGGGTTTCAATACGCACAACGGTTTTTACTTCCACTGCGAACCGGTGAGCTGGGCCTTCCTTAAGGTGTAGTGTGAGGATGGCATCCGCATCGCTTGGTGATGAAAGAGCGTCTTCTTCAAGAACCTCCCAGCTCAAGGGGGGGCTTGTGGCCTCAATTGCCTGAGTGAGAATACCTCTGTCGTTCATTTGTGCACCACGTTCATTCATAATGAACATAAATAATAAATGAACAAAGACTCCACAGAAAATCACCTACAAAACATTTCAGCCGCTCATCCGCTCAAGTAAGCTGGTACGTCGCTGTCTGAGATACACCAGCGGTTGATCTGTTCAGGTTCCCGAAGATGCACGGCCCGTACATATTTTTCCAAAGAAAAAGGCGCTCAATTTGAGCGCCTTTTTCTTTTCTCTAGCACTTTGCACTAACTTGGCAGAGGCAGCACTTTTTCTGTCATTTGACAAGATCAGACGTCAATATTCCCCGCCCGCAGCGCATTCGTCTCAATGAAATCCCGCCGCGGCTCCACCTCATCCCCCATCAGCATCGTGAACACGCGGTCCGCCTCGATCGCATCGTCGATCTGCACGCGCAGCAGGCGGCGCACGTTGGGGTCCATCGTCGTTTCCCACAGCTGCTCGGGGTTCATTTCGCCCAGGCCCTTGTAGCGCTGGCGGCTGGTGGTGCGTTCGGCTTCGGCAATCAGCCACTTCATGGCCTGGCGGAAGTCGCTGACCTTTTCTTCCTTCTGCTTGTCGCCTTCGCCCCGCATCGCCTTGGCGCCTTCGGCCAGCAGGCCGCGGAAGGTTTCGGCGGCTTCGGCCAGGGCGGCGTAGTCGGCGCCGTGCACGAAGTCCTGCGTGATGACGCTGCTCTTGATGTTGCCGTGGTGGCGGCGGCTGATGCGCAGCAGAGGCTTGTCGGTGCGGGCGTCAAATTCACCGGCCACTTCGGCGGGGGCGCCGGTGGTGTTCAGTTCGCGCAGCTTGGCTTGCAGTGCCACGGCGCTGGCCGCGGCATCGGCCACGGTGTCGAGCTTGAGGCTCACGCCGTCGGCAATGGCGCGCAGGGCTTCGGCGTCCATGAAGTTGCCCAGGCGGGCGATGACGCTTTCCGCGATCTGGTGCTTGCGCGCCAGTTCGGCCAGGGTCTCGCCGGTCAGGGTTTGCGGGTTGGCGCCGCCGGTGGTCACGCTGGCGTGGTTCAGCGCAATGCGCAGCAGGAAGCCGTCGAGCGCGGGGGCATCCTTCAGGTACAGCTCTTCCTTGCCAGCCTTGACCTTGTACAGCGGTGGCTGCGCGATGTAGATGTGGCCGCGCTCGACCAGTTCGGGCATCTGACGGTAGAAGAAGGTGAGCAGCAGGGTGCGGATGTGGGCGCCGTCCACGTCGGCGTCGGTCATGATGATGATGCGGTGGTAGCGCAGCTTGGCCACATCAAAGTCGTCGCCCCCGGTGGTGCCACCGGCCTTGCCGATGCCGGTGCCCAGGGCTGTGATGAGCGTGAGGATTTCGTTGCTGGTCAGCAGCTTTTCGTAGCGGGCTTTTTCCACGTTCAGGATCTTGCCGCGCAGGGGCAGGATGGCCTGGAACTTGCGGTCGCGGCCTTGTTTGGCAGAGCCGCCGGCGGAGTCACCCTCGACGATGTAGATCTCGCACATCGCTGGGTCTTTTTCCTGGCAGTCGGCCAGTTTGCCAGGCAGGCCCATGCCGTCGAGCACGCCCTTGCGGCGCGTCATTTCGCGGGCCTTGCGGGCGGCTTCGCGGGCCTTGGCGGCCTCGACGATCTTGCCGCAGATGATCTTGGCGTCGTTGGGCTTTTCTTGCAGGTAGTCCGTCAGCAGCTTGCCCACGATGTCTTCCACCGGCGCGCGCACTTCGCTCGACACCAGCTTGTCCTTGGTCTGGCTGCTGAACTTGGGCTCGGGCACCTTCACGCTCAAGACGCAGCACAGGCCTTCGCGCATATCGTCGCCGGTGACTTCGACCTTGGCCTTTTTGGCCAGCTCGTTTTCTTCGATGTACTTGTTGATGACACGGGTCATCGCGGCGCGCAGGCCGGTGAGGTGGGTGCCGCCATCACGCTGGGGGATGTTGTTGGTAAAGCACAGCACCTGCTCGGTGTACGCGCTGTTCCACTGCATGGCCACTTCCACGCCGATGTGCGTGCCGGGGATGCCGCCGTAGCTCTCTGCCGGGCGCTCACCTGCGGCGTAGAACGAGGTGGGGTGCAGAACGGTCTTGCCCTTGTTGATGAACTCGACAAAGCCGCGCACGCCACCGGCGCCGGAGAAGTCGTCTTCCTTGCCGCTGCGCTCGTCCTTCAGGCGGATGCGCACGCCGTTGTTCAGGAACGAGAGTTCGCGCAGGCGCTTGGCCAGGATCTCGTAGTGGAAGTCGTTGTTCTCTTTGAAGATCTCGGTGTCGGGCAAAAAGTGCACTTCGGTGCCGCGCTTTTCTGTCTCGCCGGTCACCTTCATGGGGCTGACTTCAAAGCCGTCCACAGTGGCCAGCAGGCGGTCTTGCACAAAGCCGCGCGCAAATTCGATCTGGTGCACCTTGCCTTCGCGGCGCACGGTCAGGCGCAGCCATTTGGACAGTGCGTTCACGCAGCTCACGCCCACGCCGTGCAGGCCGCCCGACACCTTGTAGCTGTTCTGGTTGAACTTGCCGCCGGCGTGCAGTTCGGTCAGGGCAATTTCTGCCGCCGAGCGCTTGGGCTCGTGCTTGTCGTCCATCTTCACGCCGGTGGGGATGCCGCGGCCGTTGTCGGTCACGCTGATGGAGTTGTCGGTGTGGATGGTGACGACGATGTCGTCGCAGTGGCCGGCCAGGGCCTCGTCGATGGAGTTGTCGACCACCTCGAACACCAAGTGGTGCAGGCCGGTGCCGTCACTGGTGTCGCCGATGTACATGCCGGGGCGCTTGCGCACGGCTTCCAGGCCTTCGAGGATGGTGATGGCGCCCTCGCCATAGCTTTCGCTGGCGCCGGCCTGGTTGGTGTCGATCTTGTTGACGGTGGGCTCCACATGGCCGGAGACGCCGGAGGATTCGGGCTCGGAGGGAATGTTGTTGTCAACGGTCATGGTGGGCCTTGGGATCCGTGGAAACCGGGGTTTCCAATATGTTCAATGGTCTAATTGGGCGCAAGCGCATATTGAATATGCGCTTGCAGCTATCAATAAAATAGCGTTCGCGAAGTGGCGCTGCGACTGTGGTGCACGGCGGGTGTCACGCAGCCTCAGATGCGCATGGGCATCACGACGTACTTGAAGCTGTCGTTGTCGGGGATGGTCAGCAGCGCAGAGCTGTTGCCATCCGAAAGCTCCACCTTCACCATGTCCTGGCCCATGTTGGCCAGGGCGTCGATGAGGTAGGTCACGTTGAAGCCGATCTCGATGGTGTCGCCACCGTAGTCGATGTCGAGCTCGTCCACGGCCTCTTCCTGCTCGGCGTTGTTCGATGCTACGCGCAGGGTGCCGGGCTCCAGGTTCAGGCGCACGCCCTTGAACTTGTCGCTGGTCATGATGGCCGTGCGCTGCAGGCTGGCCAGCAGCGGGGCGCGACCCAGGGTGATGCTGTTCTTGTGGTTCTTGGGGATCACGCGGTTGTAGTCGGGGAACTTGCCCTCGACCAGCTTGGTGACGAACTCCATGCCGCCGAAGGTGAACTTGGCCTGGTTGTTGGCGAACTGCATCTCGATGTGGGGCTGGTTCTCGCCACCCGCGTCACTCAGCAGGCGCTGCAGCTCGATCACGGTCTTGCGCGGCAGGATGACTTCCTGCTTGGGCACTTCCACATCCAGCGTAGCGCTGGCAAAGGCCAGGCGGTGGCCGTCGGTGGCGACGAGGCTCAGTGTCTTGCCCTCGGCCACGAACAGGATGCCGTTCAGGTAATAGCGGATGTCCTGCACCGCCATCGCAAACGACACCTGGCCCAGCAGGTCCTTCAGCGTCTTTTGCGGCACGGCGAACACGGGGCCGAAAGCGGCGGACTCTTGCACCAGCGGGAAGTCCTCAGCCGGCAGGCTTTGCAGCGTGAAGCGGCTCTTGCCGCCCTTGAGGATGAGCTTGGACTGGGCCGATTCGAGGCTCACGGTCTGGTCACCGGGCATGGTGCGCAGGATGTCGATGAGCTTGCGCGCGCCCACGGTGGTGGTGAAGTCGCCGGTGTCGCCGCCCAGTTCTGCGGTGGTGCGGATCTGGATTTCGAGGTCGCTGGTCGTCAGCTGCAGGGCATTGCCCGTCTTGCGGATCAGCACATTGGCCAGGATGGGCAGCGTGTGGCGGCGCTCGACGATGCCAGCCACGGACTGCAGAACCGCGAGAACCTTGTCTTGTGTTGCCTTCAGGACGATCATGTCATCAACCTCTTGTGGATTTTCTAAACCGGTGCGTCGGCAGCGGCACGGGTGGTGCCCCCCCTGCTGCCCAATCCGTCATTTTGCCCTGTAAGCGGCTGTTCGCCTTCGTGGGAGCGCAATGAACAAGTTCTTACAGACACCCGCCTCAGGGAGCGCATGCGGCATCAGCCTTTCAGCGTCTGCTCCAGCACGTGCAGCTGCTGGTTCAGCTCGGTCAGCTGCTGGCGCTCGCCCGCAATCTTGCGCACAGCATGCAAAACGGTGGTGTGGTCGCGCCCGCCAAACAATTCTCCGATCTCGGGAAGGCTCTTTTGCGTCAGCTCCTTGGCCAGGTACATCGCAATCTGGCGCGGGCGGGCAATGCTGGCCGGGCGCTTCTTGCTGTACATGTCGGCGACCTTGATCTTGTAATAGTCGGCCACCGTCTTCTGAATGTTTTCCACAGAAATCTGCCGGTTCTGGATGGACAGCAGATCTCTGAGGGCTTCACGTGCCAGCTGGATCGAAATCTCTTTCTGGTTGAAGCGCGAGTACGCCAGGATCTTGCGCAGCGCGCCTTCCAGTTCGCGCACGTTGGAGCGCACGTTCTTGGCGACGAAGAAGGCCACTTCCTCGGGCATCTCGGTGCCTTCGACGCGCGCCTTGTTGATCAGGATGGCTACGCGCATTTCCAGCTCGGGCGGCTCGATGGCCACTGTCAGGCCCGAATCGAAGCGCGAGACCAGCCGCTCGTGGATGTTGGCCAGCCCCTTCGGATACGTGTCCGACGTCATCACGATGTGCGACTTCTTGGCCAGCAAAGCTTCGAACGCGTTGAAGAATTCTTCCTGCGTGCGGTCCTTGTTGGCGAAGAACTGCACATCGTCGATGAGCAGCAGGTCGAGCGAGTGGTAGCGCTCCTTGAACTCATCAAAGGTGCGGCGCTGGTAGGCCTTAACCACATCCGACACGAACTGTTCGGCATGGATGTAGAGAACTTTGGCGTCGGGCTTGTCCTGCAGCAGGCGGTTGCCCACAGCGTGCACCAGGTGGGTCTTGCCCAGGCCCACGCCACCGTAGATGAACAGCGGGTTGTACAGGTGGCCGGGCATGCCCGCCACGTGCATGGCGGCCGAGCGCGCCATGCGGTTGGCCGTGCCTTCCACCAGCGTTTCGAACGTGAGGGCGGCGTTGAGGCGGTTGCGGAACGCGCCCGCCGTGGCTTCGTCGCTGCTGCTGGAGGGGGCTTCGGCCGGTGCTGCGGGGCTGGCGGGCTCTTGCGCGGCGGGCCGCACATAAGTACGGGCAACGGATTCGCGCTGAGCGAGCGCTAACTCCAGTGTGACTGGCTGGCCGTACAGGCCTTCAAGCAGCGCGGCAATGCGTCCTGCGTACTGGGCGCGGATCCAGTCGAGCTTGAAGCGGTTGCCCACGAGCAGCGTGACTTTGGAGAAGTCTTCGGCCACTTGGGCCACCAGGGGCTTGATCCAGGTGTTGAATTGTTGTTCTGGCAGGTCTTGTGCCAGTTGCTCTACGCAGGCTTGCCACAGGCCCTGACCGGCATCTGCGCCGGGCGAATGGGGGGAGCTGCGGGTGGGTTCCTCGATCATTGCGGGGGAATTCTTATTGTGGATAGGAGGAACGGTGTGAGGCGGCGGATTGTAGCTTGTCAAGGAGTTATCCACAATTTGACGGCGGCTGTCATCCGGGGCAATCCGGGGTTGCCAGGGGCGGCCGATGGGGCCTGAAACGGCGGGGCGCTGCAGCCTCTGCGGCGCGCCGATAAAGGCCTGTCTGCCGAAAGGCATTGCCAGTCGGCCACAAGCCTGCGATAATTTTGGGTTTCCCTGAATGTGTTCAGGGTGATTTGACCCGGCGCGCCGTTATTTCTGCCCCGTGGGTCTGTCGTCAGGCGGTGTTTCATACACAGTGTGGTGTGCAGATTGCAGGGGGTTCAAGAGCAGCAGTCCGGAACTGAACCTCAAGGAATAGCACCATGAAACGTACTTACCAGCCCTCCAAGACGCGCCGCGCGCGCACCCACGGTTTCCTCGTCCGCATGAAGACCCGCGGCGGCCGTGCCGTTATCAACGCACGCCGCGCCAAGGGCCGCAAGCGCCTGGCCGTCTAAGGCCGTTACGGTCTACGGCCTGCTCCCCGCCTGTTCCCGGTTTGTACCGCCAGGTTCCAAACGGGGCGCTTGCATGCACAGGCTAAAAACCCGGCCGCAGTTCCAGGCTGCCATGGCGGGAGGCACTGTCTCCCGCACGGCACATTTTGCGTTGCACCGTTTGGCACTGGATGCCAGCAGCACCGCAATGGCCAGCCAAGCAGCTACTGTTGCACCCACAGGGCCCGGCTCCTTGCCGCACACGCAAGGGCCGCAGGCCCTGTTTGTCGTTCCTGGCGTCTGGCTGGGTGCCATGGTGCCCAAGCGCTGGGCGCGCCGTGCCGTGACGCGCAACGCCATCAAGCGGCAGATCTACACCGTGGGCGCCACGTTCGAGGCGCGTTTGCCGCAGGCCGCCCATGTGGTGCGCCTGCGCTCGGCGTTTGATCGCAAGCAGTTTGTGAGCGCCACGTCCGACCAGCTCAAGCAGGCGGTGCGCGCGGAGCTGCTGCAGCTGTTTGGCTACGCCACCCGGCATGCGGGCGCCGCAGTTGCAGCACCTGTGTCTGTACCTGCACCTCCGGTGGCAGAGCCGGTGACCACCCCATGATGCAGCGCCTGCTGATCGGCGTGGTCAAAGGCTACCGACTGTTCCTCAGCCCCTGGCTGGGCTCGGCCTGCCGCTTTGAGCCGACCTGCTCGGTCTATTCGCTGCAGGCGCTGGAGCAGCACGGCGCTGCGGCAGGCAGTTATCTGACGGTGCGCAGGCTGGTACGCTGCCACCCCTGGTGCGAGGGGGGCCATGATCCGGTCCCGCAAGATCTGCCGCGCAGCCTGCGGCTTTTCTCCCGGCTCACCCCTTCCACCACTCCCCCATCCTCACCAAAGAAGTCTTCATGAACGACATTCGCCGCACCATCCTGTGGGTGATTTTTGGCTTTTCCATGGTTCTGCTGTGGGACAAGTGGCAGCTGCACAACGGCAACAAGGCCACCTTTTTCCCGACCACGCCCGCAGTGACGGCCCCTGCTGCCGCAGCAGCAGGGGCAGCTTCCGGCGCGACCGGGGCCGCCAGCGTGCCCGCTGCTACTGCGGCCGCGCAGGGCGCAGCAGCGGTGCCCGGTCAGCCCGCCCCAGCGGCTGCCCCCGCCAAGCGTGAGCGCATTGAGGTCAAGACCGACCTGTATCGCCTGGTGTTCGACAGCGAAGGCGGCTCGCTCACGCAGGCCGAGCTGCTCAAGCACGCCGACATGACCGACAAGGCGCGCAACTTCCTGTTGCTGGACGAGAGCGCCCAGCGTGTCTACGTGGCGCAGACGGGTCTGGTGGGCGGCACCTTCCCCACGCACAAGACCGCGATGACGGCCGTGCCCGGCCCGCGCGAACTCAAGGACGGTGAAGATTCCATCAGCATCCGCTTCGAGTCGCCGGACCAGGGTGGCGTGAAGCTGGTCAAGACCTGGACCATCAAGCGCGGCGCTTACGACATTGCCGTCAAGCACGACATCGTCAACACCGGCAGCGCCGCCGTGTCGCCCCAGCTGTACCTGCAACTGGTGCGTGACGGCAACAAACCTCCAGGCGAGTCGTCGTTCTACTCCACCTTCACCGGCCCAGCGGTCTACACCGAAGCCAAGAAGTACCAGAAGATCGAGTTCAAGGACATCGAAAGCGGCAAGATCGACATTCCCAAGGACTCTGCCAATGGCTATGCAGCCATGGTCCAGCATTACTTCGCCACTGCCTGGCTGCTGGCGGATGGTGTGCAGCGCGAGCCCTTCGTTCGCAAGGTGGACACCAACCTGTACTCGGTGGGCATGCTGACCTCCCTCGGCACCATCGAGCCCGGCGCCACCAAGACCATCGACGCGCGCCTGTTCGCCGGTCCGCAGGTCGAGACAATGATGGAAAAGCTGTACCCCGGCCTGGAACTGGTCAAGGACTACGGCTGGCTGACCATTCTGTCCAAGCCACTGTACTGGCTGCTCGACAACCTGCACAAGCTCCTGAACAACTGGGGCTGGTCCATCGTGGCCCTGGTGCTGTTGCTCAAGATTGCCTTCTATTGGCTCAATGCCAAGGCCTACGCCAGCATGGCCAAGATGAAGTCCATCAACCCCAAGATCATGGAGATGCGCGAGCGTCTGAAGGACAAGCCGCAGCAGATGCAGCAGGAGATGATGCGCATCTACCGCGAGGAAAAGGTCAACCCCATGGGGGGCTGCTTCCCGATCATGATCCAGATCCCCGTGTTCATTGCGCTGTACTGGGTGCTGCTGTCCAGCGTCGAGATGCGCAATGCGCCCTGGATCGGCTGGATCCACGACCTCTCTGCGCCGGACCCGTTCTTCATCCTGCCGCTGCTGATGACGGCCAGCTCGTTGCTGCAAACCGCGCTGAACCCCGCACCACCAGACCCGATGCAGGCCAAGATGATGTGGTTCATGCCGCTGATCTTCAGCGTGATGTTCTTCTTCTTCCCGGCCGGCCTGGTGCTGTACTGGCTGACGAACAACATCCTGTCGATTGCGCAGCAGTGGATCATCAACACCCGCATGGGCGTGCCACCGCAGTTCAATCTGCCCAAGTTCAAGTGATCCGGCAGCGGCAACGCTGACATCCACGAACTGACCCCTCAAAGGCCGCGCAAGCGGCCTTTTTTCTGCCCACCTTGTAAAGTCCCTGCCCATGCTTGCCCGCCACCACGACCCCATCGTTGCCATCGCCACTGCCCCCGGGCGCGGGGCCGTCGGCATCGTGCGGGTGTCGGGCAAAGGGCTGGAGGCCCTGGTGCAGGCGCTGTGCGGCCGCACCCTCAAGCCCCGCGAGGCGACGTACCTGCCGTTCAGGGATGCGCAGGGCCAGGCCATCGACCAGGGGCTGGCGCTGTACTTCCCCGGCCCGCACAGCTACACCGGCGAAGACGTGCTGGAGCTGCAGGCCCACGGTGGCCCCGTGGTGCTGCAGCTGTTGCTGGCGCGCTGCCTGGAGGCAGGCGCCGCCGCGGACCCGGCCACGGGCCAGCCCTGCCTGCCAGGCCTGCGCGTGGCCCAGCCCGGAGAATTCACCGAACGCGCTTTCCTCAACGACAAGATCGACCTAGCCCAGGCCGAGGCGATTGCCGACCTGATCGACGCCAGCACCGAGGCCGCAGCCCGCAGCGCCAGCCGCTCGTTGACCGGTGCGTTCTCCGCCGAAATCCACAGCCTGCGCGACGCGCTCATCCACCTGCGCATGCTCGTGGAGGCCACGCTCGATTTTCCTGAAGAAGAAATCGACTTCTTGCGCAAGGCCGATGCGCATGGCCAGCTATCGAATCTACAGCAAACCCTGGCCTCGGTGATGCAGCGCGCGCGCCAGGGCGCCCTGCTGCGCGAGGGCATCAAAGTGGTGATTGCCGGACAGCCGAATGCGGGCAAAAGCTCGCTGCTCAATGCGCTGGCAGGGGCCGAGCTGGCCATCGTCACGCCCATTGCCGGCACCACGCGCGACAAGGTGCAGCAGACCATCCAGATCGAGGGGGTGCCCCTGCACATCATCGATACCGCCGGCCTGCGCGACAGCAGCGACGAGGTCGAGCGCATCGGCATCGCCCGCGCCTGGGACGAGATCGCAGGGGCGGACGCCGTGCTGTTCCTGCACGATCTGTCGCGGCAGAATGCTCCTGAATATGTAGCTTCCGACGCAGATATCGAAAGCGCCTTGGGGCAAAAACTGCCCAAAAACATTCCTGTGATCGATGTCTGGAACAAGCTGGACTGTGCGGCGGGTGAGGCCGCCCCAGCCCGCCCTGAGCGCCCGGCGGTGCGCCTGTCGGCCCGCACCGGGCAAGGTCTGGACGGGTTGCGGAAGCTGCTGCTGGATGTGGCGGGCTGGCAGTCGGCGCCCGAGGGCATCTACATTGCCCGGGCGCGCCATGTGCAGGCGCTGCAGGCGGTGTCTGCCCACCTGCAGGAGGCCGCCGACCAGCTGCAAGCCCAGGGCCCGGCGCTGGACCTGCTGGCCGAGGAGCTGCGGCTGGCGCAGAACGCGCTGAGCGCCATCACTGGCGAATTCACCTCCGATGACCTGCTCGGCGTGATCTTCTCCAGCTTCTGTATCGGTAAATAACGACCGTTGGTCGCCCTATCTTGTAAACGGACGTAAACAGCGCTTGTGTCCGATCTGTAACAGGGTTACTTTCGGCGGACCATGAATGTTCCCATGCCCGTTGCCTCCAAGGTGGACCTCAAAGGTCTGATCGACGCCATTGCCCAGACCACGGCGGAGGACAGCATGACCAACCCGCTGACGGCCGCCCAGTGGGAGGTGCTGTCGTCCTACCTGCTGCCGGTGGTGCTGCCTGCCGGCCAGGTGCTCTTCAGCCAAGGCGCCACGGACCGCACCCTGTACCTGGTCGAAAGCGGCAGCCTGAGCGTGCACTACCAGGACGAAAAAGAACGCCTGCGCCTGGCGATTGTGGGCGCTGGCTCGGTGGTCGGCGAAGGCGCTTTCTTCTCACACCGCGCACGCAGCGCCACCGTGCAGGCCAGCGCGCCCTGCAAGCTGTGGAGCCTCACGGCCATCCGCTTCACCGAGCTGACCAACCGCCAGCCTGCCATTGCCCTGGGGCTGGCCATGGCTGCAGGGGCTGTGCTGGCCAAGCGCCTGGGCAACCGCCGCCGCCGCGTTGCGGCCACCTGACAGGCAGGCCCTGTCGGGGGTTTTCCTCGGGCTTCTCCCGCCTTCTGCGGGGGGATGGCGCGTTACACTCGATTTGGATTTTGTCCAGGCACCATCCGAAGAAAGCAAGCCATGTCCCTGTTCAGTTGGTTCAGCCGCAAACCCGCTCCCGCCAAGCCCCGCGCAGCGGCCGAGCCCTCCGGCCTGTTCAACGCCGACGCCACCGTGCCCCTGCAACCCGGGCGCCAGGGCAAGCCACTCGTGGAACCCCAGCCGCCCGAGCACGCCGCCAACCGCAAGAATGAGCGCATGGAGCGCCGGGAGCTGCTCTACACGGTGGTGCGCGATGCCATGGTGCGCGCGGGCGTCCTGTCGGCCAGCTACAAATTCAAGGTGCTGTCGCTCGACCAGCGCGGCCGCCAGTTCCTGGTGATGATGGACCTGGCCCGCGAATACGGCGGCGAGACGGTGCGCCTGAGCGAGATCGAGGCCCTCATCGCCCAGACCGCCAAAACCCGCTACGACATCCTGGTGACGGCCGTGTACTGGCGCATCAACGACCATGTGGCGGTAGGCATTCCGCAAAAGGGTGTGGCGCCCCAGGGCGCTGCGCTGCCACTGCAAGCGGCTTCCACAGCGGTGCGCCGCCCGCCCGTTGCGGCGACGGCCCCGGCACCCCTGACCCCATCGCCCTCCCCCCTGGCAGGTGCACGCCCCGCCGTGGCTGCACCCGCACCGGTGGCTCCAGTTCCTTTGGCGCCGGCAGCGGCCCCGCTGGCTGCGCGCCGCCCGCTCGGCGCGGTGTCGGCCCCCGCGCCCCTCGTGTCAGCACCCGCACCGCTGGCCGCAGCGCGGCAGCCCTCTTCTGCCCGCTTTGAACCCATTGAGGCCGACGAGGTGGCCGCGTTCAAGCGCGCGCTGGCCAACGCAGCAGGCTCGTCAGCGGCCACTGCCGCAGCCGCCAAGCCGGGCGTGCCCGTGCGTTCAGGCCCGCTGCTGCCCCCGTCCCAGCCCACGGGTTTTGAAGACACCGAAATGCCTGGTGCCGACGGTCCCGCCCCCGACCTCAGCAGCACGCAGTACGGCGAACTCAACTGAGCCAAAGGTCACCAAAGGTCATGTGGTGCACGCCCTGTGAGGGCCGTGCACCCATGCCAAGGCCCCGGGTCAGTGCCCTGCAAAGTCCACCAGGGTGTACAGCGGCAGGCCTGCATCGCGCAGGCGCTGTGATCCGCCCAGCTCAGGCAAATCGACAATGGCGGCGCCTTCGGTGACGGTGGCTCCCAGTTTCTCTAGCAGCTTTTTGCCGGCCATCATGGTGCCGCCGGTGGCGATGAGGTCATCGATCAGCAGCACGCGGTCGCCGGCCTTCACGGCGTCGGTGTGCAGCTCCACCGTGGCGCTGCCGTATTCCAGTTCATAGGTTTCCTCCACCGTGGTGAAGGGCAGCTTGCCTTTCTTGCGGATGGGCACGAACCCCACGTTCAGCTCATAGGCCACCACGGCGCCCAGGATGAAGCCCCGCGCGTCCAGGCCCGCCACCACATCGGGGCGCAGCGCCTTGTCCATGTAGCGGTGCACAAACGCGTCGATCAGCACACGGAACACTTTCGGGTCCTGCAGCAGTGGCGTGATGTCGCGGAACTGCACGCTGGGCGCGGGCCAGTCGGGGACGGTGCGGATGTGCTGGCGGAGGTACTGGTTGACGCTGAGGGGCTGCATGGTGGGTGTGGAAGTGATGACGGTGAGGCGGCCCGGACGAGGGCCTGCGCCCGGGCGCGCGGCAGGTGCTGGCCGGTGGCGCGGGGCTCGGAAAGTGCGAGAGTGTAAACAGCCCGGCCGTCCCCGCGCGCGCCTGCACCAGACGCCATAATGTGTTTCACTGGCGTTACAAACTCGCGCCGCCTGCTGCGGGCGGTGCCCCAACCCCCACGACGATCGGCCCATGCCCATCTCCGTCCTGCTGATCGAGAGTGATCACCCCCACGCACAGGCCGTGGCGGGGGCGCTGGCCGACCCCTGGTCGGGCTGGCGCGTGGACGTGGTGGATTCGATCGCCCAGGCGCGCGACCACCTGCTGCGCCACCGCCCCGACATCGTGCTGGCCGCCCAGCGCACCCTGGACGGTTCGGCCTTTGACCTGCTGCAGCTGCTCGACGGCGTTCCGGCCATCATCATCGTGCGCATGGGGGCAGAAACCCACGCGGCGCAGGCCATGCGCCACGGGTTTGACGATTTCACCGTGCAAGACCCGGGGCTCGATTACCTGCTCACCCTGCCCGCGCAGATCGAGGCGGTGCTGGAGCGCAGCTCCAGCGCCCGTGCCCGCCGCGCTGCCGAGGCCATGCTGGCGCGCCAGCACCGGCTGCTGCAGGCCATCTCGCGGGCCCAGGGCATGTTCATTGCCAGCTCCGGTCCCCGGGCGGCGTTCGAGGCGCTGCTGGGCGAGTTGATGACGCTGACCCAGAGCGCGTTTGGCCTGGTGGGCCAGGTGCAGCGGGCCGATGACGGGCACCCCTACCTGCGTGTGCACGCGATGACCGACATCAGCTGGGACGAGGCCTCGCGCCAGCGCTACGCCCAGCATGCCGAGGACGGCATGGTGTTCGACAACCTGCATTCGCTGGTGGGCGCAGCCCTGGTGTCGGGCGAGCCCGTGATCAGCAACGATGCC
This sequence comes from Acidovorax sp. FG48, assembly GCF_057809085.1. Classification (NCBI taxonomy): domain Bacteria; kingdom Pseudomonadati; phylum Pseudomonadota; class Betaproteobacteria; order Burkholderiales; family Comamonadaceae; genus Acidovorax; species Acidovorax sp. FG48. The sequence continues at coordinate 346,345 of NZ_JBMDJH010000001.1, read as the reverse complement.
AGCCACGACCCGCGCAGCGCGGGCACGCCGCCCGGCCACCCCACGCTGCGCACCTACATGGGCCTGCCCATCCATGCCGCAGGCGAACTGGTGGCCATGGTGGGCCTGGCCAACCGCAGCGGCGGTTACACCAACGCCGATGTGCAGTTTCTGCAGCCCTTGCTGAACACCATTGGCCAGCTGGAGACCGCCCGCCGCGCCGAGCTGGCCCGCAGCCATGTGGAGGCCGAACTGGCCCGCACCAGCGCCCTGCTGGCCGAGAAGACCCGTGCCCTTGAAGGCACCCTGGACAACATCTCGCAGGGCATCACCAACGTGGACGCCGAGGGCCGCATCCGCGTCTACAACCAGCGCTACCTGGAGCTGCTGGACCTGCCCGAGTCCCTGCTGGCCACGCAGCCCCTGGTGGAAGAGGTGGTGCGCTTTCAGACCGAGCGGGGCGACTTCGGGCCCGAGTTCCAGCTCATCGAGCCCATGGCGCGCAACTATGTGGCCTCGGAATACGCGGCGCATGGCGGCCGCCTTAACATGCCGCAGAGCTACGTGCGGCGCACCCGGCAGGGCCGCTACATCGAGGTGCGCACCCGTGCCCTGGAGCCCGGCGGGCGCGTGCGCACGTTCACCGATGTCACCGACTACCTGAGCACGCTGGAGGCCCTGCGCCAGAGCGAGGCGCGCTGGCGCAGCCTGACGGACCTGTCGTCCGACTGGTACTGGGAGCAGGACGACCAGTTTCGTTTTGTGCGGCTGGACGGCAACCCGTACCACACGGAGGGCGTGCCCGATGAGATGCACTACGGCCTGACCCGCTGGGAGCTGCCCGATACCTTCGTCCCCGAGGGACAATGGCGCGAGCACCGCGCGCAGTTGGAGGCGCACCAGGTCTTTCACGACTTTGAGATGCAGCGCCTTTCCAAGGACGGCAAGCCGGTGTGGGTGGCGATCAGTGGCGAGCCCATCTTTGACGAAGAGGGCCGCTTTACCGGCTACCGGGGCGTGGCGCGCGACATCACCGAGCGCAAGCTGGCCGAGGCCGAGATCCAGCGCCTGGCGTTCTACGACGAACTCACCGGCCTGCCCAACCGCCGGCTGCTGATGGACCGGCTGGAGCGCGCTGTCGCCACCACCCAGCGCGACGGCAGCCATGGCGCGCTGCTGTTCCTGGACCTGGACAACTTCAAGGGCATCAACGACACCATGGGCCACGAGTGGGGCGACCGCCTGCTGGTGCAGGTGGCCGCGCGCATCGGGGTCTGCGTGCGGGCCACCGACACCGTGGCGCGGCTGGGTGGCGACGAGTTTGTGGTCGTGGTGCAAGGCCTCCACAGTCAGGAGGTCGAAGCCGCCGCCGAGGCCGAGGCCGTGGGGCAGAAAGTGCTGGTGGCACTGAACCAGCCCTATGTGGTGGACGGCTGCGACATGCACAGCACCCCCAGCATCGGCATTGCGCTGTTCCAGGACGCGCAGCAGCCCGTGCAAGAGCTGCTCAAGCGCGCCGACCTGGCCATGTACCAGGCCAAGGCGCAGGGGCGCAACACCCTGTGCTTTTTTGACCCCGCCATGCAGGCCGCTGCGTCGGCGCGTTCGGCACTGGAGGGCGACATCCGCCAGGGCTTGGCGCGCAACGAGTTTCTGTTGCACTACCAGCCGGTCGTGGACGCCACCGGCCACCTGCTGGGAGCCGAGGCGCTGGTGCGGTGGCAACACCCGCAGCGCGGCATGGTCTCGCCCGCTGACTTCATCCCGCTGGCCGAGCAGACGGGGCTCATCCTGCCCCTGGGCCGGCAGGTGCTGGCCCTGGCCTGCCGCCAGCTGGCCCAGTGGGCCACCGCCCCGGCGACGGCTGCGTGGACGCTGGCCGTGAACGTGAGTGCGCAGGAGTTCCGCCAGCCCGATTTTGTGGAGCAGGTGCTGACCGCGCTGCGCGATGCGGCCGCCAACCCGCGCCTGCTCAAGCTCGAACTGACTGAAAGCCTGCTGCTGCACGACGTGGAGGACAGCATCCTCAAGATGCAGGCCCTGCGCACGCTGGGGGTGGGCTTTTCGCTGGACGACTTTGGCACCGGTTATTCATCGCTCAGCTACCTCAAGCGCCTGCCGCTGGACCAGCTCAAGATCGACCAGAGCTTTGTGCGCGACGTGCTCACCGACCCCAACGACGCCACCATCGCCTGCACCATCATCACGCTGGCCCGCAGCCTGGGCTTGGATGTGGTGGCCGAGGGGGTGGAGACCGAAGGGCAGCGTGCGTTCTTGCTGCGCAACGGCTGCCGCCAGTTCCAGGGCTACCTGTTTGGGCGGCCTGGGCCTGCGGAGTTGTTGTAGTTTGCTATTAAATATGTAGCTTTTGGCGCATATTGCACTAGCGCTACAGGCCGATTTCATTCAAATGGGGTGCCCAACCACCTGCTGAGGTGCCAGCGGCGTGCCCCAGGCTGGTCAGCCGGTCAGCCCTTCAGCAGCTTGTCTTCCGCCAGCGCCAGCGCGGCCGGGTGGCCCGACAGCACCAGCGTGTCACCTTCGGCCAGCAAGGCCTCGTCCACCGCCGCGCTCACATGGCCATTGCCGCGCCGCAGGTTGACCACGCGCACACCCATGGCCGGCAGGGCCAGCTGGCCCAGGCTGCGACCGAGGGCCGTGGAGCCGGGGGGCAGGTTGATGGTGGACAGGCGCTCCTGGTCGCGCTCGTTCACCGTGTCGTCGTCCGCGCCGTGGAAGTAGCCGCGCAGCAGGTTGTAGCGCGCATCACGCTGGTCCTGCACCAGCCGCAGCACGCGGCGCATGGGCACACCCACCAGGGCCAGGGCGTGGCTGGCGAGCATGAGCGAGCCCTCGATGGCCTCGGGCACCACCTCGGTCGCGCCGGCCTCCTGCAGCTTGTCCAGGTACAGGTCGTCCTGCGTGCGCACCACCACCGGCACCTGCGGCGCGTGTGACCGGGCGTTGGCCAGCACCTTCAGCGCGGCGGGCACGTCGATATAGGTCACGGCCACGGCGCTGGCGCGCACCAGGCCCGCCGCCATCAGCGCCTGCAGACGGGTGGCGTCGCCATACACCACCGAGTCGCCCGCCGCCGCGGCCTGGCGAACGCGGTCCGGGTCCAGGTCCAGCGCCATGTAGGGGATGCCCTCGTGCTCCAGCATGCGCGCCAGGTTCTGTCCGCAGCGGCCGTAGCCGCAGATGATCACGTGCTTGCTGGTGTTGATGGATTTGCGCGCAATCGATGTCATCTGCAGCGACTGCTGCAGCCAGTCGCTGGCCACCAGCTTCATCACGATGCGGTTGCTGTACATGATGAGGAACGGCGTGGCGAGCATCGAGAGCACCATGGCCGCCAGGATGGGGTTCATCAGCGCCGGTTGCACCAGCCCATTGCTTTGCGTGAGCGACAGCAGCACAAAGCCGAACTCTCCCGCCTGCGCCAGGTACAGCCCGGTGCGCAGCGCCACGCCGGTGGTCGCACCCATGCCCCGCGCCAGCACCAGGATGATCCCCAGCTTGAGCACCAGCGGCACGGTGAGCAGCATCAGCACCAGCGCCCAGCGGTCCACCAGGATGTGCCAGTCCAGCATCATCCCGATGGTGATGAAGAACAGGCCCAGCAGCACGTCGTGAAAGGGCCGGATGTCCGTGCCCACCTGGTGGCGGTACTCGGTTTCGGACACCAGCACCCCTGCAATGAAGGCGCCCAGGGCCAGGCTCAGGCCCGCCAGTTCGGTCAGCCAGGCCAAGCCCAGCGTGATCAGCAGCAGGTTCAGCATGAACAGTTCGTCGCTCTTGCGCCGCGCGACCAGCGTGAGCCACCAGCGCATCAGCCGCTGCCCGCCCGTGAGCAGCAGCCCCACCAGCACCGTGGCCTTGATCAGCGCCCAGCCCAGAGATGTCAGCAGCTGGTCTGGCGACGAACCGAGGGCCGGAATCAGCACCAGCAGCGGCACCACGGCAAGGTCCTGGAACAGCAGGATGCCCATCACGCGCCGGCCGTGTTCGCTCTCCAGCTCGGCCCGCTCTGCCATGAGCTTGACCACAATGGCCGTGCTGCTCATCGCCATCACGCCCGACAGCGCCAGTGCCGTCTGCCAGCCCATGTCCCACACCCCGCCCGCCCAGCGCGACAGCACCAGCGCCAGGCCGGACACCACGGCCATCGTCAGCACCACCTGCATCAGCCCCAGGCCAAACACCTGCTTGCGCATGGCACGCAGCTTGGGCAGGCTGAACTCCAGCCCAATGGCAAACATCAGGAAAACCACCCCAAACTCGCCCAGATGGCGCACGCCTTCGGAGTTCTGCGCCAGCGCCAGCGCATGCGGCCCGATGAGCACCCCGGCCGCCAGGTAGCCCAGCATGGGCGGCAGCTTGAGGCTGCGACAGGTCACCACGCCCAGCACCGCGGCCAGCAGGTAAAGCAGTGTGAGGGCAAGAGAAGACATGGGTTCGATGCTATCCGAGGCTTGAGTTGTGTAACACAGGATTCAAGCAAGCCATTGCCCGGCGCTGCAGGCCGCTGCTGCGTGGCCGTGCGCGCAGGTCTCGCGGCCTCGGGGGCGGGGCAAAGGCTTTGCGGGCTGGATGCACGGACCGTGCCAGTGGACTTGGGAGGTTGCACGGCCCGGCCAGCATGCCCGATCGATAGAATCCATGCATGACTCCCGCCCCCGCCGCGTTGCCCCCTTTTGACGCTGACCAGGCCCTGCGCCTGGCCCGCGAGACTTTCGACATCGAGGCGGCGGCCTTAACCGCTCTGTCAAACCGCGTGGACAAGGTGTTTGCCCAGGCGGTGCAGATGGTGCTGCAGACCCGGGGCCGTGTGGTGGTGATGGGCATGGGAAAAAGTGGCCATGTGGGCCGCAAGATTGCGGCCACGCTCGCGTCGACTGGTACCCCCGCGTTTTTTGTGCACCCCGGCGAGGCCAGCCATGGTGACCTGGGCATGGTCACGCCGAGCGACGTGGTGCTAGCACTGTCCAACAGCGGCGAAGTGGGTGAAGTGACCGCCATCCTGCCCGTGATCAAGCGGCTGGGCGTGCCTTTGATTGCGATGACCGGTGGGCTGCAGTCCACGTTGGCGCGCCATGCGGACATCGTGCTCGACTGCGGTGTGGAGCGCGAAGCCTGCCCGCACAACCTTGCGCCCACAACGAGCACCACGGCCCAGATCGCCATGGGCGACGCGCTGGCTGTGGCCCTGCTGGACGCCCGGGGCTTCCGCCCCGAAGACTTTGCCCGCTCGCACCCCGGCGGTGCGCTGGGCCGCAAGCTGCTCACCCATGTGAGCGATGTGATGCGCTCGGGCACCGAGGTGCCGCGCGTGGCGCCTGACGCCTCGTTCAGCGACCTCATGCGCGAGATGAGCGCCAAGGGCCTGGGCGCCTCAGCCATCGTCGATGCAGCAGGGCAGGTGCTGGGCATCTTCACCGACGGCGACCTGCGCCGCCGCATCGAGGCCGGGGCAGACCTGCGGTCTACCACCGCCGCTCAGGTCATGCACGCCAACCCGCGCCGCATTGCCCCCGACGCCCTGGCCGTGGACGCCGCCGAAATGATGGAAGCCCACGCCATCACCAGCGTGCTGGTGGTGGACGCAGCGGGCGTGCTGGTGGGCGTGGTGCACATCGGCGACCTGATGCGGGCGAAGGTGATCTGACGATGGCGCTGTCCCCGCAGACCTCTCCCTCTCCGGCCCTGCAGATCGACCCTGAGCTGCTGCTGCGCGCCCAGGGCGTGCGCGTGGCTTTTTTCGACGTGGACGGTGTGCTCACTGACGGCGGCCTGTACTTCAGCGAAGCGGGCGAAACCATCAAACGCTTCAACACCCTGGACGGTCACGGCCTCAAGCTGCTGCAAAAGGCAGGTATCACACCCGCCGTGATCACCGGCCGCGACTCTGCCCCACTGCGCGTGCGCCTGAAGGCCCTGGGCGTGGAACACGCAGTGTTCGGCACCGAAGACAAGCGCCCCGCCGCCGAGCAGATACTGGCCACCCTGGGCCTGACCTGGGCGCAGGCCGCAGCCATGGGCGACGACTGGCCCGACCTGCCCGTGATGCGCCGCAGCGCCTTCGCGTGTGCGCCTGCCAACGCCCAGACCGAGGTGCGCCACGCGGCCCACTTCGTCACCCAGGCGCGCGGGGGCGACGGTGCGGCGCGCGAGCTGTGCGATCTGCTGCTGGTGGCCACGGGCCGCTATGCGGCACTGCTGGCGGACTACACCGCATGATCCGCGTGATCCGCCAGGGCTGGGACCAGCTTTCGATCTACCTGCCCGTGGTGCTGATGGGCCTGCTGGCGCTGGGCACCTGGTGGCTGGTGCGCAACGCGCCCATGCCGCAGTTGCCGGCCATTGACCGGCCTGTGAAGCACCAGCCAGACTACTTCATGAAGTCCTTTTCGGTGAAGACCTTCGATGCCACAGGCCGCCTGCAAAGTGAGGTGCAGGGTGACGAGGCACGCCACTACCCCGACACCGATACGCTAGAGATCGACCAGGTCCGCATGCGCTCCGTCAGCCTCGATGGCCGGGTCACCGTGGCCACGGCCAACCGGGCCCTGAGCAACGCTGACGGGTCGGAGGTGCAGTTGTTCGGCAACGCCATCGTCACGCGCGAACCCTTGCCTGCCAAGCCGGGGGCGGCGGCGCAGCCCCGCATGGAGTTCCGGGGTGAGTTTTTGCACGCCTTCACCAACACCGAACGGGTGCGCTCGGACCAGCCCGTCACGCTCACCCGCGGCAACGACCGCTTCACTGCCGACAGCATGGACTACGACAACCTCGACCAGGTGCTGCAACTGCGCGGGCGCGTGCGCGGCATGATCCTGCCGGGCACCACGCGATAGCCCCACGACACCCCGCCTTGCCGCCACAGCCGGAACGCACATGACCCAACCCCTTGTCTTCATCACCGGCGCCTCCAGCGGCATCGGCCAGGCCTTGGCCCACCGCTACCACCAAGCGGGATTCCGCCTGGCGCTGGTGGCTCGGCGCACTTCCGAGGTCAAAACATGGGCAAGCGCACAAGGAATAAGCCCTGATAGCTATGAAATTTATAGTGCCGATGTGTCGGTGACTGACAGCATCGTCGCTGCGGGGCGTGACTGCATCGCACGCCAGGGGGTGCCGGATGTGGTGATTGCCAACGCGGGCATCAGCGTGGGCATGGACACGGCCGTGCTGAGCGACATCGATGTCATGGCCCGCACCTTCGCCACCAACAACATCGGCATGGCGGCCACTTTCCAGCCATTTGTGGATGCCATGGTGCAGCGCGGCAGCGGCACCCTGGTGGGCATTGGCAGCGTGGCCGGCATCCGCGGCCTGCCGGGTCATGGAGCCTATTGCGCCAGCAAGGCGGCCGTCATCAGCTATTGCGAGAGCCTGCGCGGTGAATTGCGCCCCCATGGCGTGCGCGTGGTGACGGTGTCGCCGGGCTACATCGACACCCCCCTCACGCAGCAGAACCGCTACAGCATGCCGTTTTTGATGCAGCCTGCCGATTTTGCCGACCGGGCGTTCCGCACCATTCAGGCGGGCGTGAGCTACCGGGTCATCCCCTGGCAGATGGGCGTGGTTGCCAAGCTGCTGCGCATGCTACCCAACCCCTTGTTTGACAAGGTGCTGGCGGGCCGCCCGCGCAAGCGCCGCCAAAGCGAAATGCAGTGAGGGCCAGGGCTTGCACCAGGAGCCTCAGGGCGCCAGCAGGGGCGATGGATGGCTACCTCGACGTGCCGTCACCATGAAAAAGGGCCCCTGAGGGCCCTTTTGACTGAAAGAACGGGTGTGATTCAGTAGCCGCCGTTGCCGCCGCCACCGTAGCCGCCACCACCGCCATTGCGACCGCCTCCTCCGCCGTTGCGCGAGCCCGAACCGTAGGGGCTGCGGAAGCCACCTTCGCTGCGGCCACCGCCGCCGTAGCCGCCGCCACCGTCACGGCCACCGCCGTAACCACCGCCACCGCCCTCGCGGCCACCACCATAGCCACCGCCGCCGCCTTCACGGCCGCCGCCGTAGCCACCACTGCGGCCACCGCCGCCGTAGCCGCCGCCACCAAAACCACCACTGCGGGGTGGGCGTGGCTCCATGGGTCGGGCTTCGTTGACCACAATGCTGCGGCCGCCGAGGGGCTGGCCGTTCATGCCGTTGATGGCAGCCTGGGCTTCTGCGTCGCTGCCCATCTCCACAAAGCCGAAGCCTTTGGAGCGACCCGTGTCGCGCTCCATCATGACCTTGGCGCTGGTCACGGCACCGAACTGGCCAAAGGCCTGTTCCAGATCACCGTCGCGCACCGAGTAAGGCAGGTTGCCGACGTACAGTTTGTTGCCCATCGAGGGACTCCTCAAAAACACATGGATAAAGCGATGGAGTCCCCAAAACGCAGCCAGCTAATCTCAATGACGCTCTCAGCGCGAAACTGACGGATCACCGCAAACTTGAAACGCAGGCAAAGCCCGCAAAGCCATTATGCGCCACACTTTTACGGAAAAAGCAAGGGGCTTTGCGTGCTGTGGCGCCCATGCTGCGCCAGAACGCAAAAAGGAGCCCGAAGGCTCCTTTTCATGCCGTCAGCAGACCCTGGGGGAATGCTGATGAGGACTTATTAGTAGCTGTTACGGCCACCGCCGTAACCACCACCGCCGCCACCACCGTAGCCGCCGCCGCTACGGCCACCGCCGTAACCGCCGCCGCCGCCGTTGCCACCGCCGAAGCCACCGCTACGGGGAGCACGGGGTTCCATCGGACGGGCTTCGTTGACCACCAGGTCACGGCCGCCGTAGTTTTGGCCATGCACGCCTTGGATGGCGGCTTGGGCTTCAGCATCGCTACCCATTTCGACGAAGCCGAAACCCTTGGAGCGGCCGGTGTCACGTTCCATCATGACCTTGGCGCTGCCAACCGAGCCGTACTGACTGAAGGTCTGCTGCAGATCTTCGTCGCGGAAAGAGTAGGGCAGGTTGCCCACGTAAAGTTTGTTGCCCATGAAGGACTCCTGAAAAAACACAAAAACGCGATGGAGCCCGACGCAATCAACAAACCTGTGACGACTTCAAAGACGCGAAACTGACCATTCACCGCTAAGCTAACTGCCATTCTGCGAACAGAAAAGCGAAACCATTATTAATCACTTTATGGTGCCCGTGGGGGTTTATTTCTGGGTAAATGAGCCCAAAACAGCGGGCAAGCGTGGTTTTTCGGTGAATTTCAGGGCAAACCATAGGGTAAAATCCGCCCGTCTTTGGGGAGTAGCCCGCCCGGCCGCGCAATGCGCCGGGGGCATGCGTCAACACACTTGGGTTCTTGGAAACCTATGGCGTATGCGGCTTTTGAGCTGGGCGAGACCATTGACTGCAAACCGATCCACATGGCCGGAGTCGGGGTGCAGTCAATGCGTTTTCCACCCATCCGGCCGGATAGGACCCCCTCCCCCATGGAAGCCTTCTTCATTTCCACCGCCATCGTCGCGCTTGCCGAGATGGGCGACAAGACCCAGTTGCTCGCGCTCGTACTGGCAGCCCGTTTTCGTAAACCCTGGCCCATCGTGCTGGGCATTCTGGTCGCCACACTGGTCAACCACGGCCTGGCTGGCGCTGTCGGCGCGTGGGTGACCACCTTCCTCGGCCCGCAGGTACTGCGCTGGATTCTGGGCGCCTCGTTCATCGCCATGGCGATCTGGATGCTGATCCCCGACAAGCTGGACGAAGGCGAAGCCGACGGCTCCCCGCGCTGGGGCGTGTTCGGCACCACGGTGGTCGCGTTCTTCCTCGCCGAGATGGGCGACAAGACCCAGATCGCCACCGTCATGCTGGCCGCCAAATACAACGCCTATCTGTGGGTGGTGGCGGGCACCACGCTGGGCATGATGCTGGCCAATGCGCCGGTGGTCTGGCTGGGCGAGCGCATCACGCGCAAGGTGCCCATTCGCGCGGTGCACCTGGTGTCTGCCGCGATCTTTCTGGTGCTCGGCCTGCTGGCCATTTCTTCGTCGGCAGCCTGATCTGAACCGATCAACGGGCTGGGCGACGCGGCGCTGCTTTGGTATATTTGCCAGATGCGCCGATTTGCCACAGCTTGCGGGCGCTTTATAAATTCTGCTAAAGACCCGTCCGACACACCTGCCCGGCCTCGTTTTTAGCGACGCCGGGTATTTTTTTGCCGAGGTTTGCCCTCGGCGACAGCGGCTCCCCAGGGGGCTGCGGCGATTGCAAGCGGTGGAACGTGAGGGCTTACCCGTTCCAACTATGTCGTTCATCGCCACACCCCAGTCCATGCATTTCCCGGAGGTGCTCCCGCTGCAAAGCGGCGCGTCGATCCGCGACTACCACCTGGCCTACGAAACCTACGGCACGCTCAATGCCGACCGCTCCAACGCCGTGCTTGTGTGCCATGCGCTCAACGCCTCACACCATGTAGCGGGCGTGTACGCGGGGCAGGACAAGAGCGAGGGGTGGTGGGACAACATGATCGGCCCCGGCAAGCCCGTGGACACCGACCGCTTTTTTGTCATCGGCGTGAACAACCTGGGCTCCTGCTTCGGCTCCACCGGCCCCATGCACACGCACCCCGACACGGGCGAGGTCTATGGCGCGGACTTCCCCGTGGTCACCGTGGAAGACTGGGTCAACGCCCAGGCCCGCCTGCTTGATCGTCTGGGCATCACGCAACTCGCTGCTGTGCTGGGCGGCAGCCTGGGCGGCATGCAGGCGCTGAGCTGGACGCTGCAGTACCCCGAGCGCATGCGCCACGCCGTGGTGGTGGCCAGCGCGCCCAACCTCACGGCCGAGAACATCGCTTTCAACGAAGTCGCCCGCCGCGCCATCGTCACGGACCCGGACTTCCACGGCGGGCACTTCTACCGCCACGGCGTGATCCCCAAGCGCGGCCTGCGCATCGCCCGCATGATCGGCCACATCACGTACCTCAGCGACGACGTGATGAACGAAAAATTCGGAAGGCAACTGCGCGAGGGCCTGGAGCTGAAATACAGCACGCAGGACATCGAGTTCCAGATCGAAAGCTACCTGCGCTACCAGGGTGACAAGTTCAGCGACTACTTCGACGCCAACACCTATTTGCTGATCACCCGCGCGCTGGACTACTTCGACCCCGCCCGTGCACATGCTGGCAACCTCACGCGCGCCCTGGCCCGCGCCACCGCGAAGTTCCTGCTCGTGAGCTTCACCACCGACTGGCGCTTTTCGCCCCAGCGCAGCCGAGAGATCGTCAAGGCCCTGCTCGACAACCGCCGCAGCGTGAGCTACGCCGAGATCGATGCGCCCCATGGGCACGATGCCTTTTTGCTGGATGATGCCCGCTACATGGGCGTGATGCGCTCTTACTTCGATAGCATTGCCAAGGAGTTGCAAGCATGACGGACAAAGCGGCAATGCAAGCCCTGGCGCGCCTGGTGCCCCCCGGCTCGCGCGTGCTCGACCTGGGCTGTGGCAACGGCGCCATGCTCGACTACCTGCAGCGCAGCAGAGGCTGCAGCGGCTACGGCGTGGAGATTGACGACGCCAACGTGCTGGCCTGCGTGCAGCGCGGGGTGGATGTGATCCAGCTCAACCTCGACGAGGGGCTGGCCATGTTCGACGACAACAGCTTTGATGTGGTGCTGCAGATCGACACGCTGCAGCATTTGCGCAATGCCGAAACCATGTTGCGCGAGACGGCCCGCGTGGGCCGCACCGGCGTGGTGGCCTTCCCCAACTTTGCGCACTGGCCCAACCGCCTGTCCATCCTGCGCGGGCGCATGCCTGTGACGCGGCGCCTGCCCTACCAGTGGTACGACACGCCCAACATCCGCGTGGGCACGTACAAGGATTTTGAAGTGCTGGCGACCAAGAACAGCCTGCGCATCCTCGACTCCTTCGGGCTGCAGGACGGGCAGGAGGTGCGCTGGCTGCCCAACGCCCGCGCGGGCACCGCTGTCTTCCACTTCGAACACGCATAGCCCTTGTGGGTGTGTGCGCCCCGGCGACACACCGCTGTCAACCGCATCGGCTAAGGTGCGGGCTCCGTTTGTAGGAGACCCGCATGAAACGCATTGCACTGCGCGCTGTGACTGCCGCCGCGCTGCTCAGCACCTGGGCGCTGGGCGCCGTGGCCCAGGCCTGGCCGCCCACCCCCACCGTGATTGCCCACCGTGGCGCCTCGGCCCTGCGGCCGGAGCACACGCTGGCCGCGTACCAGAAGGCCATTGACGACGGCGCCGACATCATCGAGCCCGACCTGGTGATCACCAAGGACGGCGTGCTGGTGGCCCGGCACGAGAACGCGATCACCATCTTGAACGCCGACGGCTCGGTGAAGGAAGCCACCACCGACGTGGTGGACCGCCCCGAGTTCGCAGGCCGCAAAACCACCAAGACCATCGACGGCCAGGCCATCACTGGCTGGTTCACCGAAGACTTCACTCTGGCCGAGCTGAAGACCCTGCGCGCCCGCGAGCGCATTCCTGCGCAGCGCCCGGCCAACGTGGCCTACAACGGCCAGTTCGAGGTGCCAACGCTGCAGGAAGTGATCGACCTGGCCAAGGCCCAGAGCGCGAAGACGGGCCGCACCATCGGCATCTACCCCGAGACCAAACACCCCACCTACTTCCAGTCCATCGGCCTGCCGCTGGAGGCGCCGCTTCTGGCCGCGCTGGAGAAGAACGGCTGGAACCACAAGGACGCGCCTGTGTTCGTGCAGTCGTTCGAGGTCAGCAACCTCCAGGCGATCCGCAGGCTCAGCAGCGTGCGCCTGGTGCAGCTGGTGGCGCCCTCGGGCCGGCCTTATGACTTTGTGGTGCAGGGCACGGCCAACACGCGCGGCTATGCCGACCTGATCACGCCCGAAGGCCTGAAGCAGGTGGCCACCTACGCCAACGCCATCGGTCCGTTCAAGACCCTGGTGGTGCCGGTGAAGGACGGCGTGCCCGGCGAGCCCACGCCCCTGGTCGCGCAGGCCCACGCCGCCGGGCTGGCGGTGCACATCTGGACGCTGCGTCCCGAAAACGCCTTCCTGCCCGCCGGGCTGAAGAAGGCGCCCACCACCGATGGCACCGTGCGCGGCGACAGCGTGGCCGAGATCACGGCCTACCTGCGTGCGGGCATCGACGGCTTCTTCACCGACGACTCGGCGGTGGGCCGCGCGGCCGTGTTGGCGGCGGGAAGCCGGGCGCAATGACAGACGTGGGGCGCCGCGCTGGCCCCCTCCCACCTGTGCCGCGCATCGCATCATTTTTACTATTGTTTTGATAGCTGCTCGGGCATGACCGACTAGCGCTACCGGCCTGTAGAGCATTGAATCTGCCCCCGGCAGGCCCTGCGCGGCGGCTCGCAGGCTGCGGCGCGATAAGCTGGCAGGGTTTCGATTGCCGCCCCATCGCCCCATGCCCCAGTTTGCCGCCCACCTGAGCCTGATGTACCCCGAGCTGCCCTTGCTCGACCGTTTTGCGGCGGCAGCGCGCGACGGCTTTCGGGCGGTGGAGCTGCACTTTCCCTACGCTGTCGACCCCCGCGAGATCGCTGCCCGGCTGCAGGACAACGGCCTGCAGCTGGTGCTGTTCAACGCCCCCGCAGGCGGGTTCGCGCCCGCCGACATGGCCCACGCCTGGGACCAGGGCGCACGCGGCCTGGCCGCGCAGCCGGGGCGGGAGGCGGAGTTTCGCGCTGGCGTGCTGGAGGCCCTGCGGTACGCCGAACGGCTGGGCTGCCCCTACATCAATGTGCTGTGCGGCACCGTGCCGCCCGGCGTGGAGCGCGAATCGCTCAAGGCCCTGTGCGTGGACAACCTGCGCTGGGCGGCAGACCAGGCGGGCCGCGCGGGGTGCGACATCCTCATCGAACCCACCAACCTGCGCGATGTGCCGCGCTATTTCTTGAACCGGCAGGACCACGCGCACGAGCTGCTCGACGCAGCCCAGGTGCCGCACCTGAAGGTGCTGATGGACCTGTACCACTGCCAGCTGGTGGAGGGCGACCTGCACGGCAAGCTGCAGCGTTACCTGCCCACGGGCCGCGTGGCCCATGTCCAGGCGGCGGGTGTGCCCGCGCGCAATGAACCCGACAGGGGCGAGCTGCACTACCCTTTCCTGTTCGACACCCTCGACGCCCTCGGTTACACGGGCTGGGTGGGTTGCGAATACAGCCCGTCGGCAGGGACATCGCAGGGGCTTGCCTGGCGGGACCTTGCCCTGCGCAACGGCCCCCAGCACCCGGCCTAAATCGTTTCGCGGGCCGACTCCAGTACGCGCGAATGCGTAAGGGAATGCGTGAATAAATGTAACAAGGTGCTGGGCTTAGAGTGAAAGCAGACCGGCCCAGTCGGCTTTTGCATTTCTTGGCGCATTACTTTGCGCATCCCAATTCAGGAGACACCCCGCATGCCCGCATCCCTTGCCAACAACCGATCCGTCGCGCGCCAGGTCACGTTGACCGCCATTGCGCTGGTGGCCTTGGTGCTGGTGCTGGTGGGGCTGGCGATTGCCGTGCTGACCGAGCGCAGCACCCGCGCGCAGGTGGTGGCGAGCGTGGGCGACACGGCGCAGAGCGTGGCGCAGTCGCTGGACGCGGCCGACAACACCAACCGCGAGCTGGTGCAGCTGACCATGAAGGGCTTCCAGCGCTACTTCGAGGCCACCATGCAGCTCGACGAAGCCTCGGGCGAGCTGCGCAGCTACGGCGCGCTGGTGAACGAGGACTACGGCTCGGTCGACAAATTCGCCAGCGAGACCGGCGGCATTGCCACCGTGTTCGCCAAGAAGGGCGATGACTTTGTGCGCATCACCACCTCGGTCAAGAACGACAAGGGCGAGCGCCAGATGGGCACGCCGCTCGGCCGCACCGACCCGGCCTACGCTACGGTGTCCAAGGGCGAGCCCTACACCGGCGTCACGGTGGTGAACGGCAAGCCCTTCATGGGCCACTACCTGCCCGCCAAGGACGCCTCGGGCAAGGTCATTGCGCTGCTGTTCATCGGCAACGACATCAGCGTGTTCCACGCCATGCTGCAAAAGCAGGTGGCACAGACAAAGTTCTTCGAGCACGGTGGCACCTATGTGATCAACCCCGGCACGTCGCTGGACCAGGCCGTGTTTGTGTACCACCCCACAGCGCGCGGCAAGCGCGTGCTGGAGGCCTATCCACAGGCGCGCCCGTTTTTTGAAGCGCTGGCCGCATCGCAAGACGGCTTTGTGCGCGAGGCCGCAGACGTGCTGGGTACCGGCGCCGAGAACCCCTGGGCGCTGGTGCGCAAGACCGGTGGCGGCTGGTGGGTGGTGGCGGAGGTAGCCGATGGCGAGGCCATGGCCAGCCAGCGTCGCGTCACGCTGGCCGTGTGGGGCCTGATGGCCGTGGCTGTGGTGCTGCTGGCCATCGGCCTGTTCGTCATGCTGCGCCGGGGCGTGAGCCGCCCGCTGCAGGACCTGACCCAGGCCATCACGCTGGTCGCGCAGGGAGACCTGACCGAGGCCTTCCACACCACGCGGCGCGACGAGATCGGTGCGCTGGTGCAGGAGGTGGAGGGCATGCGCCAGCGCTACACGCAGATGCTGCAGCAGGTGCGCAATGCGGTGGACAGCATCACCACCGCCAGTGCCGAGATCGCCAGCGGCAACCAGGACCTGTCGGCCCGCACCGAGGCCACGGCCAGCAGCCTGGCGCAGACCGCACAGAGCATGGAGCACCTGACCTCCACCGTGCGCCAGTCGGCCGACGCTGCCCGCCAGGCCAACCAGCTGGCCAGCACCGCTGCCGAGGTCGCCGCGCGCGGCGGCCAGGTG
This sequence comes from Acidovorax sp. FG48, assembly GCF_057809085.1. NCBI lineage: Bacteria > Pseudomonadati > Pseudomonadota > Betaproteobacteria > Burkholderiales > Comamonadaceae > Acidovorax > Acidovorax sp. FG48. Next base: position 330,588 of record NZ_JBMDJH010000001.1, on the reverse strand, counting down.
GTGGGCGAGGTGGTCACCACCATGGGCGACATCAACCAAAGCTCGCGCAAGATCGCCGACATCATCGGCGTGATCGATTCGATTGCGTTCCAGACCAACATCCTCGCGCTCAACGCGGCCGTGGAAGCCGCCCGCGCGGGTGAACAGGGCCGAGGTTTTGCCGTGGTGGCCAGCGAGGTGCGCAACCTCGCCGGGCGCAGCGCCGAGGCGGCGCGCGAGATCAAGGCGCTCATCGGCGCCTCGGTGGAGCGGGTGGAATCGGGCGCGCGCCTGGTGCAGAACGCGGGCAGCACCATGGACGAGATCGTGGGCTCGGTCAAACGGGTGGGCGACATCATTGGCGAGATCACGGCTGCATCGACCGAACAGTCCGACGGCATCGGCCAGGTCAACACCGCCGTCAACCAGCTCGACCAGATGACGCAGCAGAACGCCGCGCTGGTGGAGCAATCTGCCGCCGCTGCGCAAAGCCTGCGCGAGCAGGCCACGCGGCTGGCGGGCGCGGTGCAAGTGTTCAAACTCTCGCGGGGAGACGGCACGGCGACCTACGGTGGCCTGGGTTACTCGGCGCGCGAGGCCCTGGCTGCGCCCATGGCGCAGACCAGCGACGGAGGGGGACAGCACGCGCCCGGCAGCGGCGCCCGGGCGCCCGCCCAGCTGCAATAGGGCGCACGAACGGTGGGGGTGGTCATCCGGCGGTTTGCGGTCTGTGGCCCTTGGTTTATGCTGGTCTGATTCCTTTCACTCCCCCGCCCACCTGCATCCATGGCCGCCCACGTCCCCACCATGCTGGCAATGATCATTGCCAGCTCCCTCATGATGGCGGCCTCCATGGCCGTGGTGGGCTGGGGCCGGCGGCGCGACGGCCTGGGCCGCTGGGCGGCGGCCCTGCTGGTCAATGCCATCGGCCACCTGCTGATCATGCTGCGCGGCCTGATCCCTGATGTGTTGTCCATCGTGGTCGGCAACCTGATGCTGTCCAGCGTTTTCGTGGGCCTGATTGCGGCGGTCTACCAGTTCCAGGGGCGGCCCGTGCGCTGGGCCCTGCTGCTGGCACCGCCGCTGCTGGTGCTGGTCTTTGTCTCGGTGTTCATCGACAACTTTCCGGCGCGGGTGAGTTTTGTGGGCCTGGTCATCGGGCTGCAGGCCGTGTGGGCGCTGCTGGCGGCGCTGTCGCACCGGCACGCCACCGTGGGGCGCGGGCAATGGCTGCTGGTGGCGGGCCTGTTGCTGGAGGCCGTGGTGCTGGGGGGCCGTGCATTGGTGGCCATCAGCACGCACACCGAGGCCACGAACATCCTGCAAAGCAGTGCGCTGCAGACCCTGACCTTTCTGGCCACGTTCTCGGTGGTGCTCATCAGCTCGGTGGGTTTTGTGTTCATGTCGCGCGACCGGGCCGACGAAAACAACCGCGTGCTGGCCGCGCTGGACCCGCTCACCGGCGTGGCCAACCGCCGCTCGCTGATCGCGGCGCTGGACCGCGACGTGGCCCGCGCCCAGCGCATGCGCGAGCCCATGGCCTTGATGATGGTGGACATCGACCACTTCAAGGACGTGAACGACCAGTACGGCCACCCGGCGGGGGACCGCGTGCTGTGCAGCGTGGTCAACGTGCTGCGCCAGCGCGTGCGTGCGCAGGACCTGGTGGGCCGCTACGGGGGCGAAGAGTTCATGGTGCTGCTGCCAGACACCGGCCTCGTGGGGGCCGAGCAGCTGGCGCGCGAGCTGTGCAAGGCGGTCGAGGAGTCCCGCTGCCCAGCCGATGGCGTGCCCGGCCCCGGCATTGCCGTCACGGTGAGCATTGGCGTGTTTGGCGGGCGGCTGGAATCGGGCGACAGCTGGGACATGCTGATCGCCGCTGCCGACCGCGCGCTGTACCAGGCCAAGAACAACGGCCGCAACCGCGTCGAGGTGGCCACGGGCCTGCGCCGCCCCAGCGCCCAATTGGCGGCCCAGGCCAATCCCGAGACCCTGCCCGAGTCTCTGTATTGACCGATGGCGCCCGGCGGGGGGTTGTGTTGGAATGGCGGATTGATCACCTTCTGCCTTCAGGAGCCCCACCATGAACGCCCGAGTGCCCTCCCAAGTCCTTCAGCCTGAGCTTGCCCTGCAGCGTGTCAGCCAGGCCTGGGACAGCGACATTGTTCGCCAGCTCACCGACTACATCGCCATCCCTGCCAAGTCCCCCACGTTTGCGGCCGACTGGGCCGAGCTGGGCCTGCTCGACACCGTGGTGCGTAACGCCGCCGCCTGGGTGGAGTCGCAAAAGGTCGAGGGCCTGACGCTCGAAATCGTGCGCCTGGAAGGCCGCACCCCCGTGCTGTTCTTCGAGATCGCCGCCACCCAGTCCAATGCCACCGACACCGTGCTCATGTACGGCCACCTGGACAAGCAACCCGAGTTCTCTGGCTGGCGCAGCGACCTGGGCCCCTGGACGCCCAAGTACGAAGACGGCAAGCTCTATGGCCGGGGCGGCGCCGATGACGGCTACGCGGTGTACGCCAGCATCGCCGCCGTGCAGGAACTCAAGCGCCAGAACGTGCCGCACCCGCGCATCGTGGGTCTGATCGAAACCTGCGAGGAAAGCGGCTCGCGCGACCTGCTGCCCTACATCGATGCCTTGAAGCCCCGCATGGGCAACGTGGCGCTGGTGGTGTGCCTGGACTCTGGCGCCGGCAACTACGACCAGTTGTGGCTCACCACCAGCCTGCGCGGCATGGCCAGCGGCACGCTCAAGGTCGAGATCCTCACCGAGGGCATCCACTCGGGCGATGCCTCGGGCCTGGTGCCTTCGTCGTTCCGCATCATGCGGCAGGTGCTCGACCGGCTGGAAGACAGCGCCACCGGCCGCCTGCTGCCCGCCAGCTTCCATTGCGAAGTACCCGCCGACCGGCTGGCCCAGGCGCGCGCCACGGCGGCCATCCTGGGCGAAGAGGTGTACAAGCGCTTCCCCTGGGCGCACTACGACTGCGGCGGCTCCACCGTGTTCGCCCTCCCCACCACCACCGACCCGGTGCAGGCCCTGCTCAAGCGCACCTGGGAGCCCACGCTCAGCGTCACCGGTGCCGAGGGCTTCCCGGCCCTGCAGGACGCTGGCAATGTGCTGCGCCCCTACACCGCCTTCAAGCTCAGCCTGCGCCTGCCCCCGCTGGTGGACGCCGCCCAGGCCGTGCAGGACCTGAAGGCGCTGCTGGAAGACAACGCGCCCTACCAGGCCAAGGTCACCTTCCAGAGCGGCGGCGGCGCCACGGGCTGGAACGCCCCGGCCACCACGCCCTGGTTCGAGCAGGCGCTCAACGAAGCCTCGCAGGCGCACTTTGGCGCACCCTGCGGCTACATCGGCCAGGGCGGCACCATTCCGCTCATGAACATGCTGAGCGAAGGCTTCCCCACCGCGCAGATGATGGTCTGCGGCGTGCTGGGCCCCAAGAGCAACGCGCACGGCCCCAATGAGTTTTTGCACGTGCCCTATGCCAAGCGCCTCACTGCCTCTGTGGCGCATGTGATGGCGGCCATGGCCCAAAGCTCGGGTACAACCCCCTGAGTCGCTGCGCGCCTTCCCCCTTCTCTCGAAATCGCTGCGCGACTTCGGGAAGGGGGACGATGCCTTCACTGCGGGGCGGCCCTTGCTCGGCATCCCCGGTATTGCGCCCTGCCTGATCCGCGTTCTGTTCCCTAGTCCGTGCCAGCCCTTTCACCATGACCCTCAACGACGAAGAACTTGCGCCCTCCACCCTGACCACCTTCACCGCCAGCGATGGCGAGAACCTGGCTGTGCAGGACTGGCCCCTGCCGCAGGGCGAACCCTGCCGGGGGACGGTGCTGCTGGTGCATGGCCTGGGCGAGCATGTGGGCCGCTACGACGCGCTGGCCCGCCGCCTCAACGACTGGGGGTTTGCGGTGCGGGGCTACGACCAGTACGGCCATGGCGAATCGGCCGGGCCGCGTGGCGGGCTCACGTCGGACATGCGGTTGCTGGACGACCTGGCGGATCTGGTGGACGCCACCCGCGCGCGCATGCCGGCAGGGCAACCCCTGGTGCTGATGGGCCACAGCATGGGCGGGCTGGTGGCCTCGCGGTTTGTGTCCCTGCAACTGCGGCCGGTGGATGCGTTGGTGCTGTCCTCCCCCGCACTCGATGCGGGCCTGGGCACCGTGCAAAAGCTGCTGCTGGCCACCTTGCCGCGCATTGCGCCCAACCTGCGCGTGGGCAACGGGCTGGAAGCGCAATACCTCTCGCACGACAGCGCCGTGGTGGCGGCCTACCTGGCCGACCCGCTGTGCCACGACCGCATCAGCGCTCGCTTGGCCCGCTTCATTGCCGAGGGTGGCCCCGCCACCGTGGCCCGCGCTGCGCACTGGAGCGTGCCCACGCTGCTGATGTGGGCGGGCAGCGACAAGCTGGTCAACCCTGCCGGCAGCCGTGCATTTGCGGCTGCCGCACCCAAAGCTGTGGTCCATTCGCACTGCTTTGAACCCCTGTTCCACGAGCTGTTCAACGAAAGCCTCGAGCTGGCGGAGCCGGTGTTCGACCTGCTGCAGCAGTGGCTGGTGCGGCGCTGTCCCGTGGCGGCCTAGGGGCGTACGGGCCGTTTTTTGGATAAAAGGCCTTCAAGCGCTAGTGCATCATGCGTCAGTAGCTATCATTTTTGAACTGGCAGAAATAACGCCGGTGATGCAGACCGGCGCTACCGCCTGTGTTGGGCCACCGTGCCGTAGACGCCCAGTGCGTACACCACCACCAGCACCGCGGCCATCAGCAGGCCGCCACTGGTACAGCTGTCCAGGCTGTCCAGAAAATCACTCCAGCCGGGTTCGTCCCGCATCTCCAGGTCGTTCCACACCCACAGCACCTTGGCGGCGGTGAAGTACACGAACATGAGCGCGGCGGCGATGCGCCTGCGGCGGTAGATGCCCCACGCCAGCACCCCGCAGATACCTACGTCCAGCCACATCCACGGGGTGAACGGTACCCCGTTGGAACCCAGTGCGGCACCCGTGGTGTTGGCTGCGGTGAGCGCAAACGTCATCAGGGCAGCCCCCCAGGCCCAGCGAATGCAGTGTTGTGCGGCGCAGCTGGGGGTTGTGGGTTGGGGGCCTGGTGTCACAGCCAGCCGTTGTCGCCCAGCATGACCTTTTTGTAGTAGTCGCGGTTCGCCAACATGGCAAACAGGGCGACCCAGGCGCCGGTGTAGTGCATCCGGCTCAGCAGGTGCCCAAAGCCCGCCACCGTCACCAGCGTTTCCAGCACCAGGATGCACGCAATGCCCAGCCCCCAGTACGCCAGTCCCTTTTTCCACATGCCCTTGGCGATGTAATAGAACGGGCCGAACAGGCCCGCCAGCAGGTTGAAGGTGCATGCCATGCGCTCAAAGAAGCTCAGGTCCTTGAGCTTGGTGAGCTTGAGTCCCCCTGCCCGCTCTATCAGCGCAAATCGTTTTTGCCAGACTTTGGGCAAGTTGGTGGGCACCGCCGTGGGGGTGCCACTGGCTGCGGCCGATGCCGCTGGGGGCGTTGCAAATGGGGTGCCTTCGTTCATGCTCAAGATTCCCTCGGTCGTGTGTTGTTGTGTGCGCCGCAGTGCTTGCCGATGGGCCCGCCTTGCACGGCGCCCGCGATGCTAGGGGCACACCCGTGGGAATTTTTGTGAGCAGTCCTCTGAGTTGTTTGCAGCGGTAACGCGCTGGCCCTGCCGAGGGCGCGGGGTGATGGTGAAAATGGCCGATGGCGCTCTCAAATCAAGTGCTGGCAGCTATCACTTTTGAAGCAATCCGCCCAACATACCCAGCAGGTCGTTGGCATTGCCAAACCCGCCATGGGGCGCCTGGCCCTGGGGGCTCAGGTGGTCGACCAGGCCCGGCAACACCTGGGCCAGCTGCCCGGCGGCTGCACCGGGGGCCACACCCAGTTGCGCGGCCATCTGCGACAGGGGGCCACTGCCCAGCACGTGCGACAGCTGCTCGCCCGAGATCGCCTGATTGGGCCCGGCGCTCAGCCACGACGCAATCACATTGCCGAGCCCGGCTTGCTGGAACTTGGCCATCAGCCCCGGCAGGCCGCCCACCGGGCCGTCGTTGCTGAGGAGGGACATGACGGCCTGCACCAGCTGCGGGTTTTGTGCAGCCAGGCTGATCAGCCCTCCCAGGCCACCACCGGCCCCACCCGCCGCAGCGGCGCCGCTGCCGCCTTGCGACGCGTTGTTGATGACGGCACCCAGAACGGAATCGAGCAAACCCATGGTGTTCTCCTGCAGAGGGATGAAGGGCGGCAGTGCGCCAGCCCGGACGGAACCATCCATGGTACGCACCTCGGCGGCGCCTTCGTGTCAACAATCGTGAACGGCGGGCGCTGCTGCGGTGCCGCGCGATTACCTGGTGCGGGGTGGGCGCTTTTCCAGCAGCGGCGCACTCACGCCCTGCACTCCCACCAGCCCCAGCACCGTGACCAGCGAGGTCTGGGCGCCCTTCCAGGCATCCGTCAGGTCGATCCATTCAGACAGCGCGTGGAACCCGCCCGTCTTGCCGCCGCCCCCGATCACGATGGCGGGGATGCCCAGCGCCATGGGCACGTTGGCATCGGTGCTGGCACCGGCCAGCACGGTCTTGCGGCCAAAGGCCGTGTTGGCGCGCACGGCGGCCTCGACGATCAGCGTGTCGGCGGCGGTGCGGCCACCGGGCCGGTCGCCGATGAGCTTGGTCGATGCGCTCAGCGTGTTCACGCCCCAGCGCGCGTTCTCTTCGGTCACGGCGCTGTCCACGGCGGCCAGCACCTGCTTTTCGGTGGCCAGCAGCGGGGCCATTTCGTCGGAGCGGATGTCCACCGCCATGCGCGCATCGGGAGCGATGGTGTTGACGGACGTGCCGCCGCCCACCGTGCCCACGGTGAAGGTGGTCTTGGGGCTCTTGGGGGTGCGGATCTCGGCGATCTTGGCAATGGCGCGGCCCATGCCGTGGATGGCGCTGGGCACCTCGCCAAACGCGGCGTAGCTGTGGCCACCGGGGCCCTTGAAGGTCACCTCGTGGCGGTGGCTGCCCGTGCCCAGCACCAGCACCGTGCCATCGGGCGCAGGCTCCAGCGCCACCATGCCATCGATGTCCAGGTGTTCCTTGAACAGGTGCTTCATGCCGCGCAGGTTGCCCAGCTCTTCCTCGCCCACATTGCCCACAAACACCAGGTCGCCCACGGTGGCGATCTTCTGGTCGTTGAGCACCTTGAGCCACGACAGCAGTACGGCCAGGCCGCGCGTGTTGTCCGAGATACCGGGCGCATACAGCTTGCCGTCCCGCTCCTTCACCTTCACATCGGTGCCGGAGGGGAACACGGTGTCCAGGTGGGCCGAGATGACCAGCTTGGGCCCGTTGCCCGTGCCCTTGCGCACGCCCACCACATTGCCTTCGGCGTCGATGGCGGTATTGGTCAGGCCCAGGGCCTGGAGCCGGGCCAGGAAGGCTTCGGCCCGCTTTTGTTCCTTGAACGGCGGCGCCTCGATCTCGGTGAGCATGCGCAGGTCTTCGGTGGCGCGGTCGTGGTCGGCCTTCACGGCGTCGAGCAGCTGCAGGATCTGGGGTGCGGCCATCAGCTGGCCATAGGCCTTGTCGACGGCGGGGCGCAGCACCGTGGGCGTGGGCGCCACGGCGCCGAACTGCGCGTGGGCGGCGCCGGGCAGCCAGGCGGCGGTGGCAAGGGCCATGGCACCCGCAAGGGCCGTGGCACGGAAGGTGCGAAGAGGAAGGGTCATGGTGATCAGCGAAACACAAACAGAATGAAAAGCGGGAGCGCGGCCCGTCCAGCGCTGCAGCAGGCACCCCGGAAGGGCTGGATGGCCATGCAATTGTTGGACCGAACCCCGCCCCCGGGCTCTGCTTTAATCTGCCCAGCCGACAGTTTTTCTTACATGCGCAAACACATTCCCAGCACCCGCGCCCTGCTTGTTTTTGATGCCGTGGCGCGCCACCACGGCGTGAGCAAGGCGGCCGAAGAACTTTGCCTTACCCACAGTGCCGTGAGCCAGCAGCTGCGCCTGCTGGAGGGTCAGCTGGGCCTGCAGCTGGTGCAGCGCGGCGCTCGCGGCTCCACCCTCACCGACGTGGGCCGCCGCTACCACGCGCAGATCGTGGGCGACCTGCTGCGGCTGCAGAACCACACACTCGAAGCCATGGCCCAGCGGCCCGATGGCGCGCGCCTGCTGGTGGGTTGCGTGCCGGTGTTTGCCGAGCGCTGGCTGCTGCCCCGGCTGCCGGCCTTCCTCGCACAGCACAAAGGCTGCAGCCTGCACTTGCAGGTGTACCCCACGCAGATCTACATGGCGGAGATCCCGTTCGACGTGGCCGTGCAGTACGACGACGCGGCCTGGCCCGGCGTGGTCCCCGCGCCCCTGATGCCCGAGGTCTGCGTGGCCGTGTGTGCACCGCAGTCGCGCCACCGGCGTGCGACAGAGCGCGGCGACTTCCGGGCTGTGCCGCTGTTGCAGCTCAGCTCCCGCCTGGGGGCGTGGGACGACTGGCTGGGCCGCGCGGGCATCGCGCGCGTGCCGGCCCACACCCTGGGCGGCCACCGCTTTGATCTGTTCTCGATGCTGGTGGAGGCGGTGCGCGCCGATCTGGGTATTGGCCTGGTGCCCCGGTATTTTGTGGAGCGCGAACTGCAATCGGGCGAGCTGGTGCTGGCCCACCCGCACCACGACAGCGGTGCGCGGGGCTACAGCCTCTTTGTGGCGCCGGGGCGCCTGGAAGACCCTGCGGCGGCGGCCTTTGCACAGTGGCTGCGCACCACGGCGCGGGCAGAAGGCGCTGCGGTAGGCCGGTCTTCAGGCGCCGCTTGAAACACGCTGGCGCTGCAGACCCAGCCAGGCCAGCGCCAGCCCCGTCACCACAATGGGCACCAGCGAGCCGGCGTTCAGCAGCGTCCAGCCCTGTGTGGTGACCAGCACGCCCGACGAGAACGCGCTCAGCGCCAGCGTGGCGTACACGCAGAAGTTGATGGCCGCCTGGGCGCGGTCTTTTTCCTCGGGGCGGTAGGCCGTCATGGCCAGCGTGGTGGAGCCGGTGAACAGGAAGTTCCAGCCCACGCCCAGGAAGAACAGCGCAATGCCAAAGTGGTGCAGCTCCACGCCCATCAGCGCCACCGCCACACACGCCAGATTGAGCAACACCCCCGTGCCCATGATGGGCAGCACACCAAAGCGCTTGATGAGGTGGCCGGTGACAAAGCCGGGCGCGAACATGCCGATCACATGCCACTCCAGCACCAGTGCCGAGGCATCAAAGTCAAAGCCGCACACCTGCATGGCCAGCGGCGTGGCCGCCATCAGCAGGTTCATCACCCCATAGCCCAGCGCGGCACCCACAATGGCCACGATGAAGGCAGGCTGGCGCATCAGCACAGAAAGGGGGCGCCCTGGCTCGCGTTGGCCCGCAGCGTTGAGCACCACGGGTTGCATTTCGAACCGGATGGCTGTCATGCACAGCATGGATAACAGTGCCACGCCGATGAGCGCGATATAGGCGCCCGCAAACGGCACCGGGAACAGCGTGCGCGTGGCGCTGGCCAGGTTGGGACCTGCCACGGCGCCCAGCAGGCCACCGGCCAGCACCAGCGACACGGCCTTTTCGCGGTAGTCAGGCTTGGCCAGTTCGGCGGCCGCAAAACGGTACAGGCCACCGTTGGCGCTGTAGTAGCCCGCCACCACCGTGGCCGTGCACAGCAGCCAGAAGCTGGCGCTGAACGCGGCCCAGGCACACAGCGCGGCCGACACGACTGCCACGGCCAGCCCGATCTGGAACGACACCTTGCGGCCCCAGCGCATTTGCGTCCTGGCCACCAGGGGCGTGGACAGCGCACCGCCCACCACATAGCCCATCACCGGCAGCGTGGCCATCCAGCCAAAGGGCGCGAGCTGCAGCCCCACCAGCCCGTTGATGGCGATGAAGACGACGTTGTTGGTGAGGAAAAGGCCTTGGCACAGGGCCAGCAACCATAGGTTCTTGTTCACAGCAGAGGGCGCCTTTTGGCGTCTTTATGAAATGGATGTCGCACGCAGGGCACTGGACGCAAGTCAAGGCCGGTGGGCAGTGTGGAACGCCGGGAAGGCTGGAGCACATCAAAACCCGACTGCTTTGCTCCGGCATTGTGCACTGCCGTTGATGAAGATCAGCGGATGCGCGGGGAGCCCCTCGTATGGTGGCGCCCAGTGCTGTGGCTCCCCACCGGGGCCGGCGTTTGAATGCTTGTGATGGATCCCTTGAAATCGACGGCCGCCGCCTTGCCCGAGGCGGCTGGCCCTGCCATGGAACTGGTTTGCCCCGCGGGCAGCCTGCCCGCCCTGAAGGCCGCTGTGGACCACGGCGCCAACTGTGTCTACCTGGGCTTGCGCGACGCCACCAATGCGCGCAACTTTGCGGGCCTCAACTTCGACGAGGCGGCCATTGCCCAGGGCATTGGCCATGCCCATGCGCGCGGCTGCAAGGTCTTCATGGCACTCAACACTTACCCGCAGGCGGCGAACCCGGGGCCGTGGCGCAGCGCCCTGGACAAGGCGGTGGACCTGGGCGTGGACGCCGTCATCCTGGCCGACCCCGGCCTCATGCAATACGCAGTGCAGCACCATCCCCAGCTGCGGTTGCACCTGTCGGTGCAGGGCTCTGCCACCAACTACGAGGCCATCAACTTCTACCGCGAGCAGTTCGGCATCGTGCGCGCCGTGCTGCCGCGCGTGCTGTCGATGGAGCAGGTGCGCCAGGTCATCGACCGCACGCCGGTCGAGATCGAAGTCTTCGGCTTTGGCAGCCTCTGCGTGATGGTCGAGGGGCGCTGTGCGCTGTCGTCGTACGCGACGGGCGAATCGCCCAACACGCATGGCGTGTGTTCACCCCCGAAGGCCGTGCGCTGGGTGGAGACCCCGCAGGGCCGCGAGTCGCGCCTGAACGGTGTGCTCATCGACCGCTATGCACCCGGCGAGAACGCGGGCTACCCCACGCTGTGCAAGGGCCGCTTTGACGTGGGGGACGACGAGAACTACTACGCCATCGAAGAGCCCACCAGCCTCAACACGCTGGAGCTGCTGCCCCAGCTGCTGAAGGTGGGCGTGCGCGCCATCAAGATCGAAGGCCGCCAGCGCAGCCCGGCCTATGTGGCGCAGGTCACCCAGGTCTGGCGCGAGGCCATGGACCAGTGCCTGGCCTATCCCCACCGCTACGCGCCCAAGACACGCTGGATGGCCAGTCTGGACCAGGTGGCAGAAGGCCAGCAGCACACGCTGGGTGCCTACCACCGCCCGTGGAAGTAGTGCTTCTCCACAACGACAACCTCCCAGAAGTCGCCCCATGAAACTTGCTCTCGGCCCGCTGCTGTACTACTGGCCCCGCGACACCGTGTTCGCCTTCTACGAGGCCATGGCCGCCACGCCCGTGGACGTGGTGTACCTGGGCGAGACGGTGTGCTCGCGCCGCCACGAGCTGCGCCTGGCCGACTGGCTGGCGCTGGCGCGCATGCTGCGGGACGCGGGCAAGGAGGTGGTGCTGTCCAGCCAGGTGCTCATCGAGTCCAGCGCCGACGTGGGGGTGATGCACAAGATCACGGGCAATGGCGAGTTTCTGGTTGAGGCCAATGACATGGGGGCCGTGGGCTGCCTATCGCGTGCGCCCGCCGGGCCGCGGGGCTTTGTAGCCGGGCCGCACCTGAACCTGTACAACGCGCACTCGCTGCAGTGGATGGCGCAGCTCGGCGCCACGCGCTGGGTGATGCCGCTCGAAATGTCGCAGGAGGCGCTCTCTGCTGTGCTGGCGCAGCGGCCCGCCGGCATCGAGACCGAGGTGTTTGCCTACGGCCGCATGCCGCTGGCCTACTCGGCGCGCTGCTTCACGGCCCGCCACCGCAACCTGCCCAAGGACGACTGCCAGTTCAGCTGCCTGCAGCATGCCGACGGCCTGCCGCTGCGCACGCGCGAGAGCGAAGGCTTTCTGGTGCTCAACGGCACGCAGACCCAGTCGGCCCGTGTCTACAACCTGGCCAACGAACTGGCCGCGATGCGCGCCCGGGGCGTGGACGTGGTGCGCCTGAGCCCGCAAGCGCAGCACATGGCGCAGGTGATTGATTCATTTGACGAAGCCCGCCGTGCCGCAGTGGCCGAGGCCACCGCAGAAAACGCCCCCGACTTTGTGGAGCGCATGCAGCCCTTCATGCCCGATCTGCCCTGCAACGGCTACTGGTTCGGGCGCCCGGGGCTGGAGCAGGGGATGCAAGGCGCGGCGGGCGGTGCAGCCGCTCAGCCCTCCATGCACCCGTAACCATCAGGCAGATACACCATGTACCCCGGAGAACGTTTCAACAGCATCAGCCACCTGGTGGGCGCCTTGCTGGCCACGGCGGGCACGGCCGTGCTCATCACCTTGGCGGCGCGCCTGGGTGACCCGTGGAAGGTGGTGGCGTTCAGCATCTACGGCGCCATGCTGGTGGCGCTGTACGCCGCCTCCACCGCGTACCACAGCGTGCGCAGGCGCACCATCAAGGCCGTGCTGCAAAAGCTCGACCACTGCAGCATCTACCTGCTGATCGCGGGCAGCTACACGCCGTTTGCGCTGGTGTCGCTGCGCGGTGCCTGGGGCTGGTCGCTGCTGGGCGTGGTGTGGGGGCTGGCCCTGCTGGGCATTGCGCAAGAGATCTGGTGGGCGCGCGGCACGCGCGTGCTGTCGCTGGTCATCTACGTGCTCATGGGCTGGCTGGCGCTGGTGGCCGTGGTGCCGCTGTGGCAAGCGCTCACGCCGGCCGGGTTTGCCTGGCTGCTGGCGGGCGGGGCCTGCTACACGCTGGGCATCGTCTTCTATGCGCTGGACGACCGCGTGCGCCACGGCCACGGGCTGTGGCACCTGTTTGTGCTGGGCGGCAGCGTCTGCCACTTTTTCACCGTGTTTTTCTACGTGGCCTGAGGGCCCTTCTGTCTCATGGCGGCTTCTCCCCTTCCTTTCCCCCTGGTCGTTCCTGCGCCCGTGGGCGCTGTGCTGGCGCGCCTGCCCGCCTACCCCGGCTCGCAGCTGCTGGTAACCGCGCTCAACCTGGCGCTGGCGCGGCACCTGCCTGCGGACGTGGGCCAAGTGCTGCTGCACAAGAAGATGCGGGTGCAGGTGCGCGATGCGCGCGTGGCGTTCGACTTTGCCTGGACGGGCCAGCGCTTCGCCCCCCATGCACCGCTGGTGCCGCCGCAGGTGGCCGATGTCACGCTGAGCGCCACAGCCCATGATTTTTTGCTGCTGGCCCAGCGCCAGCAAGACCCCGACACGCTGTTCTTCAGCCGCCGCCTGTCGATGGAGGGCGACACCGAGTTGGGCCTGGTGGTGAAGAACGCGCTCGATGCGATCGAGCTGCCCGTGCTGGACCCGCGCCAGTGGGTCCACAAGCTGGCGCCGCGCCAGGTGCTGGGCCACCTGCGGCGGCGCCTGGACCCGACACCACGCAACGGAGGGTGAGCATGACCACCGACACCCATCCCCAGAACCACCCCTTGGTCTATTCCTGCTCCGGCTGCTCCAGCGCCGCGCAGCTGGCCAACCACGTGGCACTGCAGCTCGACCGGCGCGGCGTGGCCGAGATGTCGTGCATCGCCGGTGTGGGCGGCGATGTGCCGCACCTGATGAAGACCGTGCGCTCGGGCCGGCCCATCATCGCGCTCGACGGCTGTCCGCTGGTTTGCGTCAAAAGCACCCTCGCGCGCCACGGCATTGCGGCCGACCGGCATTACCAGCTGCAGCAATACGGTGTGAAAAAGCGCGTGCACGAAGACTTCGACCCCGTGCAGGCCGCCCTGGTGCTGGAGCAGGTGGAGGCCGACCAGCGCGCACAGCCCTTGGTTCGCTCTGCCGCCATGGAGCCCTCGCATGGCTGATGCTGCCCACACTCGCCGCGTCATCGTCGCGATCTCGGGCGCCAGCGGCGCCGTGTATGGCGCGCGTCTCTTGCAGGTGCTGCGCAGCCAGCCGGGCATCGAGACCCACCTGGTCGTCTCTGACGCCGGCTGGCGCAACCTGCAGCACGAGCTCGACATGGACCGCCCCACCGTGGAGGCCCTGGCGCACCGCGTACACGACGTGGCCAACGTCGGCGCGGCCATTGCCAGCGGCTCGTTCCAGTGCCACGCCATGGTGGTCGCACCCTGCTCCATGCGCACGCTGGCCGCCATTGCGCATGGGCTGGCCGACAACCTGCTCACGCGCGCGGCCGATGTGGCGCTCAAGGAGCGCCGCCGCCTCGTGCTGATGGTGCGCGAGTCGCCCCTGCACCTCACGCACCTGCGCAACATGGTGGCCGTGACCGAGATGGGCGGCATCATCTGCCCCCCGCTGCCCGCCTTCTACCTGCGCCCGCAGACCGTGGGCGAAGTGGTGGACTACAGCGTGGCGCGCGCGCTCGACCTTATCGACGTGCCGCACAACCTGGCGCCGCGCTGGCAGGGCCTGGAGTTGAATGCTCCTTGATTCATAGCTGCTAGGGCAATCAATATCTGCGCTACCGGCCTATTCCATTCAAATTCTGGACATGACATGGCCTACCGCGACCTGCGCGACTTCATGGCCCAGCTCGAAGCCACGGGCGACCTGCGCCGCGTGGGCGAAAGCGTCTCGCCCCACCTGGAGATGACCGCGCTCAGCGACCGCGTGCTGCGCGCAGGTGGCCCGGCGCTGCTGTTCGAGCAGCCCACGGGCCACCACATGCCGGTGCTGACCAACCTGTTTGGTACCACAGCCCGTGTGGCGCGCGCCATGGGCGTGGCCGACTTGCGCGGCGTGCGCGCTCTGGGCGAGCTGCTGGCCACGTTGAAGGAGCCCGAGGCCCCCAAGGGCTTCAAGGACATGCTGGGCATGGGCCAGTTGCTCAAAACGCTGTGGAACATGGCGCCGCACACCGTGGCGCGCGGCGCGCCCTGCCAGCAGGAGGTGTTGGAAGGGCCGGATGTGGATCTCGCCCGCCTGCCCGTGCAGCACTGCTGGCCCGGCGACGTGGCCCCGCTCATCACCTGGGGCCTCACCATCACGCGCGGGCCGCGCAAGGCGCGGCAGAACCTGGGCATCTATCGCCAGCAGGTGCTCTCGCGCAACCAGGTCATCGTGCGCTGGCTGGCGCACCGGGGCGGCGCGCTGGACTTTGCCGACCACTGCGCCGCGCACCCCGGCCAGCCCTACCCCGTGGCCGTGGCGCTGGGGGCCGACCCCGCCACGCTGCTGGGCGCCGTCACGCCCGTGCCCGACAGCTTGAGCGAATACCAGTTCGCCGGCCTGCTGCGCGGCGCGCGCACCGAAGTCGCGCCCGCGCTCGGCGTGCCGCTGCAGGTGCCGGCCACCGCCGAGATCGTTCTCGAAGGCCATATCCAGCCCGATGCCAACCACAAAAGCGGCTGGCAGCACGCGCTGGAAGGGCCGTACGGTGACCACACCGGCTACTACAACGAATGCGCCGAGTTCCCCGTGCTCACCGTGGACCGCATCACGCTGCGCCGGGACGCGATCTACCACAGCACCTACACCGGCAAACCGCCCGACGAGCCCGCCGTGCTGGGCCTGGCGATGAACGAGCTGTTCATCCCGCTCTTGCAAAAGCAGTTCCCCGAGATCGTGGACTTTTATCTGCCGCCCGAAGGCTGCAGTTACCGCATGGCCGTGGTCAGTATCCGCAAGGCCTACGCGGGCCACGCGCGGCGCGTGATGATGGGCGTGTGGAGCCACCTGCGCCAGTTCATGTACACCAAGTTCATCGTGGTGGTGGATGCCGACGTGGACGTGCGCGACTGGAAGGACGTGATCTGGGCCATCACCACCCGCATGGACCCGGCGCGCGACACCCTGCTGGTGGAGCACACGCCCATCGACTACCTGGACTTCGCCTCGCCCGTCAGCGGCCTGGGCAGCAAGATGGGGATGGACGCCACGAACAAGTGTCCGGGGGAGACGCAGCGGGAGTGGGGCCGGCCCATGACCATGGACGCCGCCGTGCAGGCGCGCATGGATGGGCTTTTCGCTGCGCTGGGCCTTTAAGGGCCCCGCGCGCCACGGCGCACCAAGGTGGTGCTGCGCACCCTCAGTCGCGCAGACGACAAGCCCGCCCCGCGTTGTTTGCGACGATGCGCAAGCCTCACATAGAAGGCTCTGCACCGGCAACCTGTGGATGCCGCGATGCAGCAAGGCGCACATCCCTAGGAGACAACGGCAATGCAGCAGCACCAGCCCGGCAGCATGATGGACCGGCCTTTACTGGTTTCGGCCATTCTTGAGCATGGCGAGAACCAGTACGGCGATCAGCAGATCGTTTCGCGCGACACCGATGGCCGCCTGCACCGTTACCGCTTTGCCGACATGGCCCAGCGCGCCCGGCAGCTCGCCAACGCACTGCAGGCACTGGGCCTGCGCCCCGGCAGCGTGGTGGGGTCGCTGGCCTGGAACAACCACCGCCACCTGGAGGCGTACTACGCCGTGTCGGGCAGCGGCATGGTCATGCACACCTGCAACCCGCGCCTGCACCCCGAGCAGCTGGCCTACATCGTCAACCACGCCGACGACGAGGTGGTGCTGTTCGACACCACGTTCGCGCCGCTGGTGCGCGCCATTGCGGCGTCGTGCCCCCGCGTGCGGCACTGGGTGGCGCTGTGTGATGCCGACACGCTGGGCAGCATCGACCTGCAAGGCGTCAGCGGGGTTGAGGCGTACGAGACGCTGGTGGCCCGCCAGAATGACCGCTTCACCTGGCCCCTGTGCGATGAGAAGGCTGGCGCGGCGCTGTGCTACACGTCGGGCACCACCGGCAACCCCAAGGGCGTGCTGTATTCGCACCGGGCGCTGGTGCTCAGCGCCCTGTCGGCCTGCATGCCGGGCGTGCTCAGCATCAGCGCGCGGGAGACCATCCTGCCCGTGGTGCCCATGTTCCACATCAACGCCTGGTGCCTGCCCTATGCAGCGCTGATCGGCGGCGCCAAGCTGGTGCTGCCTGGCCCGCGCCTGGATGCGGCCAGCCTGTACGAGCTGATGGAGACCGAGCGCGTCACCGTCAGCGCGGGTGTGCCCACCATCTGGATGGGCCTCATCCAGCATGTGGAGCAGCACGGGCTGCGCTTTACCACCATGCGGCGCACGGGCGTGGGCGGATCGGCCATGCCCAAGGCGCTGATCGCCAAGTTCAACGACGTGTACGACGTGGAGGTGCGCCACGGCTGGGGCATGACCGAGACCACGGCCATTGCCACCATGAGCGTGCTGGGCGCTGCCGATGCCGAACTGCCACCCGAGGACCGCCACGCCCTGGTCGCCAAGCAGGGCAAGTCGGTGTTCGGCATTGAGCTCAAGCTGGTGGATGAAAACGGCGCCAGCCTGCCGCGCGATGGCGTGGCGCAGGGCGAGCTGATGGTGCGTGGCCAGTGGATCGTGGACCGGTACCACAAGGCCGAGCGCTCGGCGCTGGTGGATGGCTGGTTCCCTACGGGCGACATCGCCACCATCAACCCGCAGGGCGTGGTGCAGATCCGTGACCGCACCAAGGACGTGATCAAGTCGGGCGGCGAGTGGATCAGCTCCATCGACCTGGAGAACGCTGCCGTGGCGCACCCGGCGGTGGCCATGGCGGCGGTCATCGGCGTCAAGCACCCCAAGTGGGACGAGCGCCCGCTGCTCTTCATCGTGCGCAAGCCCGGCCAGTCGCTCGACAAGGCACAGATCCTGGACTTTCTGGCGCAGCGCGTGGCCAAGTGGTGGCTGCCCGACGACGTGCTGTTTGTTGACAGCCTGCCCCTGGGCGGCACCGGCAAGGTACAGAAGAACGAGCTGCGGCAGCGCCATGGCGCGGTGTTCGGCGGCGAATGACACCCCCGCGCGCTGACGGTTTTCGGTTTTGGCTTTCCTTTCGTTCCCACTCACCCACCCCACGGAGACACACATGAACATGGTTCCCAGGAAATGGCCCCGCCATTGGTTGAAGGTCGGCGCATGCGCCGCAGCGCTGGTGATGTCGGCGCACGCCGGGGCGGCCGAGACGGTGAAGATCGGCTTCATCGACCTGCTGTCCGGCCCGTTCGCGCTCACCGGCCAAAGCTCGCTGAACCAGCTGCGCGAGGTGGTGGCCCAGGTCAACGCCAAGGCCGGGCCCAACGAGCCCAAGTTCGAGGTGATGGACTTTGACAACAAGGGCACGCCGCAGGAGAGCCTGAACGCGCTCAAGGCTGCCACTGACCGGGGCGTGCGCTACATCACCCAGGGCGGCGGCTCGGGCGTGGCGCTGGCGCTGGTGGATGCGCTCAACAAGCTCGCCGAGCGCGACCCCGAGCGCGCGACGGTGTACCTGAACTACGCCGCTATGGACCCGCAGCTCACCAATGACCGCTGCAGCTTCTGGCACTTCCGCTTCTATCCGTCGAGCGAGATGAAGATGGAGGCGCTGACCACCTACCTGCAGGGCCGCAAGGATGTGAAGCGCGTGTACCTGCTCAACCAGGACTACACCCACGGCCGCCAGGTCTCCAAGGCCGCCAAGGAATACCTGGCCCGCAAGCGGCCTGACATCGAGATCGTGGGCGATGACTTCATCCCCATCGCGCAGACGCGCGACTTCGCCTCGTACGTGGCCAAGATTGCCGCGACCAAGGCCGACACCGTCATCACCTCCAACTGGGGCAGCGACCTCACGCTGCTGTTCAAGTCCTCGCGCGACTACGGCCTGAACATCAACTACTTCACGCTCAACGCCAACAACCCCGGCACGCCCGCGCAGATCGGGCCGTGGGGCGAAGGCAAGGTCGGGGTGATCTGGAACTGGGTGCACAACGCGCCCACCCCCGAGCTGGAAAAGATCTACGTGGACTACAAGAAGAAGACGGGCGACGACTTTGTGTTTGCGGCCCACTGGAACAGTGTGCACATGCTGCGCGAGGCCATGCGCAAGGCCCAGTCCACCGATGCCAAGAAGGTCGCCTTCGCGCTGGAAAACATGACCTACAAGAGCCCCATGGGCGAGGTGCGCATGCGCAAGACCGACCACCAGCTCGAAGCGCCGCTGTACCTGGGCATCTGGGCCAAGCAGGGCAGCAAGGGCGTGAAGTACGACGCCGAAAAGACCGGCTACGGTTTCCGCTCTGAAGTGGCGTGGGACAACTACATCAGCGCCCAGCCCACGTCGTGCCAGATGAAGCGGCCATCCTAGGCACCCCCCGCGCCGCTCCGGCGGTGCGGGCTTCAACCCAGCCAGCCCTTGGGCACCTTGTCGGCCTTTTTCTCCACGGGATTGGCGGTGAGTTTTTCTGCCGCGTACTGGCGCATGAACTCCTTGGCCTTGTCGGGCCGGGCCGTGAGCCAGGCGTCGTAGGCGCCTTCGTTCAGGATGGCGGGCATGCTCTTTTCGCTGCCGGGCTGGCCGTAGCGGTGCAGCAGGGCATGGTTGTTGGCGTTCACCGTGAGCAGGCAGTAGCTGATGATCACCTCGCCTGACTCGGCCCCTGCGCCCTGCCAGCGCGCCCACAGGCCCGCCACGCCCATCGGCTTGCCGTCCACGCGCGCAACGCGGGTGGGCACGGCCTTGCCGCTGCGCAGGTCGTCTTCATAAAACGCCACCATCGGCACGATGCAGCGCTGGCCGTTCAGCCACGCGTCGCGGAACGCGGTGCCGGTGGAGGCCAGGTCGGACTTGGCGTTGACCAGCTTGGGCGCGCGCAGCTTGGCGTCGGATGCCGACTTGACCCAGTGCGGCACCAGGCCCCATTGCGCGGGCACCAGCACCCGGGTGGAGGCGGCGTCGCTCGGGGTGTCTGAAGCCGTCGTGGGGGCAGCCTCTTCAACCGCACTGACTATGCTGGCCGACCCTTGGACCAGGGCGGTGGCCGTTGCTGCATGCACGATGAAAAAGCCCGGCTTGCGGGGCCACAGGTGGCGTTCACCCAGCGCCGCAGGGGGCTCCACCGCAAACGCCTCGCGGTAGGTGTCGGCATGCTGCAGGGTTTCGTAGTGGGTACTCATGGAGCCATGGTACCTGTGTGGTGATGGGTGTCAGGCCATGTTTCAAGTAAAACGGGTTGGTAGCGCTAGTGCAATATGCCTGACTAGCTATCAATAGCGTAGCAAATGGGATGCCGTCACCGAAGGCTCCCATGCAGGCCGTGATGTGCGTCAAGCCCGTTGTCGCCTGCGTTGTGACGTGTGCTGGCGCGGTTTTCACAATGGCCGCATGGACTTCGCACTCTCCCCCCTGGCCCTTGCACTGCGTGATCGCCTGCTGGCTTTCATGGACCGCTACCTGCTGCCCTACAACGCCGCCTGGCACGCGGCCGTGGCGGCGGGCGACTACCCGCCGCCGTTTGTTGAAGACCTCAAGGCGCTGGCGCGTGAGGAGGGTTTGTGGAACCTGTTCCTGCCCACGCTGCGCGACGACGAGCCGGGCACGCGCCTGTCCAACCTGGACTACGCGCCGCTGGCCGAGGCCATGGGCCGCCTGCCCTGGGCGGCCGAGGTGTTCAACTGCCAGGCGCCAGACACCGGCAACATCGAGCTGCTGCACCGCTTTGCCACGCCCGCGCAGCGCACGCGCTGGCTGGTGCCGCTGCTGCACGGCCAGATGCGATCGGCCTTTGCGATGAGCGAGCCCGATGTGGCCTCGTCCGACCCCACCAACCTGCAGACCACGGTGCGGCGCGAGGGCGATGGCCTGGTGCTCAGCGGCCGCAAGTGGTTCATCACCGGTGCGGCGCACCCGCAGTGCCAGTTGCTCATCGTGCTGTGCCGCAACGCGGATGCCGATAGTGAAGACGGCCACCACCGCCACAGCATGGTGCTGGTGCCGGTGAACACACCGGGTGTGCAGATCGTGCGCAACATCTCCGTGCTGCACCACCACGCGCCGGAGGGGCATTGCGAGATTTTGCTGCGCAGCGTGCGCGTGCCTGCCGACCACCTGCTGGGCGACTGGGGCGCGGGTTTTGCGATGGCGCAGGCGCGCCTGGGGCCCGGCCGTGTGCACCACTGCATGCGCACCATCGGCCAGTGCGAACTGGCGCTGCAACTGGCCACCGAACGCGCGCTGGAGCGCACCGCCTTTGGCAAGCCGCTGGCCGAGCAGGCCAATGTGCAGGAGTGGCTGGCTGAGTCGCGCATCGAGATCGACCAGGCGCGCCTACTGGTGCTGCACGCTGCGTGGCTGCTGGACCAAGGTGACGCTGCCAATGCGCGGCAGGTGCGCGCCCAGGTCGCCGCCATCAAGGTGGTGGCCGCGCGCCTGCAGCAGCGGGTGGTGGACCGGGCCATGCAGATCTTTGGTGCCATGGGCCTGTCGCCCGACACGCCGCTGGCCGCCCTCTGGACCTGGGGCCGCGCGCTGCGGCTGATGGACGGACCCGACGAGGTGCACCTGCGCACCGTGGCGCGGCACGAGCTGGCGCAGGCGCGCGCGGGCCTGGGGGCATCGGCAGCCTACTTCACCACCCCCGAGCAGCTGCGCGCGCCGCCGCACCTGAGCGCCTGAGGGTGGAGACCCAGGGAGACCGTGTGCCCCCTGCGCGCGGGCCGCAGTCGCTACTTCCCACAGTCCGCCTTCCACGGGGTACTTGGCAGCAACGGCCGGTGTGTCGATACTGCTGGCTCCGCCGCTGGCACCGAGGCCTGACCACCATGCACACCCCCACCCACCGCGCTCTCGCCGTTGTCCTCTCCGCCACCGTGCTTGGCCCCGGGCTATGGGCCACGGCCCATGCCCAGACGCAGAAGCTGCGGCCCGGCCTGTGGGAGAACAGCGTGACCATGAAAAGCCAGAGCGGCCAGCTGGAGGCCGCAATGGCGCAGATGCAGAAGTCCATGGCCAGCCTGACGCCCGCGCAGCGCAAGCAGATGGAGCAAGCCATGGCCCAGCAGGGCGTGAGCATGGGCCCCAGCGGCAACACCGTGAAGGTCTGCATCAGCCCCGAGCAGGCCGACCTGGACCGCATTCCGGCGCAGGAGGGCTGCACGCAGAACGTGCAACGCACGGGCCCCAACGCGGTGGCCATGACGTTCAGCTGCAAGGGCGCCCAGGGGCAGCCGCCCACCACGGGCGAAGGAACGATGACCTTCCAGGGCCCCACGGCCTACACGGGCAATTTCAAGGTCAAGACCACGTCGAACGGCAAGCCCGAGCAGATCGACATGGTGCAAAACGGCAAGTGGCTCGCCGCCGACTGCGGCACGATCAAGCCCGTGCGTTAGACCCTGCCGCCACGGTACGGTGGGCGGCAGGCGCCACCACCACACGGTTGCGGCCCAGGGCCTTGGCGTGGTACAGCGCCTGGTCGGCGCGTTCCAGCGTGTGCTCCACGGTGTCTCCGGGCAGGTGCTGCGCCAGGCCGATGGACACCGTGAGGTGCAGCGAGCCAGCGCTGTGGGCAATTTCCAGCGCCTGCACGGCCTGGCGGATGCGTTCGAGCAACTCGCGCGCATGGTCTGCCGAGGTGTCGGTGAGCATCAGCACAAATTCCTCGCCACCCCAGCGGGCCAGCACGTCGGTGTCGCGCACGCTGGCGCGCACCGTGCCCGCAAAGGCCTGCAGCGCGCGGTCTCCGGCGGCGTGGCCGTGCTGGTCGTTGATGGGCTTGAAGTGGTCGATGTCCAGCTGCGCCAGCAGCAGCGGGCGGCCACTGCGCAGGCTGCGGCGGTGCTCCAGCGCCATCAGGTCGAGCATGGCGCGGCGGTTGATGAGGCCCGTCAGGTCGTCGCGGGTGGCCAGTTCGCGGTTGACTTCGAGCGCCTGGGCCAGTGCCTCGCGCTGCTGCTGCAGCTTGGCGCGGATGCGCTGGATGCGCAAGTTCAGCGCAATGCAGCCGCTGAGCACGATGAGCACCATCAGCGCGTAGGCGGTGTCCAGGTAGCCCGAGGCATTGGCATTGAAGCGGGAGCTGACGCCGATGGCGCTGGCAAAGGCCAGCAGCGCATACACGCCAATGCCGATCACCTCAGCCACCGTGAGGCCGAAGGTGCCGAAGAACAGGATCATCGCCAGCACGCTGGGCACCAGCCCGCGTGCATCGCCCGCCAGCACATAGGCCACCGCACCGCTGGTGATGGTCCAGACCATTTGCGGAATGGTGAGCGAAGGGTCGCGCAGGCGGGCGGTTTCGCCCGAGCGGATGAAGGCCGTCATGACCACCAGTCCGCCCACCGACAGGGCGGCCCACCATTGCACGGCGGTCTGGTCCACGGAGGTGCTGGAATGCGCCACCAGCAGCATCACGCCGGCGCTGCCTGCCATCAGCGTGAGCGCCAGCAAGGCCATGCCCACCAGCGTGCGCCGCCGAGGGTCGGTGGAGAGGATCACATCCTTGAGGCGCTGCCAGCGGGCGGGTGGGCGCAAGGTGGGGGGCTCCGGCCAGGAGGGAGGGCCGCGCGGAGCGCGGGCGGGGTGGCCAGGACCCGGGGGATTGGGTGTTACCGACCAGTCGGCGATTTTACGGTGAGGTAACGCCGGGCGTATAGCCCCCCAGGCTCTCGCCGGGCCTTGACCGGGCTTCGTCCGGGTGTGCAGCCCGCGTGGCGAGTCCGGTCTGCGGCGCGGGTGCCGCGCTACAGCGTGAGCGCTGCCAGGGCGGCCAGCGGGGCTGTCTCGGCACGCAGCACGCGGGGGCCCAGCGTGACCGGAGCAAAGCCGTGTTGCACCGCCAGGTCTTCTTCCGCAGGGCTCAGGCCACCCTCGGGGCCGGAGAGGAACAGCACGGGGCGTTGCCCAGCCTCGCTGCCCGTAGCTTCGCGCAGCGGCACGGTACCGGGTCGCAGCGACAGCAGCAGGCGCTGCGGCGTGTCTTGCGCAGCGTGCCCATCGGTGGAGGTCATCCCCTGTCCGGGTGTGCGCAGCCAGCCCACCAGATCGATGGCCGGGTGCACCACGGGCACACGGTTGCGGCCGCATTGTTCGCAGGCGGCCACGGCCACGGCCTGCCAGTGGGCGATTTTCTTGTCGGCGCGCTCGCCCTTGAGCTTGAGCACGCTGCGCTCGGCCACCAGCGGGGTGATGCTGGCCACGCCGAGTTCGGTGGCTTTTTCGACCAGCCAGTCCATGCGCTCGTTGGCGGTGATGCCGGCCAGCAGGTGCACGGCGCGGGGCGCCTCGCGCTCGATGGCGTGGTGTGCGCCCACGAGCACGCGCACATCGCTGCGGCCCATCTTGACGACGGTGGCGTCGAACTCGACACCGGGGTCGCCCGCGCCCTGGCCGCCGTGGAACAGGGTGATGCCGTCACCGGGCTGCAGGCGCAGCACCTGCACATGGCGTGCGGCGCCCGGGGGCAGGTCCAGCTCGGCGCCGGTGGCCAGGGGAGCCGGGCAATGGAAACGGGGCATTTGCTATCTTTGTAATAGCTACTAGCGCATGATTTGTCTGCGCTTGAGCCGGT
Source organism: Acidovorax sp. FG48 (assembly GCF_057809085.1). Taxonomy (NCBI): domain Bacteria; kingdom Pseudomonadati; phylum Pseudomonadota; class Betaproteobacteria; order Burkholderiales; family Comamonadaceae; genus Acidovorax; species Acidovorax sp. FG48. The sequence continues at coordinate 306,221 of NZ_JBMDJH010000001.1, read as the reverse complement.
TTTTGCTTGATTCTTTGGGGCGTGCCGTGAATGCAGGGCGCTGTGGCTACATGCGGCCGTACGCAAAGCCCACCACGGGTTCGGTGCCTTCGATCTGGTCCAGCATCTTGAGCAGCGGCCCCAGCTGGCGGTAGCGGTTGGCTGTGGCGCGGATGTACGCGATGAACCGGGGCGCATCGGCCAGGTACTTGGGCTTGCCGTCGCGCAGCGTCAGCCGCGCAAAAATGCCCGCGACCTTGAGGTGCCGCTGCAGGCCCATCCATTCCACCGCGCGGTAGAACTCGCCAAAGTCATCGCCCCAGCCGCTGGCGCTGTTGGCGCCCAGCAGCCCGGCCTTGCGCGCCTTCTCCCAGTAACGCACGGTAATGTCGATGACGAATTCTTCTTCCCAGCTGATGAAGGCATCGCGCAGCAGGCTGGCGATGTCGTAAGTGATGGGGCCGTAGACCGCGTCCTGGAAGTCCAGCACGCCCAGGGGTGCACCTGCTTCCACCGGCGCCATCAGATTGCGGGTCATGAAGTCGCGGTGCACATAGACGCTGGGGGCGGCCAGGTTGTGCGCCACGATGGCGTCAAAGGCGCTTTGCAGCGTGGCCTGCTGCTTGTCGTCCAGGGCAATGGCGCGGTGTTTGGCCAGGTACCAGTCGGGGAACAGCGCCAGCTCGCGGCGCAGCAGAGGCTCGTCGTAGGCGGGCAGCACGCCGGGGGTGGAAGCCTTTTGCCACTGCAGCAGCACATCGGTGGCCTGCTGGTACCAGGCGTAGGCGTCCTGGGGTTTTTCGGGGTTCAGCCGCTCGATCACGGTCTGGTGGCCCAGGTCGGACAGCAGCATGAAACCTTTGGGCTCATCAAAAGCCAGGATCTGCGGCACGTTCAGCCCGGCGGCGGCCATCAGGCCCTGCACTTGCACAAAGGGCTTGCAGTTCTCCTTGTCGGGCGGTGCATCCATCACGATGCGGCTGGCGCCTGTGGCCGTGTCAATGCGCAGATAGCGGCGGAAGCTGGCATCGGCCGACGCGGGGCGCAGCGTGGCGGGCAGCAACTGGTGCGGTCCCACCAAGGGGGCCAGCCAGGCGTCAAAGGCCGCACGGCGGGCGGCATCAGGCCAGCTGACGGGGGTGGAGGCGGCGGGCGCAGCAGGTGCGGCCACGGTGGCGCCCAGGGGCTGGCCAGCGGGCGATGGGGGGATGGGGTGGCTCATGGATAATCCGATTTTACAAACCGGTCGTGGCTGGCGCCGTGCGCGCTGGCCAGGGCCGGTCCCTTTGTCCGCTACCGCCCCATCACCCCACGTGCCACGCTGCCAGCCACCCACCGTGCAGAACCTCACCTCCCTTCGCGCCCGGCCCGCCACGGCGAAGTCTGCACGGCTGCGGCCCCCCGTGCCCCGCGTGCTGGCCTTGGGCGTTGCGCTGGCCTGGTGTGGCCTGCCTCTGGCGGCCCTGGCCCAGGACGCCGCCGCGCCCAGCGCCTGGGATGCGCCTCCGGCGCTGCGGTCCTCCCCGCTGCTGCAGGAAAAGATTCCCGACGCCGTACGCTCGCAATTGCCCGTGTTTGTGAAGGGCGATCACATCAGCGGCCAGACCGACCTGAACGCACTGATCGAAGGCAATGCTGAACTGCGCCGTGGCGACACGGTCATCCGCGCGGACCGGCTGGACTACAACGTGCCCGAGGACCTGGCCAAGGCCAACGGCAAGGTGCGCATCAACCGCGCCGGCAACGTCTACGAAGGCACGGCGCTGGAGCTGCGGGTGGAGGCCTTCGAGGGCTTCTTCAGCGACGCGCGCTACCGCTTCCTGGCCACGCAGGCGCATGGAGACGCGACGCGGGTGGACTTTGTGGACCGCTACCGCGCCGTGGTGCACAACGGTACCTACACCACCTGCGAGCGTGGTAACGAAGAAAGCTGGCAGCCCGACTGGGTGCTGCGCGCCGCCACCATCCGCATCGACAACGAGGAAGAGGTCGGCACGGCCGAAGACGCGGTGCTGGAGTTCAAGGGCATCTCGGTGCTGCCCATTCCGTACATCACCTTCCCGCTGTCGGAAAAGCGCAAGTCCGGCCTGCTGCCACCCACCATCGGGCTCGACAGCCGCGATGGCGTGACCTACATGCAGCCGTACTACTGGAACATCGCCCCCAACCGCGATGCCACCTTGCGTGCTGCGCTCATGACCAAGCGGGGGGCCAATGTGGGCGGCGAGTTCCGCTACCTGGAGCCGACCTACAAGGGTCAGATCAGCGCCGATGTGATGCCCACCGACCGCCTGCGCGACCGGGTGCGCTGGAGCTTCAGCGGCAAGCACGAGGGCGCGTTCGATACGGCCATCGGTGGGCTGGGGCTGAACCTAAACCTCAACCGGGTTAGCGACGATAACTACTGGCGCGACTTCAGCCGCGCCACCGAGCAGCTGCGCCAGCGCCTGTTGCCCAACGATGCCATCCTGTCCTGGGGCCGCAACGACATGTCGGCCACGGTGCGCACCCTCAAATGGCAGACGCTGCAGGATGTCACCTCGCCCATCGTGCCGCCGTATGACCGCATGCCGCAGGTGCAATGGCGCTACAACCCCTCGCAGCTGGGCGGCGGATTCGACGCCAGCGTCGAGCTGGACACCACGCGCTTCGAAGCAGCCCGCGCGCTCACCGGCCAGCCCAACGCCGACCGCAGCTACGCCATGGCGCAGATCAGCCGCCCCTTCCTGTCGCCGGGCGGCTTCATCACCCCGCGCCTGCAGCTGCATGCCACGCAGTACCAGTTTGATTCGGCCCTCTCCAACGGCCAGCGCTCGGCCAGCCGCACACTGCCCACCTTCAGCCTGGACAGCGGCCTGGTGTTCGAGCGCGACACCGCCTACTTCGGCCGGGCCTTCCTGCAGACGCTGGAGCCCCGGGCGTTCTACACCTACACGCCCTACCGCGACCAGAGCATGCTGCCGGTGTACGACACGGCGGCCAATGACTTCAACTTTGCAACCATCTACACCGAGAACGCGTTTGGCGGCAACGACCGGCTGGCCGACAACAACCTGCTGACCCTGGGCGTGACCACCCGCCTGCTGGACCCCGACACCGGTGCCCAGGCCGCGCGCTTCGGCATTGCGCAGCGGGTGCGGTTCTCGGACCAGAAGGTGACCTTGCCAGGCGGCACGCCGGTGAGCGAGCGCCTGTCGGACCTGCTGCTGGGCGCGGGCATCAACTGGACACCCCAGTGGGGCTTTGACTCCACCGTGCAGTACAACCCCAAGACCGGGCAGTCCATCCGCTCCACCATCGGCGCGCGCTACAGCCCCAGCAACTACCGCACTGTGAGCGCGGCCTACCGCCTGCAGCGTGGCACCAGCGAGCAGATCGACATCGGCTGGCAGTGGCCGCTGAACGACCTGTGGGGCGACAAGGGCAAGGACCTGGGCCCCGGCCGTGGCCAGGGCGGCGGGCGCTGGTACAGCGTGGGCCGTCTGAACTACAGCATGAAGGACCGCAAGCTGGTGGACACCGTGGTGGGCTTCGAGTACGACAGCTGCTGCTGGATCGGCCGTGTGGTGCTGGAGCGCCTGCAAAGCAGCGTGACCAGCTCCAACACGCGCCTGCTGTTCCAGATCGAATTCGTGGGCTTCTCCCGCCTGAGCCTGGGTTCCAGCCCGCTCGACTCCTTCAAGCAAAATGTGCCGCGTTACCAGAACCTGCGCGAGCAGGTATCCACGCCCAGCCGCTTCAGCAACTACGACTAGACCATGAATCACCGTGTACTCGCACTGGCCTTGACGGCCGCGTTGGCATCCCTCGTGGCGCAAGGCGCTGCGGCCCAGGGCCTGCGTCCTTCGGGGGCCTCGTCTTCGGGCAAGACCGGGTTGTCCTCCTCGCCGTCGTCGCTGACCGCGCGCCCTGCGGCCGTGCCCTCCATCACCTTGCCTGCGCCCTCCGCCAGCACCGCTCCGCGCTCGGCCGATTTCATCGTGGCGGTGGTCAACTCCGAGCCCGTGACCAACTACGAGGTGCGCTCGCGCCTGGCACGTGCCGAGGCGCAGATCGCCAAGCAGGGCGGTGCCATGCCACCGCGCGATGCACTGGCGCGTGAGGTTCTCGAACGCATCATTCTGGAAAAGGTGCAGCTGCAGCAGGCGCGCGAATCGGGCATCAAGGTCGATGACTACGCCGTGTCGCAGGCCGAGCAGGGTGTGGCCCGCCAGAACGACATGACAGTGGACGAGCTGTATGCGCGCCTGGCCCGCGACGGCATGAGCAAGGACCGTTTTCGCGAAGAGTTGCGCAACCAGCTGCTGCAGCAGCGTCTGCGTGAACGCGAAGTCGAAGCACGCGTGAAGGTGAGCGACCTGGACGTGGACCAGTTCCTGCGCGAAGAGCAAAAAGGCACGGACATCACCGTCATGGAGATCAACCTCGGCCATGTGCTGGTGGTGGTGCCTGAAAACGCCACCCCCGCGCAAGTGGCCGAACGGCAGGCACGCGCACAGCGCGCGGCCGACAAGGTGCGTGCGGGCGAAGACTTTGCAGCGGTGGCCCGCGAGTTCTCCGATGCGCCCGAAGGCCAGCGGGCTGGCGGGTTGCTGGGCTTGCGGCCTGCAGACCGTTATCCGGAACTGTTTGTGAACTCCACCCTCGGCCTGCCGGTGGGCTCCATCGTGGGCCCGGTGCGCTCGCCGGCGGGCTTTCACGTGCTCAAGGTGGTGGAACGTGTGACGGCCGGGATGCCGACCACGGTGGTGCAAAACCACGCGCGCCATATCCTTCTGCGCACGGGCCCCCAGTTGTCCGAGGCCGCCGCCGCCGCGCGTCTGGCCGACTACCGCCGTCGCGTGCTGGCCGGGCAGGCCGACTTTGCAGCCTTGGCACGCGAGCATTCGCAGGATGGCAGCTCCAAGGAGGGCGGAGATCTGGGCTGGGCCAACCCCGGCCGGTATGTGCCCGAGTTCGAGCAGGCGCTGGACGCCCTCAAGCCCGGCGACATCAGCGAACCTGTGGTCTCGCGTTTTGGCGTGCACCTGATCCAGCTGCTGGAGCGCCGCGAGGCCAAGCTCACCCAGCGCGAGCAGCGCGACATGGCACGCAACGTGGTGCGCGAGAAGAAACTCGACGAGGCCTATGCCACCTGGGCGCAAGAGCTGCGCGGGCGCGCGTATGTCGAGTACCGCGAGCCACCCCAATGAGTGCAGGCCCTAGCTCCCAGCAGTCCCAGACACCACAACAGATAAGGTCGCGTTGAAACACATTCCCCGCAAGCGCTTCGGACAACATTTCTTGTCCGACCAGGGCATCATCGACGGCATCGTGCAGGCCATTGCGCCGTTGCCCGGCCAGCCCATGGTCGAGATCGGGCCCGGCCTGGCCGCGCTGACGCAGCCCCTGGTGGAGCGCTTGGGGCGCCTTACCGTCATCGAACTGGACCGCGACCTGGCCCTGCGCCTGCGTCTGCATGGGCAGCTCGATGTGATCGAGTCCGACGTGCTGAAGGTGGACTTCACGGCGCTCGCGCAGACTCTGCGCGACAAGGCCGGGCAGCCGGGATTGCGGCTGCGGGTGGTGGGCAACTTGCCCTACAACATCTCCACCCCCATCCTTTTCCATCTGCTGGACCATGTGCAGGTCATCGAAGACCAGCACTTCATGCTGCAAAAGGAAGTGATCGACCGCATGGTGGCCAGCCCCGCCACGGGCGACTACGGGCGCCTGTCGGTCATGCTGCAGTGGCGCTACGCCATGGAAAACGTGCTGTTCGTGCCGCCCGAGAGCTTCGACCCCCCGCCCCGCGTGGACAGCGCCGTCGTGCGCATGGTGCCCCATGCCGAACCTGCGCCGTTATCGGTACCGCTGCTGGAGGAGCTGGTCCAAGTGGCTTTCAGCCAGCGCCGCAAGCTGCTGCGCCACACGCTGGGCCGCTGGCTCGAAGCCCGCCAGTTTGCTGGTGAATTCGACACCCAGCGCCGCGCCGAGGAAGTGCCCGTGGCCGAGTACGTGGCACTGGCACAGAACTGCTCTTGAATTAATAGCTGACAGCGCTTGTTCGATGTGCTCTAGGCAGCTTTTCTATCCAGCAAGGTGCGTTGGGTGGCACTGAGCTAGCAGGCGCACTTCAACCAATGCCGTGCCTGCAGCTACAACGCTGGACCTCGTAATAGCCATGGCAACTGTCGCTGCCCAGACCAGAGACACCGCGCAAGGGCCGCCCCGCCACGCTGGTGTCGTCCCCCTTCCCGGCGAAGCCGAGAGAAGGGGGAAGCGGCGTAGCCGCTCAAGGGGATGTACCGAGTTATGCGGCGCTGAGCCAATACCCGGCGTTGAAAGGGCTGCTCATGCGCAGCGCCATGGGCGATACGTCCACAAGTTTGTCCGTGGGCATCTTTTCAGCGGGTTCGCCGTTGATCTCGATGCCTTCGACGGCCTGGGTGTCGCTAGCCTCGTTCGCCCGTTCTGCTTGGCTGGTGGATGCAGAACGGGCTACAGAAAAGAATAGAAACACCGGAAGGGGATCTTGCGATCACCCCAGTAGTCGGCCGCGTCACGGAAGATGTCGAGCAGCTGCTCGCGCGCTTCCTTGTCGAACTTGCCCGTGGCAGGAATCTGCTCCAGCACCACAATGAAACCAGGCTGCGGGCCCGATTTGTGCAAAGGGTCTGTCATGCAGTCGTACAACGCATCGAAGTTCTTGCCGAAGTGCGATGGGAACGTGAATTGGGCGGCAATCAGGTCGAGCACATCCTGCTTGGACTGTGCGTGGGCCAGATTGGCGTACAAGAAATGGTGACCCATGGAGGTGGCTGCATCCTGCAGGTCCTGCACGCGGAAGGCGCGAATGGACTGCACGATGTTGGTGCGCACGCCACGCAGTGGCGTTTCCAGGTCTTTACGAAGTGGCGTCTGCATCTCCGCTACTCTTTCTTTATAAAGTCCACAAACTTCTGGCATCTCACAGGCTGCAGGATGCGGCCTGTGAATGGGGAATTCAATGGGGCGCGGCGTACGTTTTCAGGGATGGGCTGGCTGGCGCACACCGCAGGGGGTTACTCGACGATCTCGCGAAAACTGGCGTAGTGGTCGCTGGTGTAGTAGCAGGCGTCCGGTGTCCGGGGCTTGCCGCCACACACGATGCGCCGGGCTCCCCGGTCGCGCGATCCTGGTGTTCTGACGGTGTATTCACGGTAGTAGCCCCGCTTTTGGGCGGGCAACAGCCGTTCGCGATTGCCAAAAACCGATCCGTCCTTGTCGTACGGAAAGGGTCCGCCCTCACGGATCAGCGCATACGTTGTCCGCCCTTGGGGCGGCAACTCGGCCAGTGCGATGGGGGTGGTGGACCCGCTTTCGGACGGGGATTTCCGGGCATGTCCCGCGACCGGAGACAGCACGAAAGCGACACCCAAAACACACAATAACCCTGCCTTGCGCGCCCGGGTGGCTACAGCCTTCAGCATCAACGAACCTTTCAGAAACTACGGGTTAACCCGAAATTTCGAGCCGCTAGTGTCGCTCAACGGTCCCCAAAAAGCAAGCGTCTGCACAAAGATTGGGCAGACGCTGAAGGGCTTTGCAAGGGTTTTAAGTTAGCACTTGCTACCGGACATTGGCTTATCTCGCCACGTTGGCATCGGCCACGGTAAGGGCTGTCATGTTCACGATACGGCGCACGGTGGCGCTCGGTGTCAGGATATGAACCGGCTTGGCCGCCCCCAGCAGCACGGGGCCGATGGCGATGCCGCCACCCGCCGCCGTCTTGAGCAGGTTGTAGGCAATGTTGGCGGCGTCGATGTTGGGGAACACCAGCAGGTTGGCGTCGCCAGTCAGCTCGCTGCTGGGCATGAGTGCCGAACGGGCCTTGCCGTCCAGCGCCACGTCGCCATGCATTTCGCCGTCCACTTCCAGCCAGGGCGCCTGCTGGCGCAGCAGCTCCAGGGTCTGGCGCATCTTTACCGCGCTGGGGCTGTTGCTGGTGCCGAAGTTGGAGTGCGACAGCAGCGCGGCCTTGGGCTTGATGCCAAAGCGCATCATTTCCTCGGCGGCCAGGGCGGTGATCTCGGCCAGCTCCTGCGGCGTGGGGTCGTAGTTGACGTGCGTGTCCACCAGGAACACCTGGCGGCCGGGCAGCATCAGGCCGTTCATGCAGGCGTACACCGGCACGTCCTGTGCGGTGCTGTCGGCGCCGCCCGCGTGCTTACCGATGACCTGGTCGATGTACATCAGGTGGTTGGCGGTGGTGCCCCAAGTACCGCAGATCAGGCCGTCCACTTCGCCCTTGTGCAGCATCATCGAACCGATGAGCGTGAGGCGGCGGCGCATCTCGATCTTGGCAACCTGCTGGGTGATGCCCTTGCGCTCGGTCATGCGGTGGTAGGTCTGCCAGAAGTCGCGGTAGCGGTGGTCGAAGTCGGTGTTGACCACGTCGTAGTCCACGCCTTCCTTCAGGCGCAGGCCAAACTTTTCGATGCGCTGGGCGATGATGGCGGGGCGGCCGATCAGCGTGGGGCGGGCAACCTTCTCGTCCACCACGATCTGTGCAGCGCGCAGCACACGTTCTTCTTCGCCCTCGGCATAGGCCACACGCTTCTTGGCAGCATTGCGGGCCGCGTCGAAGATGGGCTTCATCGTCGTGCCCGAGGCATACACAAAGGTCTGCAGACGGTCGCGGTAAGCGTCCATGTCGGCGATGGGTCGCTGCGCCACGCCGCTGTCCATGGCGGCCTGGGCCACTGCGGGCGCGATCTTCATCATCAGCCGTGGGTCGAACGGCTTGGGGATCAGGTATTCGGGGCCGAAGGTCAGCTTCTCGCCCACGTAGGCGGCTGCCACCACCTCGCTTTGCTCGGCCTGGGCCAGCTCGGCAATCGCGTGCACGGCCGCAATTTCCATCTCATCGGTGATGGTGGTGGCGCCGCAGTCCAATGCCCCACGGAAGATGTACGGAAAGCACAAGACGTTGTTCACCTGGTTCGGATAGTCCGACCGGCCCGTGGCCATGATGATGTCGTTGCGCACGCTGTGCGCCAGCTCGGGCGTGATCTCGGGGTTGGGGTTCGCCAGGGCGAAGATCACTGGGCGCTCGGCCATGGTGGCCACCATTTCGGGCTTGAGCACGTTGCCGGCCGACAGGCCCAGGAACACGTCGGCGCCCACCATCACCTCGGCCAGCTTGCGCGCGTCGGTCTTCTGCATGAACTGGCGCTTGTCGTCGTCCATCAGTTCTTCGCGGCCTTCATAGACCACACCGGCCAGGTCGGTGACGAACACGTTCTTGCGCTGCACGCCCACCTTGAGCAGCAGGTTCAGGCAGGCCAAGGCCGCAGCGCCCGCGCCGCTGGTGACCAGCTTCACGTCTTCAATCTTCTTGCCTGCCACCTTCAGCGCATTCACGATGGCAGCCGCCACCGTGATCGCTGTGCCGTGCTGGTCGTCGTGGAAGACCGGGATCTTCATGCGCTTGCGCAGCTCGCGTTCCACGTAGAAGCAATCGGGGGCCTTGATGTCTTCGAGGTTGACGGCGCCAAAGGTGGGCTCCAGCGCTGCGATCACCTCCACCAGTTTGGCGGGGTCCTTTTCGTCGATCTCGATGTCGAACACATCGACACCTGCGAACTTCTTGAACAGGACGGCCTTGCCTTCCATCACCGGCTTGGAGGCCAGCGCGCCAATGTCGCCCAGGCCCAGCACGGCGGTGCCGTTGGAAATCACGGCGACCAGATTGCCACGCGAGGTGTAGCGGAAGGCGTTGGCAGGGTCCTTGACGATCTCTTCGCAAGGGGCAGCCACGCCGGGCGAGTAGGCCAGCGCGAGATCGTGCTGGTTGATCATCTGTTTGGTCGCGGCAATAGCCAACTTACCCGGCTTGGGAAACTCGTGGTACTCGAGAGCGGCACGGCGCAACTGGGCACGCTTGTCGGAATCGTTGTTGTTGTTCTGGGCCGTGGTGTTCTCGGGCATTCAGTGTCTCCAACTCAGGGGTGAGGGGCCAAAACCGTACTCCAGCGGGTCTGCAGCAGGCTGTCAGCTTTGTAAGGGTCTGCGATTGTAGGGGGATGTGCGTAAAAACCCTAGTAAGCGAATCTGCTTACCTGCGGGCTGTTTGCCCATTCATTGTGTCGTGTGGACAGGGTTTTGAGACCCCCATATCCATGCACATAAGCTATGAGGTGTTTTGCTTTTTGAGGAGGAACACCGTGCTTGCCCGAAACGGGTCGCTTCATGCACCCTTCTGGCGTCAAAAGGGTGCATGCCGCGCCAGCCGTGCTCGTTGGGATGGCTTGACTTCCAACGCTCTGGCGAGGCATGGAACGAAAAAGGCCCCGCATGGGGCCTTTGTCGTTGAAGCGTAGACGCCGACGGATGCTTCAGCGGCTACTCGGAAAGCTGAACACCGCCCCCTCACGCACGCCCGCCGAGGGCCAGCGCTGCGTAATGGTCTTGCGCTTGGTGTAGAAGCGCACGGCGTCGGGACCGTAGGCGTGCAGGTCGCCGAACAGGCTGCGCTTCCAGCCGCCGAACGAGTGGTAGGCCACCGGCACGGGCAGGGGCACGTTCACGCCCACCATGCCGACCTGGATGTGGTCGGTGAAGTAGCGGGCGGCCTCGCCGTCGCGGGTGAAGATGCAGGTGCCGTTGCCGTACTCGTGGTCGTTGATGAGCTGCATGGCTTCCTGCAGCGTCTTCACACGCACCACGCCGAGCACGGGGCCGAAGATTTCTTCCTGGTAGATCTTCATGCCGGGCTTGACGTTGTCGAACAGGCAGGCGCCCAGGAAGTAGCCTTCCTCATGGCCCGCCACCTTCACGCCACGGCCGTCCACCACCAGTGTTGCGCCTTCGGCCACGCCGCTGTCCACGTAGGCCTTCACCTTCTCGAAGTGGGGCTTGGTGACCAGCGGGCCCATGTCGTTGCTGTTGTCGGTGCCGGGGCCGACCTTCATCTTGGCGATCTCGGTCTTGAGGCCCGCGATCACGGCGTCACCCACTTCGTCGCCCACGGCGACCAGCAGAGGGATGGCCATGCAGCGCTCGCCACACGAGCCGTAGGCCGCGCCCATCAGCGCGCTCACGGCGTTGCCTACGTCGGCGTCAGGCATCAGCACGGCGTGGTTCTTGGCACCGCCCAGGGCCTGCACGCGCTTGCCGTGTTTGCAGCCTTCGGCGTAGATGTATTCGGCAATGGGGGTGGAGCCCACAAAGCTCACGGCCTTGACGCGGGGGTCGCGCAGCAGCGTGTCTACAGCCAGCTTGTCGCCGTTGACCACGTTCAGAACGCCGGGCGGCAAGCCCGCTTCCAACGCGAGCTGGGCAATGAACAGCGTGGAGGAGGGATCGCGCTCCGAAGGCTTGAGCACAAAGGTGTTGCCGCAGGCCACGGCCATAGGCCACATCCACAGCGGCACCATGGCCGGAAAGTTGAAGGGCGTGATGCCAGCGGTGACGCCCAGCGCTTGGAACTCACTCCATGAGTCAATGCTGGGACCCACGTTGCGGCTGTGCTCGCCCTTGAGCAGTTCGGGCGCGTAGCTCGCGTATTCCACGTTCTCAATGCCGCGCTGCAGCTCGCCGTGCGCGTCGGCCAGCACCTTGCCGTGTTCGGCGGTGATCAGGGCGGCGATCTTGTCGGCGTTTTCTTCCAGCAGGACTTTCAGCTTGCTCATCACGCGCGCACGCTTGAGCGGCGGCGTGTTGCGCCAGGCCGGAAACGCGGCCTCGGCCGAGGCAATGGCCGCCTCGACCGTGGCCTGGCTTGCCAGGGCCACGCTGGTGGTGGACAGGCCGGTGGCGGGGTCAAACACGGGCTGCGTACGGGCGGTGTCGGCGACGATCTGGCCGTCGATCAGGTGGCCGATGGTGGTGGTGACGTTTTTGTCGTGGTTCATGGTGATTTCAAGTAAAAAGTGCCACAAGCGCTAGTGACACATGCGCTGATAGCTATCAAATTTATAGTATTCAAGCCGCAGCAGCCTGGGGCTCCAGCGCGGGCAGCACATGCCCCAAGGCGCGGTCGATGAACTCCTGCTTCTCGCCCACCGGGGCAAAGTAGTGCAGCACCTCGCGCGCGGCGTCCAGCCCCTTGAGGCGTGCCAGCAGCCACGCCACCAGGTACTGCGACGCCAGGCACCCACCCGCCGTGGCCACGTTGCGACGGGCCGTGAAGGCGCGCGGAACCACGTCCACGCCGGACTCCACCACCCAGGGCTTGCTGGTCAGGTCCGTGCAGGCGGGCGTGCCGCTTAGCAGCCCCAGGCGGCTGAGCAAAAAAGTGCCCGAGCACTGCGCCGCCAGCAATTGGCGGTCAGGGTTCAGCGCACGCAGCTGCTCCATCAGCGCCGGGGTGTTCGCCACCTCGCGCGTCTTCATGCCGCTGCCCACCAGCACCGCATCGGCCTGGGCCAACTGGCTCAGGTCTTCATGTGCGTCGATGGTGAGGCCGTTCATGGACGTGACGCGCGGCGTGGGGCTCGCAATGCGCACCTGCCAGTCCGTGTCGCCCAGCAGCGCGATGCGGCTGAGCATGCCAAACGCCACGAGCGAGTCGAGGTCGTTGAAGGCGTCGAAGGTGAGGATGGAAATGCGCATGGGCCGGTCGGGCTTGTGCCTCAAGCCGTTTCTTGCAGGGCGTCGCCCAGGGCGCTGATCAGGCGGTCAATCTCGGCCTGGGTGCTGATGAAGGGCGGTGCCAGCTGGATGGTGTCGCCACCGTAGCGTACGTAAAAGCCCTTCTTCCAGCAGTTCATCGCAATTTCATACGGGCGCTTGGCGGGCTCGCCGGGCACAGCGGCAATCGTGAAGCCTGCAGCCAGGCCAAAGTTGCGGATGTCGGCCACATGCTTGGCGCCCTTGAGGCTGTGCACCGCCTGCTCAAAGTACGGGGCCAGCGCCTTCACGCGGCCGATCATGTCTTCCTTTTGCAGGATGTCGAGCGCCGCAATGCCCGCTGCGCAGGCCACGGGGTGGGCCGAGTAGGTGTAGCCGTGCGGGAATTCGAGCATGTACTCCGGCCCGCCTGCGACCATGAAGGTGTCGTAAATTTCCTTGGTGGCCACCACGCCGCCCAGCGGCTGCGCGCCGTTGGTGACCTGCTTCGCAAAGTTCAGGATGTCGGGCGTCACGCCAAAGGCCTCGGCACCCGTCCAGGCGCCGCTGCGGCCAAAACCGCTGATCACCTCGTCAAAAATCAGCAAGATGTTGTTTTGTGTGCAGATCTCGCGCAGGCGTTGCAGGTAGCCCACGGGCGGGATCACCACACCGGCCGAGCCAGAGAAGGGCTCGACGATCACGGCGGCGATGTTCGATGCATCGTGCAGCGCAATCACTTCCAGCAAGCGGTCGGCCAGCTCTTTGCCCGTGGGCGGCATGCCCTTGTGGAACGAGCCCGCAGGTGGCTGGGTGTGGGGCAGGTGGTCGGCCTCCACGCCCTGGCCAAACAGCTTGCGGTTGGCCACGATGCCGCCCACCGAGATGCCGCCAAAGTTCACGCCGTGGTAGCCCTTTTCGCGGCCGATCAGGCGCGTCTTGGTGCCCTGGCCCTTGGCGCGCCAGTAGGCGCGGGCCATCTTCAGAGACGTGTCGGCCGACTCGGAGCCTGAGCCGGTGAAGAACACGTAGTCCAGCCCTGCGGGCGTCAGCTCTTTGACGCGGTTGGCCAGCTCGAACGACAGCGGGTGGCCAAACTGGAAGGCGGGCGCGTAATCGAGCTTCATGGCCTGCTTGCCGATGGCCTCGGCGATCTCGCGGCGGCCATGGCCCAGGCCCGCGCACCACAGGCCCGAGAGGCCGTCAAAAATTTTGCGGCCTTCGGAGTCGGTGTAGTAGGCACCGCTGCCCTCCACGATCATGCGCGGGTTGGCCTTGAACTGGCGGTTGCCGGTGTAGGGCATCCAGTGCGCGTCCAGCCATTCGGCGTCCATGCGGGGGCCTTCGGCACCGGCGGCGGGTTTTTCGATGTTGACGAAGCTCATGGGGTTCTCCAGTGCAAAGGCGGCAAAAAAATGCAGGCAACCCCAGCTGGCTGGGGCTTGACGTAGGGCATTGTTGCGCTGCCTGTTAATCTCTCAAATAATCCAATATCAATGTTTACTTGACGATTTATGCAAGTAAAAGACCCCGCTCCACCCCCACCCATCTCCGCGCCTGCCGGACCTGGAAAACACCGCGCCGTGCTGGGCCAGCTCAGCGACATGGACCTGCGCCTTTTGCAGGTCTTCAAGAGCGTGGTGGAGTGCGGCGGCATGTCGGCCGCCGAGCTGGAGCTGAACATCGGCACCAGCACCGTCAGCCGCCATATCAAAGACCTGGAGGCCCGCCTGGGCCTCACGCTGTGCCGGCGGGGGCGGGCGGGGTTTGCGCTGACGGCCGAGGGGCAGCGGGTGTATGACGAAACCCTGCGCCTGCTGGCCTCGGTGCGCAGCTTTCGCGACAGCGTGGACGACATCCATTCGCGCATGGGCGGGCAGCTGGCCGTGGCGGTGTTCGACAAAACCGCCAGCAACCCGGCCGCCCGCATTGGCGAGGCGATAGCCGCTTTCACCGCCCAGGCGCCCGATGTGCAGCTGCAGCTGCATGTGGGCTCCATCAATGCCATCGAGCGTGGCGTGATCGACGGCAGTTACCAGGTGGGCATCATCCCTGCGCACCGCAGCTCGCAAAGCCTGGCGTACGCCGACCTGTTTGGCGAGACCATGCTGCTGTACTGCGGTGCGGGCCACCCGCTGTTTGGGGCGTCATCGCCTCCGGCCGACTGGCACGCGGTGCGGGGCTACCAGTTCGCTGGGCTGGGCTACCACTCGCCCAACATGGAGCTGAGCCACCAGGCCCGGCTGCAGCGCGCGGCCACGGGTTTTGACCAGGAGTCCATTGCCACGCTGATCCTGTCGGGCCGCTTTCTGGGGTTCTTGCCCGACCACTATGCCGAGGCCTTCGAGCGCCAGGGCCGCATGCAGGCCGTGAATCCGTCGCTGTTCCACTACCACTGCCAGTTTGTGAGCCTGATGCGCCGCTCGCCCGCGCCCGCCCGCGCGGCCCAGGCGTTTGCGCAATGCCTGGAAGACGCGCACCGCCCCGGTCGCTGACAGGGGCATTGCGGGGCTGTGGCTTGCCAGCGAATGCGGCGAGGCGGACAATTCGCCTTCTTTGCAACATTGTGTGACATCGGGAGCAGCGCCCATGGCCAGTATTTCCTCCATCGGCAGTTCAGGCCTTCAGGCCGCCCAGTTGCGGCTGGACGCGTCGGCCAACAACGTGGCCAACATGAACACCCCCGGCTACCGCCGCGAGGTGGTTGCACAAGAAGAAGCGGCCGAAAGCGCTGGTGTGCGCGCCACCGTGCAGCGCGAACAGGACGCCAAGGGCGTGGCGCTGGAGCAAGAGGCGGTGGAGCAGATGTCGGCCACCTACGCGTTCAAGGCGAATCTGCAGACCATCAAGACGCAGGACGAAATGATGGGCTCCTTGCTGGATGTGAAGGCCTGAGCCCTGCCCATTCCGCGCCCGTTTGTATTCCCGCCCCATGCCCCGCTGGCCGGGGCATGTTCGTTTCTGGCGAAGGCACAGAGGACTGCCCGTTATCACGCTTATCAATTGGTATGCGCCAGCCCCGCCAGGCGCTGGACCAGCCAGCGCTGAAAGGCCAGGCCCGTGGCGGTGCGGCTGCGCAGTGGAATGGCGTACATGGTGGTGCTCCTTGTCGTGAGTTTGTTCAGGCGCCCTGGATGGCTGGACTGCCGCTGGGTGATGCCGTAGCGCTTTGGCGTACAGCGCGCCGGCCCGCCCGGTCCCACGCCTTTTCATGGAAGAAGAAGGCCACCGCCTGCACCGTGGGCTCCAGCAGGCTCAGGGTGAGCGAGGCCCACAGGTTGCCGGTGACGGCATAGGCCACCAGGGCGGCGACGCAGATGTGGATCAGGTAGTAGCTGCCGGTCTTCATCAGCATGGTTTGGTTCTGGCGTGCGGCGCGGCGGATGAGGGACATGGCGGACTCCTACTTCTTCGGTTCAACAGAGACTGCGGCAGTGCAGCAGGGATGGTTGAATGGTAGTGATTCGCAATAGCGAAAGCCAATTGATCATCGCTAAGGCGCAGATAGCCGCTATCCAATGACGCCTTGCGAAGCGCCACAGCGTCTATCCCAAACAGACTGGTTCTGCGCGTGAACTAGTTCACGTTCGAGGACTGAAAAAAGCCGCTGCGACCAAAGCCCCCGTTGCTATGATGGCCGCTCTTTTCAACCCCCTCTTTTGCTTTGGGAGCACACATGGCCCTCATGGACTTCATCAAGAAACAGTTCATTGACATCATTCAGTGGACCGAAGAGGGGGACGGCACGCTGGCCTGGCGCTTCCCCATGCGCGACATGGAAATCCAGAACGGCGGCACGCTGGTGGTGCGCGAGTCGCAGATGGCCATCTTCGTGAACGAAGGCCAGGTGGCCGACGTGTTCGGCCCCGGCACCTACAAGCTCACCACGCAGACGCTGCCGGTGCTCACGTACCTGAAGAACTGGGACAAGCTCTTTGAGTCCCCCTTCAAGAGCGATGTGTACTTCTTCAGCACACGCCAGCAGATCGACCAGAAGTGGGGCACGCCCCAGCCCATCACGATCCGCGACAAGGACTTCGGTGCCGTGCGCCTGCGCGCGTTCGGCAACTACGCCTTCCGCATTGCCGACCCCAAGCTGTTCCACACCGAAATCTCGGGCACGCGCGAGTCCTACCCCGTGGCCGACCTGGAAGGCCAATTGCGTGGCCTGGTATTGCAGAACATCAGCAACGCCATTGCCGGTAGCGGCCTGCCGTTTCTGGACCTGGCGGCCAACCAGGTCATGTTTGCCGACGCGCTGACCAAGGAACTTGCGCCCATCTTTGCCAAGCTGGGCATCCTGATCGAGTCCCTCACGGTGCAGAACGTCTCGCTGCCCGAAGAGCTGCAGAAGATCCTCGACCAGAAGATCGGCATGGGCATGGTTGGCAACGACATGGCGAAGTTCATGCAGTACCAGACGGCGCAGGCCATCCCCAAGTTTGCCGAGGGCGCCAGCAACGGCGGCGGCGTGGCGGGTGACGCCATGGGCCTCGGCGCCGGTGTGGCGCTGGGGCAGGTGCTCGCGCAGAACCTGCAACAGGGCCTGCAAGGCGGAGGCGCAGCAGCCCAGGCAGCGCCTGCAGCAGCGGCCGCTGCGGTGGGCGTCAAGCCCGAAGACGTGATGGCCACGCTGGAGAAGCTGGGCGAGCTCAAGTCCAAGGGCATCCTCACGCAGGAAGAGTTCGACGCCAAGAAGGCCGAACTGCTCAAGAAGCTCGTCTGACCGATTGGTTCGATTGCTATCATAAAAATAGCTGCTTGCGCTGGAGGGATAGGCGCTAAAGGCCAAAAAGGCCTCAAAGCCGTTTAGTGCGGCGCGGGCAGAACACTCCACACGATGGCCACCGACCCCACCCAGCGCTATTACCGCGCGCCCTGCCCCGGCTGTGGCGCGCCGGTGGAGTTCAAGAGCGCGCAGTCCACCCATGCCGTCTGCGGCTACTGCCAGAGCACCGTAGTGCGCAGTGGCGACGTGCTCACGCGCCTGGGCAAGATGGCCGAGCTGTTCGAGGACCACAGCCCGCTGCAGCTCATGGCCAGCGGGCGCATTCAGCTCGATGGCAAGGACGTTCCCTTCACCCTCATCGGCCGCCTGCAGTACAAGGGCGACGCGGGCGTGTGGACCGAATGGGCGGCCTTTCTGAATGACGGAACGCTCGCCACGCTGGGCGAGGACAACGGTGCCTACGTCTTCACCCGGCCCATCGACCCAGGCCGCGAGATGCCTGCGCCCGAGCGCTTTCGCATCGGCACCACCACGGCCATCAACGGCAAGCCCTACAGCGTGGCCTACACCGGCCAGGCGCAGCTGATCTCGGCCCAGGGTGAACTGCCCAAGCTGCCGCCGCTGGGCCAGCCCTTTGGCATGGTCGAGCTGAGGAGCGCCGACGGTGAAGTGGTCAGCATCGACTACGGCCACACGCCACCCAATGTAGAGCGCGGCAAGGCCGTGCTGCTCGAAGACCTGCAGTTGCAAGGTCTCAAGGACGAATCGGCAAAGGACGAAAAAGGCCGCCAGTTCAATTGCCCGCACTGCGGTGCGCCGGTGCAGGTGCAGCTGTCCACCTCCAAGAGCATCACCTGCGGCTCCTGCGCCAGCATCATCAGCCTGGACAGCGGCGTTGGCGGCGAGCTGCGCTCGGCCGAGCAGGACGAACCCGTGCAGCCCCTCATCCCGCTGGGCAGCAAGGGCCAGCTGCAAGGCGTGCACTGGCAGGTGGTGGGCTTTCAGCACCGCATGGGCGTGGAGCCCGGCGATGACGAGCACTTTGGCTGGAGCGAATACCTGCTCTACAACCAGAAGCGCGGTTTTGCGTTCCTGGTCGATTCCGAAGAAGGCTGGAGCATGGTGCGCCCCACCACCGGCGCGCCGCAGATGGCCGCCACGGGCCGCTCCGCCACGTACATGGGCACCAAGTACGACCTCAAGTACACCTACGAGGCCGAGACCACCTATGTGCTGGGCGAGTTCTACTGGCAGGTCACACGCGGGCAGAAGACGACCAACCGCGACTTTGCGAGCAGCAAGGGCCTGCTGTCGATGGAGCAGAGCCCGAACGAGATCACCTGGTCTGCGGGAGACAAGCTGTCCAGCGACACGGTGGCCAAGGCGTTCAAGCTGGATGACAAGAAAGATGTCCTGAAGCGCGACGACCCCGGTCCATTCGTGGCCAAATCCGGCCTGGGCTGCGGCACCATCATCATCATCGCGGTGGTGATCCTGATCCTGCTCATCCTGCTGAGCCGCTGCTCCAGCTGCGATCCCCGGGTCGAAAACTGTTCCTCGTCCTCCAGCTACCGCAGCTCGGGGGGCTCGTACGGCGGATATTCGTCCGGCGGCAGCCACAAGTAGTGCAGCGTCTGCGCTTGTCCACCGTCTACCCGCCACTGTCACTGACCACACGTTTCAAGGAGATCACACCATGATGGGATTCGAATGGCTCAAACCCGCGGCATTTCTCGGGTCCATCCTCTACGCCATCATTGGCGTCATCATCTTCTGGCTGGCCTTTGTCATCGTGGACAAGATCACGCCCTATGACCTGTGGCGCGAGATCGTTGAAAAGCAGAACCAGGCGCTGGGCCTGGTGGTGGCAGCGATGTGCCTGGGCATCAGCATCATCGTGGCGGCTGCCATCCATTGACGCAGCGACGCATTGACGCGTTTTCGAGCCCATACCGCCTGAATGAACGAAGCGGCGCACCCGGCAGGGTGCGCTGACCGCCGCCTTGTCGTCTCCCACCCCGCCTTCCACTGCGTCCGCGCCTGCGGTGCCGCCCCCAACCTCCGGCCCCCGCCCCATCGACATCGCACTGCTCATCAGCGTCTTCGTCGTGGCGGCCTGCGGCCTGCTGTACGAGCTGGCCGCCGGTGCGCTGGCCTCCTATGTGCTGGGCGACTCGGTGCTGCAGTTCAGCACCATCATCGGCACCTACCTGTTTGCCATGGGCCTGGGCTCGTGGCTGTCGCGCTATTTTGAGCGGCAGCTGCCCGCGCACTTCCTGCGCATCGAGCTGCTGGTGGCGCTGATCGGCGGGGCGTTGCCCGCCACGCTGTTCCTGGCCAATGCGTACGCGCCGGGCGCGTTCCGGTTTCTGCTGTACGGCATGGTGCTGGTGGTGGGCACGCTGGTGGGGCTGGAGATTCCGCTGGTTATGCGCATCCTCAAGCGCAACGTGGTGCTCAAGGACCTGGTCTCGCAGGTGCTCACGTTCGACTACCTGGGCGCGCTGGCGGTGTCGCTGGCGTTTCCGCTGCTGCTGGTGCCGCACCTGGGCCTTATCCGTACCGGGCTGCTGTTCGGGCTGATGAACGCCGCCGTGGCGCTGTGGGCGGTGTGGCTGTTTCGGCATGAGCTGCGGCGCCTCCAAGCCCACTTGTTCGCCTGCCTGATGGTGGTGGGACTGCTGCTGGCCGGGCTGGCGGGGGCCGAGCAGATCACGAGTCTGGCCGAGGACAAGTTCTACCAGGACCGCATCATCTTCACCACGGCCACGCCCTACCAGCGCATCGTGGTCACGCAGGGCCGCTATGGCCACCGGCTGTACCTCAATGGCAACCTGCAGTTTTCCGAGTCCGACGAATACCGCTACCACGAGGCCCTGGTGCACCCCGCCATGGCCGCGCACGGCGCGCCCAAGCGGGTGGCGGTGTTGGGCGGCGGCGACGGCATGGCGGTGCGCGAGATCCTCAAGTACCCCTCGGTCGAGTCCGTCACCCTGGTCGAGCTGGACCCGGCCATGACGCGCATCTTCAGCGAGAACCCCACGCTGGCAAAGCTCAACGGCCACGCGCTGCAAAACCCCAAGGTGACCATCGTCAACACCGATGCGTTTGGGTGGCTGCAGCAGGGGACGGACCTTTTTGACGTCATCGTGGTGGACTTTCCCGACCCCACCAACTTCTCCATCGGCAAGCTCTACACCAACAGCTTTTATGCCTTGCTGGACAAGCGGCTGGCGGCCAGTGGCTACGCCGTGGTGCAGACCACCTCGCCGCTGGTGGCGCGCCAGAGCTTCTGGACGGTGGTGCAGACCATCGAATCCGTGGGCCTCTCGACAGCGCCGTACCACGCCCATGTGCCCAGCTTTGGCGAATGGGGCTACGTTATTGCCAGCCGCAGGCCCTGGCGCCTGCCCGATGCCTTGCCGCCGGGGCTGCGGTTTTTGAGCCCACCGTCGCTGCCGCTGCTGTTCGACTTTCCGCTCGATATGGCGCGGGTGCCGGCCGATGTGAACCGCCTGTCCAACCAGGCGCTGGTACACAGCTACGAGCGCGAATGGGGCAAGGTGGTGGCGCATTGAGCCGGCGATGGCTTGGGGGCCAACGGGCATTCGCCGAGCAATTTGCAGGGGTTCTGCCCGGTGGCACGGGCGTCACAATCGGCTACAAAGCTGTCAAGACCTGATCGCCGTGGGCTCCCGATGCCGGATTTCTTTTTCCTCTCTAACGCACAGCCCTATCCGCTGCTCTGGGCCCAGCATGATCCTTGGCTGGTGGCGCTGTCTGTAGCGATGGCGGTGCTGGCGTCTGTGCTAGCGCTACAAATGGCGGGCCTGGCCCGGCGTGCAGACACCCGTTTCATGCGCCAGATGGCGCGGGGGTCGGGGGCGATGGCGTTGGGTGGGGGCATCTGGTCGATGCACTTTATCGGCATGCTGGCGTTCACAGTGTGTGGGCGCGGGCGTTTTGATCCCTGGATGACAGCGCTGTCTATGCTTCCGAGCGTGGCTGCGTCGTGGGTTGCGCTGGGGCTGCTGATGCGCCGCGAAATCAGCCGTGCAGCCCTGGTCGTCGGCGGCGTGCTCGTCGGCGCTGGCATTGGCGCCATGCATTACATCGGCATGGAGGCGTCCCAGTGGGCTCCATTCATGCGCTTTGATCCTTGGGGCTTTGCGGCCTCCGTCTTGGTGGCCGTGCTGCTGGCCATTGTGGCCCTGTGGGTGCGATTTGGACTGGAGCGGGTGGTTCGCTGGCGGGCCCGCTGGCTGAACCTGGCAGCGGGCGTGGTCATGGGGCTGGCCATTGCGGGCATGCACTACACCGGGATGGCGGCGTTGCGCTTTATCGAGGCGCCAAACGAGTTGGAGCTGTTGGCTGCTGCAGAGGGCACTCCCATGGCCCTGGCGGTGGCTGCCGTGGCCCTGGTTATTGGTGTACTGGTCATCGCCATCAACGCTGGCCTGCGCTACCGGCAAATGTTCCTGCAGATGCGCCAGAGCGAGTCCCGCCTGCGCGCGATTGCCGACACGGCCGTGGATGGCATGGTGATGATTGATGCGCAGGGCCGGGTGCAGTCCTTCAATGCGGCGGCCGAACGCATCCTGGGGTGGCGCCCCGATGAGGTGGTGGGCCAGAACGTGTCCATGCTCATGCCCGAGCCTGATCGCTCTCGCCATGACACCTACCTGCAGCGCTACCTGCAGGGCCAGGGCGGTGGCGTGGTCGGCGCCAACAGCCGCGAGGTGCTGGCCTTGCGCCCCGACGGCAATACCGTGCCCATTCGCATTGCGGTTGGACGCGTACCGCTGGATGGCGAACCGGTGTTTGTGGGGTTCATCAGCGACCTGACCCAGCGCCGAGCGATGGAGCAGGAGCTCAAGGCGAGCGAGCAGCGTTTGCGCTCGCTGATAGGGAACATTCCTGGTGTGACTTTTCGCTGCCGCTATGACGCCGACTGGACCATGCTGTTCATCAGTGATGCCGTGACAGCGCTGACGGGGTGGCTGCCGCAAGACTTCCTGCAAGGGCGTGTCAACTTCACACAGTTAACGCTGCCTGAAGAGGTGGACCGTCTTTGGAACGAGGTGTCGGCAGCCATTGAGGAGCACAGGCCTTATCACGTGGAGTTTGGCCTGCGTGACCGCGAGGGCCGCTTGCGCTGGGTGTCCGAAAGCGGGCGCCCCGTCGTGGGGGACGATGGTCAAGTGCAATGGATTGACGGGGTCATCATGGACATGACCGCCTTCAAGGAGCGCAACGCAGAGTTCGAAAGCACCGTGCGCGCCATCAACCGCGCGCTGGCGGTAGTGGAGTTCGACATGCAGGGCCGTGTGCTCCACGCCAATGACAACTTCCTCAGTCTGATGGGCTATGGCCTCCAGGAGATCGTGGGCCAGCACCACCGCATGTTCTGCGAGCCCGCCTACGCGCAGACCGAGGCGTATGCGCAGTTCTGGCGACAGCTGCGATCTGGCCAGCTGGATGGCGGTGAGTACCAGCGACTCGGCAAGGACGGGCGGCGCATCTGGATCCAGGCCACCTACAACCCCATTTTTGACGCGCAGGGCCAGCCCTTCAAGGTCGTCAAGTTTGCGACCGACCTCACCCAGCGCCGCACCATGGAGCAAGAGCTGCGCACTGCCAAGGAGCGTGCCGAGCAGGCCGCTGCCGCGCGCAGCACCTTCCTGGCCAACATGAGCCACGAGATCCGCACGCCGATGAACGCCATCATCGGCTTCACCGAGGCCCTGCTCGACACCCCCATGGACGCGCAGCAGCGCCGTCACCTGGGCACGGTGCAGCATGCAGCGCGGTCCATGCTGCGCCTGCTCAACGACATCCTGGATACTGCCAAGCTTGAAAAAGGCGCGGTGGAGCTGGAGATTGCCGACTTTTCGCTGCAGGAGGTGTGCGACCAGATCCTCGCCTCGCTGCGCATCCATGCGGGCAAGAAGGGGCTCGCGCTGCAGTGCATGACGGACGACCGGGTGCCGCCCTACCTGCGGGGCGATGCGCTGCGCCTGCAACAGGTGCTGCTCAACCTGCTGGGCAACGCGCTCAAGTTCACCGAGCGCGGCCATGTGCTGCTGCGGCTGGACTACCACGACGGCACGCTGGTGATGGAGGTGGAGGACACCGGCATCGGCATCGCCGCGCAGCACCTGGAGCGCATCTTCGACCCCTTTGCACAGGCCGACGCATCCACCACGCGGCAGTTCGGCGGCACGGGCCTGGGCACGACCATCTCGCGGCAGCTGGTCGAGCTGATGGGCGGCAGCATCAGTGTGCGCAGCACCCTGGGGGTGGGCACCACGTTCACGGTATGTGTGCCGCTGCCCGTGGGCCAGGCCCTGGCTGCCGTGGCCAACGTCAGTCAGGCCGTGCAGCTGCCGCCGCTGCGCATCCTTGTGGTGGACGATGTGCCAGCCAACATCGAGCTGCTGCAGATTCACCTGGACCGGGGTCGCCACCAGGTCACCGTGGCACGGGACGGCGAAAACGCAGTCTCTGCCTATGAAGCCGGGCGCTTCGACGTGGTGCTGATGGACCTGCAGATGCCCGTCATGGACGGCCTGGAGGCCACGCGCCGCATCCGCGCGTTCGAGCAGGCGCAACGGCGCAAGCCGGTGCCGGTGATCGCCCTGTCCGCCAGCGTGCTGGAGCAGGACCGGCGCAACGCCCGCGCTGCCGGTATGGACGGCTTTGCCAGCAAGCCGCTGGAGCCCGCCCGCCTGTTCCGCGAGATCGCCCGCGTGCTGCACCTACAGCCCGATGCCTCCTCGTCGGGCTGGAGCAGCCTGCAGACCCTGTCGCGCGGCCCCGACATGCCCCCCGCCCCCCAGGCTGCCGTGCCCGCCGTGGACTGGGAACGCGGCACCCGCCTGTGGGGCCAGCGTGCTTTGCTGCGCGATGCCGTGGCGCGCCTGCTAGTCGATCACGCGGCCACCCCAGCCACCTTGCAGGCCATGGTGGCGCAGCCCGACATGGATGCGGCCCGCGCGCTGGCCCACCGCCTGCGCGGTGCGGCAGGCAACCTGGCATTGGGCCCGCTGCAAACGCTGGCGCAGCGCATCGAGGAGGCCGCCCACAGCCTGGACCTCACGGCACTGCCGCCGCTGGTGGCCGCCCTGCCCGCCGCGTTGCAGGCCGTGCAGCAAGCCCTGGCCCACGAGGCTGAGGCCGCCGCAGCACCCGCCCCCGGCGTGGGCCAGCACGCACCGCTGACCGCCGACCAGCGCCAGCAGGCCGTGGCCGCCGCGCAGGCGCTGCAGCAAGCCTTGGTGCAGTCCGAGCTGGCCCAGCCGCCGCTGGACGTGCTGGTGCAGCTGCTGCCCGCCGATGCCACCGAGCGCCTGCAGGAGGCCATCGACCGATTTGACTTTGACCAGGCCGTTGTGCAGCTGCAGCAGCTGCGCAAACACTGGCTGGACGAACCCCTGGAGAACCCCGCATGACCCCGGCCCCCGACCAGCGGCCCCGCCTGTTGCTGGTGGACGACGAGCCCACCAACCTGCAGGTGCTGCGCCACATCCTGCAGGCCGACTACCGCCTGCTGTTTGCCACCGACGGCGAACGCGCGCTGCAGGTGGCGCGCGAGCAGCGGCCCGACCTGGTGCTGCTCGACATCATGATGCCCAACCTGGATGGCTACGCGGTGTGCCGCGCGCTCAAGGCCGATGCCGCCACGGCCTCGATCCCGGTGATCTTCATCACCGCCCTCACCGACAGCCAGGACGAAACGGCCGGGTTTGACGCAGGGGCGGTGGACTACATCACCAAGCCTGTCAGCCCACCCGTGGTGCGCGCACGGGTGCGCACCCATCTGTCGCTGGTGCGCATGGACGAGCTGCGCGAAACCCGCCTGCAGATCGTGCAGCGCCTGGGTCGTGCGGCCGAGTACAAGGACAACGAAACCGGCATGCATGTGATCCGCATGAGCCACTTTGCCCAGCTGCTGGCGCTGGCCGCAGGCCACAGCCCGGCCTGGGCCGAAGACCTGCTCAACGCCGCGCCCATGCACGACGTGGGCAAGATCGGCATCCCCGACGCCGTGCTGCGCAAGCCGGGCCCGCTGGACGCCGCTGAGTGGGACACCATGCGCCGCCACCCCGAGATCGGCGCCGAGATCATTGGCGAGCACCCGTCCGGCGTGCTCCAGCTGGCCCGCGAGATTGCGCTGGCCCACCACGAAAAGTGGGACGGCAGCGGCTACCCGCGCGGCCTGGCGGGCGAGGCCATCCCGGTGTCGGCGCGCATCGTGGCCGTGGCCGATGTGTTCGATGCGCTCACCACCCGCCGCCCCTACAAGGAGCCCTGGCCCGTGCAGGACGCGCTGGACCACATCACAGCGCAGGCGGGCAAACACTTCGACCCCGCCCTGGTGGCGCTGTTTGCCCCGCTGGTGCCGCAGCTGCTCGAGATCCGCGCACGCTGGTCGGATTGATGCGTGACCGCATGACCCCCTGGACCCTGCAGCGCCGCCAGTTTGTGGCGGGCGCCGCCGCCCTGGCCACGGCCGCGCTGGCCGGGTGCGACCGCGCCGCGCCGCCGCTGGAAGGCGGGTTCACCGGCATCGACATGGCGCGCGGCCACCAGCTGCGCGAGTGGCTGGCGCGCGGCACCTGGCCCGAGCCCGCCGTGGTGCGGCGCGCACAGGTCATCATCGCGGGTGGTGGTGTGGCGGGGCTGGCCGCCGCGCGTGCACTGTGCCTGGCGGGCGTGCAAGACTTTGCGCTGCTGGAACTGGAAGACACCGCAGGCGGCAACAGCCGGGGCACCGCCGTCAATGGCCTGGCCTGCCCGCAGGGCGCGCACTACCTGCCCGTGCCCGGCGACGACGCGCGCGAGGTGCAGGACCTGCTGGAAGAACTGGGCCTGCGCCAGCGCGTGGCCGGGCGCTGGCAGTACGACGAACGCCACCTGTGCCACAGCCCGCAGGAGCGCCTGTACTTCGAGGGCGAGTGGCAGGAGGGACTGCTGCCCGTGCAGGGCGTGGGCGAGGCCACGCTGGCGCAGTACCGCCGCTTTGCGCAGGCGGTGGAGCGTGAGTCGAAGGCCGCGCGGTTTGCCATGCCCGCACTCAAGCTGTGGACCGCCAGGCGCCCGCTGGCGCCCAGCCAGCAGGCGCTGGATGCGATGACGTTTGCCACCTGGCTGGCGCAGGAAGGGCTGGACGATGCCCACCTGCGCTGGTACCTGGACTACTGCTGCCGCGACGACTACGGCGCCGGGGCCGACCGCGTCTCGGCCTGGGCGGGCATCCACTACTTTGCCAGCCGCCACGGTTTTCATGCGCCTGGCGAGGCTGTGGACGAAGCCCGCGAAAGCGTGCTCACCTGGCCCGAGGGCAATGGCTGGATCACCCGGCGCCTGGCCGGGCCGCTGGCCAACACCGCCAACGGCGGCGGCCAGCTGCGCACTGGCACCAGCGTGCTGCGCATCACCGAAGGCCGCCACGGCGTGGAGGTGGATGCGTTCAACCACGCCACCGACAGCGTGGAGCGCTGGCAGGCGCCACGCTGCATCGTGGCGCTGCCCGTCTTCGTGGCGGCGCGCGTGGTGCAGAACCCGCCGGCCTTCCTCACCGGGGCGGCCCAGCGTCTGTCGTGGGCGCCCTGGCTGGTGGCCAACATCCACATCCACAGCCCTCTCACCGACCGCCCCGGCGCTGCGCCGGCCTGGGACAACGTCCTGTATGCCGACCCCACGGCGGGGGGCCTGGGCTATGTGAACGCCGGCCACCAGCGCCTGGACACCCGCGCCACGCTGGCCGGCCCCACCGTGCTCACCTACTACCAGGCGCTGGGCGACCGGGCGGACGGCCGCCAGCAACTGGCCACCCAGCCCTGGCAGCACTGGGCAGACGCCGCCCTGGCCGCCCTGGCCGTGCCCCACCCCGACCTGCGCCAGCGCGCAACGCGCGTGGACATCACCCGCTACGGGCACGCCATGTCCATCCCCACACCGGGTTTGCAGCAGTTTTTGAGTCAAATCGGCCTGGAGCGGAGGTCTTTCATGCCCAAGGTGCTATCAAATGGTGAGCGCTCCGCCTGGCTGCCCACACCCGCCACCGCACGGCTGGCGTTTGCGCATGCCGACTGGTCGGGGTATTCGGTGTTTGAAGAGGCCTTTACGCGCGGGCACGGCGCAGGGCTGGTGGCCGCCGCCGGTTGAGGTCTGCGGCGATTCGTCCAGACCGTTCCTAGCCGCGCTGCCCGTCCCACCACATCCCCAGGCACAGCGCGACGCCCACGGCGTACAGCAGCCAGGTGGCCGAGACCACGTAGGGATAAAACATCAACGCCACGCCCCACCAGCGGGTGCGCGGCTGCTGCGCACGCTTGCCGTGCCAGTAGGCCGCCATGCCGATCAGGCCAAACAGGATAGCGCCCACGATGTAGGCCGGGCTGGGCAGCTCCAGGCCGAGGGATTGCAGTGCAGAGAGGGTTTCCATGGCAGGTGCGCAGGCCGTGCGGGTGGGGTGAGGCGGGTGTGACTCATGCGAGCGGCAAAAGGTCCATGCATGTGCCCGATTCGGCGTTGTCTGGTGGGGGCGTCGGAGAACCGCTTTTCATGGCGGTGTCACAGGGCGGCGGCATCGTTCACGGTTTTGGCTCTCTTCCCCTTGACCACCATGTCCCGACTGTCCCAAATTGCCGCCTGCGCAGCGCTGCTGTGCGCTGCCGCCACCCCCGCCATCGCCCAGCAGGCCTATCCGGCCACCCTGGCCGGCCACGCCGTGCTGCCCGCCCTCACCGTGATTGCCGCGCCCAAGGACGCGCCGCAAGACCTGCAGGTGGCTGGCAAGTTCACCACGCCCCGCCGTGTGGATACCGTGGGCAGCGTGATGGGCCAGTCGGGCGGCCGTGACACGGGTGTGTCGCTGCCCTTCCAGGGCCAACCCCTTCAGGGCCACTCGGGCATCAAGCGCATGGCCGATGGCTCGTTCTGGATCCTCACCGACAACGGCGCCGGCTCCAAGGCCAACTCGCCCGACTTCATGCTGCACCTGAGCCACTACACCGTGGACTTCAAGTCGGGCCAGTTCAACCGCCTCAAGACCATCTTCCTGCATGACCCCGACAAGAAGATCCCCTTCCGCATCACCCATGAAGGCACTGCCACGCGCTACCTGACGGGCGCCGACTTCGACCCCGAGAGCTTCCAGTTCGCCGGTGGCGCGCTGTGGATCGGTGACGAGTTTGGCCCCTTCCTCATCAAGGCCGACCTGAACGGCAAGGTGCTGGCCGTGTTCGAGACGCAGGTGGACGGCAAGGTCGTGCGCTCGCCCGACGCGCCCGGCGTGCTCATGCCCGGCGCACCCGACGCCAAGCCCACGCCGTTTGAAGTCAAGCGCTCCAAGGGCTACGAAGGCATGGCCTCCAGCAAGGACGGCAGCAAGCTCTACGCGCTGCTCGAAGGCGCGCTGTGGAACGACGGCGCCAAGGCATACGAAAACGTGGGCGGCAAGCAGTACCTGCGCGTGCTCGAATTTGATGTGAAGACCGAGCAATGGACCGGCCGCCACTGGAAGTACGTGCTGGAAGCCAACCACCACGCCATCGGCGACTTCAACATGATCGATGCCACCACGGGCCTCATCATCGAGCGCGACAACGGCGAAGGCACGGCCGACAAGGCCTGCCTTGAAGGCCAGAAGCGCACGGACTGCTTCCAAGACCTTGCCAAGTTCAAGCGCGTCTACAAGGTCGAGCTGAGCGACGCCAACGTGGGTGGCGAAATCCGCAAGGTGGGCTACATCGACCTCATGAACATCCAGGATCCGCAGCGCCTGGCGCGCAAGCCGCTGAACAACGGCGTGCTCACCTTCCCGTTCTTCACCATCGAGAACGTGGACATCGTGGACGGCAGCCACATCGTGGTGGGCAACGACAACAACCTGCCCTTCAGCAGCAGCCGCGATCCGAACAAGGCGGATGACAACGAGCTGGTGCTGCTCGAAGTGGGCGAGCTGCTGCGCGCCAAGTAACCCGGCGCCAGCGCGCGGTGGGGGCCGGGTGGCAAAATTCCCGGTTCCCGTTCCAACGTACCCGGAAGCCGCGCCACCATGTTCACAGGCATCGTCCAAGCCACGGCAGGCATTGCCGCCATCCACGACCGCGCAGGGCTGCGCACGTTCACGCTCGATTTTCCAGAAGGCTTCTGTCAGGACCTGGCCATTGGCGCCAGCGTGGCCACCGATGGCGTGTGTCTCACGGTCACCGAGATTCTGTCGCCCACTCAGGCCAACTTTGACGTGATGCTGCAGAGCCTGAACATCACCACGCTGGGCAGCTACGCGCAGGGCGACCGCGTGAACGTGGAGCGCGCAGCCAAGGACGGCGCCGAGATCGGTGGCCACCCGCTGTCGGGCCATGTGGATTTCACCGGCACGCTCATCGAGCGGCGCGAGTTTGACAACAACCTGGTGTGGCGCGTGGCCGTGCCCGAGGCGTTTCGCCGCTATGTATTCGCCAAGGGCTACATCGCCATCCACGGCGCCAGCCTCACGGTGGCCGAGGTGAACCGGCAAGAGGGCTGGTTCGAGATCTGGATGATCCCCGAGACCCGCCGCGCCACCGTGTTTGAGAACAAAAAGGTGGGCGACCGCCTGAACATCGAGATCGAGCGCAGCACCCAGGTGGTGGTGGACACCGTGCGCGAGGCCGTGCAGGAAAGCCTGGGCCGCCTGCAGCCCGTGTTGGAGGCGCTGCTGAAAGAAAAGGGCTTGTCGCTCGACGACTTTGTGCAGGCCCCCGTGTTGCCGCACTGACCCAGCGAAGCTCTCCCATGTCCGTGGTGGTGCGCCCGCTGGCGCTGAGCGATCTGGCCGACCTGCTGGCCGTGCAACTGGCCTGTTATGGCGAAGGGTTTGTGGAGAGCGGCGAGGTGTTTGCTCGCCGCCTCGCCAGCCCCGTCAATTGCTCACTGGTGCTGGAGCAGGGCGGCACGGTGTGTGCCTACCTGGCGGCTTACCGCAGCGTGCGTGGCAAGGTCACCCCGCTGCACGGCGACTTTGAAGCCGCTGCTGAGCCCGACACGCTGTACCTGCACGACATGGCCGTGCTGCCCGCCCATGCAGGGCAAGGCCTGGCCCATGCGTTGCTGCAGCCCCTGTGGGCGCAGGCCCGCGCAGAAGGGCTGCGGCACAGCGCGCTGGTCTCGGTGCAAGGCTCGCAGGCCTACTGGCAGCGGCAGGGCTATGCACTGCACCCCTTGCAGGACGCCACCCAGCAGGCCCGCCTGGCCAGCTATGGCGAAGGCGCGGTGTACATGGCGCGAGCGCTGTAGACCTTGTAGGCGCAGTGTCACCCGCCCTCGTCATAATGCCCGCCATGCCCCACCGCTGGAAACCCAACGTCACCGTGGCCGCCCTCATCGAGCGCGATGGCCGCTTTCTGCTGGTCGAGGAAGAAACCACCGACGGCCTCAAGCTCAACAACCCTGCCGGCCACCTGGACCCGGGCGAGTCGCCCATCCAGGCCTGCGCGCGCGAGGTGCTGGAAGAAACCGCCCACGACTTCGAGCCCACAGCGTTGATTGGCGTGTACCTCAACCGCTTCACCAAGACGCGCACGGGGGACGACATCACCTACATGCGTTTTGCGTTTGCGGGCACGCTGGGCACGCACCATGACTGGCGCACGCTCGACACCGGCATCGTGCGCACGCTGTGGCTCACGGCCGACGAGATCCGCGCCTGCCCCGAGCGCCATCGCAGCCCCCTGCTGCTGCGCTGCCTGGAGGACTACCTGGCGGGCCAGCGTTTTCCGCTGACGCTGGTGCACACTGACATTTCGGTGACGGAACCCTCTGCGCAATAGCGCCAGACGACAACACGAAAAAGTTTTTGGACGGCATGTAACCCGCAGTACGCGGGGGACGAATTACCAGGCAGAGAGCGCTCAGTTGTGCAGCGTGATCTACCCGCTTCATTCATCCCTCAACGTTTACGGAGTTACTCACCATGCTGTCTACCCAAGCCAAGTCCACCGCCTCCTTTGCCCTGTCTGCCGCCCTGCTGGCACTGGCATCCACCAGCTTCGCAGCGGATCTGCCCAAGGGTGCCAAAGGCGCGGCCATTGGCGCCAACGACTCCGTGCACTGCTACAACGTGCACGACTGCAAGGGCAACAGCGACTGCTCCACGGCAGAGCACAGCTGCAAAGGCCAGAACGCCTGCAAGGGCCATGGCTTCAAGGCCAAGACGGCTGCGCAGTGCCTGATGGAAAAGGGCACCATCGGCGATATCAAGGGATAAGGCACGAAGCCCCCCTGAGGCGCTGCGCGCCATCCCCCCAGGGGGACACCGCCAGCGCGGCGGGGCGGCCCTTGCGCGGCGGTGCTGGCATCAGGGCGTGCCAGTCTCGGCGATCATGCCCAGTGCCCGCACTTTGATACCTTGATTTCGCCATGGCACATGACCTCATAGCTACGCGCGGCACCGGCTTTGGCCTGGGGCTGCGGACGCTGCACTACGCCGATTTCCTCGCGCGCAAGCAGCCGCTCGACTGGCTGGAAATCATCACCGACAACTACCTCATCGATGGCGGCAAGCCGCTGGCGGTGCTCGATGCCATCCGGCGCGACTACCCCGTGGCCATGCATGGCGTGGCCATGTCCATCGGTGCGTCGCAGGGTGTGGATGTGCCGTATCTGCAGCGCGTGAAGGCGCTGGCCGACCGCATCGAGCCGTTGTGGGTGTCCGACCACCTGTGCTGGACGGGCCCTGGCCCCGAGCAGTTGCACGACCTGTACCCGCTGCCTTACACCGACGAGTCTGCACGCCACGTGATCGCGCAGATCCGCCATGCGCAAGACGTGCTGGGCCGCAGGCTGGTGCTGGAGAATGTGTCGAGCTACGTCCGCTACCGGCAAGACAGCGCGAGCGAGTGGCAGTTTCTGGCCCACATTGCTGAGGAGGCCGACTGTCTGCTGCTGGTCGATGTGAACAACATCTACGTGAGCAGCGTGAACCATGGCTTTGACCCGCTGACGTACCTGCAGGCACTGCCCGCGCATCGCGTGCAGCAGATTCATCTGGCTGGGCACAGCGACAACGGCGACCACATCATCGACACGCACGACCACCCGGTAGCGCAACCGGTGTGGGATCTTTACGCCCAGGCCTGCCAGCGCTTTGGCGCCGTGGCCGCGATGATCGAGCGCGACGACCACATTCCGCCGCTGGCCGACCTGCTCGATGAGTTGGCGACGGCGCGGCGCATAGCGGCAGAGACCTTGGCCTCGCCCGAACCCGCAACTGCTGCAGTCATGCCTTTAGCCCCCGCAGTGGACCCGCTGCCACTGGCTGCGGTACAGCGCCACTTCGCCGACCAGGTGCTGGCCGGCGCGCTGCCGCAAGCCACACCCGATGACCCTGTCACCGGCCGCCTGCCCATCTACCACCATGCCTACCGCGCACGGCTGGCCGAGGTGCTGGCGGACACTTACGCCAAGACGTTTCTCTACATGGGGTCAGACAGTTTCGATGTGCATGCCCGCGCTTTTGCGGTGGCCCATCCGCCGCAGACACGCAGCCTGAATCGCTACGGTGAAGGACTGGTGGAAGCGCTGCGAGTGCAATACCCCGACAACCCCGAGCTGCATGAACTGGCCCAGCTCGACTGGGATTTGCGCACCCGCTTTGACAGTGCCGATGTGCCAACCCTGGAGACTGCGGCAGCTCAGGCATCGGTCACCTGGACCACCCGCCCCGGTGTGCTGCACCCCAGCGCCTTGCTGCGAACGATCACGACGAACGTCGTGGGCGTGTGGAACGCCATCCACACGGATGACGACGTGCCCGAGGCCGTGGCTCTGTCCGCACCAGCCACGCTGCTGGTCTGGCGCAAAGGCCACCAGCCGCACTTTCGCACGCTCGACACGGCCGAGTCTGCCTGGGTGCAAGCGATGCACGCCGGTGCCTCGGTCCACGACGCCTGCGCGGCGCTGCTGGGCAGCGGCCTGTGGAAGGGCGACCCCACCGTGCTCCGCGGCTGGCTCGCGCAGCTGCTGGACGATGGGTTGGTGCAGGCGGATGGTGCTGTGGAGGCATCGCGCGGTGCCGGCCCTTGCTAGTCCGCCGTCAGCTTGCGTTCCTTGATGATGGTGGCCCACTGGGTCGATTCCTTTTTCATGAAGGCCGTCAGCTCGGCGCGTGTGGTGGGCTGCGGCGTGAGGCCGTGCTTGTTCAGCGCCTCTTTCACGCCCGGGTCGTTCAGCACCTTCACGATCTCCTGGTTCCAGCGGTCCAGCAGCGGCGCGGGCGTTTTGCCCGGCGCCACAAAGGCGTACCAGTTGAGCGCCTCAAAGCCCGGATAGCCCGACTCCGCCACGGTAGGGATGTTGGGCAGGTAGGCCGGGCGCGTGAGGCCGGTGGTGGCCAGCGGTATCAACTTGCCCGTCTCCACATGCGGCAGCGCAGTGGGGGGCGCGGCAAAGTACGAGGTCACGCGCTCGCCCAGCAGGTCCTGCAGCGCCGGGGCGCCGCCCTTGTAGGGCACATGGGTCATGTCGATGCCGGCGCGCTGGTTGAACAGTTCACCCGCCAGGTGTGATGCCGAGCCCGCGCCGGTGGAGGCAAAGTCCACGCTGCCAGGCTTCTTCTTGGACAGCTGCACAAACTCGGCCAGCGTCTTCACGCCCGCGCCCTTGTGCACCACCAGCACGTTCGGAAAGTTCACCCCGCCCGACACGGCGGCCAGGTCCTTGAAGGGGTCGTAGGCCACCTTCATCAGGTGCGGGGCAATGGTGAGCGGTCCCACCGACCCGAGCAGCAGCACCGAGCCATCGGCGGGCGCATTGGCCACAAACTGGTGCGCGATGTTGCCGCCTGCGCCACCCTTGTTGTCCACCACCACCGACTGGCCGATGTTCTCGCCCAGCTTCTTGGCGATGAGCCGTGCCGCCGCATCGGCCGCGCCGCCTGCGGCAAAGCCCACGACGAGCGTGACGGGCTTCTTGGGCGGGAAATCCTGCGCGTGGGCAGCGCCGGACAGTGTCGCGGCAGCGGTGGCAAGTGCCAGCGCGCTCATCAAGAGGGTGCGTTTTTTCATGGGGGTCTCCTTCATCGTGGATGCTGTGGTGATCGTGGGGTCAGTCCGCGCCTAGACCGATGGGGTTGGGCTGTCGCTTCTCCACCGCATGGCGCAGCAGCGAGGCGGTGCGGAAGATGCCGTGCGCAAACTTGCCGTAGGGCATAGTGGTGAACAGCGCCATCACCGCGCCCAGGTGCAGGCACAGCAGCAGCGGCAGGCCTGCGGTGCCACGCACCGCCCACAACGCCAGGCCGCTGGTGGCGGTGAGGAACAGCAGGGCGATGAAGGCGCGGTCCACGGGCTTTTGTGCGGCATCGCCGTGTTGCGGGTGGCGGCGCAGGTTCAGCCGCCACAGGCCGGCCGTGCCAATCGCCAGGCTGATGCCGCCCAGCCCGCCCAGCAGCTTGGGCAGGCTGGGCAGGTCGTACGGTGCAGGCAAGGCCAGCAGGTAGTGGTACAGCGTCGCCACGCTGGTGGCCGCAAAACACAGCATGAAGCCGTAGAACGTGAGGTGGTGCATGCGCCTGCGCGACAAGGTGTAGGCATCGTCCTCGTTGTGGCAGCCATCGCCATGGCCGCCGTCCAGGTACTTGAGGCGCAGCACGGCATCGGTGGCCTCGGCCGTGGCGGGCGCGCTCAACGGCGCGCCGCTGGTGGCGGGCGTCACGTCGCGCCAGAAGCGGCGCACGCCCAGGCCCAGCGCCAGCACGGCGAACAGGAAAACGGGCGCAAACAGGCCCACCAGCAGGTTGTGCGGGAAGATGCCATAGAAGCCGCCCACGGGGGCCTGCCACAGCGCGGCGATGCCCTGGCCGTGCAGCGCAACGGCCAGCAGCAAGAACAGCGTGAGCCCCGCCACCAGCGCCAGCGCCAACGTGAGGCCGTTGCGCTGGTAGAGCTGGCCCAGTGAGGGGGGCCAGGCGTAGTCGGCATAGGTCTGGCCGCGCACCTGGGCCATGGCCTGGGGAATGTTCACCGCAAACTCGTGCGGTGGCGCGTACTGGCAGGCATGCAGGCAGGCTCCGCAGTTGTGGCACAGGTTGGCAATGAAGTGGATGTCGGCCTTGCCAAACTCCAGCCGCCGCGTCATGGCGGGGAAGACGGCGCAAAAGCCTTCGCAGTAGCGGCAGGCGTTGCAAATCTGCAGCTGGCGGGCCACTTCGGTTTCGGGTGCAGACAGCACGATGTCGCCGTTCGCCAGCGCCCGGGCGTCGCGCGTCAGGGCCTCAAGCGTTTGCATGGTTTGCTCCTTGTTTTGTAGCGTTTGAGGCATGTGCGACTTGCGCTACCGACCGTTTGGAGGCCAAAGCTGCCTGTGTGCCCGCAATGCGGCCAAACGCAGTGCCAATGCTCATGCCCACGCCGGCGGTGTAGCCCTTGCCCAGCACGTTGCCGGCCATCATTTCGCCGGCCACGAACAGATTGGGGCTGGACTGGTTGTTGAAGCGCACGGCGGCCGTGTCGTCGGTGTGCAGGCCCAGGTAGGTGAAGGTGACGCCGGGCTTGAGCGCGTAGCCATAGAACGGCCCGGTGTCTATGGGCCGGGCCCAGTGCGTCTTGGCGGGTACCACGCCTTCGGTGTGGCAGTCGTCCAGCGTGGTGTGGTCAAACTGGCCCACGCGGCAGGCGGCGTTGTAGGCATCGAGCGTGTGCGTGAACGTGTCCACGGGCAGGCCAAGCTTTTGCGCCAGCTCGGGCAGGGTGTCGGCCTTCACACCCGGGAACACGGGTGGCATGAAGCGGCCAATGGCCTTGCTGTCGATGATGGAGTAGCCGACCTGCCCCGGCTGCTGCGCCACCAGGCGGCCCCAGATGGCATAGCGCTTGGGCCAGAAGTCCTCGCCCTCGTCGTAGAACCGCTCGCCGTTGCGGTTGACCACCACGCCCAGCGACACGCAGTCGATGCGTGTGCAGATGCCGCCGTCGTACAGCGGCGCACGTGCGTCAATGGCCACCATGTGCGCCTGCGTGGGGTCGCCGATGCGGTCGGCGCCATGGTCGTCGAGCAGGTGCTTGAGCAGCACGCCCTTGTTGTAGGCCGTGCCGCGGATCAGGAAGTTGTCGGCCGGCCACTCGCCGCGCTCGTTCTGGCCCCAGGCTTCGCGCAGCCATTCGCGGTTCGATTCAAAGCCGCCCGCAGCCAGCACGCAGCTCTTGGCGGCAATGCGCTCGCCGTTCGCCAGGTGGGCAGCGATGAAGCGGCGGCCGTCCATCTCGATGCGCTCCACAGGCGCCTCATAGCGGATCTGCACGCCCAGTTGCTCCGCGCTGCGGTAGTACGCATTGACCAGCGCCTTGCCGCCACCCATGAAGAACGCGTTGGTGCGTGCCACATGCAGCGTGCCTGCCAGCGCGGGCTGAAAGTGCACGCCGTGGCGGCGCATCCAGGGGCGGCAGGTGCTCGACTCGCGGATCACCAGGCGCGCCAGATGTTCGTTGGTCAGCCCGCCCGTCACCTTGAGCAGGTCTTGCCAGAACTCTTCCTCGGGGTAGGCATCGACCAGCACGTCCTGCGGCGCGTCGTGCATGCAGCGCAGGTTGCGGGTGTGGGCCGAATTGCCGCCGCGCCAAGCGCGTGGGGCCGATTCGAGCAGCAGCACGCTGGCGCCCGCCTCGCGCGCCATCAGGGCGGCGCACAGGGCGGCATTGCCGCCGCCGATCACCAGCACATCGACCACAGCATCGCCGCTCATGGCCGGTGGCTCCCGGCGGTGTGCTGCGCGCGGGGGAATGAAGAGGGGGGTGTGGGACCCATGGGGTGTCTCCTGGCGTGGTTGCCGTGTCGTTCATCGGGGTGATGGCGACTGTAGGGAGACGCAGGCCCGCCGTGCAGCGGGTTCAGGTCATGGGGGTATCACGGATCGTGATGGCTGCGGCGTGGCCACTCAGGCGCTGGCGTCCTGCCCGCCGATCCATGTCGTGCCAAACCACTGCCCGGTAGTGACCAGTTCGCGCACGCAGTCTGTCAGCACCACGCGCGCGGCCAACGCGGCGGGCGAGAGTTCTTCGTCGGGCAGGCTGCACAGCAAATTGACGCGGCGTGCGGGCGCGTCGGTGAGCCGTGCGCACTGAAAGCGCTCGGCCGCATCCGGGTAGCGGCCCATGGCAGCCCAGGGCTGCACGGTGGAGCCCAGGCCTGCGTCCACGGCGGCCATCACCATGGCGAGCGAGTCCACCTCCAGCACCACGTGCGGCGCCACGCGGTCGCGGGCAAAGGCGGTGTCCAGCGTGCTTCGCAGGCCGTGTGGGCCGGTGGGGAGGATCAGCGGCTCCTGCCCCAGCTCGGCGACGGTGATGGTTTCTGGCAGCTGCCGGCCACCGGGGC
The DNA here is from genome assembly GCF_057809085.1 of Acidovorax sp. FG48. Lineage (NCBI taxonomy): Bacteria > Pseudomonadati > Pseudomonadota > Betaproteobacteria > Burkholderiales > Comamonadaceae > Acidovorax > Acidovorax sp. FG48. The sequence continues at coordinate 268,579 of NZ_JBMDJH010000001.1, read as the reverse complement.
TGCCGGGATCGCTGCGGGCGCAGATGAGGAACAGGTCCTCCTCCAGCAGCGGCGCCATGTCCCAGCGGCGCGCGCCGGTGGCCTGCTGCGCCTGGTGCAGGCGGGTGTCGAACAGCACGGCCAGGTCCAACTCGCGCGCATGCAGCATGGCTGTGAGGTGGCCCGACATGCTCTCCACCATGTGCAGCCGCACGTCGGGGTAGCGTGTGCGCATGGCCTGCATCAGCGGTAGGCCCAGCACGCCCGACGTGGTGGGAGCCAGCCCCACGGTGACAGTGCCCGACAGCCGCGCCTGCTGCGCCGCGCGCACGGCCTGGTCGGCATGGCGCAGGGTGAGCTGTGCCTCGCGAAAGAACGCCAGCCCCGCCTCGGTGGGCGTGACGCCGCGCGGCGTGCGCTGCAGCAGGCGCGTGGCCAGCTCGCTCTCCAGCCGCGTGATCTGCTGGCTGAGCGCGGACTGCACTACGTCCAGGTCGAGCGCAGCGCGGCTCATGGAGCCTTGCTCCACCACACGCACGAAATAGCGCAGTTGTCTCAGTTCCATGGGCGGGCCTCAGGGTGTATGGCGTGGCTCGGATGCAGGGCGGTCAACAGGGTGGCGGAAATGCAGGGGATGCATCGGTTTGAAGTCAAATTGCCATCTGGCGCTTGTCCATCAACCGTTGAAAGCTATCATTTCTGCAGTAATCGCTTCGATGGCGTTCGGGTCGTCAGCAAACGGGCATCGCCCGCTGGCAGCTTGCCAGAGTGTGCCGCAGACCTGCTCAGATGCCATTTGGCAGGTGCGCCGCCAGCGCCTCGCGCATCCAGCGTGCGATGAGCTGCTGGCGCTCGCGCGGCATGCGGTCCACGGTCGATGCCACGCTGATCGCTGCCACGGGTTCGCCCGCCGCGTTGCGCACGGCCATGCCAGCCGCCAGCACGCCCTGCGTGGCATGGTTGCCCACCACCGACCAGCCGCGCTCGCGCGTGGCGCGCACGAGGATCTGCAGGCGCTCGGGCGTCATGCCGCCGTAGCGCGGCAGCTCTTGCGCGTTGGCGTCGATGCAGGCCTGCATCTCAGCATCGGGCAGCGCCGCCAGCAGCGCCAGGCCCGCAGCGCCCACGCCCAGCGGCTGGCGCGTGCCCACCTGGATCACCAGGATCTGCACCGGGTGTGTGCCCACGTGGCGCGCAATGCAGTGCGAGGTCGGCCCCTCGCGCACGATGGCGAAGGCTGCGTCACCACAGGCGCGGCTCACGCGCTCCAGCACAGGCGCCAGGCGCACGGCCAGGTTGGGCTGGCCCGGGGGCTCGGCCAGGGCGGCCAGGCGTGGGCCCGCCACGTAGCGAAAGCGCCCACGCTGCGCCACATAGCCCCCCTCCATCAGCGTGGCGAGCAGCCGGTACACGGGAGCCCGCTCCAGCGCGGCGGCGCGGCACAGGTCCACCACGCGCGCGCCGTCGCGGCCATGGGCCAGCACGGCGTCCAGCACCTGCAGGCCGCGGCGCAGCGTGCGGCTGCCGGGGTCTTCGACCGGCTCGTCGGGGGGGCGTGTACTCGCACGTTCGTCCGGCTGCCGGACGTTTGAATTCGCAGGTCGGGAGGGCATGGGAAAGAATTTGTTGGTCAACGCCACCAGTGCGCAGTGTGCCGCAGGGCGTCCAGACGGCATTTTTCCAAGAACCAACGGAGACAGACACCATGAGCCCACACACCCCCGCCGCGCTGGGTCAGCGCAAAGCTTCGCCATCCCGGCCACGCCGTGCCCTGCTGGCGCTGGCCGCCACCTTGGCCTGCGGCGCCGCCATGCCATTGCAGGCCCAGTCCAATGCCTCGGGCTGGCCCGCCAAACCGGTCAAGCTCGTGGTGGGTTATGCGGCAGGTGGCGCCACCGATGTGATCGCGCGCCTGGTGGCCGTGAAGCTCGGCGACCAGCTGGGCCAGCCGGTGGTGGTGGACAACCGCGCCGGTGCCAACAGCAACGTGGGCGCAGAGGCCGTGGCGCGCGCACCGGCCGATGGCTACACGCTCTACGTCTACACCATCGCCAACACCATCAACGCCACGCTGTACCCCAAGCTGGGCTACGACCCGGTCAAGGACTTCGAGCCCATCGGAATGATCGCCAAGATTCCGAACATCCTGGTGGTCAACCCCAAGCTGCCCATCAAGAACCTGGCCGACTACGTGCGCTACGCCAAGGAGTCCAAGGACGGCATCACGTTTGCGTCCTCGGGCAGCGGCTCGTCCATCCACCTCTCGGGCGAGATGTTCAAGATGCAGTCCAAGCTCAAGATGCTGCATGTGCCCTACCGAGGTAGCGCACCCGCCGTCACCGACCTGCTGGGCGGCCAGGTGGACTCGATGTTCGACAACACCCCGTCGGCCCTGCCGCACGTGCAGGCGGGCAAGCTGCGCGCCATTGCCATCACCAGCGCCCAGCGCTCGCCCCTGCTGCCGGACGTGCCCACGCTGGCCGAGTCTGGCTACGCGGGCTTTGACGTGCAGTCGTGGTTTGGCCTGGCCGCACCGGCGGGCACGCCGCGCGCCGTGGTCGAGCAGGTCAACGCGGCCCTGAACAAGGTGCTGGCCCAGCCCGAGGTGCGCACGCGCCTGCAGGAGCTGGCCGCCACGCCCGACGGAGGCACCCCCGACAAGATGCGCCAGTTTGCCGCCGCCGAGATCAAGCGCTGGCGCGAAGTGGTGAAGGAATCGGGCGCATCGGCCGAGTGACAGATCACCCACACAACCTACCTGCCTTCATGTTCCCCATCGACTTCTTCTGGCGGGCCGCCCAGCGCTGGCCCGACCGCATTGCCATCGACGCGCCCGAGGGCGCCATCCGCTACGACGCGCTGGCCACCCGCGTGGCAGCGCTGGCGGCGGGCTTCACCGCCGTCGACCCCACGCCCCAAAGCCGCGTGGGCATTTGCGCGGGCAACAGCGCCGACCACATCGCCGCGCTGCTGGCCGTGCTGGCCTGCGGCAAGGTGTGGGTGCCGCTCAACCCCAAGAGCACGCGGCCCGAGGTCCGCCGCATCATCGACGCGACCGAGCCCACCCTGCTGGTGCTGGACGCCGCGTGCGCCGACCTGCTCGAAGGCGCACCCGGCGCCCGCGTGCTGACCGGCGCGCAGGCCGTCGATGGCACCGCCACGCTGGCCAGCCTGGCCGCTGCGCACGCTGGCGCGCCACGCCCGCAGCTGGACCTGCCGGATGACGCCACCCAGGCCATCAAGTTCACCGGCGGCACCACCGGCGCACCCAAGGGCGTGATGCAGCCCTACCGCGCGTGGATGGCCAACATCACCAACCAGATCCACGCCTGGGGCTTTGACGAGCACGAGCGCTACATCGTGGCCGCGCCCATCACGCACGGCACCTCCACGTACATCCTGCCCATCCTGGCGCAGGGCGGCTGCCACGTGGTGCTGGCGGGCGCGGGCGCCGAGGCGGTGCGCACGGCCTTCCGCGAACGCGGCGGCACTGTCTGCTTCATGCCGCCCACGCTGGTCTACATGCTGATGGCGCTGCCCGGCGCATCGCGCGCGGACTTTCCGCGCCTGCGCCGGCTCATCTACGGCGGCGCGCCGATGCCGCCCGACAAGATCCGCCAGGTGCGCGAGTTCTTCGGCCCGGTGCTGGGCACCACCTACGGCCAGACCGAGGCACCGCAGATCCTCACCGTGCTGTGTCCGGAGGACTTCGAGGACGAGCGCAACCTGGCCTCGGTGGGCCGCACCACCTGGTTCAGCGACGTGGCCATCATGGCGCCCGATGGCCGCCTGCTGCCCCCGGGCGAGGTGGGTGAGGTGGTGGCGCGTGGCGACCTGTTGATGACCGGCTACTGGCGCCTGCCCGAGAAGACCGCCGAGACCCTGGTAGACGGCTGGCTGCACACGGGCGACCGGGGCCTGATCGACGAGCGGGGTTTTCTCTACCTCAAGGACAGGCTCAAGGACATGGTGATCACCGGCGGTTTCAACGTCTACCCCGTGGACGTGGAGAACGCCCTGGGCCAGCACCCTGCGGTGCACGAATGCACTGTGTTCGGCCTGCCCGACGACAAGTGGGGCGAGACCGTGCAGGCCGCCGTGCAACTGCGCACCGGCGAAGCGGCGAGCGAGGCCGAGCTGATCGCCTTTGTGCGCGAGCGCCTGGGCCCGGTGCAGACGCCCAAGCGCATCCATTTCCACGAAAGCCTGCCGCGCTCGCCCGTGGGCAAGGTGCTCAAGTCTGCCGTGCGCGATGCGGCCCTGGCTGCCCTGGCTGGTACGGCCACTGCCTGAACGAAGGAACCCATCTCATGACCCAAACTGCTTCCAAGACCCCCGTCACCCGCCTGTGCACCCACACCCTCACCAGCCTGCATTACCGCGATGCGAATCTGGTGGAGGACCTGATGGGAAAGAAGACCTTCACCGAGGTGATGCTGATGCAGATCCTGGGCCGCGCGCCGCGCGGTGTGGACCTGCGCATCACCGACGTGGTGCTGATCGTGCTCATGGAGCACGGCCTCACGCCCAGCGCCATCGCCACGCGGCTCATCTACATGAGCGCACCCGAGAACCTGCAGGGCGCCGTCTCGGCCGGCCTGCTGGCCGTGGGCAGCTCCTTCGTGGGCACCATGGAGAACTGCTCGGGCCTGCTCGACCGCATTGCGGCGGCCCAGGACCCTGAGGCGGAGGCGCTCGCCATTGCGCACCACTACAAGGGCCTCAAATCCCCCGTGCCCGGCTTTGGCCACCACCTGCACAAGCCCGTGGACCCGCGCGCCTACAAGCTGCTCGAAATGGGCCGCGCCGAGCCCGAGCTGCCGGGCGACAAGATCCGTGCGCTGGAGACGCTGTCCAAGGCCGTCGACGAGGTCGCAGGCCGCCCCATCACCATCAACGCCACCGGCGCGGTGGCCGCGCTGCTGGGCGAGATCGGCGTGCCCACGGCCGTGATGCGCGGCTTTGCCGTGATCTCGCGCGCGGCCGGGCTGGTCGCGCACATTGTGGAAGAGCAGCAAAGCCCCTCGGGCCGCTTCATCTGGGACACGGTGGAGCACGCCATACCCTTCGTCGGCGGCAGCGCCGGCCAGGGCACGGACGCATGAGCGCGCAGCCCGCCCATCCTCCCGCCCTGCCGCTCGATTTGTCAGGCCGCGTCGTCTTTGTGGCCGGGGGCGGTTCTGCCGGCCCGGGCTGGAGCATCGGGCGCGCCGCCTGCGTGACCTACGCGCGCCTGGGCGCCAGCGTGTGCGTGGCGGACCGGGACGCGGCCTCAGCCGAAGAGACCACGGCGCTCATCGAGGCCGAAGGCGGCACGGCCGCCACGCTGGTGGGTGACGTGGCAGATGCGGCCGACGTGCAGCGCCTGTTTGCCGAGGCGCGCGAGCGCTTTGGCGGCGCCATCGACGTGCTGCACCACAACGTGGGCATCGGCAAAACCGGCGGCCCGCTGGAGACGAGCACCGAAGACTTCGACCGCATCCATTCCGTCAACGTGAACAGCCTCCTGCTGGCCTGCCAGCAGGTGCTGCCGGGCATGGCGGAGCGCGGGCGGGGTTCCATCATCGCCATCTCGTCCATCGCGGGCATGCGCTACCTGGGCTACCCACACCTGGCCTATGGCGTGACCAAGGCGGCCGTCACGCACTTCACGCGCATGGTGGCGCAGCAGTACGCAGGCCAGGGCGTGCGCGCCAACACGGTGGTGCCGGGGCTCATCGACACGCCGCGCATTGCCACCACGGTGGCGAAGATGTTCTCGGACACCAGTCTCGACGAGGCCCGCGCCGCGCGCGCCCGCCAGGTGCCCATGGGTCGCATGGGCACGGCGTGGGACGTGGCCCATGCCTGCGCCTTCCTCGCCAGCGATGCGGCTGCTTATGTGACCGGCACCGAGCTGGTGGTGGACGGGGGCATCACCGGCAAGTTTGTTTAAGACCTGCTCAGAACGTATGCACCACACCGGCGGAGATGCCGGTGGCCGTAGCCTTGTTGGCCGCACCCTGGAAGCCGTTGCGCCAGCGCGTTTTGTCCAGCTCGGCATACACCTTGGTGCGGCGCGAGAGCTTGTATTCGGCAAACGCCACCAGGCGGCCGTAACCGTCGTCGGCCGCGCCGGTACGCGAACGGTCCACCTTGTAGTAGGCCGCTGTCAGGTCCACCCAGGGCGTGGCCGCCCAGGTGCCACCGGCGGACAACACGCGCTGCACGGTGAAGCGGCCTTCGGCTGTCTCTGCCTTGTTGCGGCCGGCGTTGGCGGCCAGGCGCACATTGCCCCACTGGTACGCGGCGCCCAGGGTGGTGCCGTCGAGTGACCGCTTGTTGGCGTCGTTGAAGCTCTGGTAGGCGCCGGACACCACAAAGCCGTCCGCAGCCCACGCCAAGCCCACACCGCGTGACGACAAGGCCGAGGCCTGCGATGCGACTTCGCCCAGGCCCCACATGGCACGTGCGGTGAAGCCGCCGAAGCGGCCCGTGTACTTCAGCGAATTGTCCAGCCGGTACGAGCCCGAATTGGCGCCTGCGCTGCCGTACTCGATGCCCAGGCCATGCTGGCTCAGCGCCGTCACGCCGATGTTGGGGTTGAAGCTGGCAAAGCGCATGGCCAGTGGGTCCACGGGCGAGATGGCGTCGGCCAGCGTGGTGGTCTGGCGGCCCAGGGCCAGGGTGCCCCAGCCGCCTTGCAGGCCCACCCACGATGCGCGGTCGAAGTATTTGGTGGCATTGGCCGGTGCGCCGGTGTCTGCGTTGAGGCCGCTCTCCAGGTTGAACAGCGCCTTGGCGCCGCCGCCCAGGTCTTCGCTGCCCCGCAGTCCCCAGCGACTGGTCGTGTGGATGCCGCTGCCCAGGCTGTGGCTGGAGCCTGCCGTGGGCGCGTTGGATGCGGTGAGGCCGCTGCCGTTGCGCAGGCCCAGGTCTACCACGCCGTACAGCGTCACGTCGGTGCCTTGTGCCATTGCGCAGTGGCCGATCAGTGCAGCGCAGGCCGCTGTCATCCTTGTTCTCATCTGTGTCTCCGCTTGTTGAAATGTGGGCACGCGTGCCGCGCAGGGGCGGTGGCGCCCGTCTGCCTCCCAGAGCCGTCTTCGCCGGGGCTCAATCGGGGGTGAGCTGGGCCTTGACCACCACGCCCTTCCACTTGGCGAGCTCCTGCTTCACCGTCAGTGCCAGTTGCTCGGGCGTGCTGGTGTCCACCACCGCGCCTTGTTCCTCGATGCGGCGCACCACGTCCTTGTCGGCCAGTGCGGTGTTCAAGGTCTTGTTGAGCAGGTCGATCACCGGGCGGGGTGTCTTGCCGGGTGCGAACAGGGCATACCACTGGGTGATCTCCACCCCCTTGATGCCGGCCTCCTCCAGCGTGGGCACATCGGGCAGCAGCGACGAGCGCTTGGGCCCGGCCAGCGCCAGGGCACGCAGCTTGCCGCCCTTCACGTGCGGGTAGGCGGAGAACAGGCTGGGAAACATCACCTGCGTCTGCCCGGCCATGGTGTCGTTCATCGCGGGCGCCGCACCCCGGTAGGGCACATGGGCCATCTGGGCGCCGCTTTCCAGTTTGAAGATCTCGGCTGAGAAATGTGGGGCCGTGCCGTTGCCGGCCGATGCGTAGTTGAAGTCATGGGGCTTGGCCTTGGTCAGCGCCACCAGCTCGCTCACGGTCTTGGCGGGCACCTTGGGGTTCACCACCATCAGCGTGGGCGAGTAGCTCACCATGCCGATGGGCTCGAACTGCGTGATGGGGTCGTAGCGCAGCTTCTGCAGCGCGGGGCTCATGCCGTGGGTGCCGATGTAGCCGAACAAGATGGTGTGCCCATCGGGTGCCGCACGGGCCACGTATTCGGCCGCAATCGCGCCATTGGCCCCGGCCTTGTTCTCCACGATGACCTGCTGGCCCAGCAGGGTGGAGAGCTTGATGGCCACCACGCGTGCCATGCCGTCGTTGCCACCCCCGGCCGCGGTAGGCACGACGAGCGTGATGGGCTTGTCGGGGTAGGCCGCGTGGGCGGCACCGGCGGCCCAGAAGGCGCTGGACGCGAGCGCCAGCGCAGCCGTGGCCAGCGCCGTGCGGCGCGTGGTGGAGTGAATGGAACGGGTCATGGTTTGTCTCCTGTCGTAATGGTTGGAATCGTTGAAGTAGTGAGAAGGGCGCAGCGCAAGCGGCGCCCTGAAGAGCGCTCAGTGCGCGGGGGCGCTTTCAGGAACGAACAGCGTGCCTTCCAGAATCTTTCGGGCGGTGCGTACCAGCGCGGCCTGCACCAGCTTGAACTGGCCGTCCATCTCGCTGAGCTCCACCTCCACCTGGATGCGGCCTGCCGGGTGTTGCACCTCCACGCGGCGCAGTCCGGCGCTGGGCGCATGCCGTTCGTCGGTGGCCACCGTGCCCGGCAGTACCGAGGCCGCCGCCACGCCAATCGCGCCCGTCACCGCATGCGAGCGGTGGCACTGGTGGGGGGTGAAGTAGCGCGACACCACACTGCCCGGCGATGTGCCCGGCGAAACGATCACCGGCTTGGGCAGCACGCTGTGGGTCACGTCGCCCATGCCCATGCGCTGACCAGCTTCGAGGCGCACGGCCTCCAGGCGGGCGAGCAAAGCGGTGTTGGCGTCCAGCTCGGCGGGTGTTTCATTGCCCCGCAGGCCCAAGTCGGCGGCGCGCACCAGCACCATCACCTGCGCGGCGTCGATGCAGGTGACCTGCAGACCCTGGATGGTGTCGATGCGCTGGCCGGTGGGAAAGATCTGCCCGGTGACCGCGCCCCAGGCGTCCAGGAAGTTCATCAGCACCGGTGCGGCCGTGCCCTGCACGCCGTCAATGCGCACATCGCCGTCGTAGTGCACCTGGCCTCCCGCTGTGCACACCTGCACATCAATGCGGGAGCGGGTGTTCACGTTGTAGACGCGCACGGTGGTGGTCTGGCCTTCGGGGTCTGCAGGGACCAGCCCCTGCTCGATGGCGAAGGGCCCCACACCGGCCAGCATGTTGCCGCAGTTGGGACGGGTGTCCACCCGGGCCTCCTGCACGCTGACCTGGGCAAACAGGTAGTCCACATCGCAGTCGGGCTGCGTGGAGCGCGAGACGATGGCGACCTTGCTGGTCAGCGAGTTGCCGCCGCCCAGGCCGTCGATCTGCAGCTCGTGCGGCGAGCCCAGGGCCGCTATCAGCGTGCGGTCGCGGGCCTCAGGGTCGCGCGGCAGCCAGTCGGCCAGGAAGAACGGCCCCCGGGAAGTGCCGCCACGCATCAGAACGCAAGGAATGTTGGTGCTCATGGGTCGGCATGGTGCTGCGCCATCGCTGATCTGTGAATTGCATTGTTGGCAACGATTGATGCATGCTGTGCAATAGGCTGTAGCGGCTTGTACATGCTCCAATCACGGCCGTGAATTGCAATGTTCTGATCGTTTGATGCACGGCTTGCAACGCTGAAAACACCCCGAAGCGCACTGGAAGGACGCCCGATGAACAACAAATTCGACCTTGCTGACATCCAGGCCTTTGCGGCCGTGGCCGAGCTGCAGAGCTTTCGTGCGGCCGCCGAAGCCATCCACCTTTCGCAGCCCGCATTCAGCCGCCGCATCGACAAGCTCGAAGAAGCCTTGGGTGTGCGCCTGCTCGACCGCACCACGCGACGCGTCACGCTCACGGCCGTGGGGCGCGACTTTGCGCGCAAGACGCGCGTGTGGCTGGACGACCTGGACGGCATGCTCATGGGCCTAGGCGATGTGGCCGCGCGGCGCATGGGCGAGGTGACGATTGCCTGCGTGCCCTCGGCCGTGTATTACTTTCTGCCGCAGGTGGTCAAGCGCTACCACGAGCGGTTTCCGAAGATCCGCGTGAAGGTGCACGACGCCAGCGCCAACGAGGTGCTGGTGGCCGTGGCGCAGGGCGATGCGGACTTTGGCCTGAACTTCATTGGCAGCCAGGAGGCCGAGATCGAGTTCAAGCCCGTGCTGGCCGAGCGCTTTGTGGCCGCCTGCCGCCGCGACCATGTGCTGGCGCGGCGCAAGAAGGTGAGCTGGGCCGAGCTGGGCCAGCACGACTTCATGTCGGTGGGCAAGACCTCGGGCAACCGTCTGCTGATGGACCTGGCGCTGGCCAACGTGCCCGACCGGCCCCAGTGCCTGTACGAGGCCAAGCATGTGACCACGCTGCTGGGCCTGGTGGAGGCAGGCCTGGGCGTGGCAGCCGTGCCCAGCCTGGCCATGCCGGGCAAGGATCACCCCACCCTGGTCAGCATTCCGCTGGTGGAGCCCATCGTCACGCGGCAGATGGGGCTGATCAAGCGCCGAGGCAAAACCCTGTCGCCTGCCGCGCAGCAGCTGTATGACCTGCTGGTGGCTACGCGTTCTGCGCGCCCGCGCAGTGCCCCGGCGGCATCAAAAATACAATCGGGGCAATGACTTCCCCTATCAAACAGCGCGTTGTCGTCGGCCTTTCCGGCGGCGTGGACTCTGCCGTGACCGCCTACCTGCTCAAAAAGCAGGGCCATGAGGTGGTCGGCATCTTCATGAAAAACTGGGAAGACGATGACGACAGCGAGTACTGCTCGTCCAACATCGACTTTGTGGACGCAGCCGCTGTGGCCGATGTGATCGGCATCGAGATCGAGCACGTCAACTTCGCGGCCGACTACAAGGACCGCGTATTCGCCGAATTCCTGCGCGAGTACCAGGCAGGCCGCACGCCCAACCCCGACGTGCTGTGCAATGCCGAGATCAAGTTCAAGGCCTTCCTGGACCACGCCATGCGCTTGGGGGCCGAGAAGATCGCCACGGGGCACTATGCCCGCGTGCGCCACAACCCGGCCACGGGCCTGCACGAGCTGCTCAAGGGGCTGGACCCGAGCAAGGACCAGAGCTACTTTCTGCACCGCCTGAACCAGGCGCAGCTGTCCAAGACATTGTTCCCCGTGGGTGAGCTGCACAAGACCGAAGTGCGCCGCATCGCCGAGGAGATCGGCCTGCCGAACGCCAAGAAGAAGGATTCCACCGGCATCTGCTTCATCGGTGAGCGGCCGTTCCGCGAGTTTCTGAACCGCTACATCAGCCATGCGCCCGGCCCCATCCTGGACGACCGAGGGCGCAAGCTGGGCCAGCATGTGGGCCTGAGCTTCTACACCCTGGGCCAACGCCAGGGCCTGGGTATCGGCGGTGTGAAGGAAAAAGGCGCGCAGCGCGGTGGCGGCGCGCACGAGCCCTGGTTCGTGGCCCGCAAGGACCTGGAGAAGAACACGCTGCGCGTGGTGCAGGGGCATGACCACCCCTGGCTGCTATCGCACCGCCTGGTGGCGCAGGACGTGAGCTGGTGTGCCGGCCAGGCCCCGGCGCCCGGCGCCTATGCCGCCAAGACGCGCTACCGCCAGCAGGACGCCGCGTGTGTGCTGGAGGCTGTGCCCGACGGCTTTGCGCTGCAGTTCCCGGACGCCCAGTGGGCCGTGACGCCGGGGCAGAGCGCGGTGCTGTACGACGGCGATGTCTGCCTGGGCGGTGGCGTGATTGCGGCCGTGGAAGGGCTGCCGCAGCCCACCGGCAATGCGCCTGCTGTGCAGCCGGCCATGGCCCGTTGATACTTCAAAATTGATATCTGTTAGGGCAATAAAGACTAGCGCTTGCGCCTGATTTCTCTCGAAATCCATTCTCCAAAAGCAAAAAAGCCGGGGCGGTGACCGCTCCGGCTTTTTGTTGGCTGTGCCGCGGCGTTTCAGTCGTCGTTCATGGCGAGGCTGATCAGGATGCGCAGCACGTACCAGAGCATGAGCGCGATCGATGCGAACAGGTGCAGCGCTGCACCGGCGGGGCGGTCTGCAGGGTAGTCATGGATGATGCGCGAGGTGTCGTACAGCACGCACGCGCCCGCAAACAGCACCATGAGCCCGGAGAACCAGATGCCCAGCTTGAAGCCGAAGATGGCGCCCGCAACGATGGTGCCCAGTGCCACCAGGCCCGCCACCTTCAGGATGCCGCCCAGGAACGAAAAATCGGTCTTGCTGCTGAATGCCGTCCAGGTGAGCGCCGCCACCAGCAGCAGCGTGATGAAGGCGGCAGCGCCAATGGCGCCGGGTACCAGCAGCTGCGCAATGCCGAACATCGGGGCAAAGATGAGCCCTTCTGCCAGCACATAGAGGCCCAGGCCCATCAACTGCGTCTGGGGGTTGTCGGAGTTGTCGGCCAGGTGCGATGCCAGCCAGCCCACGAGCATGAAGGCGCCCATGACCCCCAGCCACAAGAATTTGCTGCCGCTGGCCATGAGCATCTTGGCGGCGGTGGTGGACAGTCCGCTCACCATCAGCACTGCCGACAGCACGACAAAGGCCAGAATGGCTACGCCCAGGTGCTTGTAGGTGGAGACGATGAAATCGCGCCGCTCCATCGGAGCGCCTGCGGGGGTTTGGGGTGACAGTGCGTTGGGGTTCATGGTGTGGTCCTCCGTAGTGAGCGCAGGTCTGCGCAAACGATGGGAGGAGCGCGCTCCGGGCGCTGCCCCTCCCTCCCTCTCTCTTATTTATGAGGTATGGCCGTCAGGCTGCGGCCAGTTGCTGTGCGTTATCGGCGGCGCGCAGCTTGCGGTTGGACCACACGCCTGCAGCCCCTACCAGGGTCAGCAGGATGGCGAAGATCCAGGTGCCTGCGCCGCTGAAGGATTGCGCGGAGGAGGTGGCTTCGGCCTGCAGGCGCTGCTTGGTGGTGTCGTAGCTGATGACGGTCGCACCGGCAGCCGAGACTTCATAGACCAGGTCATGGTCGCTGCCGTCCACCAAAGCGGTCACTTTTTCATCGATCAGGTTGCCCACCAGCTGCTGTGGTGTGCTGTAGTCAATGCGCAGCTTGCGTACCTCGGCGCCTGCGGTGTCGGGTTGGACCGTGATTTCGTAGTATTTCTTGGTCGCGCGGCGCTTGCGCTTGACGGTGACTTCAGAGGCCTGCGTCACGGTGCCGGACACGGTTTGCAGGCTTTCGCGTGCCACATAGGCGTGGCCGTCTTCCGCCTTCCAGCCGCTGTACACCGACAGTGCGATCAGCCCTGGGCCAGCCAGTAGCAGCAGCCACGCATAGCCAGTGACAAATATCAAAATCTTGCGCACGAACCCAGGCATCACGACCCTCTCTCTCTTTGGAATATTGGTTTTTGGTAATTGCTGGCCGCCGGGCTTTGCACCTCTTTGGCGCGCCAGGCAGCGATGATCTTTGATATTTCCGTATCGGATGTAAGGAATTGTTGGTGTGTGGCGCCTGCGCCGAACTGGACAAAACTGAGAAGCGGCGCGCACCAGCGCCGTTGTAAAAGTCATCACCTCCAGGCGCTGGTTAGCCTTGGCAAGTCGGGCTGACTCCAGCACCTCTTGTTGCGAGTTGCTACGTTTTGACGCCCACAGGCGACGGTTTCTAGGGGGTTACCGGTGCGTGGCGCACAGGCAAAAAAAAGCCCGCACCTTGCGGATGCGGGCTTTGGATTGAATCCGGTGCCGGAGGCTGTCAGAACGGGATGTCGTCGTCCATGTCGTCGAAGCCGGAGGCCGCGCGCGGTGCCTGTGCCACAGGGGCGGGCGCCGGGCGCTGTGCGGGGGCGGCCATGGGGCGCGGCGCGGGTGCAGCACGGCGCGGGGCCTGGTCGTAGCCGCCCTGGTCGCCACCGTAACCGTCGTCGTATCCGCCACCTTGTTGTCCGCCGCCCTGGCCGCCACCGCCCATGCCCTGGCGGCTGCCCAGCATCTGCATCTGGTCGGCGCGGATTTCGGTGCTGTACTTTTCGACGCCGCTCTGGTCGGTCCACTTGCGGGTGCGCAGGCTGCCTTCCACATAAACCTGCGAGCCCTTGCGCAGGTACTGGCCGGCGATTTCTGCCAAGCGGCCGTTGAAGACCACGCGGTGCCACTCGGTGGCTTCCTTCATTTCGCCGGTCTGCTTGTCTTTCCACTTGTCGGTGGTGGCAATCGTCACGTTGGCCACCTGGTCGCCACTGGGGAAGGTGCGCATTTCTGGGTCGCGGCCCAGGTTGCCGACGATGATGACTTTGTTTACGGATGCCATGGTGCTGTCTATGCCTTTAAGGGAGGAAAGCGCCGGATTTGGAGAGAGATTCCAGACGCCAAACGCGTCATTGTGCCGCAACCCCGGGGGCAATGGCAGCCCGTGCGGGACGGCATGGTCTGCCGTTCAGTGCCCGCCGCGCCCCACGGGCCGCAGCGGCCAGGTCAGCACCAGCCACAGGGCAGTGAGCGCGGTGGTCACAGCAAACAGGCCCGGAGCGCCCGCCCACTTGACCAGCGCACCACCCAACGCACCGCCCGCAAACAGGCCCAGCGACTGCAGGGTGTTGTAACTGCCCAGCGCGGCGCCGCGCAGGTGGGCGGGCGCCATGCGCGATACCAGGCTGGGCTGGCTGGCCTCCAGCGCATTGAATCCGCAGAAAAAAACGAACAGCAGCGGCCCCAGCACCCACAGCGTGGCCGGCATGCCGCTGGCTGCCAACAGGCCCAGCCCGGCCTGTACCACCAGCACCAGGGCGATGGCACCGAGCAGGGCAGCGCGCAGGCGGCCCGCGCGCTCCAGCGCAAACAGCCCCCCCATGGCCGCAAATGACAGCACCACGGCGGGCAGGTACACCTGCCAGTGGTGGTCTTTGGTGAGTCCCGCCTGCACCAGCATGGCCGGCACAGCCACCCACATGGACAACTGCACGGTGTGCAGCACAAACACGCCCAGGTTCAGGCGCAGCAGATCGGGGTGGCCCCACACATCGGCCAGGCGGCCCCGGGGGGCGTTTTGGTGCTGCAGCGGCTCGGGCGGCACCCACCACACCACCACCGCCACACCGGCCAGGGCCAGCGCACAGGTCAGGCCAAACAGGCCCGACAGGCCATTATGGGCGGCCAACACCGGGGCAGCCACCAACGCCACAGCAAACATCAGCCCGATGCTGCCGCCCACCAGCGCCATGGCCTTGGTGCGCACGCTGTCGCGGGTCTGGTCGGCCAGCAGCGCTGTCACAGCAGCCGAGACAGCGCCGGCGCCTTGCAGCGCCCGGCCCACCAGCAGCCCGGTCAAAGAGTCTGCCAGCGCGGCCAGCAAGCTGCCGCCCGCAAAAACGAGCAGACCAAGCACGATCACCCGCTTGCGCCCGAAGCGGTCAGACGCGATGCCCAGCGGCAGCTGCAGGACCGCCTGCGTCAGGCCATAGATGCCCATGGCCAGCCCCACCAGCGCTGGGTCGTCCCCGCCGGGGTACTTGCGCGCCTCCAGGGCAAACACGGGCAGCACCAGGAACAGGCCCAGCATGCGCAGCGCAAAGATCAGCGCCAGGCTGACGCTGGAGCGGCGCTCCAGCGGGGTCATCTGGCTACTGGGGGTGGGTTGCCGGGAGGCGGCGGTGGCTGACAGGGAAGAAGAATCCGGCACGGTGGTGCGCTAAGGCCCGAAGAAGCAAAACCGGGATTTTCGCCGATTGGCTGGTTGGCTGCTCGGAGGCCTTCAAAGCGTGGCCAGCAGGGACGGTGCGCCACCGTGGTGGGTAATGCAGGAGGGCTGCGCGAGAAAGCTTGGGTGTCCTATCATGGTGGGTTTTCCTGCACCGAGCCCGCCCGTGACCCTTCCCCATGTTACCGACGACCGATCCGCCGATGGTGTGTACCTCGCCCGCGCCCTGCGCGAGCAGCGCATCAGTATCCGGGGGGCGCGCACGCACAACCTCAAGAACATCGACCTGGACATCCCGCGCAACCAGCTGGTGGTGATCACGGGGTTGTCGGGCTCGGGCAAGTCCAGTCTGGCGTTCGACACGCTGTACGCCGAGGGGCAGCGGCGGTATGTCGAGAGCCTGTCGGCCTACGCGCGGCAGTTCCTCGGGCGGCTGGACAAACCGGACGTGGACCTGATCGAAGGTCTGTCGCCAGCGATTTCCATCGAGCAGAAGGCGACCAGCCACAACCCCCGTTCCACCGTGGGCACGGTGACCGAGATCCACGACTACCTGCGTCTGCTGTACGCCCGCGCGGGCACGCCGTTCTGCCCCGACCACGGCCTGCCGCTGGCCGCGCAGACCGTGAGCCAGATGGTGGACGCCGTGCTGGCCCTGCCCGAGGACACCAAGCTGATGATCCTCGCGCCCGTGGCGCGTGAGAAGAAGGGCGAGTTCACCGAGCTGTTTGCGCAGATGCAGGCGCTGGGCTACATCCGCTTTCGCGTGGACGGGCAGATCTACGAACACGAGAGCCTGCCCGCACTCAAGAAGACCGAGAAGCACGACATCGACGTGGTGATCGACCGCGTGAAGGTGCGGGCCGACCTGCAGCAGCGCCTGGCCGAGAGCATTGAAGCCGCCCTGCGGGTAGGCGGCCACGACGGTAACGGCCGCGTGCTGGCGCTGGAGATGGACACGGGGCAGGAGCACCTGTTCAGCAGCAAGTTCGCTTGTCCGGTGTGCAGCTATTCGCTGGCCGAGCTGGAGCCGCGCCTGTTCTCGTTCAACTCGCCCATGGGTGCGTGCCCGGCGTGCGATGGCATTGGCCAGCGCGAGGTGTTCGACCCCGTGCGTGTGGTGGCCTTCCCGTCGCTCAGCTTGGCCAGTGGAGCCATTAAGGGGTGGGACCGGCGCAATGGCTACTACTTTGCGATGCTGGAAAGCCTGGCCAAGCACTACGCGTTTGACATTGAAGCGCCGTTTGAATCGCTGCCTGCGCCGGTGCAGCACGCCATCCTGCATGGCTCGGGCGAGGAAGAGATTGCCTTCAGCTACATCCTCGACAGTGGTGCGCAAAAGGGCAAAACCGTCACCAAGAAGCACCCCTTCGAAGGCATCATCCCCAACATGGCCCGCCGTTACCGCGAGACCGATTCGGTGGTGGTGCGCGAGGACCTGGCGCGCTTTCGCAGCACCCAGCCCTGCCCCGAATGCCACGGCGTGCGCCTGCGCCGCGAGGCCCGCCATGTGAAGGTGGGCGAAGGCGAGCAAGCCCGCGCCATTTACGAAGTGAGCCACGCCACGCTGAGCGATGCGCACGCGTGGTTCCACGCGCTGAAGCTCACCGGCGCCAAGGCCGAGATTGCCGACAAGGTGGTGCGCGAGATCGCCACGCGCCTGCAGTTCCTGAACGACGTGGGCCTGAGCTACCTGAGCCTGGATCGCAGCGCCGAAACGCTCTCGGGCGGCGAGGCGCAGCGCATTCGCCTCGCCTCGCAAATCGGCTCGGGCCTGACGGGCGTGATGTATGTGCTGGACGAGCCCAGCATTGGTCTGCACCAGCGCGACAACGACCGGCTGATTGCCACGCTGCAGCACCTGCGCGACATTGGCAACAGCGTGATCGTGGTGGAGCACGACGAAGACATGATGCGCGCCGCCGACCATGTGATCGACATGGGCCCCGGCGCGGGTGTGCACGGCGGGCGGGTGATGGCGCAAGGCACGTACGACGAAGTGCGCGCCAATCCTCAGTCGCTCACCGGCCAATACCTGTCTGGGACGCGCACGATTGTCGTGCCTAAGCGCCGCACACCCTGGCTGCCGGTGCTGGACCAGCCTGCGCCGGTTGTCGAGACCAAAGCCAAATCACGCTTTCCGCAGACGGAGGCCAGCAAACGCCGCGCCGAACGCATGGCCGAGCACCATGCACGCCAGGGCGCCGTGCAGGCGCTGCGCTTGGTGGGTGCCACAGGCAACAATTTGAAGGGCGTGACGGTGGATTTCCCCGTGGGCCTGCTCACCTGCGTCACGGGCGTGTCGGGCTCGGGCAAGAGCACGCTGGTCAACGACACGCTGTATGCCGCCGTGGCGCGGCAGGTGCACCGCGCGCACGAAGAGCCGGCCGAGCACGAAGAGATCGTGGGCATCGAGTACTTCGACAAGGTCATCAACGTAGACCAGAGCCCCATTGGCCGTACCCCACGCAGCAACCCCGCTACCTACACCGGCCTGTTCACGCCCATCCGCGAACTGATGGCCGAGACCAACACGGCCAAAGAACGCGGCTACGGCCCGGGGCGCTTCAGTTTCAACGTGTCGCAGTCTTCGGGCGGTGGCCGTTGCGAAGCCTGCCAGGGCGACGGCGTGGTGAAGGTGGAGATGCACTTCTTGCCCGATGTGTACGTGCCGTGCGACATCTGCCACGGCCAGCGCTACAACCGCGAAACGCTGGAAGTCCAGTGGAAGGGCAAGAACATCGCGCAGATTCTGGAGCTGACGGTGGAAGACGCAGCGGCGTACTTCAAGGATGTGCCCACCATCGCCCGCAAGCTGCAGACCTTGCTGGATGTGGGCCTGAGCTACATCCGCCTGGGCCAGGCCGCCACCACCCTCTCGGGCGGCGAGGCGCAGCGGGTGAAGCTGGCGCAGGAGCTGAGCAAGCGCGACACCGGCCGCACGCTCTACATCCTGGACGAGCCCACCACCGGCCTGCACTTTGCCGACATTGATTTGCTGCTGAAGGTGTTGCACCAGCTGCGCGATGCGGGCAACACCATTGTCATCATCGAGCACAACCTCGACGTGATCAAAACCGCCGACTGGCTCATCGACATGGGGCCCGAGGGCGGCGCGGGCGGTGGCACCGTGGTGGGTGTGGGTACCCCAGAAGAGCTGGCTGCCAACCCTGCCAGCCATACAGGGCGGTATCTGGCTCCGTATCTGAACAAACCCAAATCGCCCGCCTGAGCGCGCGGGCTCACAGGGCAGGCCCTCAGGGAGCCTTGCTCACAAACGCCACGGTCAGCCCCTTGTCCGTCACGGTGATGGGCCCAGGCTGCAGGCCCAAGCCGTCGAACACCGCCGTGTCTTGCGGGCGCAGCTGATGCAGCGTGACCTCGCGCAGCGACTGCTCGGCCAGCTGTGGGCCGTAGGCATTGAGCAGCTCGTTCACCGCCGGGCGCAGGCCCGGAAACTCCATGCGGCCCAGCTGGATCTGGTGCGCGCGCAGCGTGCGGTCGCTGGCCTCGTAGCGCAGCGCAAACTCCATATCCAGGCTGCCGGGGTAACTGCGGCGCAACGCTGGGCCAGCCACGTCGAGCGCCATGGCGGCGCCCAGGCGGTTCACCTCGGGCAGCAGGCGCAAGTGCGGCGTCTGCACGGTCAGGTTGAACAGGCCTTGCACCGGCACGCTGCGGGGAAATTTTGGGGCCACCATGGACTGCAGCTGCGCCAGGGGCACGGTGTAGCTGGGCTGGGCCTGTGCGCCCCGCGCCGCCAGCAGTGCCGTGCCGCCCAGGGCGATGCTACGGGTGGCGGCGGTCAAAAATCGTCGGCGATGCAGCATGGGCGTTCTCCGGCAAAAAACCGGTGTGACTTCGAGGCCGCGAAAAGGTGCCCCGGCTCAGGTTGCGCTCAGCGCCCCACCACCGACCAGCCCGCCCGCTGGTTGTTCTTGTCGTTCTCGTACTCCCACGCGGTGCCACAGCGGTCGCACACGTAGCGGGTGATGGTGACGGTGCCGTCGTCACGGTCTTCCTTGCGGTTGCCGCGCTGCACCAGCTCGGCGTGGCCGGGCGCCTTGCGCCAGTTGCGCTGGATGCCCTGGCAGGGCTCGCACAGGGCCATGGGTTTGAGTTCGTTCTGTCGTGCCAAGTCTTTGGTCATGGGGTAGCAGCCATCGCGGGCTGGGGTGTGGGTTTGTCTGCTGCGGGGCGGCTACTGTAAGGCACCGGCGACGAAAAGACACTGAGCGGGATCGGCACTGCAACCCCAATGAACCTCCAGGGCTTGTGGATTGATCGCAGTCAGCTATCAAATCAGGAGTGAAAAGTCAGCCGGCCACCAACGTCTTGGCCATGCGCGCGTTGTGCAGCTCCACGCCGGCACGTTCCACCTGCTGGCGCAGCTCCACCACAAACCCCTGAGCGGAAAAAAATGGCTCGGCAGTCAGGCTCACGTACGCGTGCAGACGGGGGGTGTTGCGCTGCTGGGCCTGCGCGTGGATGTGTGTCATCAGCGCCCGGGCCACGCCCTGGCCGGAAAACGCTGGAGCCACGAAGAACATGTCGATGCAACCGTCGGCCTGCAGATCGGCAAACCCCGCAATGGGGCCATCGCCCTGCGCTTGTGCGACGAAGGGTTGGTTGGCTCGCATGCGCTCTGCCCAGGTTGCGGCCTCATAGCGCTGTGGCGCCCAGGCATCGAGTTGCTCGGCTGTGTAGTGCTTGCACGCCAGACCATGCACCGAGGCATGGAAAACGGCGCGCAGCGCGGGCTCGTCACCAGGGCGAAAGTTGCGGATGTGGACAGAGAGCATGGGTGGGTCGCTCACAGAGAACAGGGCGCGCGATTGTGCCGCAAGGCCATTGCGCAGCAGCTTGCTCTGGTCTGCATCCCCGCGCTTCAGGCTACGGACGATCGCGCAGAAACACCAACGCCCGGCACCGCGAAAGGCGATGCCGGGCGTTGGCGAGACCGGGGCGGGAACCGCGCGCTTACTTGTCGAGTTCGGCGGTGAGCATGTCCCAGCTGGGGTACGAGCTTTCGTCCAGCGTGATGGCACCTTTGCCCGCGACAAACTTGAAAGCCGTGGTGCCGGTGCGGGCGAATTCCAGGGTCTTGAGTTTGCACACCGCCGCCTTGGAGGGGGCATCGTTGCAGTAGCGCGGAGCGTTGTCCACGATGGTGCCGGCTGCATAGCGCACCTGGCGCAGGTGGTCCACGGTCTGGAAGCTTTCCTGCTTCACTTCCATCTTCACATTGCAGCCGCAAGATTGCTTGAGGGTGCTGGCGGCAGACTGCAGGGCAGGCGTTACCTCTGCCGCAAAAAAATGTCGCGTTCGGCCTTGCCGGCATGGGCCAGCGAGGCCACGGCGAGGCTCAGGGATGCAATCACCAGCGTGTGTTTTTTCATAGTGTTCTTTCAATGGGCGGTTTGGAGAACCTGTTCTCGCAACGGCGGCCACCAGCCCCTCCCTGGCCGGTACCCGCGCTCGACCTGATGGGTCAAGCGCTGCGGATTGTGCCGCGCAGAGGCGCTGCATTCGTCGCGTTGCGCCTTACAAAACGTGCATTTTTGTAAGCGTTCATGTCACGCTCTTTGTCCATTTTTTGGCGCTGTGCCGCCCCAAAGCGCGTCAGGGCGACGACGGCGCGCATCGTCCGCTTATTGGCTCCGGCGCCGCCTTAATTACCCGTCTCGGTCAGACCGCGCAGCCGCAGGTGCGTGGCATCGTCTGCCGCCACCGGCAACTGGTGCTTGGCCTGCAGATAGTGGTGCGTGAACACGTCCAGGTACGCCTCCAGCGCCTGTGCGGCTTGCAGCTCGCCCGCCAGCTCCAGGCACAGCGCGCCGACCTCGGAGGTGCAGAAGTGGTCCATGCGCGTGGACCGGCGCAGGTGGTAGCGCGAGAGCTGCTCGGGTTGCAGGCTCAGCACGGGCAGGTGGTTGAGGTAGGGGCTCTTGCGGAACATCTTGCGCGCCTCGGGCCAGGTAGCGTCGAGCAGCACGAACAGCGGGCGCTTGCCCTCTGCCGTGGCCACCTGCGTGACCACGCGCTCGGGCGCCACGAACTCGCCGGGGAAGACCACATACGGCTGCCACTGCGGGTCGGCCAGCAGTGCCAGCAGGTCGGGGTGTACCTCGGTGCGCGCCCAGCCAAAGGCATAGGTGTCCGCCACCACATCGGCAATCAGCCAGCCGGTGTTGCTGGGCTTGAGGGGCTCGATGTCCGCCATCAACAGGCACATGCCCGCGCGCGTGGGCAGCGCAGGCCGCAGCGCGCAGATGCAGTGGCTGGGCACCAGGCGGCAGCCTGCGCAGCGCTCGCCCTTGGGGCCGCCACGGGCCAGGAAGGGTTTGGCGCTGCGGGCCAGGCGCTCGGCGCGCAGGCGGGCTACCGCATGGGGGGCGGGGGGCGTGGAGTCGTTCACTGGCCTCCCGCCTGTTCCAACGCAAACAGCGGTAGCTCTGCCCGGCGGCTCAGCCACACGCCGCCACCCAGTTCGATGGCGCCCTCGCGCAGGCCGCGCCGGTACAGCTCGGCGCGGTGGCGGAACACACGGTTGTCGGTGATCTCTTCATCGATGATGTCGCGCTCAAAATCCTCGCGCGACACAGCCTCCACATACAGCGCGCCTTGGGTCAGGCGGCCCAGATTCAGCAGGGCGGCCTTCAGGTCGGCCGGGCTCAGGTAGGGCAGCACCCCCTGGCAGATTACAAAGTCGAACGGCTCGCTCGCCGCATAGTCCACCACCGAGCCCTGCTGCCACCCAAAGCGCTCGCACAGGTAAGGGCTGAACTCCACGCCCTGGTAACTGGCGGCGGGAAAGTGCTGCGCCATGATGTCCCTCCACAGCCCGATGCCACAACCCACGTCCAGCACACGGCGCACCGGCACACGCAGGTATTTGAGGTAGCTGCACACGAAGGTGCCCAGTCGCTCCATGTGCTGCGGGTCCACCACGCTGGTTTTCTTGTCGAAATAGAAGCGCTGGTAATAGGCCTCGTCGAAGGTGGTGGCACTGGCGGATTTCAATGGACGGTCCTTGTGGCGGAGAAAGCTGCAAAGCGCCAGAGTATCCCGCACCCGGCCGGGTGCCTGGCGTGCGCGTGACGGTGGCTGCGGCGGGCGTGTAGTCTGTGGTCCATGGATTCGCTGATCTCCGCATCTGCCCGCGCCCTGGCCGCCGGGGACCCGCTGGGCGCCCTCAAGCGCGTGGCCCTGCGCGACGACCCGCCCGCCCTGGCCTTGCGCGGCATTGCCATGGCGCAGCTGGGCGAACACCCCCGTGCGCGCGACCTGCTGCGGCAGGCTGCGCGCGCCTTTGGCGCCCACGAAGCCCAGGCGCGTGCCCGCTGCGTGGTGGCCGAGGCCGAGGTGGCGCTGGCCATGCGCGACCTCGGCGGTTCACACCGCCCGCTGCTGGAGGCCGCCAACACGCTGCAAGTCCATGGCGACACCGCCAACGCCGCCCAGGCGCGGCTGATTGCGGCGCGACGGCTGCTGCGCATCGGCCGCCTGGACGAAGCTGTAGCGGCCATGAATGCCCTGGCGGCCGCCCCCGCAGTGGGCAACCTGCCCCCCGCACTGCGGGCCATGGCCGACCTGACCCTGGCCGAACTGGCACTGCGCTCGCTGCACATGGCCGCCGCCCGTGCGGCGCTGGACCGTGCGCAAGAGGCCGCCCTGCAAGCCCGCGTACCGGCCCTGCTGGCCGAGGTGGCGCAGGCGCGCGCCCTGCTGGACCAGCCCGCAGCGCGCCGCGTGGGGGCCGGGGTGGACCAACCGCTGCGTCTGTCAGAGGTAGTAGACCTGCTGGCGTCTGGCGCGCTGGTGGTGGATGCGTGCCGGCGCTGTGTGGGGGTGGGCGCGGCCCCATCTGCCCCAGACGCCACCGCCGTCTGGCAACCCCTGGCACGCCGACCCATCCTGTTTGCCCTCGCCCGCGCGCTGGCGCAGGCCTGGCCCGGCGATGCAGAGCGTGAGGCCTTGATTGCCCAGGCCTTCCGTACCCGCCGCCCGGACGACACCCACCGCGCGCGGCTGCGGGTGGAGGTGGGGCGCCTGCGCGCGCTCCTTCGGCCGCTGGCGCGCATCGAGGCCACGGCGCGCGGCTTTGTGCTGCAGCCCCTGGACGCACGGCCGGTGGTGGTGCTGGCGCCGCCCATCGATGGCGAGCAGGCGGCGTTGCTCGCGTTGCTGTCGGACGGGGCGGCCTGGTCCACATCGGCGCTGGCGCTGGCCGTGGATGCCAGCCAGCGCACCGTGCAACGCGCGCTGGCCGAGCTAGAGGCACAAGGCCGTGTGCGCTCCATCGGCCGCGCGCGTGCGCAGCGCTGGCTGGCGCCGCCGCTGGCCGGATTCACGACGATCTTGTTACTCCCCGCTGCGCTGCCAATTGCCTAAAGTGGACGCCAAGCCCCACCGGGCACCCCCCAGGAGCCAACGATGACCGCATGCACCCACAACGAACCGACACCCGTCACCCTTCGCCGCCACCCTTCACAACCCGCCGAGATCGTGCGCGAATACGGCCCCTTTGAGGGTGCAGACAGCGTGCATGGCGTCACGCACGACGGCCAGCATGTCTGGGCGGCCACGGGGGCGCACTTGGTGGCCTTTGATGCCGCCACGGGCGAAACCCGGCGCACTCTGGCCGTGGCCAGCGACGCAGGCACCGCGTATGACGGCAAGCACCTGTACCAGATCACCGAGGCCCGCATCGACAAGATCGACCCCTCCACCGGCCAGGTGGTGGCCTCCATCCCTGCCCCTGGCAACGGCAACGACTCGGGCCTCACCTGGGCGGAAGGCAGCCTGTGGGTGGGCCAGTACCGTGACCGCAAGATCCACCAGATCGACCCCGCCACGGGCGCCATCCGGCGCACCATCGAGTCCGACCGCTTCGTGACCGGCGTGACCTGGGTGGACGGCGAAATGTGGCATGGCACCTGGGAGGGCGACGAAAGCACGCTGCGCCACATCGACCCCGCCACCGGCGCCGTGCTGCAACAGCTCGATATGCCGCAGGGCATGGGCGTGAGCGGCCTCGAATCCGACGGCGCCGACCTCTTCTACTGCGGGGGCGGCGGCAGCGGCAAGGTCCGCGCCGTGCGCCGGCCCAAGGCGGCCCGGCTCTGACCCCCTGAGTGACGCGGCGCACCGCCGCACCCACCACCACCTTTGCCACCACAGGCCCTGCGCGCATCAGGTAATGCCGCAGGCCGGGGAGCGGTGCGCCTGTCGGCGCCTCACTGCCAATGCACTCCTCCATCCCATCCCGCAACGTCATCCACTACCTACCAGGAGCACCCCGATGAACGCACCCACCCCCCATCCCGTGGTTTCTGCCGACCAATGGTTGGCACAGCGCCATGCACTGCTGGCCCGCGAGAAGGCGCTGACCCGTCTGCATGACGAGGTCGCCGCGCAGCGCCGCGCATTGCCCTGGACCCGCGTGGACAAGCGCTACACGCTGGACACGCTGCAGGGCCCGCGCGCCTTGGCCGACCTGTTCGACGGCCGCAGCCAGTTGCTGGTGCAGCACTTTATGTTCGGCCCGGGGTGGGAGCAGGGCTGCCCCAGCTGCTCCTTCATGGCCGACCACATGGGCGGCATGGCGCTGCACCTGCAACACCGTGACGTATCGGTGCTCGCCGTGTCGCGCGCGCCGCTGGCCGAGATCGAGCGCTTCCGCCAGCGCATGGGCTGGCAGTTCCGCTGGGCGTCGTCGCACGGCAGCGACTTCAACCACGACTTTGCCGTGAGCTTCACGCCCGAGCAGCGCGCACGCGGCAACGGCGAGGTGTTCTACAACTACGGCATGCGGCCCTTCCCTGCCGATGAGGCGCCGGGCATCAGCGTGTTTGTGCGCAACGATGCGGGCGATGTGTTCCACGCCTACTCCACCTTCGGGCGCGGCGTGGAGGCCATGATGGGCACCTACCAGCTGCTGGACCTCACGCCCCGAGGCCGCCACGAAACCAACCCCGCCTACCCCATGGACTGGGTGCGACACCACGACCGGTATGCGCCTTCCCAGCCACAGGCTGGGTTTGCAGCGGCGCCAGCCGCACAGAGGCCCCAGCCTTCACCGGCCCACACGGCGCCGGGTGGGTGCTGCGCCGCACGGGGCTGACCCCACACCGCGCGGAGTGCGAGCATGGACGCCGCCCTCTGGCCCTGGCTGGCCATCGCTGCCATGGGCGCACTGCACGGGCTCAACCCCCTCACGGGCTGGGGGCTGGCCACCGCCTGCAGCCTGCACGCCACCGACCGCAGCATGCCGCTGCGCGCACTCCTGCCCATGGCCTGCGGGCACCTGGCGGCCGTGGCATTGACGGCGGCTGCGGCGGTGTGGAGGTTATCGTTATCGCCATCCGTGCTGCTGGCGGTAGCGGGCGGCCTGGCTGGGGTGGTGGTGCTCGCTCGCGCACATTGGCCGGCGGCGGTGTGGCATCGCCTGCGCAAGCCCGCCGGGCCCATGGGCATGGCAATCTGGTCCTTTGGGGTGGCCACGGTGCACGGTGCCGGGCTGGCGCTGGTGCCTGCGCTGGCCCCGCTGTGCGGGGGCGATGGCGCAGCAGGTGGGGCGGCTCCAGCGGGTGGCGGGCTCTCCACCCCCTTGCTGCTGGCGTTGGCTGCGCTGGGTCTTCACATTCTGGTCATGCTGGCCGTCACCGGGGCCATGGCCGCTGCGGCCTGCCAGGCTGTGCAGGCCGCCCAGCGCTGGCTGGTGCGCCACCGGCGTTGCAGTGGCGGCCCTGCCCGCTGATCAGGCCTTGGCCGGGCGGTGCAGAGCGCAGATCTTGTTGCCGTCCGGGTCGCGCAGGTACGCCAGGTACAGCTTGCCGCCGGGGCCTTCGCGCCAGCCGGGTGGGTCTTCGCAGGTAACGCCGCCGTTGGCTACGCCGGCAGCATGAAAGGCGTCAGCCTGCTCGGGCGACTGCATGGCAAAACCGATGGTGCCGCCGTTGGCAAAGGTGGCGGGCTCGCCGTTGATGGGGGTGGTGATGCCAAAGGTACCGGTGGGGCCGCGATAGAAGTAGCGGTTCTTGTTGGCCACCCCGGGCGGCACACCCAGCGTGCCCAGCAGCGCGTCATAAAACTTCTTGGACCGCTCCAGGTCGTTCACACCGACCATCACATGACTGAACATTCATCGTCTCCTGTAAGCCCCTTAAGGGGCGGGTTGTGGCCATCGGTTGGCGATGGCATGTTAGCGGGTGGCTATCGCCATCACAGGTGCGTGCCACAAGCCCCTGTTCGGCACTCTGGCTGCGGCCCCCGGGCGTCCACACAGGCTGCATGGAAGCCAGTTTGAGGCAAAAATGCGCCATAGCGCTAGTGCAATATGCCTGAATAGCTATTTAATTTATAGCAAACATCCGCAACGCCAACAGCTTCCGCGCTCCACCCCATCCCCCTCGTATCGCTCACTGAACAAACCATCACACCCCATGTTGCCCACTGCCTCCCCGCCCCACTTCACCCCGGTGCCCCTCGACAAGGCCTACCGCCTACTCAACCACGGCCCCGTCGTGCTGGTGTCGGCCACCCATGCAGGCCAGCACAACGTCATGGCCGCATCGTGGGCCTGCGCACTGGACTTTGCGCCGCCCAAGGTCACCGTGGTGCTCGACAAGGCCACGCGCACGCGCGAGCTGGTGGAGGCCAGCCGGTTGTTTGCCCTGCAGCTGCCCACCGTGCCGCAGGCCGCGCTCACCGTCGCCCTGGGCACCGACACCGCCAAGACCACGCCCGACAAGCTGCAGCGCCATGGCGTGGCGTTGTTTGACGCCCCCGGCCAGCCCGCTCAGACCACGCCCCCTCTGGTGCAAGGCTGCGCCGCCTGGCTGCTGTGCCGCGTGGTCCCCGAGCCCCACAACCAGCAGGCCTACGACCTTTTCATCGGCGAAGTGGTGGCCGCCTGGGCCGACGACCGCGTGTTCCGTAACGGGCACTGGGAGTTCGACACCGCGCCGGATGACCTGCGCACGCTGCACTATGTGGCGGGTGGGCAGTTTTATGCGACGGGGGCTTCCGTCAGGGTGTGAGCCCGGGCGCAGGGGGTGCGTCGCCGCTGCGACAGGCAGTGTGGGCTCCTGATCACCGCCTGCAGCGATGGGGGGGTAACGCCCGGCCGCGCACCGTCCACCGCGCGGCCCTGTCTCACTCCCCATCCAACATTCCCACCTGCTTCAGCTCCGCAAATTTGGCCGCCATCGTCGGGTTGCCGCGGGTCAACTTCTTGATGGTGAGGTCTTCGGCCTTGTCATTGGCCAGGCGCAGGTTGTTGGCTGACTTGTGCAGCGCCTCCTTGGTCTTCTCCAGGTCCTTGATGGCCTCGTCAATACGCTTCACGGCCTCTTCAAACCCGTCGGACGCCAAGCGCCAGTTGCGACCAAACGCGCCCTTGAACTCCTCCAGCTGTGATTCAAACTTGGTGATGTCCAGGTTCTGCGCCTTCACCAGCGCCAGCTCTGACTTGTATTGCAGCGACTTCATCGCGGCGTTGCGCAGCAGCGTGATGATGGGGATAAAGAACTGCGGCCGCACCACGTACATCTTGGGGTAGCGGTAGAACACATCCACGATACCGGTGTTATACAGCTCGCTCTCAGGCTCCAGCAGCGACACCAGCACCGCGTACTCGCAGCCCTTTTCATTGCGGTCCTTGTCCAGCTCTTTCAAGAAGTCTTCGTTGCGCTTCTTGGTGGCCGTCTCGTCGTTCTCGTTCTTCATCTCGAACATGATCGAGACGATCTCGTTGCCCGCCTCGTCCACGTCGCGAAAGATGTAGTCGCCCTTGCTGCCGTTGCGCGCGTCGTTGTCCTTCTCAAAGTACGCGCGCGGAAACGCCGTGGCACGAATGCGGTTGAACTCCGTCTCGCAGTGCTGCTCCAGCGTCTCGCCCACCATCTTGGTCGACAGGCGCGCTTTCATGTCCCGCAGCCTTGCAATCTCGCCATCGCGGTCGCGCAGCTGCAGCGCGTACTGCTCCTTGATGGCGGCCTCTTCCAGCTGCTTTTTCACCACCACCAGGTTCAAGTTGTTTTGGAGTTCATCGCGCTCGCGGGCTACCACCGTCACTGCCTCGGTCACCGCCAGCCTGCGCGCCACCTCGGCAGCCTCCAGCTGCGATTTGAGCTGCTGGATTTCTGTGTCCTTTCTGGCCGCCACGCCCTGCAGCTCCTGCGCCACTCGCGCTTGTGCCAACTGGTCTGCGGCCTGCTGCGCCAGCCGCGCACGCTCCAGCTCATTCGCCAGGGCATCGCGCTGTTTTTCCACCGCTTTCAGCGCCTGCGCCACGGCCAGGTCACGCTCCACCGCGCCTGCATCCAGCTGCGCCTTCAGCGCTTGGATCTCGGCGTCTCTGGCCGCTGCCGCCTTCTGCAGTTCATTGGCTACCTGGGCCTGCGCCAGTGCTACGGCATTGCGCTTGTCCTGCTCGGCCAACTCCAGCCGCTCGTGCAACTGCGCGCTGAAATCCGCGTCACGCACCTGTTTGAGGATGTCGGCGTACCCCGCCTCGTCGATCTTGAAGGCTTTGCTGCAGTGGGGGCAGATGATTTCGTGCATGGCGGGTACCGGGTGTGTCGTGTTTCGTTGGGTGGGGAGCATAGCGTCGGGCTCACCGCTGCACTTAGCGAACAAGACGATCGCGCCTCAAGCCCTGATGTCTGGCTTATCCATAAAAGCAATACATAAAAATCATCTAACGTATTGTTTTTATTTGATTTTCGGTAAAAAATAAGAAAATATTAAAATATACCGAAATGCTCGAACTCAGCCCCGCTATCACCCGCCAGTACATCGACGCCGTTGCCGTGTTCGATGCACTGGCCGAAGCCACTGAAGAAGCCGCCCAGGTGCGCGGGGGGATGTACTGGCACGCGGGGCCAGCGTCCGCGCCCGAATCGAAATACCTGGTGCGCACCTCGCCCGCCGGGGCCGAAACCAGCCTGGGCCCCCGTACGCCGGAGACGCAGGCCATCTACGACAAATTCATGCAACGAAAGCAGGCCAGCGCCGAACGGCTCACCGGCCTGAAAGCCGCGCTAGACCAGCAACAGCGCATGAACCGCGCCCTGCGCGTCGGCAGGGTAGACCCGCTGGTGGTCGCGCTGCTCAACCGCCTGGCCAGCACCCACCTGAGCGAGCACTTTCGGGTGGTGGGCACCCACGCCCTATACGCCTACGAGGCAGCCGCCGGGGTGCGGCTAGAGGCCGACGCACTCGCCACCCGCGACATTGACTTGCTGTGGGACACTCGCAAACGCATCATCTTTTCTACCCAACTTGCCAGGGTAGACAGCTCCATGCTGGGCGTGCTGAAAAAAGTAGACCCCACCTTTCGCATCCGGCAAAGCCAAAAGTACACCGCCGTGAACAAAGACGGCTTTGAGGTGGACATCATCCGCCGCGAGCGCACCGATGACGATCCCCATCCCATCAAGCTCAGCGACGCCGACGAAGATTTCTGGGTGGCCCAGGCCCGGCGCGCCAGCGTGCTGCTGGACTCACCGGGTTTTTCTGCCGTCATTGTTGCCACCAACGGCACCATGGCCCGCATGAACACTGTGCACCCGGCCACTTTTGTGGCGTTCAAGCGGTGGATGGCAGGGCAGCCCGACCGCGACCCGCTGAAGCGGCGGCGGGATGTGTTGCAGGCCGATGCGGTGCAGATGCTGCTGGAGCAGTATTTGCCGCAGGTCTAAGTATCAAATCGGCCTCTAGCGAAATCAGGATAAGCGCAAACAGCTATCAAAAAAGTAGCAAAATGGGTTTCTGCACACGCGTTTGAGCCGTATTGCGGCGGTATTCACCGCGCAAAACGCGGTGATTAAAAGCAGCGCCCCCGCCTGAAGGCAACGCGGCAGGCAAAACCCCACGCCCTACCCCTGCGCATACCGCGCCAGCCGCTGCGCCAGCGTGCCGGTGTGCAGCTCAAACAAGTGGTTGTCAAAGTCGTAGAAGTACAGCGACTGCCCCTCGCCCTCCACCCGTGCGCGGGGCGGCTTCACCTCCGCCCCCAGCGCTCGCAGCCGCGCCTCGCAGGCGGGCAAATCCTCGTCAGCCACGGCAAAGGCGACATGGCGGTAGCTGTGCTCTGCCGGTGGCTCCCCCTCCATGAACGCCAGCCACAGCCCACCCAGCAGCACAAATTTTTCGCGTGAGAGCGAGAAGTTGCGGCTCTGGCTGTCGTAGACCTCTTGCGCGCCCAGAGCTTCGCAAAACAGGCGGGCGGTGCGGTCTACGTCGCGCACGATGAAGGTGAGGTGGCTGAGGCCGAGGATGGGGGATGTAGACATGGATGGAAGCCGATTCTCTCAGTCGGTCGTGCGACAGGTCACGGGTTGAGACGAAATTGGCCGCTAGCGCTTGATGAGCAAGCGCAATAAGCTATCAAAATAGGAGCAAATCATTGCCCTGCTGCCCCCCGCCCCTCGTACGCCGCCATGATGAAAGGCTTGGCTGCGTCCAGATCGCATTGGGTTGAGAGCGTGACTTCCAGGTTGCCCGTGCCCCAGTGCCCGATGTTCGTCACATCGCGTGCGTTGGGCAGCACCGGCAAGGCGGTGGCGGGGTCTACGTGCAGGTACGGCACCAGGCAATTCTTCTTGTGGAGCACCACCGTGACGCTCCAGCTGTCTTGCGCGGCTTGCTGGGCGTAAAACTGGCGGGCTTGCGGGTTTTTGAGTGCAACGATGACGACCATGTGGCTCCAGCTCAATTGTGTCGACACAATCTCTGCGCTGGGGAAAGCCTGCGCAAACTTGACCATGCGGCGCAGGTCGCGGGCTTCAAAACCCCAGCCGAACTCTTGCGAGAGCTGTTGGCCCAGCTGCTCCAGCAGTTGGCTGCCGTACTGGGCACGTTCGCCGCCCAGCACTTCGGTGGCCAAGCGTTGACCCACTGCCCAGTACACGCGGGTGAGTTCAGCATTGACCGCACCAGCCAGGCGCTGGCGGCTGCTGGCGATGAGGGTGCGCAACTCGGCGTGCAGACTGGTGGGCAAGCGTGTTGGCGGGCGCTGGTTGAGTGGACCGCTGCAGAAGGATCTACGTAGCCAAGACTATGCAAGCTATATTGGCCTGTAGCGCTTATCCCATAAACTCTGGCAGCTATCAAATTCATACCAATCAACTAACGACACCGTGACACTCGGCGTGCACAGTGCCGCCCAGCAAGTCCCTGCAGTGCCGTCAGGTAAATTGCCCCGCATGCCGAACTCTTCGTCGTCCCCCTCAGCCGCCGCCCCCGCCTCCCTCATCGACTCCCGCCAGGCCGCCTGGCGCCTGCTGACCACGCTGGGCCTCGTCGTGCTGGGCAACAGCAGCATGTATGTGGTGTCGGTGGTGCTGCCCGCCGTGCAGGCTGAGTTTGGCGTGGGCCGTGCGGATGCGTCGCTGCCCTACACGCTGATGATGGTGTGCCTGGGGCTGGGCGGCATCTGGACCGGGCGCATGGCCGACCGGCATGGGCTGATGCCGGTGCTGTGCGTGGGCGCGGTGGCCGTGTGTGGCGGGTTTGTGTGGGCTGGGCTGTCGGGCAGCATCTGGGGGTTTGGGCTGGCGCACGGACTGATGGGGCTGATTGGCAGCTCGGCCACATTTGCGCCGCTGATGGCCGACACCGCGCTGTGGTGGAACAAGCGGCGCGGCATTGCGGTGGCGATCTGCGCCAGCGGCAACTACATTGCGGGCGCGCTGTGGCCGCCCATCGTGCAGCACGGCATCGAGCTGATCGGCTGGCGCCACACCTATGTGCTGCTGGGCCTGGTGTGTGGCGTGGGCATGCTGCTGCTGGCACTGCGCATGCGCCAGCGCGCACCCATGGTGCAGATGGATGCAGTCCCTGCACCGGCTGCACCCGCTGCATCGACGCAGGGTGCGTCAGCCGGTGTGGCGCCTGCAGCGCTGTCGCTCGACCGCAGCCGCCCGTTTGGCCTGCGTCCATTGCATGCGCAGCTGCTGCTGTGTGTGGCGGGTGTGGCCTGCTGCGTGGCCATGGCGATGCCGCAGGTGCACATCGTGGCGTATTGCACCGACCTGGGTTTTGGTGCGGCGCGCGGGGCCGAGATGCTGTCGCTGATGCTGGCGTGCGGCATCGTCAGCCGCCTGGTGTCGGGCGTGATCTGCGATCGCATTGGCGGCGTGCGCACGCTGCTCCTGGGCTCGGCACTGCAGGGCGTGGGGCTGGCGCTGTTTTTGCCGTTTGACGGGTTGGTGCCGCTGTATGTGATCTCGGCGATGTTCGGGCTGTTCCAAGGCGGCATCGTGCCCGCCTACGCCATCATCATCCGCGAGTATTTCGCGCCGCAAGAGGCGGGCGCGCGGGTGGGCGCGGTGATCATGGCCACGCTGATCGGCATGGCGCTGGGGGGCTGGATGTCGGGCTGGATCTTTGACCTGACGGGCAGCTACCGCGCGGCATTTTTGAACGGCATGGCGTGGAACCTGCTGAACCTGTCGATCGTGGGCTGGCTGTTCTGGCACGTGCGCCAACAGCGCTCTGTGACAGTGCGGCCGCAGCACAGCGCGGGGTAAGCCGGGCAGGCGCCGCCGGCGGGCACCATCAGCGATTTAGGCCGTCTGCAGATACCGCCCTGCCAGTTCCTTCTGCGCGGCAGCGTCAACACCCAGCACGTCCACCAGATACGCCTGCAGCCCGCCAAAGTCGTTGTCCACCATGTGCAGGGCGGCGTCCAGAAACTCTTCCTGCACACGCCACAGCACGCGCAGCACTTCTTCCGGCGCGTGGCTGCCCATGCCGGGCGGGCGCTGGTACAGCGCGTTGGTGAGCAGGTAGTCGTGCATGACCACATCGCGCGGTACGCCCAGAGTCAGCAGGATGAGGGCAGCGGCAAAGCCGGTGCGGTCCTTGCCCGCCGTGCAGTGGAAAACGGTGGGCGTATCGCTGGCCAGCAGCAGGCGGAAAAGTTCGGCAAAACGCCGGGCGTTGTCGTGCACAAAGCCCCGGTAGGTGTCCTGCATCAGGCCCACGGCGTCCTGCGCGGTGAGCTGGCGGCCGGTGCGTTGCAGTTCCAGCGCGCGCTGTACCACCGTGGGCTCAATGTGCAGCGGGTGGTAGGCCACGCCGGGCAGCGCGTATGCATACGCGGCACTTTCGGCCTGGCCCCGAAAGTCCACCGCGCGGGCCACACCCAGGTCGGCCAGCAGGGCCTGGTCTTCGGGCGTCAGGCCCGCCAGGTGGTC
Organism: Acidovorax sp. FG48; assembly: GCF_057809085.1. Taxonomy (NCBI): domain Bacteria; kingdom Pseudomonadati; phylum Pseudomonadota; class Betaproteobacteria; order Burkholderiales; family Comamonadaceae; genus Acidovorax; species Acidovorax sp. FG48. The sequence goes on along the minus strand of NZ_JBMDJH010000001.1, from coordinate 234,983 downwards.
GGAGCGGAAGATGCGGCGCCACTTCACGGGGCGGCCGCCGTGGCCGGTGTAGCCGCCCAGGTCGCGAAAGTTGGTGGCGCCGCGCAGGGGCAGGGATCGGGAAGGGGCAGAAGAGGACATGGTCGAAAGGCTCAAGCACAGGGCGTTGCCGCAAGACTAGCCCAGATGCGCCTGCCCGGTTGTCGCATGGGGGCTATCCACCGCACCGGCATGCCGTGTGCGGGGATCGCCCCCCCTTCGCTGCGCCGGGCTTACTTGCCCTGCACGTAGGCGTTGCGGGCGGTCACCGCCAGGTCGGGGTAGTTGGCAAACATGCCGTCCATGCCCATGTCCAGGTACTTGCGGAACTCTGCGGCGGCAGGAGCGGCATCGGCCTGCGCAAAGGTCCAGCCGTGCACCTTCAGGCCTGCGGCGTGGGCCTGGTCGATGAAGGACTTCGTGACGGGGTAGGTGGTGTTGTTGATGAGCACGCCTACCCCCTCGGTGAAGGCCGCCACATCTTTCAGCGTGAGCGCCTGCACGCCGGTGGCGCCCGTGACCCCCATGCGCGCGGTGCCGTCCGCTGCGGTGGTGGCCACCCCCAGCAGGATCAGCGGCATCTTGTTGTTCTGCGCGACTTGCTTGGTGCGCAGGCTGCGCAGAGTGGCATCGCTGAACGACTGGATGAAGACCTTGCTGTTGGCGTTGTAGCCGTTGGCGGCCAGGGTCTTCAAGATGCCGTCTTCCATGGCGGGGTCGGCCTGCTTGGCTTCGGGGTAGATGCCCACTTCGCGGCCTGCGGTGCTACTTTGTTTTTTGGCCAGGTCCACCACTTCCTGGAAGGTGGGTACGGCGAACGCGTTGGCCGAGCTGGGCGTGAAGCCCGGATAGCTTGCCTTGCCCGTGCCGGTGGGCACCACGGTCAGTGTCTTGATTTCGGCGAGAGTGAAGTCCGACACCTTGTAGCCACCGTTGCGCTGCGCGAACAGCGTGGCCACGTTGGTGGTGCGGTTCAGGGTGTCGTCGTGGATGGCTACCAGCGCGCCGTCTTTGGTGATCTGCAAGTCGGGTTCGATGAAGTCGGCCCCCATGCGGATGGCCAGCTCGTAGCCGCCTAGCGTGTGCTCGGGCAGATAGCCGCTGGCGCCACGGTGCGCGATGACCTGGGGTTGTGCAGGCGCATCGTCACTACCGCCACACCCGGCAAGCACCAGGGCAGACAGGCAGACGGCGGCGAAGGAGGACAAGGCTTTCATGGCAACGGTTCCGTTTCTGAAAAGAGGCCGACTCTAGGGCGGCATCGTTGCAGCGGCGTGACATGGTGGCGCGGATATGCGCAGGGCTGGAACGCAGGAGACACCGGGAGGAGAGTGAACCCTGCGGTGCAAGAACCCATACCCATGCAAGCGCGGGATCAGGCGCCTGGTGACGCCTTTGTCCGATGGGCAGCGAACCGTCAGGGCGGGAGCGAAGTCACCGCGCCATCCACCGGCAGCTCTTGCGTGCCCTTGGGACAGGGCTGGTCGGTGTAGGTAGTGCGGCCGTCTTTCACACACTTGCGCGGTTGCGGTGCAGCGGGGGTTGAGGCTCCGCTGCGCGCGGGCTGCGCCTGGGCGGGCCGCTTGTCGGGCGGCAGGGTGTCTGGGCCCGGGCGGATGATCTTTTTCCACATCTGCTCGGACCACGGCCCTGCGTGCGGCAGCCAGGCATCGCGCGTCCACCACGCAGCGGCGGCGGCAGCAACCACCACGACCGCGATGGCGGTGAGGACGGTGCGTTCAGTGCGGCTGCGCATACGGATGCGGTGAGAGCGCCTGTGAAAGGTCCGTCAGCGTGTGCGCTCGCGCGTCACGTTCACGTCGATGTCACCAAACACGGTCACGCCGCTGGCACCCTGGGGCTGCTGCTGGCTGGCCGGGTCGCTGGAGCGCGCGGACCCTGTGGTGGTGCACCCACCCAGCGCAGCGGCAACCGCGAGGGCTGCCAGCGCGGTGCGGCAGACGCTGCCCGCCATCGACGCGGTAGGTGCCCTGTTCAGCGCCTGCATCATTCGCCGCCCAGGTGGTTGCCCAGAATGCCGGCCAGCTCGAACATGCCTGCGCTGTCCTTGCCGAACACGGCGCGCAGCTTGTCGTCGGCAACGATGGTGCGCTTGTCCTTGGGGTCCTGCAGGTTGTGGGCCTTGATGTATTCCCACATCTTCTTGACGGCCTCGGGGCGGGCCACGGGCTCGTTGCCAATCACGGCGGCCAGGGCGGCGCTGGGAGCCTTGCCTGCTGCGGCCTTGCGCGGGGCTTTGGCGGCGGTGGTTTTGGCGGCAGCCTTCTTTGCAGGGGCTTTTTTGGCCGCTGCGCCCGTCTTGCTTGCTTTGGCTGCTACTGTTTTTGAAACAGCGCCAGGGCGCGGCGGGAACTTGCTGGGCGCAAATTCAAAGTTGACCTTGCCCGCCTCCTTGTCCCACGCCAGGTGGGCCTTGAAGTTGCGGCGCGTGCGCATGCTCACGAACTTGTCGAGCAGGTCGGTCTTGCCGGTCTCCAGCAGCTTGTGCATCTGCTCGCGCTCCACGGGCTGCTGCAGGATGATCTTGCCGCTCTTGAAGGTGCAGCTGGGCGTGGGCTGTGCGGCCGTGGGCACGGCCTTGCTGCACACGTAGTTGCTGCCGTGCTCGTGCACTTCCGATCCGCAGATGGGGCAGGCACCCAGCGATGCGTCTTCAAACTCCACCAGCTCGCCCGATTCCTCGGCGTTCTTGTCGTCGCCAAAGTCGAATTCGAGCTTGTAGTTGTGCGCTTCGTCGTCGTACTTGATGACGATCTCAGAGGTGAACGGCCACCCCGCCTTGGAGCGGAAGCCCTCCAGTGGGCCGATCTTCTTGTCGCGCAGCAGCTGTTCGGCCTCGGCCGTTTCAAAGGTGCGGCCTGCGGGCGACTTGCCGAAGCTGAAGCCACAGCCCTCGGCGCCCGCCTTGCCCACACAGGCAAAGCGGCGGTAGTTCTCTTTGACCACACCGCCGCAGTTGGGGCAGGGCGATTGCAGCGTGGCGTAGTCGCCGGGGATGGTGTCGCGGTCGTATTCCTTGGCCTTCTTGACCATGCGCTCGGTCATGGCGGCGATCTCGGCCATGAAGGCTTCGCGGCTGAGCTGGCCCTTTTCCATCTGCGAGAGCTTGTATTCCCACTCGCCTGTGAGTTCGGCGCGGCACAGCTCTTCGACTTCCAGCCCGCGCAGCAGCGTCATGAGCTGGAAGGCCTTGGCCGTGGGGATGATCTCGCGGCCTTCGCGCAGCATGTACTTTTCAGTCAGCAGGCCTTCGATGATGGCCGCACGCGTGGCAGGCGTGCCCAGGCCTTTTTCCTGCATGGCTTCGCGCAGCTCGTCGTCGTCGATCTGCTTGCCCGCGCTTTCCATGGCGCCCAGCAGCGTGGCTTCGGAGTAGCGGGCGGGCGGCTTGGTCTTGAGGCCCTTGGGATCCGCCGCCAGGGTGTTGACCATTTCGCCGGGTTTCACCGGCACCAGGTTCTGGCCCTTGTCGCCGTCCTTGCCGCCTTCGACTTCGTCGGCGGCTTCCTTGCCGTAGATGGCCAGCCAGCCCGGCTTGACCAGCACCTTGCCTTCGGTCTTGAAGCTGTGCACGGATGTTGCCCCCACGCTCCCCACTTCGTGTGGTTCGCTGCCCCCCGAGGGGGCCGCGCCTTGCTTGGGGCGGCCCGGCGCGGCGGCGACGGTGCTGATGCGGGTGGTGACGGTGTATTCCGCGCTGGGGAAGAACACGGCCATGAAGCGGCGCACGACCAGGTCGTACAGCTTTTGCTCAGCCTCGCTCAGGCCCGATGGGGCTTGCGTGGTGGGGATGATGGCAAAGTGATCGCTGACCTTGCTGTTGTCAAAAATGCGCTTGGACGGGCGGATGTAGTTGTTGTTCAGCGCGGTGAGCGCGTGCGGCGCGAGGTGGCGCATGCCGCTGTCGGCCAGCATTTCAAAAGTTTGCTTGGCCACGGGCAAATAGTCTTCGGGCAGCGCGCGCGAGTCGGTACGCGGGTAGGTCAGGGCTTTGTGGCGTTCGTACAGGCTTTGCGCAAGGGCGAGCGTGGTCTTGGCACTGAAGCCGAACTTGCCATTGGCCTCGCGCTGCAGGCTGGTCAGGTCAAATAACAGGGGCGATGCCTGGGTGGTGGGCTTGCTCTCTTCGGTGACGGTGGCCTGCTTGCCGCGCACGGCGTTGGCAATGGCTTGGGCTTCTGCGGCCGACCACACGCGGTCGGCGCGGGCTTCCACATCCTCGCCCTTCTTCCATTTCGGGTCGAACCACTTGGCGGGGTACTCGCCCGCCTGGGCGCCAAAGGTGGCGTGGATTTCCCAGTAGTCGCGGCTGATGAACTTGCGGATCTTTTCTTCGCGCTCCACCACCAGCGACAGCGTGGGCGTCTGCACCCGGCCCACGGTGGTCAAGAAGAAGCCACCGTCGCGCGAGTTGAATGCCGTCATGGCGCGCGTGCCGTTGATGCCCACCAGCCAGTCGGCTTCGGAGCGGCTGCGCGCGGCGCTGGCCAGGCCGGCCATCTGCTGGTCGGTGCGCAGCGCGCTGAAGCCGTCGCGGATCGCCTGGGGCGTCATGGACTGCAGCCACAGGCGCTTGACGGGCTTGCCCAGGGGTTTGCTGCCGCCCGCATACTGCTCGATCAGGCGAAAGATCAGCTCACCCTCGCGGCCCGCGTCACACGCGTTGATGAGTTCGGTCACGTCCTTGCGCTTGGCCTGCTTGACCACCGCGTTCAGGCGGCTCTTGGTCTTGTCCACGGGCTTGAGGTCAAAGTACGGCGGGATCACGGGCAGGTGCGCAAAGCTCCACTTGCCGCGTTTCACATCGAATTGCTCGGGGGCCTGGATCTCCACCAGGTGGCCCACGGCGCTGGTGACGACATAGCGGTCGTTCTCGAAGTGATCTTCGTGCTTCTCGAACTTGCCCGCCACGGGGGTCAGTGCGCGCACGATGTCTTGCGCCACCGAGGGTTTTTCTGCAATTACCAGGGTCTTGGTCATTTTTTGGTTTCTCGCCAGTCTGGCTGTCCGGCATCCGGCCGGTCGCTTCTACAATCCGTTGCCTCACGCGTACACGCGCACGCGCATGTGTGCATATTCAAGTTAACAGAGTTTTTGCCATGCCCCGCACCGCACCGCCTGCAACCCCGACCCCTGCGCAGGGGCGTCGCATCCAGACCCGGCGTTCGGGCGTGCACGGCAAGGGCGTTTTTGCCGTGCAGGATATTGCAGAGGGCGAAGTCCTTGTTGAATACACGGGTGAAGTGATCGGCTGGCAGGAAGCGCAGGACCGGCACCCGCACGACCCCTTGCAGCCCAACCACACGTTCTACTTCCATGTGGATGAAGACCATGTGATCGATGCAAAGTTCGGCGGCAATTCGTCGCGCTGGATCAACCACAGCTGCAACCCCAACTGCTACGCCGACGAGCGCGACGGCCGCATTTTCATCACCGCGCTGCGCAACATCAAGGCGGGCGAAGAGCTGAACTACGACTACGGCCTGATCATCGAAGAGCGCTACACCCCCAAGCTCAAGGCCGAGTACCCCTGCTGGTGCGGTAGCCCCAACTGCCGGGGCACGCTGCTCGCGCCCAAGCGCGGCTGGGCACCGCCGGTGCCGCTGCCACCGTCCAAGCCGTCTTCTGCCAAGGCCAAGAAGGCCGCCAAGGCTCCCCAGAAGGCCAATCCGCGAGGCCGCAGCCAGTGAGCGCCACCTCTCCGATCCGCTGGCCCGCCGAGGCCATCTGGGAGGCGGTATCCCCGCTGCTGCCGGGCTTCACTGTGGAGGTGCTGCCCACCATCGACTCCACCAACACCGAGCTGATGCGCCGTGCGCGCAACGGCCAGTGCGAGCCCACCCTGCTGGTGGCCGAGCAGCAGACCGCAGGGCGTGGGCGGCTGGGGCGGGTATGGCAAAGCGATGTGGGGGCTTCTCTGATGATGTCCTTGGGCTTGCCGCTGGCGCCCCAGGATTGGTCCGGCCTGTCGCTCGCCGTGGGGGTCAGCGTGGCCGAGAGCCTGCAGCCCGTGCTGCCGCCGCTGGGCGCGAACCAGCCGGCACGCGTGGGGCTCAAGTGGCCCAACGACCTGTGGCTGGGCGGCGCGGCGGGAGACCGCAAGCTGGGCGGCATTCTGGTGGAGACTGCGAGTTTTGTGGCGCCCCAGGCAGTCTATGCGGCCAGTGCCCCTGGCCAGGCCAGCACCGCACGCTACGTGGTGGTGGGCATCGGCATCAACGTGCTGCCGCGCAGCCCCGAGGGCATGAGCATGCCCCCCGGCAGCCTGCAGGAGGTGGAACCGGGCCTGGACGCGCCCACCGCGCTGCAGCGCATCGTGCCGCCGCTGGTGGCCATGCTGCAGTCGTTTGCGGGCTATGGCTTTGCGCCCATGCAGCCCCGCTTTGCGGCGCGCGACGTGCTGCAGGGCCGCGCCGTGACGCTGAGCGACGGCCACACGGGCACCGCGCATGGCGTGGGCGATGACGGGGCGCTGCTGGTGCACACGGCGGGTGGCATGCAGGCCATCACCAGTTCCGAAATCAGCGTGCGGCCGACAGCGGTGCCACCGGTGTGAGCCCGCTTTTCCTTCCGATGCGAGTGTTCTTGAAAGGCCGTGCCCCATGCTCCGTCTTGCCGTGATCGTGCTGCTCCTGGCCAACGCGGGCTATTACGCGTGGGCACAGGGCCTGCTGCGCCCGTTGGGCTACGCGCCGCAGGAGCAGTCGGAACCCCAGCGCATGAACCAGCAGATCCGGCCCGAGACGCTGCAGATCCTGAAGGTCAACCCCAGCAAGACCTCCTCCGCTGCGCCTCCCGGTTCCACGTCCACATCCCCCTCCCAGGCCACCGCCGCCAACGACTCCCCCGCCCCCCCCACCACACCGGCCGCCTCGCCCCCCGCAGACTCTGCGGAGTGCCTGCAGGCCGGCGTGTTTGATGACCGCCAGGCCGAGGCGCTGCGCACAGCGGCTGCCGGGTTGCCCGCCGGCAGCTGGACGCTGGAGCCCACGCCCATCCCAGGCCGCTGGATGGTCTACATGGGGCGGTTTGACGACATCGAAACCCTGGACCGCAAACGCGCCGAGCTGCGCGCCCGCAAGGTGGACCACGACCGCGCCGGAGGCACGCTCGAGCTGGGCCTGTCGCTGGGCCGCTTTGCCTCCAAGGAGGCGGCCGAGCGCGAGCTGACCAACCTGGGCACCAAGGGCGTGCGCACCGCCCGTGTGATCCAGGAGCGTGCCGAAGCCCCCGGCTTCACGCTGCGCCTGCCTGCCGTGAACGACGCCTTGCGTGCCCAGCTGGATGTGCTGCGCACGGCCATGGCGGGCAAGACGCTGCGTGCGTGCGGCTGACGTCCCCTTTTGCACATTGCCACCATGAATGAAGAGCCAACGTCCATCCAGTGCGGCGAGCACGGCGACGCCGCACCCACCTTCGTGTGCGGCCACCTGTGCCGTCACCCGGTGCAGCGCTGGTTTTGCGATGCACCCTCGCCAGACACCCCCTACCCGGACGCATGGTGCGCCAGCTGCAACGCCGAGTTGATGCGGCAGGGGGGTGTGTGGACCGAGCACAACACGCAATGCCTGGACCTTCAGATCCTGTGCCACCACTGCTACCAGGACGCCATGGCGCGCAGTGTGGAGGCGCTGGACGGCGACACCCAAGCCGCCTGGATTGATGCTGTGACGCAGGGCCACCACGCGCTGCGGGACAAGCAGCGCGCGCTGGAGCAGGACTACGGCATCGCCAGCTTTGAGCGCTGGGACTACGACCAGTCCGCCGGCACTTTGACCTTTTCGGCCGGTGGCGTGCCCCGGGTGGTGGCCGACATCGAGTTCATCGGATCGGTGTCGGAAGCCAGCGGCACCTGGCTGTGGGCCTGGGCCAATTTCCACAACGAAGCCCCGGTGGTGTCGCGCGTCGCGGCCGTGCGGGAGTGGGGCGAGGCCCAGGGCTTTCTGCACCTCACGGTGCCGCTGTGGAAGGGCGATGCCATCGATGGCTGGGAGCTGTCGGGCGTGGCCGCGCAGGTGCTGGGCGCCCAGGGGGTGTACCGCGTGCCCATGGACCGGGGCTTTTTGTACATGGCCCTGATGTCGGTGCAGCGCGTGGCGTGAGCACGGTTGCTGCGCCCACCCGGGTGCAGCGCTATGGCAACGGGATGGCGCGCGTCTCGCCCTGCCGCAGGAGCCAGACGCGGTCCAGCGGCAGGCCCCGCTGCGCCAGTGCGGCGGCCAGGTCGCGCGGTGGGTGGTCGAAGGCCTCCTGTGTCAGCATGAACGTGCCCCAGTGCACGCCCATGGCCTGCCTGGCCTCCACATCCAGCATCAGCTGCACGGCGTCTTCCGGGTTCACGTGCATGGGCTTCATGAAGTCGCGGGGCAGGTAGGCACCGATGGGCAGGGCCAGAAAATCCACCGGCCCCAGGCGCTGGCGGATGGCCTTGAAGTCTTCGCTGTAGCCCGTATCGCCCGGGAACAGAAAGCGCCAGGGCGCCGCCGCCTGCGGGCGCGCCCATTCCAGCAGGTACCCACCCCACAGCGAGGCATTGGTGTCCCACGGGGTGCGGCGGCTCCAGTGCTGCGACGGTGTGAACACCACGCGCACGCCGGGGGCGATGTCGGTGTGTTCCCACCAGTTCAGTGCGGTGACCGGGCCCATGCCCCGCTGGATGAACCAGTCGGCCAGCCCCAGCGGCACCACAAAGCGGGGCGACTGGCCCGCGTCGCGCAGGCGGCGCAAGGTGCCGTAGCACAGGTGGTCGTAGTGGTTGTGCGAGATCAGCACCACATCGATGGGCGGCAGGTCCTCGGGCGCCAGGGGCGCGGGCACCCGGCGCGGGGCGCCGAAGCGGCCCAGGGGGCCCGCAAAATCGCACAGCGTGGGGTCGATCAGCACGTTGAGGCCCGCCACCTGCAGCAGCATGGAGACATGGCCCAGCCAGGTGATCACGGGCGCCTGCTGGCGCTGCGCTAGGCGGGCAGGGTCCACGGGCTGCGTCCATTGCCGGGCAAAGGCCGCGTAGCCACCCGCCGGTTCGCTGCGGGGCTTGAAATCGCCGCGCAGCGAGCGCCAGACCATTTCGTACCAGGGGAAGTTGCCGATCACCACGTCAGGGTGCGTATTGGCAAAGCGGCGGGGTGGTGAGGTCATGGGGGCTGCGTCCGTGCAAAAAGATCGGGCCAAGCGACGAGGCCGCATGATGCCGGATGCCCGGTGCTGTGGCGGGTTGCCGGCGCATCAACCCTGCGGCGTGCCGGCCTTGTCTTCTGCCACAGGGTCAGCTGCCCGCCACCACGTCCCGCGCCGCAAACCGCACGCTGAAGCGCGCGCCGGGCGGGGTCTGGCCAGGGCGCGCGTCTTCGAGCGTGACCTCGGCATCGTGCTTGCTGGCAATCTCCAGCACGATGGGCAGGCCCAGCCCGGAGCCGTCGGCCTCGCTGCCCAGGGCGCGGTAGAACGGCTGGAACACCAGCTCGCGCTCGGCCTCGGGCACGCCGGGGCCGGAGTCCTCGACCTGCAGCAGCAGCACATGGCCGAAGGTGTCGGCCAGCACGCGGGCGGTGACCACGCCGGGCTTGTCGGGCGTGGAGGGGGTGTAGTTGATGGCGTTGTCCACCAGGTTGCGCACCAGCTCCTTGAGCAGCGTGGGGTTGCCGTCGATCAGCACGCCCGGCGATCCCGGCTCGGCGCCGTCGTAGCCCAGGTCGATGTGCTTGTCGAGCGCGCGGGGCACCGAGTCGCGCACCACCTCGATCACCAGGCGCGCCAGGTCGCAGGGCTGGCGGGCAATGCCCACGCCGCTGCCCTCGGCCCTGGCCAGCGCCAGCAGCTGGTTGACGGTGTGCGTGGCGCGGATGCTGGAGCGCCCGATCTGCTGCAGCGAGCGCTTGAGCTCTTCGGTGCTGGTGCCTTCGCGCTGGGCCAGGTCGGCCTGCATGCGCAGGCCCGCCAGCGGTGTCTTGAGCTGGTGCGCGGCGTCGGCCAGAAAGCGCTTTTGCGTGGCCAGCGACTCGTTCAGGCGCGTGAGCAGGTCGTTGACGGATGCGACCAGGGGCGCGACTTCGAGCGGCACGGTGCGGTCGTCCAGCGGCGAGAGGTCGTCGGGGTTGCGTGCGCGGATGCGCTGCTCGAGCTGGTTCAGCGGCTGGATGCCGCGCGCCAGCGCCAGCCACACCAGCAGCACCGCCAGCGGCAGGATGACGAACTGCGGCAGCATCACGCCCTTGATGATTTCGGTGGCCAGCACGCTGCGCTTTTCGCGCGTTTCGGCCACCTGCACCAGCGCCGCGGGCGTGCCTGGCAGCGGCAGGCGCACCCAGATGTAGGCGATGCGGATATCGATGCCGCGCATTTCGCCGTCGCGCAGGCGGACTTCGCCCGACATGGGCACCTCGTCGCTTGGGGGCTCGGGCAGTTCGCGCTCGCCCGAGAGGAACTCGCCGCCCGGGCCGATGACCTGGTAGTACACGATGTCGGAGTCGTCGGCCCGCAGGATCTCGCTGGCGGGCTGGGGCAGGTTGAACTGGGCCTTGTCGCCCACCACGCTCACGAGCTGGGCGAGGGCGTGGGCGTTGTACTCCAGCGCGCGGTCAAACGGCTTGTTGGCAAGGCCCTGCGCCACCAGCCAGGTCAGCGCCAGGCTCACGGGCCACAGCAGCAGCAGTGGCGTGAGCATCCAGTCCAGGATTTCGCCGAACAGGGAGCGCTGCTCGCGCTGGAAGATCTTCACAGCGGCCGCCGGGGCATTTTTGAAGCCAAAACACCCGATAGCGCTTGATTCATATGCACAATCTGCTATCGTTTTGATAGTTAATTGGGGATCTTCTCAAGGCAGTAGCCCAGGCCGCGCACGGTGGCGATGCGGATGGGTCCGCCCTCGATCTTCTTGCGCAGGCGGTGGATGTAGACCTCGATGGCGTTGTTGCTCACTTCTTCGCCCCACTCGCACAGGCGCTCCACCAGCTGCTCCTTGCTCACCAGGCGGCCGGCGCGTTGCAGCAGCACCTCCAGCAGGCCCAGCTCGCGGGCGGAAAGTTCGATCATCTTGCCGTCGATGGTGGCCACGCGGCCGGCCTGGTCGTACACCAGCGGGCCGTGCTTGATGGCGCTGCTGGTGCCGCCCATGCCCCGGCGCGTGAGGGCACGCACGCGGGCTTCGAGCTCTTGCAGGCTGAAGGGCTTGGCCATGTAGTCGTCGGCGCCAAAGTCTAGGCCCTTCACGCGTTCTTCCACGCTGTCTGCGGCGGTGAGGATGAGCACCGGCAGTGCGGAGCCCCGGCCGCGCAGCTTTTTGAGCACTTCCAGCCCATGCATCTTGGGCAGGCCCAGGTCCAGGATGAGCAGGTCGAACTCGTTGTTGGTCATGAGCGCCGCGTCGGCCTCGCTGCCACTGGCGACATGGTCCACCACGGCGCCCGAGGCACGCAGCGTGCGCAGCAGGCCATCGGCCAGCACCTGGTCGTCTTCGGCAATGAGGATGCGCATGCGGACTGTCTCCTTGGGTGGTGCGGCCCGTGGGCGGGCCTGTGTCGTCATTGTCTGCCTGTGCGAGGATTTTAGGGTGCCCAAAAGGCGCCAGCCCTCTGTCCGGCGCCTTTGGCTGGCTGCAAGCTGGGGGCACGGAAAATGGCGGCCATGCACATCCTGCTCATCGAAGACGACCTGGACCTGGGCCAGGCCCTGCTGCAAGCCCTGCAGCAGGGCGGCTTCACGGTGCAATGGCTGCGCAGCGTGGCCGCCACGCCGCCCCTGCCCGACGCCAACGAGGTCGCCGCCGTGCTGCTGGACCTGACCCTGCCCGACGGCCAGGGCATGGCGTTGCTGCGTCGCTGGCGCCGCGCGGGCCTCAGCCTGCCGGTGATCGTGATCACGGCCCGCACCGCCTTGCAGGACCGGCTTGACGGCCTGGACGGCGGTGCCGACGACTACGTGCTCAAGCCCTTCGATGTGCCCGAGCTGCTGTCGCGCTTGCACGCCGTGCTGCGGCGCAGTGCCCGCCAGGCCAGCGAGGAGTGGACGCTGGGCGCGCTGCGCGTGGCGCCCCGGCGGCACGAGGCCTGGCTGGGCGACGAGCCCCTGGCGCTGTCGCCGCGCGAGTTCCGGCTGCTGGTGGAGCTGGCGCGCGAACCCGACAAGGTGGTGGCCAAGAACGTGCTTGCCCAGCGGCTCGAACCCCTGGGCGACGCGCTGGACGCCGCCACACTGGAGGTGCATATCTCCAACCTGCGCAAGAAGATCGGCGCAGAGCGCGTGGTCACGGTGCGTGGCGTGGGCTACCGGCTGCAGCCATGACACCACCGACCGAAACCACCGCGCCCCCACGCGGCTGGTGGGGCCCGAGCCTCATGCGCCGCACCCTGCTGGCGCTGCTCGCGGCCATGGCGCTGGTGTGGCTGGTGCTGCTGGGCCAGGCGGCCATCACCCACTACCGCGCCATGGACACCAACCCCGGCGTGCGCCAGCTCGCGCAGGGGCTGGCAGGGGCGCTGGCCACGCTGGAGCAACCCGCCGAGGCCCGCGCGCTGGTGCACGGCATGGCCCACACCCTCAACGCCATGCGCGCCGATGTGGACCTGCTGCAGGGCACCTCGGTGCTGCTGCAGCTGCAGGACCGCACAGGCCAGCTGCTGCACAGCAGCACGGCCGGTGTGCACGCGGTGGTGCTGGCGGGCGACGCAGGCCATGCCGCGATGGACGTGGCTGGCACACCCCATTGGGTGGCGTGGGAAAGCACGGGCCCCTGGCGCGTGGTGGTGGCCGAGCCCCGCCTGGCCGATGCGCGGCTGCTGGGCTTCATGGGCGAAGATCTGGCGGCCTCGGTGCTGCTGGCGCTGCCGCTGGTGGGCTTGCCGCTGTGGCTGGCCGTGCGCACGGGGCTGCGCCCGCTGGCGCGGCTGGATGCCCAGATCGCCGCGCGCTCGGCCCACGACCTGCGGCCGCTGCAGCACCTGCCGCCCCAGCGCGAGCTGCACGGCCTGGCCCAGTCGTTCGACCAGCTGCTGGCCCGCCTGCGCGCCCACCTGGCGCGCGAAAAGGCCCTGGTGCATGACGCTGCCCACGAGCTGCGCACGCCCATGGCCGTCATCGCCACCCAGGCCCATGTGCTGGCGCAAGCCCCCGAAGGCCCCGCACGCGCGCAGGCCAGCGAGGCGCTGATGCGCGCCGTGCAGCGCGCCGCGCACCTGAGCGAACAGCTGCTCACGCTGGCGGCACTGGAAGAAGCCCCCGCGCTGCACCCCGCCGCGTCCCAGGACCTGATGGCGCTGCTGCAGGACTGCCTGGCCGAGCGCGCGGACTGGGCCGAGGGCCTGGGCGTGGAGCTGTCGCTCGATGGCCCGGACACGCTGGACCTGCCGTTGGACCGCCAGCTGCTCTGGTCCGCCCTGGGCAATGTGCTGGACAACGCGCTCAAGCACGGCTGCGGCCCGGGTGCGGGGCGCGAGGTGCAGTTGCGGGTGCGGCAGGAGGGCGGCGACGTGGTGGTCTGGATTGCCGACGACGGCCCGGGCATAGCGGCCGGTGAGCAAGACCGGGTGTTCGAGCGCTTCTGGCGCTCGCCACGCGCGCGCAGCAGCGGATCGGGCCTGGGGCTCACCATTGCGCAGCAGGCCATCGGCCACCTGGGCGGGCAGGTCCGCCTGGGGCCTGGGCTGCACGGGCGGGGCGTAGGCTTTACGCTGCGCTGGCCGGTGGCAGGCTGACAAGTCGCGCCCGGCAGCCGCCCCTCTGCGCCAATCTTTGGGTTTGCCCAAGGTTGGCGTTTCAACAATCCCGGCATCTTCTTCACTTCACGAGATGCCATGAACCCTAACCGCCTTGTCACCCCGTCCACTGCGCGCAGCGCCCCCCTCCTCTCGCGCCGCCACTGGCTGGCCGCCGCAGGTCTGTCCACGCTGGGCAGTGTGCTCACCGCCTGCGGTGGGGGCGACGACGACGGCCCCCGCGAAGCCCACAAGCGGGTGCAGACCCTGGCCCAAGGGCTGGTGAAGCAGGGTGTGGTGGGCGCCGCAGCCGGGTGGGCGGACCCGCGCCAGATCCGCACAGCCGTCGCGGGGCTGCGCCGCCTGGCGGGCAATGCACCCCTGGCCACCGGCGACCTGATGGCCATCGGCTCCAACACCAAGGCCATGACGGCCTGCGCGGCCGCGAGCGTGGTGGACCAGGGCCTGCTGCGCTGGGACAGCACGCTGGCCCAGACGCTGCCCGAGCTGGCACGGAGCGCCCTGCCCGCCTACCAGCAGATCACGCTGCGCGACCTGCTGGACCACCGCGCCGGGGTGATGGGTTTTTCAGCCATCGAAGACGTGGACCTGTTCGTGAATGCAGTGGGCCCCGAGGTGCTGGCGCGCTGGCAGCAACCTGCGCAGGCGGAGGCGTTCTTCCTGCAGTGGCTGCTGCGCCAGCCGCCCGTTCGCGGGACAGGCGCGGACCCCGGCTTTGCCTACTCCAACGCAGGCTATGCGCTGGCGGCCCGCATGCTGCGCGCGGCCACGGGCCTGGGGTGGGCGGATCTGCTGCGCCAGCGCGTGGCCCAGCCCTTGGGCCTTTCGCTCTTTGTGGGAGAGCCGATGCGTGCGGGCAGCCAGCAGCCCGCCGGGCATGAAATCCTGGACGGGCGGCTGCAGCCCCTGCCGCTGGCTGAGGCGCCGGAACGTGTGTGGCTGGAGGTCTTGGACCCGGCAGGCGCCGTGAGCCTGACGGTGGACGAGGACGCACGGTGGCTGCAGTGGCATCTGCGGGCATTGCGCGGCGACGCCACCCCCTTGCCGCGAAGCTACCTGAAGGGTCTGCAGGACCTGGGGCACGCCCCCGCAGGCCGCTATGGCCTGGGTTGGCTGGTGCATGCGGCGCACGGCACAGGCTGGTTGCTGCACAACGGCCAGGACGCGGGCTTTCAGGCCATGTCGGTGGTCGCACTCGATGGCTCGCGCGCGGGCCTGGCCCACAGCAACATCGCCACGGCAGAGAGCATGGGCCTGCTCTACGAAGGGGTCGCCACGCTGGTGGCCTGAGCCCGCCAGGCCCGCGCCGGGTGCTCAGCGCGGGTCGTGCGCCAGCAGCTTGTGTACCAGGGCTTGCAGGTCGGCCTGCAGGCGGGCCATGCCCTCGGGGTGCTGGGCGAGCGTCTGCTCGTCCATGTAGAGCTTGCGGTTGATCTCGACCTGGATGCTGTGGCGGTGCTGCGCGGGGTTGCCGTAGCGGCGCACCAGCTCCACGCCCTTGTAGGGGTGGTTGTATTCGACGCTGTAGCCGCACGCGCGCAGGTGCTCGCAGATCAGCGCCGACAGCGCCGGGCTGGCGGTGGTGCCGTCCCGGTCGCCCACTACGAAGTCGGCATGCTCCAGCCCCGGAAACTCGGTGGCAAAGCGCCCGGCCACAGCGGGCATGGAGTGGCAGTTGAGGTGGATGCTGTAGCCATGCCGTGCGTGGGCGGCATCGATGGCCTGTGCCACGGCGGCGTGGTACGGGCGCCAGCAGCGGTCAATGCGCGCGCGCACCTCGGCCACGGTGAGCTGGCGCTGGTAGATGGGCTCGCCCTGGTCGGTGAACTTCCAGATCAGCCCCTTGCCCAGGCGCACCTTGCTGAGCACCTTGGGGTCGGTGGAGATGGGGTCGGGCCAGTCGCCGTCTAGCAGGCTGGTGTCCAGCTCGGTCGTATCGCGATTGGCGTCCAGGTAGATGCGGGGGAAGTGGGCCTCGACCCAGGCCACGCCGAGCGCGGGGGCAAAGGCGTAGATCTTTTCTACGTGGGTGTCTTCGGCCCGGCGCAGCGTGGCCAGGTCTAGGGCGGAACCAAATTCGTCGGGGTACTGGGTGCCGCTGTGGGGAGAGTCGAGCACCAGCGGGGTGCTGCCGGGCACCGCAGTGACGGTGGCGGTGCTGGAGGGTTGTGTGGCAAGCCCCGGCGAGCCGGTGACGCCGGGCTGGGCTTGCTGGAAGCGGTGGTGGATCAGTTTCAAGGCTGCATGCATAGGCAGAGTGTGCGCAAAGGAGGGCGGCTGGCCTAGCCGCCCAGACCGGGATGTGACTATGGTTATCCCTGAGACCTTGAGCAGGCCCGGGAAGCAGGCTTGCCTGCGTCGTCTCACCATCCCAGCTGTGGCCGTCCCCGGGCCCAGCGCCCGGGGAAATCAGGTCAGTCGAGCACCACCTTGGCGTAGGCCGCCACGCGCTTCATCTTGTCGATCTCGCTGGCGATCTGGGCCGTGAATTCCTTGGGTGTGGTACCCGAGGGGTAGAGGCCCTGGCCTGCCAGGCGCTCGCGCACGGCGGGCTCCTTCAGGGCCTGGGCGACGGCTTGCTGGATGCGCTCTGCCGCCGCCGGGGGCGTGCCCGCAGGGGCCACCAGGCCAAACCATGAAGGCTCGTTGGCCTGCTTGTAGCCCAGTTCGGCGTAGGTGGGCACATCGGGCAACACATCCAGCCGCTCGGGCCACGACACCGCCAGCGCCTTGAGCTTGCCCGATTTGACGTGCGGGAGCGACGAAGCCACCTGGTCAAAGTACACCGCCACCTGGCCCGCCAGCACGTCGTTGATGGCCGGGCCTGCACCACGGTAGGGGATGTGCACCATGGAGGTGCCGGTGCTGCTCTTGAACAGCTCGCCCCACATGTGGCCGATGGTGCCGTTGCCGGGGGTGGCGTAGGACACCTTGCCGGGGTTGGCCTTGAGGTACTTCACCAGCTCCGCAAAGTCCTTGACGGGCACCACGGCCGGGTTGATCACGATGACGCCCGGGGCCTTGACGATCTCGGTCACGCCGATGAAGTCCTTGGTCGGGTGGTAGGGCAGCTTGGTGTACACGGCGGGGTTCACGCCATGGGTGGACAGCGTGGCCACGCCCAGGGTGAGGCCGTCTGCCGGCGCGCGGGCAACTTCGGCCATGCCGATGGAGCCGCCTGCGCCGCCCCGGTTTTCCAGCACCACGGGCTGCTTGAGGATGCGCGCCAGCGACTCTTGCAGACTGCGGGCCGTGATGTCCGTGGCGCCCCCGGGCGGGAATGGAACGATGATGCGCAGGGGCTTCCCCTCTTGCGCCAAAGACATTCCGGGAGCGAAAGATACGGCGGCCAGCGCTGAGAGCAGGTGACGGCGTTGCATGGGCGTTTCTCCTATGGGTTGCATTGAGGTTACAGGATTCAATGCGCTCTACCAAGCAATGGATATGCCTGATAACATTCCTGTTTGGAATGATTTGATTGCTTACTATGTCATCCCTTCGCCGCCTCTCGCCACCCCTTCACCTGCTGCGGGCTTTTTCCACGGTGACGCGGTTCGGCGGGGTGTCCCGCGCGGCCGAGGCCCTGCACCTCACCCAAAGCGCGGTCAGCAAACAGGTCAAGGAACTGGAGACCTGGGTGGGCGTGCCGCTGTTCGAACGCAGCCGCAAGCGCCTGGCGCTCACCCCCGCCGGCGAGCGCTACGAAAAGGCGGTGCGTGGCGTGCTGGCGCAGCTGGAGGCCGCCACGCTGGAGCTGATCACCAGCGATGACGGTGGGGGGGCGCTGCACCTGTCCAGCCTGCCCACGTTTGCGGCCAAATGGCTCATCCCACGCCTGCCGCAGTTCCAGCAGCAGCACCCGCAAATCACGCTGCACTTTGTGCCCTATGTGCACAGCTACGACTTCACCCGCCCCGAGCTGGACTGCGCCATCCTGTTCGGCGACGGCCACTGGCCCGGTGCGCACGCCCACCACATCACGGGCAACGAGGTGGCGCTGATCGCCCCCCGCACCAAGGTGGCCGACTGGCCCATCCACACCCCGCGCGATGTGGCCCGCTACACGCTGCTGCGCCACGTGACCGTGCCCGAGGCGTGGTTGCGCTGGAGCGAGACGCACGGGGTGGAGGGCCTCATCGACCCGCTGGCCGGGCCGCAGTTCGACCAGTTTCAGACCATGATCCGCGCCGTGATGGCAGGCATGGGCCTGGCGCTGGTGCCGCGCTGCCTGGTGCAGGACGAAATCACGGCGGGCCTGGTGCGCGAGCCCCTGCCCGATGCCGACCTGCGCGGCGGCTACCGGAGCGATGTGGGTTACTGGTTCTGCTACCCCGAAGGCCGCACGCAGCTGCACGCGCTGCAGTGCTTCAAGGAATGGTTGCTGGCGTGCGCCGAGCCGATGGGGGCATAAAACCAGTTCTTAGACACCCGTATCTCCGCCCGCATAGGCTTCCAGCCCGATCGCCACCACGGTGGCCACGTCATGGCCCACCTCGGCGCGAAACTCTGCCTCGGCCTGCGCCACTGCATCCTGGAACGCTTGCAGCCACGCCAGGCCGGTGGGCGTGAAGCACACGCGGCGCGCCCGCGCATCCAGCGGGTCTGCCTGCCGTGTGACCAGCCCCCAGGCCTCGCACTGGTCCACCAGGTTGGCCATGGCCTGCTTGGTCATGCCCGCGCGCTGGGCCAGGTCGGTCAGCCGGTCGCCCTGCAAGGCCAGGTGCCGGGTGATGTGCACATGGGCGGCCGTCACCTGGTCGCGCGCCGCGAGGTTGGACAAGGCTAGAGGCACCTCCACGTTGCGCGCCATCAGCTGCAGCACCCGCGCGTCGAAGCGGCGCAATGCACTGCCCATCAGGCGGCCTAGGTGGGTTTGGCGCCAGCGGTCGTCCGCTCCCGGGGTGGGCGTGGCGGAGACGGTGGCAGGAGAAAAATCGGCCATGCGATATTGTCAGGCAAACTGACTAAAAATCGCTTTATCTGGATTTCATTGCTCGCATAAACTACTGTTCAAGCATCCAGCCTGTGATTAACCGCAGAGCGGTGCAAGCATCCAACCTGTTGTTTTTCAAGGAGTTTCTCATGGACGTCGCAGTCAAAGGCACCAACCCCGCATTGCCCGTGAACACCGAAAAGGCCAAGGCCCTGGCCGCCGCGCTCGCCCAGATCGAGAAGCAGTTTGGCAAGGGCACGATCATGCGCCTGGGTGAAGGCGAGGTGATCGAGGACATCCAGGTGGTCTCCACCGGCTCCCTGGGCCTGGACATTGCCCTGGGCGTGGGCGGCCTGCCGCGCGGCCGCGTGGTCGAGATCTACGGACCGGAGTCGTCGGGCAAGACCACGCTCACGCTGCAGGTGGTGGCCGAGATGCAAAAGCAGGGCGGCACCTGCGCGTTTGTCGATGCCGAGCACGCCCTGGATGTGCAATATGCCCAGAAGCTGGGCGTGCAGCTGTCCGACCTGCTGATCAGCCAGCCCGACACCGGTGAACAAGCCCTGGAAATCGTGGACAGCCTCGTGCGTTCCGGTGCTGTGGACCTGATCATCGTGGACTCGGTGGCTGCGCTCACCCCCAAGGCCGAAATCGAAGGTGAAATGGGCGACGCGCTGCCCGGCCTGCAGGCCCGCCTGATGAGCCAGGCGCTGCGCAAGCTCACCGCCACCATCAAGAAGACCAACTGCATGGTCATCTTCATCAACCAGATCCGCATGAAGATCGGCGTGATGTTCGGCTCGCCCGAAACGACGACCGGCGGCAATGCGCTGAAGTTCTATGCCTCCGTGCGCCTCGATATCCGTCGCACCGGCACCATCAAGAAGGGCGACGAAGCCATCGGCAACGAGACCAAGGTCAAGGTGGTCAAGAACAAGGTGAGCCCGCCCTTCAAGACAGCCGAGTTCGACATCCTGTTTGGTGAGGGCATCAGCCGCGAAGGCGAGATCATCGACATGGGCGTGAACGCCAAGGTCATCGAAAAGAGCGGCGCCTGGTACGCCTACAACGGCGAGAAGATCGGTCAGGGCCGCGACAACGCTCGCGAGTTTTTGCGTGAAAACCCCGACTTGGCCCGTGAAATTGAAAACAAGGTGCGCGAAGGGCTGGGCATTGCGCTGTTGCCTGGCGCACTGCAGGCCCCGGCAGCGGCTGCCGACGAGTGATTGACGGTTTTTGAAGCCAAATTGCCTGAAGGCGCACATTCCATATGCGCCTTCAGCTATTGAAAATATAGCGTTTGGTCAGCCATGGGATTCACTGCGCTCTCGCTCAAAGGCCGTGCACTGCGGCTGCTGAGCCAGCGCGAACATTCGCGGGCCGAGTTGCAGCGCAAGCTCAGCCCCCATGTGCAAGAGGGCGAAGACCTGGAGGCCGTGCTGGACGACCTGCAGGCCCGGGACTTCATCAGCGAGGCGCGGGTCGTGGAGTCGGTGCTGAACCGGCGCGCAGGGCGCCTGGGTGCATCGCGCATCCGACAGGAGCTGCAATCCAAAGGGCTGGGCGCCGAGGCCGTGCAGCAGGCAGTGGCCCAGTTGCAAGGCAGCGAACTGGAGCGTGCCCGCGAGGTGTGGCGCCGCAAGTTTGGCGAGCCCGCCACCGACCCGCAAACCCGCGCCAAACAGATGCGCTTCTTGCTGACGCGGGGGTTCTCGGGCGATGTGGTGCGGCGCGCCGTGCAGGGCGCCGACGATTCCGACGAGGGATGAGCGCACTGCTCACAAGCAGGGCTTTCGACCCACCTTCGCTAGGGCTGTGGTGTGCTTAGACGCCCAGCATCAGCTGCAGGTTCTGCACTGCGGCGCCACTGGCGCCCTTACCCAGGTTGTCCAGGCGCGCAATGACCACCGCCTGCCGGTATTGCTCGTTGGCAAACACGCGCAACTCCAGCTTGTTGGTGTCGGTCAGCGTGTCGGCCGCCAGCTTCAAATCGTCGGTGGGCGGCAGCACGCTCACCCATTGCTCGGGCGTGTTGGTGCGGCTGTAGTGGGCAGCCAGCGCGTCGTGCAGGTCGCTGGCCTTGGGGGCGCCGGGCAGCAAGTCCAGGTGCAGCGGCAACTGCACCAACATGCCCTGGCGGAAGTTGCCCACTGCAGGGATGAACACCGGGCGGCGCGTGAGCCCGGTGTAGCGCAGGATCTCTGGGATGTGCTTGTGCGACAGGCCCAGCGCATACGCTTCATAAGGTGCTGCCGTACCTGCCTCGTACGCTTCGATCATCGTGCGGCCACCACCGGAGTAGCCCGACACCGAGGGCAGGCTCAAAGGGTAGTCCGCAGGGATTAGCCCCGCATCGACCAGCGGGCGCAAGATGGCAATGGCCCCGGTGGCGTAGCAGCCGGGGTTGGATACGCGGCTGGCTTCGCGCACTGCTTGCGCCTGCGTTGCGGCGAGTTCTGGAAACCCGTACACCCAGCCATCGGCCGTGCGGTGCGCGGTGCTGGCATCGATGACCTTGACTTTGCGGCCCGAGCTGCGCTCGATCTCGTCCACCATGGCCACGGTGTCGCGCGCGGCGTCGTCGTGCAGGCACAGCACCACCAGATCCACCCCCGCGATCAGGTCGCGCTTGGCGGCAGGATCTTTGCGCAGCTCGGGCGCAATGCTGACCAGATCGATCTGCGGCATGGCCTGCAGGCGCTCGCGGATCTGCAGGCCTGTGGTGCCGGCTTCGCCATCAATAAAGACTTTGGACATGGAGGTGCTCCTGCAAAAAAGGACGGCAGCGTCTGCCGGCAAAAGGGATGGGAAAGGCTGCGACGCCAACCCTGGATGTAAGCCAGGCACAAGGATGGTGCGTTGCAGCATGATACAGTCGCGGGTTGCCATGTCCCAAGCCCGCGGCCAGACAACTGTTCATGGTAAACGGGTAACTACCACCCTTCCCTGAGAGAGACCTCATGAAGATTCACGAATACCAAGGCAAGGAAATCTTGCGCAATTTTGGTGTGCCCGTTCCGCGTGGCATTCCCGCATTCACGGTGCAAGAAGCCGTGGAAGCAGCCCAGAAGCTCGGCGGCCCCGTGTGGGTGGTCAAGGCCCAGATCCACGCCGGTGGCCGTGGCAAGGGCGGCGGCGTGAAGGTTGCCAAGACCATTGACGACGTGAAGGCTCGCGCCAGCGAAATCCTGGGCATGCAACTGGTCACGCACCAGACCGGCCCTGAAGGCCAGAAGGTCCGCCGCCTGTACATCGAAGACGGCGCCGACATCAAGAACGAACTGTACGTTTCGCTGGTCACCGACCGCGCCACGCAGAAGGTCGCCCTGATCGCTTCGAGCGAAGGCGGCATGGACATCGAAGAGGTGGCCCACTCCACGCCCGAGAAGATCGTCACCGAGATGATCGACCCGCTGACCGGCATCACTGAAGCGCAAAGCCGCAAGGTCGCTGCTGCCATCGGCCTGACCGGCGCTTCCATCGACCAGGCTGTGGACATCTTCGCCAAGATCTACAAGTGCTACATGGACACCGATGCGTCGCTGGTGGAAATCAACCCGCTGAACTGCGACTCCAAGGGCAACCTGATGGCCCTGGACGCGAAGTTCAACTTTGACGCCAACGCCCTGTTCCGCCACCCCGAAATCGTGGCCTTCCGCGATCTGGACGAAGAAGACCCTGCCGAGGTCGAAGCCTCCAAGTTCGACCTGGCATACATCAGCCTGGACGGCAACATCGGCTGCCTGGTGAACGGCGCGGGCCTGGCCATGGCCACCATGGACACCATCAAGCTGTTCGGCGGCGAGCCAGCCAACTTCCTGGACGTGGGCGGCGGTGCTACCCCCGAGAAGGTCACCGAAGCCTTCAAGATCATGCTCAAGAACCCCAAGGTCAAGGGCATTCTGGTCAACATCTTCGGCGGCATCATGAAGTGCGACACGATCGCCACCGGCGTGATCACCGCTTGCAAGGCCGTGAACCTGAACGTGCCGCTGGTCGTGCGCATGAAGGGCACGAACGAAGAGCTGGGCAAGAAGATGCTGGCCGAGTCCGGCCTGCCCATCATCGCTGCAGACACCATGGCCGAAGCTGCGACCAAGATCGTTGCTGCCGTCAAGTAAGCCCGGAGAACACACATGTCGATCTACATCAACAAAGACACCAAGGTCATCACCCAGGGCATCACGGGCAAGACTGGCCAGTTCCACACTGAAAAGTGCCAGGAATACGCGAACGGCAAGAACGCTTTCGTGGCGGGCGTGAACCCCAAGAAGGCGGGCGAGTCGATCTTCAACATCCCAATCTACGCCTCCGTCAAGGAAGCCGCCCAGCAGACCGGCGCCACCGTGTCGGTGATCTACGTGCCTCCAGCAGGCGCCGCAGACGCGATCTGGGAAGCCGTGGAAGCCGACCTGGACTTGGCCATCTGCATCACCGAAGGCATTCCCGTCAAGGACATGCTGATGGTGCGCAACAAGATGAAGGCCAAGGAAGCTGCTGGCGGCAAGAAGACGCTGCTGCTGGGCCCCAACTGCCCCGGCCTGATCACGCCTGACGAAATCAAGATCGGCATCATGCCCGGCCACATCCACCGCAAGGGCCGTATCGGCGTGGTGTCCCGCTCGGGCACGCTGACGTACGAAGCCGTGGCCATGCTGACCGAAGTCGGCCTCGGCCAGTCGAGCGCCGTGGGCATTGGTGGCGACCCCATCAATGGCCTCAAGCACATCGACGTGATGAAGGCCTTCAACGACGATCCAGACACCGATGCCGTGATCATGATTGGCGAAATCGGCGGTCCTGACGAAGCCGAAGCCGCCCAGTGGTGCAAGGCCAACATGAAGAAGCCCGTGGTGGGCTTCATCGCTGGCGTGACCGCTCCTCCCGGCAAGCGCATGGGCCACGCAGGCGCCCTGATCTCCGGCGGTGCTGACACGGCCGACGCCAAGCTCGCCATCATGGAAGAGTCGGGCTTCGTCATCACGCGCAACCCGTCTGAACTGGGCAAGCTGCTCAAGGCCCAGCTGAAGTAAGTTGCCTGGCCCCGCCGCGACCGTAAGCACAATTACGGACGCGGCGCTCGGCACAGACCGCTAGACTGGCGGCTCCAACAAAAAGAGAAGCGCTCGGAACCCCGGTTCCGGGCGCTTCTTGCATTCATAACAGTGGAGTCAGTCATGGAGTTTCTGCAAAGCGCCGATTTCTGGATCGGCCTGGTGAAGATCGTCTGGATCAACATCATTCTTTCGGGCGATAACGCGGTGGTCATCGCGCTGGCCGCCCGGTCCCTTCCCCCCCATCAGCAAAAGAAAGCCGTGTTCTGGGGCTCCGGCGCTGCCGTGGTCCTGCGGATCTTACTGACGGTGGTGGCGGCCAAGCTGCTGGAGCTTTCGTTCCTGCAGATCGTGGGCGGTTGCCTGTTGCTGTGGATTGGTTTTCAGCTGCTCAGCGACGACGAGGAGGAAGAGGGCGAGTCCAAGACCTATGGCAGCCTGATGGCCGCCGTTCGCACCATCCTCATTGCCGACCTGGTGATGAGCCTCGACAACGTGATCGCCGTGGCCGCTGCGGCCCAGGGCAATGTGGTGCTGCTGGTGCTGGGCTTGGCCATCAGCATTCCGCTGGTCATCTTTGGCAGCACCCTCATGATCAAGCTCATGGAGCGTTTCCCCATCATCGTGGTGCTGGGTGCTGCCCTGATTGGTTGGGTGGGTGGTGAAACCATCGCCAGCGATGCCATCTTGCACGACTATGCGGTGGCGCATCCCGCACTGCACTATGTGGCGGCCGCACTCGGCGCTGCGCTGGTCGTTGGCGTCGGCAAGTTCTGGCGCAAGGGGTCGAACAGCGCCTCCGCCACTTGACGGCTGGAGTTGCGGCCGGGGCTTGCGCGCAGGCCTCGGCTGCTGTGTCAGATACAACGTGTGACAAAAATGACACGGCAGTCACTTCCCATGGAAAGGCTGCGTGACAAGAACGGCACCTGACGCTGCCCCGGGGGCCGATTCGCCGCCCATCCCCTTGTCTCTGCTGTCCCGACTGCCTGAGTTTGCCTGGGCGCGGTTATTGCTTGAAACCCACCCAATACTGAGTGGAACAACAGCAAGTGGGACGAAAAACCTCGGCGCGGCGGATGGGTGGATGGCGTACCGATGGCTTGTGGGGCGGATTGGTGGCATTGGCTGTTGCAGGCCTGTGCGCAGTGACGGGCGCATCGCTCACGCTTGAACTCAAGCTATACGACGCGGCCATCCGTACTTCGTCACCCGCCCCGCTGGCCGACGTGGTGATTGTGGGCATCGACGATGCCAGCTTGGCTGCACTGGGCCCGTCGCCCTGGTCGCGCGACATCCATGCCCGCTTGATTGATCGCCTGTCCGCAGCCGGTGCCCAAACCGTTGTTTACACCCCCGCGTTCACGCAGCCCCAGAGTGACAGGGGGTTGGCCTATCTGCGCAAAATCCGCGACACCCTGTCAACTTCGACAGAAACAACCCCGCTGACAGCCGAACTGGGCCGCGTGGTGGGAGAGGCAGAAGCCGCACTCGACGGGGATGCGCGTCTGGCGGCATCCATCCAGCGGGCGGGTAACGTGTTCCTGGCCTCGCGGTATGAAAATGCGGGTGCTGCTGCCCCTCTGCCCGCGTACGTACGCCGCAGCACGGCACCCGACCCGGGTACGACTGCCACCACGCTGCAATCCGCGCAGCACCCCATCCCGTCGCTGGGAACGGTGGCTGCGGGAGTGGGGCATGTGTATGCAGAGCCCGACAACGACGGCCGTGTGCGCCAGATTCCTCTGCTGCTTCGCTACGACAGCGTCGGGGTGCCGTCCTTGGCGTTGCTGGCGGTACAACACAGCCTGCACCTGGGCCTGGATGACCTTCGGGCGCTGGATGCGTTGGAGGGCTTGCGCCTAGGCGGGTTGAACATTCCCAGCAATGCAGGAGTCATGCTGCGCCCTCGCTGGCAGGTGTCCGGTGACGGTGCAGGTACATTCCCAATGCTCTCAGCTGCAAATGTGCTCGACGGAACGGCTCCCACCGGCAGCCTCAAGGGCAAGATCGTGCTGGTGGGCGAAATGACAGACGTGCCAGGCGCTGCCGCTGTGAGGGTGGGAGAGCGTCTCGTCCATCCCGTGGAGGTGCTTGCGCAAGCCGTGTCATCCATGCGTCTCGGATTGGGGGTGGTCGAACCAGGCTGGGCCATGCCGGTCACCTGTCTGGTGTTGGCGCTGGCGCTGCTCTATGTGGTGCTGGTGGCGCCCCGTTTGGCGCGCCCCTGGGTGGTGGCGGTGGGTGCCGGGCTCGTGCTTGCGGGTGTTGTCACAGAGTGGACGCTTCTGCGTTACGGAGGCTTGTGGCTTTCGTTGCTGTTGCCCGTTCTGGCCGTACTGACCGGTACCACCGTCGTGGCACTTTTGCACCAGGGGCAGCGCAGCGAAACCTCCGCGCGCTCTGCCGAAGCCGCCGAAGCGGACCGCATGATGGGCTTGGCCCTGCAAGGCCAAGGGCAGCTGGACATGGCCTTTGAGCGCTTGCGCAAGGTGCCTGCCAGCGGCGCGCTTCTGGACAATCTCTATCATTTGGCAGAGGACTTCGAACGCAAGCGCCACTTCGGCAAGGCGCAGGCGGTATACGAACATATCCTGCGCCACGACCGACACTACAAGGACGCTCGCAGCCGCTACAAGCGTGCCAAGGCACAGGCCCAAGGGGGGGCGCAAGCTTCGTTAGGCGCTGCAGACTCTTTGCCAGGCGCCTCCGCCGGAACACCCCGCCTGCCCGGTGACGCGAGCGTGGGTGTGCCCATGCTGGGGCGCTACCAGATTGACCGCGAAATTGGCAAAGGTGCCATGGGGGTGGTGTATTTGGGACGCGATCCCAAGATCGGCCGCGTCGTGGCCATCAAGACGCTGGCCTTGGGACAAGAATTTGAAGGCGATGCCTTGATTGATGCGCGCGCGCGGTTTTTCCGCGAGGCCGAAACTGCGGGGCGATTGCAGCATCCGAACATCGTCACCATCTTTGATGCCGGCGAGGAGCATGACTTGGCCTACATCGCCATGGAGTTCCTTAAAGGCCAGGATCTGACCCATGCTTGCGGCCAGGACCGGCTGCTGCCAGTCCCCACCGTGCTCTCCATTGCGGCCAGGGTAGCCGATGCGCTGGACTATGCCCATGCCCACAACGTGGTGCACCGCGATATCAAGCCGGCCAACATCATGTTTGACCGCGGCACCGACGCGGTGAAGGTGACGGACTTCGGCATTGCGCGCATCACGGATTCGAGCAAGACCCGTACGGGGCTCGTTCTGGGGACGCCCAGCTTCATGTCCCCGGAGCAATTGGCCGGAAAGAAGGTCGACGGGCGTTCGGATCTTTATTCGCTGGGTATCACCCTCTTTCAGTTGCTGACGGGCACACTGCCGCTGCGGGGTGCGTCCATGACCGAACTGATGCACAAGATTGCGAGCGTGGAGGCACCCGATGTGCGACAGCTGCGCCCTGAACTTTCAGCGGCTGTGGCCAAGGTGGTGGCGCTGTCGTTGCAAAAGCGCCCTGAGGCACGCTATCAGACCGGGCGGCAGTTTGCGGCGGACCTGCGGCAGGCCCTGGCGGGCGACGCGCAATCCAGCCCTGAGGCAGTCGTCTATGATGCGGACCGCGATGCAACAGGGCAAGAAATGGCGGATTTTCAGGAAACCGTGATGGAGCCCCCCGCCGTGCGGGGTGCGGCAGCCCCGCCGATTTCGGGCGCCCCATGACGCACGCCTCCACATCCATGACCTACGAATTCACTGCGCGGACCGATAAGGGCCGCGTGCGTTCCAACAACGAAGACGCGGTCGCCGTTGACCGCGATGCGCAGGTCGCGATATTGGCCGATGGCATGGGCGGCTACAACGCGGGGGAGGTGGCCAGCGGCATGGCCACCACCTTCATCCGTACTGAGATGGCCCGCTGGCTGGCCCAAGCAGGTGCAAGTCCTCAGTCCACGGACGTGCGCCGGGCGCTGGAAATCTGTGTCGAGAATGCCAACCACGCCATTTTGGGTGCGTCGCTCTCCAATCCGCAGTACGCGGGCATGGGTACGACGCTGGTGGTGGCGGTGTTCCACGGCAGCCGCCTGATCCTGGGTCATATCGGCGATTCGCGCTGCTACCGCCTGCGCGATGGTGCTTTGCAGCAGATCACGCGGGACCATTCCTGGTTGCAGGAGCAGGTCGATGCAGGTCTGCTGACGGCGCAGCAGGCGGCCCTGTCTTCCAATCGCAATCTGGTGACCCGTGCCCTGGGTGTGGAGCCCAATGTGCTGATGGAAGTCAACGAGTTCCAGGTGGCGCCGAATGACCTGTTCCTGCTGTGTTCCGATGGGCTCACCGACATGGTATCCGATTCGGATCTGGCGGAGCTGGTACGGGCGCCCATGCCTTTGGAAGAAAAAGCGACACTGCTCATTGACACCGCCAATGCCAACGGTGGTCGTGATAACGTGAGCGTGCTGCTGGTGCAGGCTGCCGCAGGAGGCAAGAAGCGTGGCCTCATGTCCCGATTGCTAGGGGCCTCTTGAGTGGCCCGAACTACAACAATTCATCACATCAGGAGTGGATCATGCCGAGAATGATCGTTTCAATCGACGGCGTTGTTATCAAGGAAGTGCAGCTGACCAAGGAGCGGACTACGCTGGGTCGGCGCCCATACAACGACATCGTGATCGACAACCTCGCGGTGAGCGGTGAACATGCGGTGCTCCACATGGTGGGACACGATGTGGAGATTGAGGATTTGGGCAGCACGAACGGCACCTACGTGAATGCCAAGGCCGTCAAGCGCCAGGAGCTGCGCAATGGCGACACGGTCGAGGTGGGCAAGTACAAGATCCGCTTTTTGCAGGATGCCGAAGGCCAGAATTTCGAGAAGACCATGATCTTCAAGCCCGGCATGGTGCCGCCTGCAGTGGCCGCCGCCAGGCCCGCGCCAGCCGCACCTGCGCCCGCTCCGATTTCTGCGGTGATTCGTGTCATGTCGGGCGCTGCAGCGGGGCGCGAGGTGTCCTTGCAAAAGGTCGTGACCACCATTGGCAAGCCGGGCGTGGCCGTGGCGTCCATCACCAAGCGGCACCAAGGTTTTGTCTTGGCTCACGTGGAGGGGCCTGAAATGCCCCTGCTCAACGGTGCGGCCATTGGTGCTTCGCCCGTTCCTCTCAAGCACGGCGATCGCCTGGAACTGGCCGGCACCGAGATGCAGTTCGAACAGACTTGACCTCTGGCATGGGCCCGCGTCGTGACTGCGGGCCTCTGCTGACCTGAACCTTATCTCCTTGCGTGCGGACCCATGCTGCAGTCCCTGTCGCACCTGTTCCGCCGACGCTGGCGGCGCATTGCAGTCACGCTGATACCGCTGGTTTTTGCACTGTTGCATGTGGCCGATGTGCTCCACCTGCAGGTGTTGGAGAGACTGGACAACATCATCTACGACACCCGCCTGCGGGTGACCATGCCTCGAACGCTCGACGAGCGCATCGTCATCGTCGATATCGACGAGAAAAGTCTGGGGCGTGTGGGCCAATGGCCCTGGCGCAGGGACAAAATGGCCGCGCTGGTGCGCGAACTGTTTGAGCGCCAGCAAGTGTCGGTGATCGGGTTTGACGTTCTGTTTGCTGAGGCCGACGAGAGTTCAGGTCTCTCTACGTTGCAAGAGCTGGCCCAAGGCCCTTTGCGCAGCCAGCCGGCCTTCCAGGAGCAACTGAAAAGACTGGCACCGTCGCTGGACTATGACGCGCTTTTTGCGCAGTCCTTGCGTGGGCAGCCCGTGGTGCTGGGTTACTACCTGTCGGGCGAAGACCGCGATGGCATCACGAAAGGCATGCTGCCGGACCCTGCGCTCCCGTTGGAGCGCTTACGGGGCCTGCCGCTGGGAGCAACCACCTGGCGCGGTTATAGCAGTAATATCGAGGCGCTGACCCGCGCGGCGCCTGCTGCGGGGTTCTTCAACTCCATCACGGACGAGGACGGGGTCGTTCGCTCCTTGCCGTTGTTGGCCGAGTACCAAGGGCAGTATTACGAGTCGTTGGCGCTGGCCATGTTCCGCACAGCCATCGGGTTGCCAGAAATCCATCCGGGCTTTGTGAACCCCACACCCGTTGGGACGCATGATTTGCTGCAAAGCATCGTGTTGCGCCAGGACGGTCGCACGCTGGCACTCCCTGTAGACCAGCAACTGGCCACCCTCATTCCTTATCGGGGACCGGGAGATGCCAAAGGGGGCTCCTTTCGGTACATCTCAGCGTCGGACGTTCTGGATGGCGTGCTCCCACCGGGCCAGCTCAAGGATCAATTGGTGCTGGTCGGGTCCACCGCGCCTGGCTTGCTCGATTTGCGTGTGACGCCAGTGGGCAGAACCTACCCTGGCGTAGAAACCCATGCCAACGTGTTGTCGGCATTCCTGGATGGCAAAAGCATCGTCCGGCCCGACTATGCCGCCGGGTTCGATGTGCTGCAGCTCCTCTGCGCAGGGCTACTTTTAGCGGTGGCATTGCCGCTCTTGTCTGCATCGTCGGCGGTCTTGCTGAGCGCCGGCGTGGTTTCTGCGCTTGTGGGGCTGAACCTGTGGATGTACATCGCCCAGGGTTTGGCGTTGCCGCTGGCGACGGCGGTGGTGATGTCCATGCTGGCCTTCGCGCTCAACATGGCATACGGCTATTTTGTGGAGAGCCGGTCCAAGCGCGAACTCGCAGCGCTGTTCAGCGCCTATGTGCCTCCAGAGTTGGTGGCCGAAATGGTCAAGCAGCCGGAGCACTACAGCATGCAGGCCACGAACCGGGAGCTGACGGTGATGTTCTGCGACATGCGCGGCTTCACCGCCATGTCTGAGCGGATGGAGCCTTTGCAACTGCAGGGGTTGTTGAATGAAGTGTTCAGCAAGCTCACCCATATCATCCGCAGCCACCGTGGCACCATCGATAAATACATGGGCGACTGCGTCATGGCGTTTTGGGGGGCTCCTGTGGCTACACCAGACCACGCGCAGTTGGCGGTGACTGCGGCCCTGGAAATGTCGCAGGCCATTGGGCAAATCAACGCCAATCATCGACAGCGCGGCCTGCCCGAGATCGGAGTGGGCATTGGGCTCAATACCGGTGTCATGTGCGTGGGCGATATGGGCTCGGACATCCGGCGCAGCTACACGGTCATCGGGGATGCGGTCAACCTGGGCTCGCGCCTGGAGGGGCTGTCCAAACACTACGGCACGTCGATTGTGGTGAGTGAATCCGCCATGCAGCTTGCCCCTCAGTTTGTTTGGCAGGCCATGGATCGCGTTCGTGTCAAGGGCAAGGCGCAGGCCGTACCGATTTACCAGCCTCTAGCGCCCCGGGATCAGCTACCCGCCGAACTCGCCGAAGAACTGGTGGTATGGGAGGGTTTTCTGCGAGCCTATGCGGCCCAGGAATGGGCACAATGCGACAAGCTGATGGCGCAGTTGCGAGGCCTCAGACCTCGTTGCACTCTTTATGAGTTGTATGCTGCACGGGTCGAAGGCCTGCGTGGGTTGCCTTTCAATCCTGACTGGGACAGCGCCACCATTTTCGACACCAAGTAGAAGGCTCTACATGAAGGTTCGCGTGCTGGGGTGTTCCGGCGCTATCGCCAAGGACTGTCGCACGACATCGTTCTTGATTGGTGACAGCATCTTGATTGATGCCGGCACCGGCGTGGGCGACCTGACGCTGGAAGAGATGGGCAAGATTGACCATGTACTCCTGACCCATTCCCACCTGGACCACATCGCCGCGCTGCCCCTGATGCTCGACGCGGTGTCGTCACAGCGCCGGCACCCGGTGCAAGTGCATGCCCTGGCTGCCACCATCTCTGCGCTGCAGACGCATGTCTTCAATAACGTTATCTGGCCGGATTTCAGTGCGATACCGTCTGCTGCATCCCCATTTCTGCAGTATCAAGCTTTTGTATGCGGTGATTTACTGAGCATCGCAGGTGTGCAGATCGAGGTGCTGCCAGCCCACCATACCGTCCCTGCCGTGGGGTTTGCGGTGCAAGGCGATACTGGCTGGTGGGTGTTCAGCGGCGATACTGAACGCAATCCTGCCTTTTGGACTCGCGTCAACCTATTGTCAGTGGTTTGCTTGGTGATAGAGACGGCTTTCAGCGATCGCGAAAGCGACCTAGCCTGCCGCAGTCTTCATCTGTCCCCTGCCACCTTGGCGCAGGAACTGGCTAACGTCCCGGTAACACAGCGCTATCCTATCTACATTACGCACACGAAGCCTTCTGAGACATCGCTCATCATGAACGAGATCCGACAGCTTGAATGCACCGCCATCGAGCGTCATGGCCCCCATGACATTCGGTGGCTGGCTGCCGGGCAGACGCTGGAGATTTGATTCCGTTGCGCGCCGTTCTGACAATACTGAACGACAAAAATGTAAAACTATGAAAAGTCTTGGGTCGTTGACTGTGTGAATTCGGGCGGTCTAGGTGGGGGATGGAAGCTTTTTGCATCACCTAGACGCGAAGGAGGCGTTTTCCTGGGGAACGCATCGAAAATCGGCTTGACTTCCGATGCACCTGTACAAGGCGTGGAGGAGTTCTCGCCTGTTGCTACGGCCTTTGGCTGCTCAAGTCCGAAATAGTGCTTGTTTGGGCACCAGGCACAGCAATTGCATATCCACCTCGCATCTGCAATTTTTTTAGGAGTTCTTCATGAAGCGTTCTATCCAAAAGGGTTTTACCCTGATCGAACTGATGATCGTGGTTGCGATCATCGGTATTTTGGCTGCTGTGGCTCTGCCTGCGTACCAGGACTACACCATCCGAGCCAAGATGTCTGAGCCCACTTTGGCGTTGTCGGGCTGCCGCACCAGCGTCCAAGAACTGATCGAAGGCACCACCGCTGCAGCTCTGCCAGCTGCAGATGACGAAAAGTGGGGCTGCCCAATCGGTGCCAGCGCAGAAACAAAGTATGTTGACGAATTGCATGTAACAAACGCTGGCATTGTGCGGGTTACTGTTCAAAACATCGCTGCTGTTGTTGACTCGAAGATCGTGTCTTTGGCGCCTATGCTGGACGACACGACTGTTTTCGGTAACGGCGATGTGCGCAAGAAGGTGTACAAATGGCGTTGTGGTAACACTGCGGACGGTACTACTGTGAGCGCCAAGTATTTGCCTTCTTCTTGCCGCGGTTAATACCGGGCGGACAAAAAAACGGCGGTTTTACCGCCGTTTTTCATTTGGGCTTCTGTTTTCTATGCCGCAACTACTTTGGGCCTTTGCCCTGCTCTGTGCATTTGTCAGTTGGCACGCTAGCGATCTATATTACCCTTGGCTTAAGTTCCAGTCAGAGGGTTGGGCAGCTGTCAGCTTACTTTTCGTGGTAGTTGCATGTGCGTTGCAATCTCGAAAAAACTTACGGCAGGTTGGTAGCCCTCAAGATTATCTGAGTTGGTTTTTGTTGGCGCTGCCATTTGTTGCCAGCGGACATTTGCTGTTCAATCCTGAGGTGTTTTTGGGTGACGTAGCCTTAGTCAGTCTATATGCCGTAGGGGCCTTCGTTGCTTTAGAGCAAGGCCGTATTTCGGCGGCGCTGCATCGCAGTCGTGGCATCGAGGTCTTATGCTTGTTATTACTCGCGTCGGGCATATTCAGCGTCGCTGAAGCTCTGTATCAGTGGCTGCACCTCGACGGCTTGGGTTTCTGGGTGATTCAGTTGCCTGAGAATGTGCGCCCTTCGGGAAATTTTGCGCAAGCCAATCGCATGGCATTGCATACGGCAGTAGGCATTGCGGCGGCATTTTGTCTGAATCAGCGCGGCGTTCTGACCCATTGGGCTACGGCTCTGTTGGTGAGCTTTCTGGGATTGGGCGTGGCCCTAACGCAATCACGAGCAGGCTTATTGTCTGCTGTGCTGATTCTGGGTTTTTCAGTGTATTTTTGCAGAGGATGCCGTCGTTCCATGGTGTTCTATGGTGTCCTGCTTGCCGCGGTTTTTTCACTTTTCTGGGCACTGCCGACCATTTCGTCCGCGCTGGAATTGGGAGTGATCCGTACGAGTCGTCTGGCCATGGGCTCGCGAACTTCTCTGATGCTGGGTTTTGTAGACGGGGTGCTGCAGCAACCTTGGTGGGGCTACGGGCCTGGACAAATCGTGCAGGTGCAGGTGCAGCAGGCCGCTAACGCAATTCCCGTATTGGTCAGTTTTTGGTCGCATAGCATCGCGTTGGATATGGCACTTCTTTTTGGAGTGCCCGTCGCCATTATCTTCGTGTTAGTGATTGGGTATTTTACAATTCAATTGATTAAAAATAGCTGGATTCAGGATAATCAATTCGTAGTTCTTGCGGTGATACCATTTGCTGTTGCTTGCAATACTGAATACCCGCATGCGTACTTAAATAGTCTGTTGCTTTTTATGTATATCCTGGGCTTCGCCAGCTTTAAATTAATGGAGCAGGGGTCGGACTTGCAGAGTGAAGGGCGCGGTACGGGTGAGGTAAAGGCTAATATAAAAAAAATAGTTACATCACTAGTTGTTTTAAGCTTTTTTGCCCTTGGTGGCGTCGTGGTTGTGGACTATTACAGGCTAGCTTACTCTCTCCAAGTTGCAAGGTTTGAGGCGGCCCGTGCAGGTACGTTTCCTCCAGGCTATTCTTATCCGCAACCTCTGTTGTTGACTAATCTACAAGCCTTGATCTTCATGGTGAGGCAAAATGACTTTGCAACAATGAATTCGAAAGAAATTGAAGAATACCGGAAGGCAGCTTTCCGCAATCCCTATGAGGCTGCTTTGCGCGGCTATGCAGTTGCATCGGGACTGCATGGCGTTGCAGAAGGCTCTAAATACTCTGCAGATTCGGCATTAAAAATCCTGGAATCCTTTTACGGAAAGCACGCCAAAGATGTAGCATTGCGCAGAATAGAGTTATTGCGTAAGGAGATTCAGGAGTATGGGGGTGCTGAATGATTGCAGTCAAAAACCGCTGGCAGGCTTCTTTTTATCATTTGCTTTTTAGTCTGGTCTTATCCGTTTGTGCTGCAATCTTGGTATTTCAGGTTTGGTATCCTGGGCATTTTGCAAAAATATCCGGCGGCCTGCAGATGTTTACTGCCTTGATTGCAATCGATCTTGTCATGGGTCCATTGCTTACATTAATTGTATTTTCCAAAATAAAATCAAAAAAAGAAATACTTTTTGATGTTTCCATCGTCATTTTTTTGCAGATGGGAGCCTTGGTTTATGGCGTGTGGTCTCTGGCGTCCGCCAGGCCAGCCTACCTTGTCTATGAGTACGGACAATATTCCGTAGTTCGGGAAATGGATTTGGAGGGGGCTTTTGCTAAAAAAATCCCTGCTGAATTAACAAGGGGAATTTTTTCAGCGCCCCGCTATGTGGCTTTACGCCCTTTTGGTGACTCTAAGGAGCAATACCAGTACACCATGGACGCATTGTCGGGCATACCATTGGCATTCAGAACCGAGCTTTGGAGGTCCTATCAAGAGTCGCAATCTAGCGTGCTCTCCGAGGCAAAATCAGTGGCCAGCGCGCCCAATTTGCTGGAGATTTTGATTGAGAAAAAAATCTACCACGATGGTGATGTTTTATATTATTTACCGTTGCAAGGTGTTAAGGGGTTTTGGTCGGTCATTCTGAATGGTGATGCAGAAATCATTGATTTTGTAGAATGGGATCCATTGGGGGGATGATATAGCCATCAGGCAGCATAGTCTGATTTTCCTCCCCGCTTCTCCCTAACTTTTACTTCCGTGATTACCATTCCCCGATCTGCCGCCTTGCACATGTCGTAAATCGTTAAAAGGGCAATTTGTACGGCCGTCAGTGCTTCCATCTCGACCCCGGTTTGTCCTACCGTTTCCACAGTGGCTGCACATAATATGCACGAAGTGCCCGTTGTGGGGACGTTATCAGTCTCAAACTCAATAGCAACCCGCGTTATTGCAAGGGGGTGGCACAAGGGTATTAAATCGCTTGTTTTCTTGGCGGCCATGATGCCGGCGACACGGGCGATTCCCAGGACGTCACCTTTTTTGGTGGTACCCGATTCGATTAATGCTAAGGTTTCAGGCCGCATTTCGATGCGACCGGTAGCCACTGCTAATCGATGCGTAGTGGCTTTAGCGCCAACGTTAACCATGTGGGCTTTGCCTTGAGCGTCGAAGTGGGTAAGAGGCGAGGCATTGGCTGTTTCAGGGAGGACTGATGTTTTGGGGCTCATGATCTTGGCGCGCGAGCTGGGTTGCAAGCCTGTGTGAAACAATTAGAAAGTCAGTGCATCATAAGGTGATCCACCACCAAACAGCGTGTTGGGTGATGGATGACAGCAGGGAGTCCCCGAGTGTGGATATTGAATAAAAAAAGCCCGCGGATGCGATGTCTTTCTGTGTTGACCGCTCTTTCTTTCATGGCGTGCGGCGCTTTTGCTCCTGCAAGAGTTAAGGCTCAGGCTGAGCTTCCTACCCTCGGCGACTCCAGCGACCTCACCACCAGCGCCGAGCGCCGTCTGGGCGACCGCATCATCCGCGAGCTGTACAGGGACCCCGACTACGTCGATGACCGCGTTGTGGCCGACTATGTACAGGGAATCTGGCAGCCTCTCCTCTCCGCAGCCAAGTCACGTGGTGAACTCAGCGCCGAGCTTGATGAGCGCTTTGCCTGGGAAATCCTGCTGGGTCGAGACCGCACGGTGAATGCATTTGCCCTGCCCGGCGGCTACCTAGGGGTGCATCTGGGACTAATCGGTGTGGTGGCGACCCGTGATGAACTGGCCTCTGTGCTGGCGCACGAACTGAGCCATGTGACCCAACGCCACATCTCGCGGCTGATCACGCAGCAGAGCAAGCAGACGCCTTTATTGCTGGGGGCCATGGTGTTGGGTGCACTTGCAGCCAGCAAAAATCCGGGCGCCACGCAGGCCCTGGTCGTGGGAGGCCAGGCCTTGGCCATTCAGAATCAGCTCAATTTCTCGCGGGACATGGAGCGTGAGGCGGACCGCATTGGCTACGGGCTGATGGCCCCGGCAGGCTTCGCGCCCCAGGGCTTTGTGAGCATGTTTGAAAAGCTGCAGCAAGCCAATCGACTCAATGACAATGGGTCGTGGCCTTATTTGCGCAGCCACCCGTTGACCACGGAGCGTATGGCAGACATGCAGTCGCGCATCCCTCCGGGGGCAGCATCTGCGCCGGGCGCAGCAATGCCGGCTTCCAGTGAACACGCCATCGTGGCTGCGCGGGCGCGTGTGCTGTCTAACCCCGGAGTGGATACCTTGCGCCAGTGGATCGCGGAGCCCAAGGGCTCAGGGTTTCAGTCACAGCCGCTGCCGCGACGGGCCGCCGCGCTGTATGCGGCGGCGCTGGCAAGCAGCCAGCTGCGTGATGCAGCCAATGCGCGTCTGGTTGCCCGCCAACTGGATGACCTGGTGCTGCAGGACCCCGCCGCTCACCGCCTGTCACGCCTGTTGGCGGCGGAGATCGAGCTGGCAGCGGGCGATGCCTCTGCAGCCCTTGCGTCCATGCCAGAGGGCAACAACGCACGCAGGCCAGAGCTTGTGTTGCGTACCCAAGCCCTGTTGCGCGCCAACCGGCCCGCGGATGCCACGCAGGCCTTGCAAACCTGGGTGGCAACCCACCCCAAGGATGCGACCGTGTGGCAATTGCTGGCGTCAACCTGGCAAGCGCAAGGCCAGGCGTTAAGGGGGATTCGCGCGGAGGCCGAAGCGCAGGCCGCGCGGTATGACTATGCTGCTGCGGTGGACCGGTTCAAGGCCGGCCAGGAGATGGCCCGCCGAGGTGGGCCTGCGGTGGACCACATCGAGGCTTCCATCATCGACACCCGCTTGCGCGCGATGGAGTCACTTCTTCGCGAACAGGCCGCCGAGCGCTGATTCAATGATCACGCCAAGCACCGAGTAGATCAGCGAACCCAGTAGCGCAGCGCCAAACCCTGCGACATGGAAGCCATCCAGCACGCTGGCCGCTGCCCAGAACATGAGTGCGTTGATGACGAAAAGAAAGAGCCCGACCGTGACGATGGTGACGGGCAAGGTGAGCACGACCAGCACCGGCCGCAACACCACATTGAACAGGCCGATCACGAAGGCCGCGATCAATGCCGAGGTGAAGCTCTTCACCTCCACACCGCTGTAGATGTAAGCCACAAACAGCAGCGATGCAGCGCTGAGCAGCCATTTCAGAAGAAGTCGCATGGCCGGAGAATAGCACTGGCCTGCACCAGTGCCATCGCTGGATGTGGCGAGCTTGCCCTCCTCAGCGGATTATTCGAGCGCCAGCACCCACAACACGCCAAAGCCGGTGAGCACGCTGCCCAGCGTGCCCGACAGTGACGACCAGCGCCCATCCAGACGGCCGGCGGGCTGCACGGGCTCGGACTTGGGGCGACGTGCATCCACCACGGGTGCGGCCACTGCGCCACCGGCCTCTGCCTGAATTTGGGCCGTGAGTTCGGCCAGCGGGCCCTTGGCCACTACCGTGGTCACAGCGCCCGAAGGTGCATGCAACGTCGGGACAATTTGTGCGAACAGCTTGTCCGCCCATTTGGTGCGCCAGTTCTCACGGGTGCTGTGGCTCACCCATTTGCTGACGCGGTGGGTCATGCGGGGTGCACACGCCACCAGCACCCAATGGGTGTTCGCGCTGGCGGGGCGCCCGCACAGGGGGGCCAGCACTTGCTGCGCGTACGCTGCGTCGTCCACATACACGATGACTTTGTCCATACCCACCTCCAGATGTACGGCAGGCCACAGGGGCGCGGTATGGCCCCCTGTGCTGCCTCAGATGCAATGCAATCCGCGCGAAACGGTCAGGTCAGTGCCCAGCCGGTGCAGAGCCGGCACTGGCGCGGCGAGCCAGAATGATCTTGCCCGCCAGCAAAACCAGCAGCGCGCCAGCCACACTCGCCCCGTACTTCACGACATCGGTCACTTCGCCGGTCACGCTATCGACGGGCATCTTGAGCATCCACTGCCACTTGTCGGGGTTGGCGAGCGCCGGGTCGGTGACCAGCATGCCGCCCGCAATCCAGCCCAGCAGCATGCCGCCCAGCGTGATGATGAGGGGAAACCGCTCCATGAGCTTGATGACCAGCTGACTCCCCCAGACGATGATCGGGATAGAGATCAGCAGACCCAGCACCACCAGCAGGAACGAATGGTCGCCCGCATTCTGGGCCGCACCGGCAATGGCGATCACGTTGTCTACGCTCATGACCAGGTCGGCCACGATGATGGTCTTGATGGCGGCCAGCAGCTTATCGCTGCCTTGCACGTCGCCATGGCCTTCTTCATCGGGGGCCAGTAGCTTCACGCCAATCCACACCAGCAGCAGTGCGCCCACGAACTTGAGGAAGGGCAGTGCCAGCAAGGTCATTGCGAAGGCGATCAGGATCACACGCAGCACAATGGCACCGGCCGTGCCCCAGATGATGCCTTTGGTACGTTGCGCGGGAGGGAGCTTGCGGCAGGCCAGGGCAATGACCACCGCGTTGTCGCCCCCCAGCAGGATGTCGATGATGATGATCTGGCCGAGTGCGAGCCAGAATTCGGGCGAAGCCAAAAAGTCCATAAATTCCTCAATGTCAGTGGCGCGAAACGAGGATCCTGGCGCCACTGTAGCGCCGAGTCCCCCGCAGGGATAGGGGGCTTTGGGTGACCTGGTCAAGGAAGGCTTGCCCCAGACAGGGGTGCGTTGGCAAGCGAAGGGACGGCCTTGATCAGCCCACGGTGGGCCCATCAAAGGTCTTGCTCAGTTCCACACAGGCTGGTTGTGTGTGAACCCGGATTGCCGGAAGCATGGCTTCGTATTGACGACAAATCCGATGCCTTGCGCTGGCACGGCCCGAGTGATGGCGGGTCGGCTGGCAAGGCGGGAGCTACTCCCCTTCGAGACAGCGATTGGAACATCCTCGGCGTGGCAGCGCAAGGGCTGGGGCGTTGTGGTTACTGCGTACGTCTGTGTGGCTGGTGAGGTGGCTGGGGCGGACAGACGATGGATACCACCACTGCCAGCGTCCCTTGTGGCGGACCGCTATGATCCAGCCCCCTTCTCCTGCTGTACCGCTGCGCTTCTGCCCTCTCGCCCCGTTCCCATGGCTGCCATCCACATCACCGACATCGAAGCTGCCATCAATTACTGGCGCCACCGCGCGCCTGCATCGGCCGAGGGGCTGGGCCTGGCGCCTGA
The DNA here is from genome assembly GCF_057809085.1 of Acidovorax sp. FG48. NCBI lineage: Bacteria > Pseudomonadati > Pseudomonadota > Betaproteobacteria > Burkholderiales > Comamonadaceae > Acidovorax > Acidovorax sp. FG48. Next base: position 195,073 of record NZ_JBMDJH010000001.1, on the reverse strand, counting down.
GGTCCAGGCCCTGGGGGAGGTCTACGCGCTCATGGTCTACGGCCACACCACGGAGATCGACGAGGACAGCCTGCCTCCCGCCGCCATGGCCGCATGGCAGACCTGGTACGACACGACACCCGACACACCCTGCATCGCCATTTGTTCCACCAGCCAGGGCGACGACCTGTGCAAAGGCTGCGGACGCACGTTCGACGAGGTGCAATTCTGGCTCTCGTTCACGCCAGCAGAAAAGCGGGGGGTGTGGCGCCGCATCACCCTGGAGCATTCGGCCTGGCGGTTCAACCGGTATGCCGAGCGGGCGGCCGAGGGGGTGACGATCCCAGGCGCCGCCAGCGGCAAGGTGGTTTAGCGCGTGGCGGGCTATGCGCCGGCCCGGCAAACCGCTAAGGTGGTGCCATGCAGCGTCTGACCCAAGCCCCGAATATCGCCATCGCCACCCTGTGGGCGGACCTGCTGTGCGAGGCGGGCATGACAGCCTCCGTTCAGCGCCAGTACCTGGGCGCCGCTGCGGGCCACCTGCCGCCCGACCAGTGTCTGCCCGAGATCTGGCTGGACCATGAAGAGCATGTCACCCGCGCCCGGGCCTTGCTGCAGGAGCTGCAAGACCTGCCACAGCGCCACTGGACCTGCCGCTGCGGCGAGATGGTGGAAGGCGGTTTTGAGCAGTGCTGGAATTGCGGCGCGTTCATGCCGCGCGACTGACGGCACAGGACTCGTTTGCTATACGTTTAATAGCTATTGAGGCATGTTGCACTAGCGCTAGCGGGCACTTTGGCTCCAAAACCCCCTTACTTCCAGCGCACCGGCTCCACATGCACGCTGCCCTGCGTGCTGCTCAGGGTGATGGCCCCTTCCTGCACGGTGGCCTGCAGCTGCATGCTGCGTTCGGCCAGTTGCGCCAGGGCCTGGGAGGCTTCGGTGGGAATGCGCCAAACCTGCAGCTTGTCCAGGCGCGAGAGCTTGCTTTCGATGCCTTTCCACCAGATTTCTGCGGCGTGGTTGAAGCAGTAGACGATCACGGAGTCCGCCTTGCTGCAGGCCTTGGTGAGCGGCTTGTCCTCGGGCTGGCCCACTTCGATCCACAGGCGTTTGCGGCCCGTGAAGTCGGTCAGGGAGGCATCCGGGTCGTCCGGGTCCGACAGGCCCGCGCCAAACGCCAATGTGGCGTCGCCATTGCAAAGGTCGTTGAGCTGGTGCGCCTGCATGGCCAGGGCCGCGAGCCGCACCATCATGCGCTCGTCGGTTTCGCTGGGGTGGCGGGCCAGGGTGAGGGCATGGTCGGCGTAGTACCCGTGGTCGATGTCGGCGATCTGCAGGTTCGCCTTGAAGATGGTGGATTTGATGGCCATGGATGTATCAAAAACAAGAGCTGCCAGCGCAAGTGGTTGCTTGCTTTGGCAGCTCCAGAGGTTTTAAATGCCCACGCATTAAGCACGGGCGGCTATCATTTTTATACGCGGCGTGCCAGCTCGGCTGCCTTGCCCACATAGCTACCGGGCGTCATGGCCAGCAGGCGGTCTTTTTCAGCCTGGGGAATTTCCAGCGACTGGATCAGGCCGTGCAGCGCCTCGGCCGTCACGGTCTTGCCGCGGGTCACTTCCTTGAGCTTTTCGTAGGCGCCTTGCACGCCAAAGCGGCGCATCACCGTCTGGATGGGCTCGGCCAGCACTTCCCACGAGGCATCCAGGTCTTCGGCCAGGGCTTCTTCGTTGATTTCGAGTTTGTTCAGGCCGGTGAGCAGCGAGGCATAGGCCAGCGTGGCGTAGCCCAGGGCCACGCCCATGTTGCGCAGCACGGTGCTGTCGGTCAGGTCGCGCTGCCAGCGGCTGATGGGCAGCTTTTCGGACAGGTGCTTGAGCAGTGCGTTGGCCAGGCCCAGGTTGCCTTCGGCGTTCTCGAAGTCGATGGGGTTGACCTTGTGCGGCATGGTGCTGGAACCAATTTCGCCAGCCTTCAGGCGCTGCTTGAAGTAGCCCAGGCTCACATAGCCCCAGATGTCGCGCGAGAGGTCGATCAGGATGGTGTTGGCACGGGCGACGGCATCGAACAGCTCGGCCATGTAGTCGTGCGGCTCGATCTGGATCGAGTAAGGCTGGAAGGTCAGGCCCAGGCCCAGCGGTTCGGGGGTCTCGATCACCTTCTTGCTGAAGGCTTCCCAGTCAAACTCGGGCCAGGCGGACAGGTGGGCGTTGTAATTGCCCACGGCGCCGTTCATCTTGCCCATGATCTTGACGGCGGCGATCTTCTCGCAGGCCGTTTGCAGGCGCATCAGCACGTTGGCCATTTCCTTGCCCACGGTGGTGGGGCTGGCCGTCTGGCCGTGCGTGCGGCTGAGCATGGGCACGTCGGCAAACGCGTGGGCCATTTCGCGCAGCTTGAGCATGATGCGGTCCAGGCCCGGCAGGATGACCTGGTCGCGGCCCGAGCGCAGCTGCAGAGCGTGGCTGGTGTTGTTGATGTCTTCGCTGGTGCAGGCAAAGTGCACGAATTCGGAGGCCTTTTCCAGCTCAGGACGGGCTTCGAACTTGCTCTTGATCCAGTATTCCACGGCCTTCACGTCGTGGTTCGTGGTCTTCTCGATCTCCTTGATGGCGGCAGCGTCGGCTTCGGAGAAGTTCTTGACCAGGCCCAGCAAGTAAGCACGCGCTCCGGTGGTGAGGGGCTTGAATTCAGCAAAACCTGCGTCCGACAGCGCAATGAACCAAGCCACTTCCACCTGCACGCGGCGGTGCATGTAGCCGTGTTCGCTCATGATCGGGCGCAGGGCGGCAAGTTTGGGGGCGTAACGGCCGTCAAGCGGCGACAGGGCGGTGATGGTGGACAGGCTCATGGCGCGCCATTGTAGGCGGGGCGGGTTGGCGGGGTTTGTGGGGGCGGCGCATCAGTCAGCCTCACGCCGGGTCGCTGTCGATAGAATCAAACCCGAATTGTTCAGCATCCCCGCGCACTGGAAGACACACCATGAAATTGATCGGAGCCACCACCAGCCCCTACGTGCGCAAAGTACGTATCGTGATGGCTGAGAAAAAGCTCGACTACCAGTTCGTGCAAGAAAACGTCTGGGCAGACGACACCCACATCTCCGCCTCCAACCCCCTGGGCAAGGTGCCCTGCCTGGTAATGGAAGGCGGCGAGGCCGTGTTTGATTCGCGTGTCATCGTGGAATACCTCGACACCCTGTCGCCCGTGGGCAAGCTCATCCCCACCCAGGGCCGCGAACGTGCCGAGGTCAAGACCTGGGAGGCCCTGGCCGACGGCGTGATGGACGCCGGCATCCTGGCCCGCCTGGAAGCCACTTGGGTCCATCGCAAGGACAGCGAACGCAGCCAGGCCTGGATCGACCGCCAGTTGCTCAAGGTGAACGATGGTCTCAAGTCCATGAGCCAGGGCCTGGGCGACAAGCCCTATTGCAGCGGCATCCACCTGAGCCTGTCCGACATTGCGGTGGGCTGTGCGTTGGGCTGGCTGGAGTTCCGTTTTCCCGAGATCGCCTGGCGCAACGAATACCCCAACCTGGGCAAGCTGCTCGACAAACTGATGCAGCGCCCCAGCTTCGCTGACACCAAGCCTGCCTGATCCTGTCCTGCCGCAGCGTGCGGCGGGGCTTTGTGCCGTTCGACCCTCCGCTTGCCGTATGCTCCCGGGCGTATGAACGAGATGGTTCAAAACCCACCCCCAGGAGCTGGTACCAGGGCGACCCGCCAGCGCGCCGCACGCGAGGCCGCAGCCACCCCGGGCGCCGACCGGGTGCGCGTGAACGACCCGGACCGCACCATGGCCAACATCCTGCAGGTGGCCACGGCAGAGTTTGCGGACAAGGGCCTGGCAGGGGCGCGCATCGACGAGATTGCGGCACTGACCAGCACCAGCAAGCGCATGATCTATTACTACTTCGGTAGCAAGGAAGGTCTGTACGTGGCGGTGCTGGAGGATGCCTACCGGCGCATCCGCCGCATCGAGTCCGAACTGCACCTCGAAGACCTGGCGCCCGAGCAGGCGCTGCGCACCCTGGTCGGCTTCACGGTGGACTACCAGCTCGCCAACCCCGACTTCATCCGCCTGGTGATGAACGAGAACATGCACCGGGGCGAGTACATCACCCAATCGGCCACGATCCAGGAACTGAACATCCCGGTCATCCATGCCGTGCGCGATGTGTACCAGCGCGGCGTGGCGGCGGGGGTTTTTCGTCCGGATGTGGACCCGGTCGATCTGCACATGTCGATCTCCGCCCTGTGCTTTTTCAACGTGGCCAACCGCCACACCTTTGGCGCGATCTTCAAGCGCTCGCTGGACACGCCTGCCGCCACGGCGCAACGCCGTGAATCGATCATTGAAATGATCGTGCGCTTTCTGCGGCCCTGATTCGCATTTCTCCGACGCATTGCGCGCCTTGACCGTGCGGTGCTCCCGGACATCGGAGCCGGGGGCGCTCTGCGTCTGGCGCCGTGCGTCCCTGCATTGCAGCCTTTCCCGCATGGCCTGACCGCCGCCAACCAGCAGGGTTTGCACCTAGATCAAATACTAACCAGTTCGTACAAAATTTAAAAACAGCAACCGATAACGACTGGAGACACCATGCTTGCACTGGCCGACCGCTGGCTCGGGCGATACACCCGCGCACTCGACATGCTTTCCGGCCTGTGCCTGGCCATCATGGTGGTGCTGGTGTTTGGCAATGTGGTGTTGCGTTACACCGCGAACTCGGGCATCACGGTGTCCGAAGAGCTGTCGCGCTGGCTGTTCGTGTGGCTGACGTTCATGGGAGCCGTGGTGGCTTTGCGGGAGCACGGACACCTGGGTACCGACGTGCTGGTGTCTCGCCTGCCTGCCGCGGGCAAAAAGGTTTGTCTGGTTCTGGCGCAGGTCGCCATGCTGTATGTCTCCTGGCTGCTGCTCAAGGGCAGTTGGGCGCAGATGGTGATCAATGCCGATACCGAGGCGCCGGTCACGGGGGCGTCCGTGGGCATCTTCTACGCCAGCGGCGTGCTCATGGGCGGGTCCGCCATTGCCATCTTGCTGCGTGATCTGCTGCGCACGCTGTTTGTGCCGCTGAACGACAACGAACTGGTCATGGTGCAGGAGAGCGAAGAACTCGCGGCGCTGCAACACCGCGCGGAAGATGCCAGTGCCACCCCTCCCTCGGTAGGCCCGCGCCGCTGATCCCCCCTTTGCACTGGAACGCGCACCATGACCGTCACCATCTTCCTGGGCTCCCTGCTGCTTGCCATGGCGATCGGCATCCCCATCGCTTACGCGCTGCTGATCTGCGGCGTGGCGCTGATGTGGCATCTGGACCTGTTCGACGCGCAGATCCTGGCGCAAAACGTGATCAATGGCGCGGACAGCTTTCCGCTTCTGGCGGTGCCCTTTTTCATGCTGGCGGGCGAGATCATGAATGTGGGCGGGTTGTCCAAGCGCATCGTGAAGCTGGCGCTCACCGTGGTGGGCCATGTCCCCGGTGGCCTGGGCTATGTGGCCATCATGGCGGCCGTGATCCTGGCGGCAGTGTCGGGCTCAGCCGTGGCGGATGCGGCGGCACTCGCGTCGCTGTTGCTGCCCATGATGGTGGCGGCTGGGCACAACAAGGAGCGCTCGGCGGGCCTGATTGCCTCTGCCGGGATCATCGCGCCGGTGATCCCGCCGTCCATCGGTTTTGTGATCTTTGGCGTGGCCGCCAACGTGTCCATCAGCAAGCTGTTCCTGGCGGGCATTGTTCCTGGCGTGCTGCTGGGGCTCTCGCTGGCCGTGACGTGGTGGTGGCTGGTGCGGCGCGAGAACGTGGCGCCGCCCAAGCGGGCCACGCGCGCCGAGTTGCTGCTGGCGCTGCGTGAGGCCGTGTGGGCCCTGGGCCTGCCCATCATCATCCTGGTGGGCCTGCGCATGGGCGTATTCACGCCGACAGAAGCCGCTGTGGTGGCCGCCGTCTACTCGCTGTTTGTCGCGATGGTCGTGTACCGCGAGCTGAGCCTGCGCCAGCTGGTGGAGATCTTCCAGACCTCCGCACGCACCAGTGCCGTGGTCATGTTCCTGGTCGCAGCTGCCATGGTGTCGGCGTGGCTCATCACCGTGGCCGATCTTCCGTCCGCTGTCATCGGCATGCTGGAGCCTTTCATGGGCAACCAGACGCTGCTGCTGATCGCCATCATGGTGCTGGTCATGGTGGTGGGCACCGCGATGGACATGACGCCCACCATCCTCATCCTCACGCCCGTGCTGATGCCGGTGGTCAAGGCCGCAGGCATCGACCCGGTGTACTTCGGCGTGCTGTTCATCATCAACAACGCCATTGGCCTCATCACGCCGCCCGTGGGCACCGTGCTCAACGTGGTGGCCGGGGTGGGCCGCATTTCCATGTCGCAGGTCACCCGGGGCGTCATGCCCTTCATGGTGGCGCAGTTCATCGTCATGTTCCTGCTGGTGCTGTTCCCGTCCATCGTTCTCGTGCCCTTGCGCCTGCTGGGGGGCTGACCCGCCCCTACTCGCCTACCGTTTCTGCCTGCCCAAAAAACCAAGGAGACCATTCCATGAAGCTGCTCAAAACCCTGCTCGCTACGGCCCTCATCGCCGCATCGCTGCTGCCCGCCGCGCACGCGCAGGAGCGCACCATCAAGTTCGCCTTCCAGAACCAGAAGGACCACCCCCAGGCCCAGGGGGCGCAAAAGTTGGCCGACCTGGTGGCGGCCAAGACCAACGGTCGCATTGCGGTCAAGCTCTTCCCCGGCGGCACGCTCGGCGGCGACCTGCAGACGGTGTCGGCGCTGCAAGGTGGCACGGTGGAGATGACGGTGCTCAATGCAGGCATTCTCTCGGCCCAGGCCAAGGAATTCGGCATCTACGACTTCCCGTTCCTGTTCGCTACGCCCCAAGAGGCTGATGCCGTGACCGACGGCCCCTTCGGCAAGAAGCTGCTCGACAAGCTGCAGGCCAAGAACCTGATCGGCCTGGGCTACTGGGAGCTGGGCTTTCGCAACCTCACCAACAGCAAGCGTCCCATCACCAAGGCCGAGGACATTGCGGGCCTCAAGATCCGCGTGATCCAGTCGCCCATCTACATCGACATGTTCAACGCGCTGGGCGCCAACGCCGTTCCCATGCCGTTCCCCGAGCTGTACACCGCCATGGAGCAGAAGGCCGTGGACGGCCAGGAGAACCCGTTCTCCACCATCCTGTCGTCCAAGTTTGCGGAGGTGCAGAAGTACCTGACCGTCACGCGCCACATGTACAACCCCCAGGCCGTGATCGTGAGCAAGAAGTTCTGGGACAGCCTGAACCCTGCCGACCAGAAGGCGCTCACCGACGCCATGGCCGAGGCCACCACCTTCCAGCGCGGTGTGTCGCGCGTGCAGGCCAACGTGGCGCTGGAGGACCTCAAGAAGGCCGGCATGCAGGTGTCCGAGTTCTCGCCCGCCGAGCTGGACAAGCTGCGCGCCAAGGTCAAGCCCGTGGTCGAAAAGCACAGCGAAAAAGTCGGCGCCGAGACGGTGAAAGAGGTCTACGCCACGCTGGCCAAGCTGCGCGGCGGCAAGTAAGCCCCACGCTGTCCTCCTCGCACGGCCGCCCATGGCCTGGCCACGCCCGGCCGTGCATTCACCCCGCATTCCGCCCGCCCCATGAGCACCCAGCTGCTTGATCCCCCGGTCACCACACCCATGTCCACCATGTCCTCCACAAGCCCCCGCAAGGTGCTGATCGGGCTGATCGGTGCCGGCATCCAGAAGTCGCTGTCGCCCGCGCTGCACGAAGAAGAAGCACGCCACCACGGCATGCGCCTGCACTACCAGCTCATTGACCTGGACCGCTCGGCGTCCTCGGTGGAGCATCTGCCCACGCTGTTGTCAGCGGCGCGCATCATGGGCTATGCGGGCTGCAACGTGACCTACCCCTGCAAGCAGGCAGTGATCCCGCACCTCGACAGCCTGTCCGAAGAAGCGCGCGCTATGGGCGCCGTGAACACCGTGGTTATCCGTGATGGACAACTGGTGGGGCACAACACCGATGGATCGGGCTGGGCCTGGGGCTTTACCCGCGCGCTGCCCGGCGCCGACCTGCGCCGCGTGGTGCTGCTGGGCGCAGGCGGTGCGGGCGCTGCAATTGCACACGCCGTGTTGCGCCTGGGCGCCGAGCACCTGAGCATCGTCGATGCACAGCCCGAGCGCGCAGCGCAACTGGCGGCCGACGTGAATGCGCTCTACGGCGCCCGGGCCGAAGCGGCTGACATCCAAGCGGCCATGGCACAAGCCACCGGCCTGATCCACGCCACGCCCACGGGCATGGACAAACTGCCCGGCCTGCCGCTGGACGTGGCGCTGCTGCGGCCCGCGATGTGGGTGTCTGAGGTGGTGTATTTCCCGCTCGACACCGCGCTGGTGCAGGCCGCGCGCGCACTGGGCTGCCGCGTGTCGGACGGCGGCGGCATGGCCGTGGGCCAGGCTGTGGGCGCGTTCGAGCTGTTCACTGGCGAGGCGCCCGATGCCGCACGCATGGACGCGCATTTCCGCCGCCTGGTCAGTACCCGCTGATGCCAACGCCCGCAGCAAACCACAAGGAGCCAACCCCATGAGCACCCCGATGATGGCCGCCCGCGAAGCGCTGGGCGAACTGCCCAACCCCCTGGGCTTGCAGGGCGTGGAGTTCATCGAATACGCTACCAGCCGCCCGCAAGCGCTGGGCCAGGCGCTGGAGCGCATGGGCTTCCAGCCCGTGGCGCGCCACCGCTCGCGCGAGGTGCTGCTGTACCGCCAGGGCGACATGAACATCATCGTCAACGCACACCAGGATGCCGAGCGCACGGGCCTGCATGCACCGCCTGCGCTCACCGAAGCCCCCGTGCTGGCGGCCGTCGCATTCCGCGTCAGCAACGCCGCCGCAGCGTTTCGCCGTGTACTGGAGCTGGGCGCCTGGGCCGTGCACACCGAGGTCGAGGTGATGGAGCTGAACATCCCCGCCATCCACGGTGTGGGCGCGAGCCGCATCTACTTCGTGGACCGCTGGAAAGAGTTCTCCATCTACGACGTGGACTTTGTGCCCATCCCCACCGTCCACCCGCGCCCGCCCGCGCTGCAGGGCCTGCGCCTGTTCGGTGTGGTGCAGTACATCGGTCTGGGTCGCGCGGCAGACTGGATCCACTTCTACAGCGAGCTGTTCGGCTTTGCCGAGCTGGCGCCCAACCAGTCGTTTGGCGTGCTCACCCATGGCCGCATCCTGTCCAGCCCGTGCGGCACATTGCACTGGCAACTGATTGAGCCGCAGGTCGATGCACTGGATGCCGACCCCGAGGAGCTGCTGCAGCGCGTGGCCTTTGGCACGCCCGACGTGCTGGCCACTGTGAATGCACTGCGTGCGCGGGGCGTGGAGTTTGTGGAGTCGCCCACGGGCGTGCACACCGGCACGCGCGGCGCCCTCACGCGTGCCGATGCAGCATCGCCCAGCTTCGAGCTGGTGCTCGACGCGCGCTGAGCCTGGAGACCGCCCATGCGCCGATCCACCATGCAACGCAACGTCGCCGACTTCGGCATGGACACCATCAGCCTGGCCGGGCCGCTGGAGGCCAAGCTCGCTGCCGTCCAGGCCGCAGGCTTCGGTCAGATCATGCTGGCCGCGCGCGACATCGTGGGCCACCCTGCGGGCATCGAGGCCGCCGTGCACGCCGTGCGCAACAGCGGCCTGCGCGTGACGGGCTTTCAGGTGCTGCGCGATTTTGAAGGCCTCTCAGGCCACCTGCACAGCTACAAGGTGGACATTGCCAAGCAGATGATCCTGATGGCGCGCGACCTGGGTGCGCCCGTGCTGCTGGCCTGCAGCTCCACATCGTCACACGCCACGGCCGACGCCGATGCCATTGCACGGGACCTGCGCAAGCTGGCCCTGCTGGCGTTGCCGCACGGCATTCGCGTGGCGTTTGAAGGCCTCTCGTGGGGCCGCCACATCAACGAGGTGCACCAGGCCTGGGCGGCCGTGGAGCAGGCCGATTGCCCCAACCTCGGGCTGGCCATCGACTCGTACCACCAGTTCGCCACCAGCACGCCGCTCTCGGCCCTGGAGAATGTAGACCCGGCCAAGATCTACCTTGTGCAGTTGTCGGACTTCATGTGGCAGGAGACGCGCACGGTGCAGGAGCGCATCGAGACTGCGCGGCACTTTCGCGTGTTCCCCGGCGAGGGCGTGCACAGCCAGGCGCTGGCTGAGCTGGTGCGCACGCTAGACGGCATGGGCTACCAGGGCGACTACAGCTTCGAGGTCTTCAACGACGACTACCAGCAGCTGCCGCTGCCCTATGTGGCGCAACGCGCATGGAACAGCGCGCTGTGGCTGGCCGAAGGCGTGTTGCAGCGTGCCGTGCCGCTGCCGGGGCACCCGCGCATCCGTGCAGCCGCATGAAGGCTTGCACTGTTAGCTATTGGCGCGCTTCTTGAGCCAGCGCATCAGTGCTCCGACCACGGGCAGCTTCTCGTACAGCTCTTCGGCGGCATCCCAGTAGTCGCGGTGCAAGGTCACCTGGCCCTGGGCGTCCAGCACCAGGTGCGAGGCGCCGCGCACCGTCTGCGTCACGCCCTTGTGGAAGTCCTTGAAGGCGAACAGAAAGTCCCAGGTCAGAAAACACTGCTGCCCCTGCACCACGCGGCCCGTGACCACAAAACGCGGCTGCTCCAGGGCCTCGAACATGTGGGCAAAGATGCCCTGGATGGCAGGCACGCCCACCACCTCGTTGAACGGATCCTTGAAGCGCGCCTGGGGCGCGTAGAACTGGCCGATCGTCGCCACATCGGCGGGCGACAGGTTTTCGAAAAACGCAATGACGCGCGTGACGGCTTCTTCGGTAGCGGGGGCGGTGTAAGGGGGTTGCATGGAAACTCAGAGTCCCGTGAACTTGCGGACGGCTGGAAAGTACCACCGGTAGGGCAGCAGCCGCAGCAGCTTCATCACGCGCGTAAAGCGCTTGGGGAAGTGAATATCGAACTGCCCGCGCGCCCAGCCCTGCAGGATGGCGTCGGCTGCCGCTTCGGGGGAGATGAGCGCAGGCATGGTGAAGTCGTTGCCCGCCGTGAGCGGCGTGGCCACAAAGCCGGGGTTGATCACGCTCACGCCCAGGCCCAGGTCGTGCAGGTCCAGGTACAGCGCCTCGGCCAGGTTGATGAGCGCGGCCTTGGTGGGCCCGTAGGCCAGGCTCTTGGGCAGGCCCCGGAACCCCGCCACGCTGCTGATCAGGCTCACATGCCCAGGGTGCCCCGTCTGGGCCGCAGTGAGCATGGCGGGCAGCACGGCGGCCAGCACATGCAGTGCGCCGTTGTAGTTGATCTGCTCGTGGCGCAGCATCACGGTCAGGTCGAAGTCGGTCGCGCGCATGTCGCGGTAGTAGCCCGCGCAGTAGCACACCAGGTCGGGCACGCCGTCCGCCAGCACCTGCGCGGCGGCGGCTTGTACCTGGGCAGGTTCAGCCGTGTCAAAAGCCAGCGCGGTGCTGCCGGGGTGCTGCACCACAAAGGCGTTCAGCGCATCGCTGCTCCGGGCCGAGACGATGACTTGCGCGCCGCGCGCATGCAGCGCTGCCGCCGTGGCCCGGCCAATGCCGCTGCTGGCTCCGATGAGCCAGGCCCGGCGACCCTTCCAGTCGCGCAAGGGAGGGTTGAGTTTCATGGTGCGCGCTTGGTGAAGGACAGGGTGATCTCGCCCAGCCGCACGCCGAACTTGCTCATGGTGGCGCGGTTGAGCATCACGCGATCATCGATGAGGTACATCCAGTCGTCCAGGTCCACGTTGTAGACCTTGCCGTCCACGGGCAGGGCCAGCGTGTAGTTCCAGCGGAAGGCGTTGCCGCGCGTCTGCCCGTTGGCCGTGCCCACCACATCGTCGGCGGTGCCGGTGTAGCGGCCGTCGGCATGTTTGGTCAGGCGCCAGATGCGGCGCTGCGTGGTGCCGTCGGAATAGGTGAAGGCTTCGTCCAGCACGCCCTCGTTGCCCTTCCAGCTGCAGTCCATCACCACGGTGAAGCGTTTGACGATCTGCCCGCTGCGGTCCTGGAAGATTCCGTAGGCGTCGATCTTGCCGTTGAAGTACTGGGCCAGGTCCAGCACCGGTTTTTCGCTGGCGTAGCCATCGAGGTTCTGGCTGGCGCAGCCGGACAAGACCACAGGTGCGGCCACGGCGGCGGAGAGGAGAAGGCGTCTTTGCATGTTGGGCATCCCTTGAAAAATCAGGCACTGGCCGCGCCGCGCGCAGGCCGAAGCACCAGCCAATACAGCGCCGCCGCTGCCAGCAGCTTGAGCGCGCTGGGCAGCACGGCGTAGGCCAGCCCCAGGGTGTGCAGGCCGTCGTCGCTGCGTGTGCCTGGCGTGTAGCCCCACCAGCCCAGCAGCGGCAGCGCCAGGCCTGCGGCCAGCGCCAGGTTGAGCTTGGTGGCAAAGTTCCACCAGCCGAAGTAAGCGCCCTCGTGCCGGCCGCTGTCGCCCTCGGCGGCAATCACGCCAGCCAGCAGGGCGCTGGGCAGGGCCAGGTCGGTGCCAAGGGCCACGCCCGACAGCGCACAGACGATGAGGAATGGCACCACATCGCCCGCACCCAGGAACGCCGTCCACACAAACACCGCAATCGCCAGCAGCATGCCGGCCAGCCAGGTGCGTGCCAGACCCCAGCGGGCGACGGCGCGCAGCCACAGCGGGATGGACAGCGCCGCGCAGACGAAATAAGCGGCCAGGAACATCGGCTCCTGCGCGGGCGGGGCCTGCAGGCGGTCCTGGATGAAGAAGAGTACCAGCGTGGCCGGGATGGCGCTGGCAATGCCGTTGAGCATGAACACCGCCAGCAGGCGGCGGAAGGCGGGCCGCCCCCAGGGCCGCCACAGGCTGGCACGTTGGGGCGGGCGGTACACGCCGGCCACGGCGCCCGCGTGGCCTGTGGGGCGCGGCGCGCGCGTCCACGCCCACCAGCCCAGCAGCAAGGTGAGTGCAAACACGCTGAGCATGACTGGCAGGCCCAGCAGTGCGGGCAGCACCGAGGCGGTGACTACTCCCACCAGCGCTGCGCCCTCGCGCCAGGCCACGATGCGGCCGCGCTGCAGCTCGTCGCCGCCCAGCCGCGCGCCCCAGGACTGGTGCGCAATGCCCAGCTGGCTGTAGGCGGTGTAGGTGATGAGCAGCGCCACCAGCGCCCAGGCGATGAGCGCATCGGCCCCGCGCACCTGCGGGAAGAACAGGCTGGTCAGCCCCAGTGCCAGCACCACGGCAGACACCGCGCCCACCGCCAGCACGGCGCGCACCGAGCGGCCAAACAGGTAGTCCGACAGGCGGCCCAGCAGCGGGTCGGACACCGCATCCAACAGCCTTGCCGCCAGCAGCACCGACCCCAGCGTGGCCAGCGGCATGCCGAACTCGCGCGCGTAGTGGTTGGGCAGCAGCACGTACAGAGGCAGCGCCACAAAAGCCAGCGGCAGGCCCAGCAGCCCATAGGCCAGGCCTTGGCCGGCGCGAATGGGCGGGGTGGTGGTCATTGCTGCCCTTGGCCCGCCGTGCGGGTGGCGGCGATCAGCTCTTGCCGCAGTCCGGGCTCGGAGGTCTGTGGCGACAGCCAGATGCCGAAGAACAGGCGCGAGAACTCGGCGTCGGGCACCTCGCCCACCACACGCCCGCCCATCTTGAACACGGCGCCCGCGCCGGGCTGGTACAGGCCCAGCAGCCGGTCGCCCGCCTTCACATCTGGCAAGGCGGCGGCCAGCGCCTGCTGCCAGCGCGCGGCCTGCTGGGGCGTGAAGCTGCCCACGCGGCGCATCTCCTCGATGGAGCGCTTGGCGATGGCGTCGGCCGAAAAATCGCGGTGGTAGGTCAGCTCCAGCGCCAAGGGGTGGGCTGCATAGTTGTCGGCATCAAAGCCGGGCTGCACCCACAGCCGCGCGCGGTAGATCTCAAACCCCAGAAAGCGCAGCACGCCCTGCCCCACCAGCCGCGCACCCGACAGCGGGGCTGCAGCGGCGGCGCTGGCCTCTGCCACCTGCGCCAGCGCGGTTTGAGGGCCAAAAGCCATCAATGCGATAGTGAATATTGTGGCAATAGCTATGTTTTTCATAGCAACTCTCGGTCCTTGATCAGTCCTTGGCCAGCGTGTACTGCACCAGGTCGATGTTGCTCATCGCAAAAGCCGCTTCGCAGTACGCGAGGTAGAACTCCCAGATGTGCATGAAGCGCTGGTCAAAGCCCAGCTGCAGGATCTGGGTGCGCTGCGCCAGAAAACGTTCGCGCCAACGCTTGAGGGTTTCGGCGTAGTCCTGGCCGAACGCGAATTCGTCCACCACACGCAGGCCCGCCGTCTCGGCCTCGCGGCGGAACTCGCGCGGGCAGGGCAGGCAGCCGCCGGGGAAAATGTATTGCTGGATGAAGTCGGTAGAGCTGATGTAGCGGTCGAACAGGCTGTCGTCGATGACGATGCTCTGGATGCAGGCCTTGCCACCGGGCTTGAGCAGCCGGTTCACCGACTGGAAGTAGGTGGGCCAGTATTCGCGGCCCACGGCCTCGACCATCTCGATGGAGCAGATGGCGTCGTACGGGCCGTCCTGGATGTCGCGGTAGTCCTGCAGGCGCAGGTCGGCACGCTCGGCCACCCCCTGCTGCGCCATGCGCTTTTGCGCAAACGCGAGCTGCTCGGTGGACAGCGTCACCCCCGTCAGGCGGGCGCCGAATTCGACGGTTGCCATCTCGGCCAGCGCGCCCCAGCCGCAGCCGATCTCCAGCACGCGGTCGCCCGCCTGCACGCCGGCCATACGCAACGCGCGGCGCACTTTGGCGTGCTGGGCCTTGCGCATGTCGCCGCCCGCATCGCCCTCGAACCAAGCGGACGAATAGTTCATCGTGTCGTCCAGCCAGAGTTCGTAGAACGCATTGCCCAGGTCGTAGTGGGCGTGGATGTTCTTCTGGCTGTTGGCGCGGGTGTTGCGGTTGAGCAAATGCTTGATGCGGTACAGCAGGCGGCCCGCCCAGGTGCCGTAGATCACGCCTTCAACTTGTTGGCGGTTCGCGATGAAGAGCTTGAGCAGGTCGGTGAGGTGCGGCGTGGTCCAGTCGCCCGCGATGTAGCTCTCGGCAAAGCCGATGTCGCCCGACTTGAGTGCGGCGCTGCACACATTCCAGTTCTTGAGCGTGATCGCGGCCGAGGGACCGTTCCCGTGGCCGAAGTGCTGCAGGGTGCCGTCGGGCAGTTGCACCGTGAGGTGACCGTGCTGCAGCTTGTGCAGCAGCTTGAGCGCTGTGCGTGCGGCTGCGGGGGTGCCGGCGGGCAGGGTCTGGGCAGAGCGGGGGGCGGTGGTGGAGTTCATGGCGGTCTCGTTCGTCATGGAAATCAACGGCTCACGGCGGCGGCGGGCGCCTCGGGCTTGCGGTGGAAACGCACGCGCTTGAGCCACAGCTGCAGCGCGTGCCAGTGAATGCGGGCAATGATGGCCAGCGTCATGGCGGGGTAGCCCCACAGTGCCTGGCGCAGGGTCTCTGGGGTAATGGCCTGCAGGGTGCCGCTCACGCTGGTCTGGATGAGGGGGCCGGTATCGTCGTCGTGGTCGATGCGCACCACGGTGCGGCCCGCATCCTGTGCACCGGCCTTGGTACTGGCCTCGGTGCGCATGAAGCGGAAGCGATAGCCGCCGCTCACCTCGCAAAAGGGAGACACATGGAACACCTTGCGCGCCCGCTGTTCCACGCCGTACTGCGGCGCGTCCAGCAGGTAGCAGTGGCGCTCGCCAAAGGTGTTGTTCACCTCGACCACGATGGCGCGCAGGTGGCCGTCCGCACGGTGGCAATACCAGAAGCTCACGGGCTTGAAGGTGTAGCCCAGCACGCGGGGGTAGCAGTGCAGCCAGACCTCGCCCGTGGCGTCGGTGATGCCTTCGGTGCGCAGCAGCTCGTCCAGCCACGCCAGCGCCCCGCCCTGTGCGGCGCTGCGGCCGTCGCCGTGGTCCACATCATGGAAGCTGATGGCACCGCCGCGGTTCACCGCCAGCGGCGTGTGTGTGCCGCTCAGGCTGCGCATCGGCAGCATGAGGAAAAACGTGGGGTAGGCAAACGCGTGCCGCCGGGGCCGCAGCCGCGTGTGGCGCACCTGGCCGAAGCCGATGAGGGGCGCTGCGGATGGGGCTGGGGCGTGGCTCACGCGGCCTCCGCCAGGGGGGCTGGCAGGGCTGCCCGCAATTGTTCGGCCACGGCCAGGCCAGATTTGAGCCCGTCTTCGTGGAAGCCATAGCCCGTCCAGGCGCCGCAGAACCAGGTGTGCTGCTGCCCTTGCAGCTTGCCCACCTGCTGCTGCGCGCGGATGGCGGCCATGTCGAACACCGGGTGGGCGTATTCGTAGCTGCCGATCACATGCTCGGGCGCAATGTCACGCACCGGGTTGAGGGACACCACCACGGACTGCGCAAACGGCAAGGGCTGCAGCTGGTTGATGAGGTAGTGCAGGCACACGCGGGCCGACTCGCGGCTGCGCTGTTGGGCGCGCTCATAGTTCCAAGCGGCCCAGGCGGCGCGGCGCTGGGGCAGCACCGACGTATCGGTGTGCAACACGGCGCGGTTGGCCTGGTAGCGGATGGCGCCGAGCACGGCGCGCTCCTGCGTCGTGGGCTGGGCCAGCAGCGCGAGCGACTGGTCGGAGTGTGTGGCCAGCACCACCTTGTCAAAGTGTTCGGTGCGGTCTGCAGTCACCACGCGCACACCGGCGGCATCGCGCTCAATGCGGCGCACGGGGGTGTTCAGGCGCTTGTCGGCAATGCCCGCCACGATCTTGTCCACATAGTGGCGCGCGCCGCCGGACACCGTCCACCACTGCGGCCGGTTGCTCACCTGGATCAGGCCATGGTTGTGGCAGAACCGGATCATGGTGGCCACGGGGAACTTCAGCATCTGGTCGGTGGGGCAGCTCCAGATGCAGCCCAGCATGGGCAAGAAGTACCAGTCGCGGAACGCGTCGCCAAAGCGGTGCTCGCGCAGGAAGTCTCCCAGGGGCTGCATCAGCGCGGCCTCCGCCTGCTTTTCGGCAATGCGCGTGCATAGCTTGTTGAAGCGCAGCAGGTCGCGCAGCATGCCCAGAAAACGCGGGTTGACCAGGTTGGAGCGCTGGGCAAATACGGTGCTCAGGTTGGTGCCACTCCATTCCAGCGCGCGGCCACCGCCCAGGGCGGCAGGCACCTGCACCGAGAACGACATGTCGGATTTGGCCGTCTCCACGCCCAACTCGGCCAGCAGGCGGATCAGGTTGGGGTAGGTGCGCTCGTTGAACACCAGAAACCCGGTGTCCACGCCGTGGGTGACGGGGGTGCCCGACGCATCGGGCAAGGTGACATCGACGGTGTGGGTGTGCCCACCGAAGTAGTCGCCCGCCTCAAACAGGGTGATGTCCGCCTGGCCGCGCAGCTGGTGCGCGACGGAGAGCCCGGAGATGCCGGAGCCGATGATGGCAATTTTCATGGCCGGCCCCCTCTGGCCGGCGCCTGGAATAAAAAGGTTGCGAAGCGTCCCGAAACGAATAAGAGAGGGAGGGAGGAGAAGCGCTCCAGGAGGTCAGTCGGAACCCAGGGGCCCGAAAGGCTTCGCAACGTTAAAACTGTACGCCGCGCAATCGTCTTGCGCAATGGATAGAGTGGGGCCGCTCCGGCGAAGTTCCAGAGGGCGCCTGTATTTTTTTTCAAGAAATGTAAAGAAGTCATGGCGCTTACCGGGGAGTAGGCAGGGCGAGCTGCTGTTCGATGGCACGCACCAGGCCCTTGTTGTCCGGCCCGGTCAGGCTGGAGTAGTTGTCCACCAGCTTGCCGTCGCGGCCCAGCAGGTACTTGTGGAAGTTCCAGCGGGGCGCCGTGCCCGACAGCTGGGCCAGCTGCTGGTACAGCGGCGAGGCCTCCGGTCCTTTCACGCTGCTCTTGGCAAACATCGGAAATTTCACCCCGAAGGTGTTTTCGCAGAAGTCGGCGATTTCCTTGTTGCTGCCTTTTTCCTGGGCAAAGTCGTTGGACGGGAAGCCCAGCACCACCAGCCCCTTGTCCTTGTAGCGGGCATACAGCTCTTCCAGCCCCTTGTACTGGCCGGTAAAGCCACAGAAGCTGGCCGTGTTGACCACCAGAACCACCTTGCCGCTGTATTGGCACAGCGACTGGGGCTTTTCGTCCTGCAGGCGCGGGAAGGTGTGCTGCAGCGTGGCCGGGCACCCGGCAGGCGCATCGGCCGCCTGGGCGGCGGGCGCCAGCAACAGCCAGGCCCCCAGGGCGGCGGCGGTCGAGAGGAGTCTTGTGAGGCGTTTCATAGGACTTTGGGCAGTGAGTGCAGCCAATTTAACCATTTCATCATTTTTTGTCCACATGAGTTTTTATTTGTACTGAATGGTTTACGTGGCGCGCACGCATTTGGATTCAGATTTCGGGAGGAAACGGGACGCGGGGGGCAAAAAGCGGCCGCGCAGTGCCACCAGCACCAGCCCATGGCCAGCAGGGAAAGGAGGGGATACAGCGTCAGCCCCAGTGACGGACGGCAGGAGCCACGCATGGGGCGACGCTCCATGCACGTATCAGAGGGGAGGCGTAGCGCTCCGCAGACAGCGGCGGCGCGCGGAAACTGGGAGGGATTTCAGCGCCCTCCCAGGCGTCAGACCATCTGCAGCAGGCGGTCCAGCGACAGGTTGACGCGCACGTCCTTGAACGCCACCACGCCGGTGACCTTCCAGGGCGGCATGCCCGTGTCGCGGGGGATGGGCTCGCCCGTGGCCATGCCGTCGCGGTTGGTCACCACGGCCACACGGGGGGTGGTGGCGGTGGGGCCCCGGCGGATGACCACGCCCACTTCACGGCTGGCCAGGCGCACAAAGGCACCCGGGGGGTAGACCCCCAGCGTTTTGACGAGGGCGGCGCCGGCCTCGTCCACCTGGTGTTCTTCGTCGTAGTAGCTGGCCTGCATGGCGGCGGTGACGGGCATGGGCAGCCGCGCCGCACGGGGAGCCAGGCGGGCGCCAAAAATGTCGGCACGCTGCAGCAGGCGCGCCATCTGCTGGGCTTCGGTCTTCTTGGACAGCGGCCCGGGCGTGCGGTGGTGGTGGCAGCGCACGGCCTCCAGCCACACCGGGTCGGCCACGCCCAGGTGGCGCAGCAGCGCCTCGGACCGCGCCGCGTGGTCTTCCACGGCCGCGATCTGGGTCGCGGTGAGGGGTTGGGTCTGCAGCACCAGCTGGTCCTGCAGCTCGGTCATGGCGATGTTCATGCTCAGCGCCGCGTGCCCCAGTTGCTGCACGCGGCTGCTGGGCCAGCGCAGCATCTCGCGGGCGACCACCATGCACACGCAGCTGACCAGCATGGAGTGGGTGGCGCTGTACATGCGCGTTTCCTGGGCCGAGAGGTAAATCAGGCCCAGCAAGGTGGCGTCGGGGGTTTGTTCGCAATGGCGCGCCAGCTCGTCGTGCAGCGCCTGAAAGCGCCCGCCGAAGTCGCTGGGCGACGGAGCGCGCAGCAGCTGCGTGGCGCGCAACTGCAGCTCGGGCCAGTCGGGCAGGGTCTTGCCTGCACGCGCGGCGGCTGCAGCGGCGGCCTGCTCGCCCGCCGTCATCTTCATGGCGGCGATCTCGCCCAGGTTGGTGTCGGCGATCAGCATGCGCTGCAGCTGCGCCAGGTAGGCGCGGTGGCTGCCGCCGGATTCGTCGGTATCCACGCACAGCTCGCGGCCCCGTTCGACCAGCTTGGCCAGCTCGTCGCGGGTGCGGATCACATAGCCTTTTTGCGCCAGCAACACGCCATCCGCCCCCCGCAGCACAAAAGGCAAGGGGTGGCCCAGCTGGATGGATTCGATGTTGAGGCTGACGAGGTTCATGGTGCGCGTTGCATTATCCGACGGCTACCTCCCGCCAAAGCCCGCGCGACCCCCGTGATTGCCCTGCTTTTTGGGCTCACGCCGGGGGCGCGCCAAGATTCGGCGTCAGGGGGCGGAGGGAGGTGCTGGTTGCGCCGTGGCGGCGGCTGTGGCTGTGGGGGCCGCCGGTGCGCCCGGGGCATGGCGCCCCCCGCGCAGGCGGCGGGCCAGCCGGCCGAACCCCTGTCCCAGGTCGTCCACCCCGGTGAACACCGCCGGAATCACCAGGAGGCTCAGCAGCGTCGAGGTGATGAGCCCGCCAATCACCGCCACCGCCATGGGCGAGCGAAAGCTCGCGTCCGCAGCCCCCAGGCCGATGGCGATGGGCAGCATGCCTGCACCCATGGCCAGCGTGGTCATGATGATGGGCCGTGCGCGCTTGTGGCAGGCGTCGATCAGCGCCTCAAAACGCGTCATGCCATGCTCGCGCCGCGCCAGAATCGCGTACTCCACCAGCAGGATGGAGTTCTTGGTGGCAATGCCCATGAGCATGATCAGCCCGATGAGCGAGGGCATCGAGAAGCTCTTCTGCGCAATCAGCAGCCCCACAAACGCGCCACCCAGCGACAGCGGCAGCGCCGCCAGGATGGTCACCGGGTGCAGGAAGTCCTTGAACAGCAGCACCAGCACGATGTAGATGCACAGCACGCCGGTGAGCATGGCCAGGCCGAAGCTGGCAAACAGCTCGCCCATCATCTCGGCATCGCCAATGGTGATCTGGCGCACGCCGGCCGGCAGGTTCTGGATGGAGGGCAGCGCTTCCACCGCCTTGGTCACGTCGCCCAGCGGCTGGCCCGAGAGTTCGATCTCGAAGTTCACGTTGCGCGCGCGGTCGTAGCGGTCCACCACGGCCGGGCCGCCGCTGAACTCCAGCGTGGCCACCTGGCCCAGCATCACCGGGCCCTTGGCGCCGGGCACCGGCAGGCGTTCCAGCAGCGACAGGTCCTTGCGCGCGTCGTCCTGCAGCTTGACGACGATGGGCACCTGGCGTGCGGCCAGATTGAGCTTGGGCAGCGACACGTCGTAGTCGCCCACGGTGGCAATGCGCAGCGTTTCGGCAATCGCGCTGCTGGTCACGCCCAGGTCGGCGGCGCGGGCAAAGTCGGGGCGCACGGCAATTTCGGAGCGCACCAGGCTGGCGGTGGACGAGATGCTGCCCAGGCCGGGGATGGTGCGCAGGTCTTTCTCGACCGCCAATGCGGCCGTGGTCAGCGCCTGCGGGTCGTCGCCCGTGAGCACCAGCACGTACTTCTCGCCCGAGCCGCCCAGACCCACCTTGCTGCGCACACCGGGCAGCGTCTCCAGCGCGGCGCGGATCTGGTTCTCGATGCCCTGCTTGCGCGGCCGGTCGCCGCGCTCGGACAGCAGGATGGTCAGCGTGGCCTTGCGCGTTTCGGTGCTGGCACCTCCCATGAAGGGGTCAGTGCCGGCCGAGCCGCCGCCGATGGTGGTGTACACACTTTGCACATGCTCCACCTTGGCGATGCGCTGGCGCGCGTCTTCGGCCACGGCACGTGTCTGCGCCAGCGTGGCGCCGGGTGGCAGCTCCAGGTACACCTGGGTCTGCGAGTTGTCGTCCGGCGGGATAAAGCCCGTAGGCAGCAGCGGGATCAGCGCCAGCGAGCCGATGAAAAAGGCCGCCGTGGCAATGAAGGTCATCCACCGGTGCTTGATGCACCACGCGGCCCAGCGCAGGTACACCGTCATCCAGCGCGGCTCCTTGTGGTCACCCACGATGGGCTTCAGTATGTAGGCCGCCATCATGGGCGTGAGCAGGCGCGCCACCACCAGGCTGGCAAACACCGCGAGCGACGCCGTCCAGCCAAACTGCTTGAAGAACTTGCCCGCTATGCCGCTCATGAACGCCGTGGGCAGAAACACCGCGATCAGCGTGAAGGTGGTGGCGATCACGGCCAGGCCGATCTCGTCAGCCGCCTCCATGGCCGCCTGGTAGGGCGTCTTGCCCATGCGCAGGTGGCGCACGATGTTCTCGACTTCCACGATGGCGTCGTCCACCAGGATGCCCACCACCAGCGACAGCGCCAGCAGCGTGATCACGTTGATCGAGAAGCCCAGCCAGTACATGCCGATGAACGCCGGGATCACCGACAGCGGCAGCGCCACGGCCGACACGAAGGTGGCGCGCCAGTCGCGCAGGAAGAGCCACACCACCAGCACGGCCAGCAGTGCGCCTTCGTACAGCAGGTGCATGGAGCCGTCGTATTCCTCCTGCACGGGCTGCACGAAGTTGAAGGCCTCGGTGATTTCCAGGTCCGGGTGCTGCGCGCGCATCTCCTGCAGGGCCGTCTGTACGGCAGCGCCCACTTCGACTTCGCTCGCGCCCTTGCTGCGGGCCACCTCGAAGCCCACCACCGGCTTGCCGTTGAGCAGGGCCAGCGCGCGGGGCTCGGCGATGGTGTCCGTCACCGTGGCCACCTGGTCCAGCCGCACATGGCGGCCGTCCGACAGGGCCAGCGTCAGGCCCGCCAGCTCCTGCGCCGACTGCACCGTGGCCAGCGTGCGCACCGGCTGCTCGCTGCCGCCCAGGTCGGTGCGGCCGCCGGCGCTCTCGGTCTGCACCAGCCGCAGCTGGCGCGACACATCGGCCGCCGTGGCGCCCAGGGACTGCAGCTTGACCGGGTCGAGCGCCACATGCACCTCGCGCTGCACGCCGCCCACGCGGTTGACGGCGCCCACGCCACGCACGGTGAGCAGCTTCTTGGCCACGGCGTCGTCCACAAACCAGGACAGCGCCTCATCGTCCATGCGTGCCGACGCGATGGTGAAGGCCAGCACGGGCTGCGCAGCCAGGTCCATCTTGGTCACGATGGGGTCGCGCACGTCGCCCGGCAGGTCGCCGCGCACGCGGGCCACGGCCGAGCGCACATCGTCCAGCGCCTCCTGCGTGGGCTTCTCCAGCCGGAACTCGGCGGTGATGGTGGCGCCGCCGTCCTGCACCTTGGTGTAGATGTGCTTGAGGCCTTGCAGCGTGGCGATGCTGTTCTCGATCTTGCGCGCCACGTCGTTCTCCAGCTGCGCGGGCGAGGCGCCCGGCAGCGCCACCGTGACGGAGATCGTGGGCAGGTCGATGTCGGGAAAATTTTGAACCTTCATGGCGTTGAAGGACAGCAGGCCGCCGAAGGTCAGCAGCACAAACAGCATCAGCGCCGGTATGGGGTTCTTGATGGACCAGGTGGACACATTCATGTGGAATGCTCCTTAATTGATAGCTGCTTGCGCATGATCCACCAGCGCTACAGGCACTTTTTGCATGAAATGCTGGCTGGAGGACTGCTTGCCAGCCGCTGGCGCCGCTGCAGGGGCCGCCACCCGCACCAGGTCGCCATCGTTCAAAAAGCCCGCACCGCGCACAGCGACGGAGGCTCCAGCGTCCAGGCCCGACAGCACCTCGACCCGGTCGGCCACGCGGCGGCCGGTCTGGACCTTGCGCATCTGCACGCGCTGGTCGCCGCCCACCACAAACACGTACGAGAACCCGTCGCGCACCACCAGCGCCTCCTGCGGCACAGTGAGCGCATCGCTGCTGCCCAGCGCGAACTCGCCCCGCGCAAACATCCCGGCGCGGAAGTCGGTGTTGGCGGGCAGGTCCACGTAGACCAGCGCATTGCGCGTTTGCGGGTCCACCGTGGGCGCGACCATGCGCACGGTGCCCTCGGCCGCGGCGCCGCTGGCAGCCGTGACGCTGACCTTGGCGCCGGGCTGGATGCGCCGCAGCTCGGTGGACGTGACCTCGGCGCGCCACTCCAGGCGGCCCTTGCGCACCATGCGGAACAGCTCCGTGCCTGCCCCCACCACCGCGCCCACGGTGGCCGTGCGGGCCGAGATCACGCCGCTGTCAGGCGCCAACACCTGCGTGTATTTGAGGCGCAGCTGCTGCGCGTTCAGCGCGGCCTTGGACGCTTCCACGCGGGCCTGGGCGGTTTGCTCGGCCGTGGTGAACTGCTGGATCTGCTGCTGGCTGAGTGCGCCCGTGGCCTGTAGCGAGCGGGCGCGATCGGCATTGGCGGCGGCCTCGGCCGCATTGGCCTGGGCTTCGAGCAGGCTGGCGCGGCTCTGGGCCACATCGGCCAACACCGTGTCGGCCGAGAAGGTGGCCAGCACCTGCCCGGCCTTGACCAAATCGCCCACGTTCACGCGCACGTCGGTCAGGCGCAGGCCGTTGCTCTCGGCCCCAATGCTCGCCTCTTGCCAGGCCGCGATGTTGCCGTTGGCGGCCAGGCGCAGCGGCACCTGCATGCGCTGCGGTTGCGCCGTGCTGACGGTGAGCGCAGGCCGGGGCTGGCCCGCCTTGGGTTCATCGGCGGCACGCGATGCACCCGAGAAAACCAGCGCACCGCCCGTGGCCAGCACGCAGGCGGTAATCACGGCGAAGGCGGTGGGGGAAAACTTGAAGGAGAAGGAGGAGTGTTGCATGTGCATCTGTCCTGAAAAATTCATATCAGCTGTGCATGGTGTTGGGCGTCGTCCACTGCGCTTGAAACCGGCGATGCGCAGGAGAGGCGCAAAGCGCCTCAGGGGGTGTCTCATAGCTTCCAGCCGCCGCCAGCGGCGCGGTACAGCGCAATCCAGGCGGTCTGGCGCTCGTGTTGCAGCGCGACCAGCGCGTTCTCGGCGGCCAGTGCTGTGCGCCGGGCATCTTCCAGCTCCACCAGACTGGCCAGGCCGCCACGCCAGCGCGCCTCGGTCGCGTCGAACGATGCGCGGTAGCCGTCGGCGGCAGTGCGCGCGCTGGCGCTGCGCTCGGCCGTGCTTTGCAGGCGCACCAGGGCTTGCTCGACCTCGCTCACGGCCTGGCGCACCTTGGCGCGGTACTGCGACGCGGCCTCGTCGTAGCGGGCCTGGGCCGCATCGGTCTGCGCGGCGCGGCGGCCCCCGTCAAAGATCGGCACGCTGAGCGCCAGCGGGCCGATGGTCCAGGTGTTCAGGTCGGTGGTCACGCCCCCCGTGAGCACCTGGGCTGCACCCACGCTGCCGCTGAGGGTCAGACGTGGGTAGCGCTGGGCCTGGGCGCTGGCGACGTCCGCGCTGGCGGCCGCCACTTCGCGCTCGGCGTTGTACACGTCGGGGCGCTGGGCCAGCACCTGGGCGGGCAGTGCGTCCACGGTAAACAGCGTGTCCGGGGCCGCAGCCACCGGCTGGGCCAGCCGGGTGCGCAGGGTGGGTTCTTCCCAGCCGGTGAGCGCCACCAGAGCCTTGACCTCCACATCGCATTGCATGCGCTGCTGCGAGGCGCGGGCCTGGGCATCGGCGGCGCTGGCACGGGCCAGTGCGGCCGTGGCGGGCGCGGTGAAGCCCGCGCGCTCACTCAGCTGCGACAGGCGGGACGTTTCACCACGGGACTGTGCGTCGCGCTCGGCCACCTGCTGCTGGGCCAGGCAGGTGCGGATGCTGCTGGTCTGCTGCGCCACCTCGGCCGCCACGCTCACGCGCGCCTCGTGCCACAGGGCTTGTGCGCCCGCCAGCCGCTCATCGGCCGCAGTTTTGGCGGCGCGGTTAGCGCCAAACAGGTCCACCTCCCAGCTCGCCTGCAGTCCGGCTTGCGAGGTAGTGGCCACGCGGGCTAGCTGGTCGTTGAAGCCCCGGCTGGCGCTGGCCTGTGCGTCGAGCGCGGGCAACAACGCCGCCTGGCTGCCCACCTGCGTGGCGCGGGCCTGCGCAATGCGCGACTGTGCCTGCGCGATGCCCGGGCTCACGGCCTGGGCGGCGTCGATCAGCTCGACCAGCAGCGGGTCTTGCAGCTGGGTCCACCAGCGGGCCATGTCCGTGAGGGAGCCCTGGTGCGGCAAGGGCGCCTGCCAGCCCATGGGTACGGGTGTTGCGACCTGGGCTGGGGGTGCGGTGGTGGAGCAGGCCACGAGTGGCAGGACCAGCGCCAGCCACAGGGGTTTGTGTGAGATCAGTCGCATGTGCAAGTCACTCTGGGGTACGGGAAGAGGAGGTTTTTTTGGCGGGGGTGGCAGCGCGGGCCGTAGCGCGGCGCTGGCGCTCTCCGTCCACCATGAACTGGGCAAAGTCCACCAGCCGTGATGTGGTGGCGGCCAGCCCCCGTGGCGTGGCGGTGAGTCCGGGGCGCACCGCCTGCACCACGTCGCGGCCCACGTAGTACTGCAGCGCCAGGGCGGTGATGGCCATGGCCAGGCGGTGTACGTCGTCATCGGCGGTTTTCAGGCCGAACTCCTTGCACAGCAGACCCACGAGCGCGGCGTGCGCGGGCTTGATCTCGCACTCCAGCTCCTGCTGCCACAGCCCGGTCGGGTCCAGCATTTCGCGAAAGTGCAAGCGCATGCACAGCTCGACCAGATCGCCTTCGTGCAGGGGTTGCATGAAACTCTGGATCAGCAGCTCGATGAACGCAGGCAAGGTGTCCGGCCAGGCATCCACGGCGATGGGACTGCCCATGGGTTCGGTGAACGCCGCGCGGTACAGCCCGTTCTTGTCGCCAAAGTAGTAGCTGATGGAGGCCGGGTTGACCCCCGCCGCCTGGGCAATGTCGCGGATGGATGCCTTGGCAAAGCCGTTTTCTGCAAAGAGGCGCAACGCTGCGTGCAGCAGTCGTGCACGGGCCTGCGGTCCTTCCGTCGGCGGTGGTGGGGGCATGGAAGGCCGGGGCGACCTGGAAGCTGAATCTGGCATGGAGCCGGATTACAGCACTATTTAATCAAACGATTGATTAAATTTTTGTTTCAGAAAATGTCGGAGGTGTTTCGGCTTTGCCTCTGCCAGTGCGGAGCGGCTGTTTGGAGCGGGGGCTGGGCAGATCGGATGGAGGTTTTGCACCATCCGAATATAGGGTGTGGAAGGGGAAGGCGACCCCTCCAGAAGTCGGCCGTCCCTTGCGCTGTGCGCCCGCCGATCAGGCTGATGCGGCAGCAGAGCCGAAGACCGCCGTCCACAGCGCCAGCACGGCATCGCGCTCTGTCTGCAGTGCGGGGGGCGTGACCTGGGTGGGCGCCTCGTCCAGGCGCGCCACGTGCTGCACCCGGCGCAGTTCGCGGTACGCGTCGGCGGCTGCGTGGCCCACACCGGCAGGTAGCAGGCCCACTTGCTCGGCGCGCTGCAGCAGCGCAATGTTGCCCAGGTTGCCGCGCAACTCGGGGTGGGCGGCAGACTGCGACAGCACCAGGTACTGCACGGCAAACTCGGCGTCCACCATGCCGCCCGGGCTGTGCTTCACATCGAAGCGGCCGGCGGGCGTGGGGTGGGCCGAGCGCACCCGCTCGCGCATGGTCACGATCTCGTCTTTCAACGCCAACGGGTCGCGGGCGGAGGTGATCACGGCCTCGCGCACGGCGTCGAAGCGCTCGCGCAAGGCCTCGCTGCCCATCACAAAGCGCGCACGGGTCATGGCCTGGTGTTCCCAGGTCCAGGCGGTGTTGCTGCCGCGCTGCTGCTGGTAGTTGGCATAGGCCTCAAAGCTCGTGACCAGAAGGCCCGAGTTGCCGTTGGGCCGCAGGGCGGTGTCGATCTCGTACAGGTCGCCCTCGCCCGTCTTGACGGTCAGCCAGTTGATGAGCTTGCGCACAAAGGCCGCGTACACCTCGGGGGCGCGCTCATCGTCGTCGTCGAACACAAAGACGATGTCCAGGTCGCTGCCGTAGCCCAGCTCCTTGCCGCCCAGCTTGCCGTAGCCAATGATGGCGAACTGGGGTTCGTCGCGGTGGCGGTTCTTGAGGCGGCTCCAGCACCACTGGCTGGTGATGCGCAGCACGCTGTCGGCCAGCGCGCTGAGGTCGTCGGCCACCTGCTCCACCGTGATGCGGCGCTCCACGTCGCGCGCCAGGGTGCGGAAGGTCTCGGCATGCTGCGCACGGCGCAGCAGGTTGAGCAGGGTTTCGTCGTCGTCCTCGCCGGTGGAGCGCAGCGACGCCAGGCGCATGCCCAGCTCGCGTTCAAAGTCGGCCACCACAAAACGTTCGGACAACAGTGAGTCGCCCACCAGCTCGTCGATCACACCGGGGTGCTGCAGCAGGTACCGCGCGGGCCACTTGGCCGCGCCCAGCAGGTGCAGCAGCTGTTCGTGCACCGACGGCCGCTCCAGCAACAGCGCCAGATAGCTCTCGCGCCGCAGCAGCGGCTCCAGCCAGTTGGCCAGGCGCACGGTCGCCTCTTCGGTGACGCGTCCTTCCTTGAGCCACTGGGCGGTGCGCTGCACCAGGCGGAACAGGCGCGCGCGCGCTTCGTCACGCAGACCGGCAACGCGCGGGTGGTTGCGCCACTCGGCCACACGCTCGCGAAAGCCCGGTGGCAGCTGCTCCAGCAGGCCTTCCAGTTCCGGGGGCGGCGGTGCCGCTGCCCGGGGGCCGCCACAGCCGCCGCCGCTGCATTGTTTTTTGCCGTTGCCACCCAGCAGGGTGTCGAACTCCTGGGCCACCAGCTCGCGGTGTGCGTCCAGCTCGTGCAGGAAGGCGCAGCAGTCCTTGTAGCCCAGGGTGCTGGCGATCCAGGCCAGATCGTCGTCGCGCGTGGGCAGCACGTGGGTCTGCTGGTCATCCAGGTACTGGATGCGGTGCTCCACCCGGCGCAGGAACACATAGGCCCGGGCCAGCGCGTCGGCGGTTTCCTGGGGCATCAGGCCCGCGTGGGCCAGGCGCTGCAGCGCATCGAGCGTGGGGCGGCGGCGCAGCTCGGGGAACTGCCCGCCGCGCACCACCTGCAGCAGCTGCACGGTGAATTCGATCTCGCGGATGCCTCCGCGCGAGAGCTTGACGTCGTTGGCGCGCTCGGGGTGCCCGGCGCTGCGTTTGGACGCATGGTCCCGGATCTGGCTGTGCAGCGAGCGCAGCGCGTCGAACACGCTGTAGTCCAGGTAGCGGCGGAACACAAACGGCAGGACCACGCCGCGCAGTGCTTGCACCTCGGGGCGGCCAATGCAGTCGCGCGGGGCCACCACACGGCTCTTGAGCCAGGCAAAACGTTCCCATTCGCGGCCCTGCACCTGCAGGTATTCCTCCAGCGCGGCCAGGGACACCGATGCGGGGCCCGAGTTGCCGTTGGGCCGCAGGGCAAGGTCCACCCGGAAGACAAAGCCATGCTCGGTGGTGTCGCCCACCAGGCTGTAGATGGCCTTGACGGCGCGCGCGAAGTATTCGTGGTTGGAGATGCGGCCCCGGCCATCGGGCATGCCAGCGGTTTCGCCATCGTGCTCATACACATAGATGAGGTCGATGTCGCTGGAAACGTTGAGCTCGCGGGCGCCCAGTTTGCCCATGCCGATGATCCACAGCTGCACGGGCTGGCCCTGCGGGCCGCGCGGTGCGCCATGGCGTTCGTCCAGCTCGCGGCGCGCCTGCTGGCAGGCGCGGTCCAGGGCCAGTTCGGCCAGTTCGGTCACGGCCCGGGTGATGTCGGCCAGGGGTGTCTGCGCCTCGCAGTCCAGCTGGATCAGCCGTTCCATGACCAGCTGGCGCAGCACGCGCAGCGCGGTGCCCGTATCGCAGCCGCGTGCGCACAGGGCGTCGTAGGCCTGGCCCATGGTCGCCAGCACAGGGACGCCCGGGGGCAGCAGCGGAAGGTCGTTGGCGTAGCGGCGGTGCAGGCGCTGGTAGAAGCGGGAATGTTCGGCCAGGGGGCCCTCGGGCAGGGGCTGGTGGCAGCGGGGGTCAGACAGAGAGGGATGCATGGCAGCCACAGCCGGATGTAGGACGGGGAGCGGGGTACTGGTGTGCGGGCCCGACGGCATACAAAAGCTCACTGGGCACTCGGGTCACGAGTGAACCCACGCCAGGGCTGCGGGTCATAATTCCTGCCACTTTCCATCTCACCATGATCGATCCCACCTCGCACCCCTCACGCCTGCTGAAAATAGTTGCAGGTTTTGCGCGGTGGTCGCTGGGCTTGTTGCTCGCGTTCTGGCTGCTGCTGACCATCGCATGGGGGGCTCTTCATGGCTGGATTGTGCCGCGAATCGGTGAGTTCCGCCCACAGTTGCAGGCGCAGGCCGCACGGGTATTGGGGGTTCCCGTGCAGATTGGCGCCATCGTGGCCCGCACCGAGGGGTTGATCCCGTCCATTGAGCTGTCTGATGTCGCGCTGCTGGATGCCTCGGGCCGCACCGCGTTGCGCCTGCCTCGGGTGGTGGTGGCGCTGTCGCCCCGTTCGTTGTTGCAGTGGGGTTTTGAGCAGCTTTACATCGAAGGCCCGGATCTGGATGTGCGCCGCGCGAGCGACGGGCGCATCTATGTGGCGGGGCTGGAATTTGCCCAGAACCAGGGCGACAGCAGCGCGGCGGCCGACTGGTTGTTCTCGCAGGGCGAGGTCTATATCAAGGGTGGCACGGTGCGCTGGACCGATGAGCAGCGCGGCGCCCCCGAGCTGGCGCTGGAAAAGGTGGACCTGGTTCTGCGCAACGGCAACTGGCACCACAACCTTCGGGTGGATGCCACACCGCCGCCGGAATGGGGCGACCGTTTCAGTCTGGTCGGTCTGTTTCGCGCGCCGCTGCTGCGCGCCCGTGATGGCAACTGGAAGCACTGGAGCGGCCAGGTGTTTGCCCATTTCACGCGGGTCGATGTGTCGCACCTGCGGCACCACGCCGATGTGGGCATCGAGGTGGCGCAAGGCCGGGGCGCGCTGCGGGCCTGGGCCGATGTGCGCAGCGGGCAGGTGGTGGGCGGCACGGCCGACCTGACGCTGGCCGATGTGAACACCACGCTGGCGGCCGATCTGCGCCCGCTGGTTCTGCCGTCCATCCAGGGCCGGCTGGGGGGGCGACGGCTCACCGGCGGCTTTGAATTCTCGACGCAGGCGCTGCAGTTCCAGACCGACGACGGCCTGACCTGGCCCGGCGGCAACTTGCGGCTGGTGCACACCGATGCCAACGGCAAGGCCCCGGCGCAAGGCGAATTGCGGGCCGACCGGCTGGACCTGGCGGCCCTGGCGCAGGTGGCCAGCCGTCTGCCGCTGGGAGCGGCCGCCCACGACGCCTTGCGCACCTACACGCCCCAGGGGCTGGTGGACGAGATCCAGGCCACCTGGAAGGGGCCGCTGGATGCGCTGCAGCAGTACCAGGTCAAGGGGCGCATCCAGGGGCTGGCGCTGGCCGGTGCCACTGATGGCGCGACCCCCGCCCACCTGGGCCTGCGGGGCGCTAATGTGGACATCGACATGACCCAGGCAGGGGGCAAGGCGGCGCTGACCATGGCGTCGGGGGCGCTGGTGCTGCCGGGGGTTTTTGAGGAGCCCGTCCTGCCGCTCGACCGGCTCAGTGCCGATGTGCGCTGGCAGGTGGACGGCGGCCGCATCGCCGTGCAGGCCAACGATGTGCAGTTTGCCAATGCCGATGCCCAGGGCGATGCCCGCGCCACCTGGCATACCAGCGACCCCTCCAAGGCGCCCCACCGGTCGCGTTTTCCGGGGGTGCTGGACCTCACTGGCACGTTGCACCGCGCTGACGGCACACGCGTGCACCGCTACCTGCCCCTGTCGATTCCCGCCGAATCCCGCCATTACGTGCGCGATGCGGTGGTCGCTGGCAGCGCCAGCAATGTGCAGTTCCGGGTCAAAGGGGACTTGCACGACCTGCCCTTCAATGACCCCAAGCAGGGCGAGTTCCGCATTGCGGCGCGCGTCAAGGACGTCACCTACGCCTACGTACCCACCGCGCTGCAACCCGCAGGCACCCTGCCCTGGCCTGCGCTGACCGATCTGGGGGGCGAGCTGATTTTTGAACGCTCGTCCATGCAGGTGCGCGGCGCTAGCGGCGGCTTTGCGGGCAGCAAGGGCTTGCGCCTGTCCAAGGTTGAGGCGCGCATTCCAGATTTGGCGCATACCGTGGTCGGCGTGAGTGCCGATGCGCGCGGCCCGCTGGCCGAGCTGCTTACGCTCATGACCACCTCGCCGCTGGGCCGCATGACGGGCAATGCGCTGGAGCAGGCCAGCGGCACGGGCAACGCCGACTTCCAGCTGCGGTTGAGCCTGCCCATCAGCGACATCAACAAATCCAAGGTGCAGGGCAGCGTCACGCTGGCGGGCAACGAGCTGCGCATCACCCCCGACACCCCTGCGCTCACCCGCGTGCGGGGCGCCGTGCAGTTCAGCGAGACCGGGTTTTCGCTGTCCAATGTGCAGGCCCAGGCGCTGGGCGGCCCCGTGCGACTGGAGGGCGGCATGCGTGCGCTGGCGGCCAATGCCCCGGCCACCGAGTCGGCCGTGCAGATCCGTGCCCAGGGCACCGCCACGGCCGAGGGGCTGCAGCAAACCCCGCAGTTGGGCATGTTGTCGCAACTGGCGCGGCGGGCCACTGGTAGCGCACCGTACACCCTGGCCCTGTCGTTTCGCCGCGGGGTGCCTGAGCTGCAGGTGAACACCAGCTTGCAGGGCCTGGCCTTGGCCTTGCCGCCCCCGTTGGGCAAGGCTGCGGACAGCAGCCTGCCCTTGCGCTTCGACAACCAGGTGGCGCGCGAATCGTTGGCGGGCTTGGCGAACAACAACGGCAACGGGAGCAATGCCCCACCGCTGCGAGACCAGATCACGCTCGACCTGGGGCCGCTCGGATCGGCCACCTATGTGCGCGACCTGAGCGGCCCCCAGCCCCGCGTGCTGCGCGGCGCCATCGGTGTGGGCCTGAGCAATGGCGAGTTCGCCCCCATGCCTTCACAAGGTGTGGCCGCCAACATCAACCAGGGCAAGCTGGACGTGGATGCGTGGGACGATGTGCTCACCCGGGCCACTGCCGCCGAGTCCACCGCGCGCAGCGCTGGAGCGACCGCCGCACCGGCGGGGCAGGCCATGGCGCAGGACTATCTGCCCACCACGCTGGCGCTGCGTGCGCGGGAACTTACTCTGCAAGGCCGCACCTTGCACAACGTGGTGGCTGGCGCGCTGCGCGAGGGCACCACCTGGCGTGCCAACCTTGATGCCACCGAACTCAATGGCTATCTGGAATACCGCCAGCCCGGATCGCCCGAGTTCAGCAACGGCCGCTTGTTTGCCCGCCTGTCGCGGGTGAACATGCCGCAAAGCGATGTGACCCAGGTCGAAGAGCTGCTCAACGAGCAACCGGGCAACTTGCCCGCGCTGGACATTGTGGTGGACGACTTTGAGCTGCGGGGCAAGCGGCTGGGGCGGGTGGAGATGGAGGCCCAGAACCGGGGCGGTGAGGGCGTGCTGCGTGAGTGGCGCCTGTCCAAGTTCAACATCACCGCGCCTGAGGCGGCATTCACCGCCAGCGGCAACTGGGCGGTGCTCAACGCCGCTGCGGCCGGCCCCCGCTCTGCAGAGCGGCGTACGGTGCTGAGCTTCAAGCTCGATATCCGCGATTCGGGCGACCTGCTGGCCCGCCTGGGCATGGCCAACGTGGTGCGGCGCGGCAAGGGCCGCATGGAGGGGCAGGTGGGCTGGATTGGTGCACCGTTCAGCCCTGACTACCGTAGCATGACCGGGCAGATCAACCTGAATGTCGAGTCCGGCCAGTTTTTGAAGGCTGACCCCGGGCTGGCCAAGCTGCTGGGCGTGCTCAGTTTGCAGTCGCTGCCGCGCCGGCTGACTCTCGATTTTCGCGATGTGTTCAGCGAAGGTTTTGCATTCGATTTTGTGCGGGGCGATTTGCGCATCGAGCGCGGCGTGGCCACCACCAACAACCTGCAGATGAAGGGCGTCAACGCAGCCGTACTGATGGAAGGCAGCGCCAACATCGACCAGGAAACGCAGGACCTGCGTGTGGTCGTGGTGCCCGAGATCAATGCCATGACCGCCTCGCTCGTGGCCACGGCCATCAACCCGGTGATTGGCCTGGGCAGCTTTTTGGCCCAGGTGTTTTTGCGTGGCCCGCTCATTGAGGCGGCCACGCAGGAGTTCCGCATCGACGGTACCTGGACCGATCCCCGGGTGGTGCGCGTGGCGCGCCGCGCACGTGAAGCGAGCCCTGCCACCGAAGCGGCGCCCCGCGCCAGCCCACCCCCCAAGACCGGAGAACCTTCATGAAAGTCGCTGCCATCCAGATGGTGTCTGGCACCGCGCTGGACGACAACCTGCGGGTTGCGCGTGAGCTGCTGGAGCAGGCTGCGCTGGGCGGCGCCGAGCTGGCGGTGTTGCCAGAGTATTTTTGTCTGATGGGATACAAGGACACCGACAAGCTCGCCTTGCGCGAGACCTCAGGCGCCGGGGTGATCCAGCAGTTTCTGGCCGACACCGCACGCGCGCTGCAGATATGGATTGTGGGGGGCACCCTGCCAATGGCCACCGATGCGCCGGACCGGGTGCGGAACACCACGCTGGTCTTTGACCCGAAGGGGACCTGCGTTGCGCGCTACGACAAGATCCATCTCTTTCGCTTCAGCAACGGCGCTGAACAGTACGACGAAGGCCGGGTCATCGACGCTGGCGATACCCCGGTGCAGTTTGACTTGCAAGCCCGCATTGGTCAGCGCTGGCGCGTGGGGTTGTCCGTGTGTTACGACCTGCGCTTTCCGGAGCTGTACCGCGCGCATGCCCGAGCGGGGGCCGACCTGCTGCTGGTGCCCAGCGCCTTCACGCACACCACGGGCCAGGCGCACTGGGATGTGTTGCTGCGTGCCCGCGCGGTAGAAAACCTGGCCTATGTGCTGGCCCCCGCCCAAGGCGGGGTGCACGCCAACGGTCGCCACACCTGGGGCCACAGCATGCTGGTGGACCCCTGGGGCAGCATCCTCGCGCAGCGCGATCAGGGTGCTGGCGTGGTGGCCGGCGAGCTGGATGTGCAGCGCCTGAGTGCCGTGCGCGCGCAGCTGCCCGCATTGACCCACCGCGTGCTGTGAAACCCACTCCCGTCAAACGCACCCTGCTGCAACGCTGGCGCGGCGCCTGGCGGCGCTGGTCGTTGTGGACCGCGCTGGTGCTGCTCGTGGTGTCCATGCTGGCCACCATGGTGTGGCTGGCCGGGCGCTACGAAGCCAGCCAGGTGCAGACGCGCCTGGAGCGCGACACGGCCGATGCAGTCTCGGACATCCGCACGGCGTTGACGCACAACCTGCAAAGCCTGCAGGCGCTGCCCAGTGACAACCCGAGCCACCTCGCCTGGGAGGTCGAGGCGTCCGACCTGCTGCGCAACCGGCGCGAGCTGGTGCGCATTGAGTTGCGCGATGCCAACCTGCGCATGCGCACCCACGTGCAGTCGCCGTACCGCCCGGTGGCCTGGGACATGCGGCTGCGTGACAGCGGCCAGTCGGATCTCACCATCGCCTGCGCCAACGCGCGTCGCCTTGGGGGGCCGGCGTATTCCAGCAGCTACTTCCAACCCCATGGCGACGGCCTGGGCTCGGAGATGATGGAGCTGTGTGTTCCGCTGTCGGCCAGCGGCCGCCCCCTGGGGTATCTCGTCGCGACCTATGCGCTGCAGGACATCCTGGCGAATCTGGTGGGGCACAACCTCACGCGCAGCCAGGAAGCCTCCTTCACCGAGGCCGACGGCACCCGGCTGGCGGTGCTGGGCGCGGCGCGTCGGGGGTCGCGCATGTTTTCCGCGCAGCACCTGCTGGACTTGCCGGGCAGCACGCTGGTGCTGCGCATGGACAGCTGGCACAGCGCGCCCAGCCTGTTCCCCAATGTGCTGACGGCCCTGGTGACGGCCATGTCGATTGCGCTGGTGACGGTGATGGTGGTGCTGGTGCGCGACAACCGCCGCCGCCTGCGCGCCGAGCGCGACCTGGCCGATGCGCTGGCCTTTCGCAAGGCGATGGAGGACTCGCTGGTGACCGGGCTGCGCGCGCGCGACCTGGAGGGGCGCATCACCTACGTCAACCCGGCCTTTTGCGAGATGGTGGGCTTCAGCCCTCAGGAGCTGCTGGGTCTGAGCATGTCGGCCCCCTACTGGCCGCCCGAGCGTGTGGAGGAATACCGCCAGCGTCAGGCCATCCGCTTTGCGGGCACGATGCCGCCGCGCGAGGGGTTTGAGTCCGAGTTCATGCGCAAGGACGGCACGCGGTTTCCCGTGCTGATCATCGAGGCGCCGCTCATCAACGCCCAAGGCCAGCACACGGGGTGGATGAGCGCGTTCCTGGACATCAGCGAGCAGCGCCGGGTCGAGGAGCTTTCCCGCGCCTCGCAGGAGCGTCTGCAGGCCACGGCACGGCTGGCCACGGTCGGCGAGATGGCCTCGTTGCTCAGCCACGAACTCAACCAGCCGCTGGCCGCCATCTCCAGTTACGCCAACGGCTCCATCAACCTGCTGGAACATGCCGCGCCCGCCAGTGTCAGCGCTGTTGCCGGTGCTTCCTCCCCCGAGCAGGATGCCCTGGAGGATGTGCGCATGGCCATGCGCCAGATCGCCCGCCAGGCCGAGCGCGCGGGCCGCGTGATCAAGAGCGTGCACGACTTTGTGCGGCGCCGCGACCAGGCCCGCGAGGCCGTGCATGCGCAGCAATTGCTCGATGCCATCCTGCCATTGGTGAGTCTGCAGGCCCGCAAGCTGGGGGTGCGCGTGAACACCTCCATCGAGCCCGGCCTGGCGCCCGCGCTGTGCGACCGCACCATGGTGGAGCAGGTGCTGCTGAACCTGGCGCGCAACGCCATGCAGGCCATGGATGACCCTGGTGTGCGCAATCGTGTGCTGGATATCCGGGTGCGGCGTGCAGCCTCCAACCCGCACAATGGCTGGATTGAATTTGCCGTCACCGACGTGGGAACCGGGATTCCTCCCGAAGTCGCGGAAAAGCTGTTCACCCCGTTTTTCACCACCCGCCCCGAAGGCATGGGCCTGGGGCTGAGCATGTGCCGCACCGTCATCGAGCAACACGGCGGTTTCCTCGGATTTGCGCCGAATGAACCCCGTGGTACGGTATTTACCTTCACGCTGCCTGTGAACAATGGCGCCACGTCCTGAGGTATATGGCATGAGCCTGTGCCGAGCCCTGGCGGTTTCATCGTGTGCGCGTGACAGATATTGCAATGGACCACTGAACTGATTTATGGAGCCCATCACCAACGCCACCGTGTACATCGTTGACGATGACGCCAGCGTGCGCGAGGCGCTGGCCTGGCTGCTGCGCTCGCGCAGGTTGCCCAGCGAGTCTTTTGATTCGGCCGAGGCCTTCGATGCCATGCTGCAAAAGCGGCCGCCCCAGCGCCAGCCCTGTTGCCTGCTGCTGGATGTGCGCATGCCCGGCATGAGCGGGCTGGCACTGTTTGACGTGCTGGCCGCGCGCGGTGACTTGGCCACCATGCCGGTGATCTTTCTCACCGGCCATGCGGACGTGCCCACCGCCGTGGACACCGTCAAGCGGGGTGCGTTCGATTTTTGCGAGAAGCCGTTCTCCGACAACGCCCTGGTGGACCGCATCGAACAGGCGCTGGCCCAGTCGTCCGAGCGGCTGGCCCAGGTGCGCGAGCGCAGCGACCTGCAAGTGCGGCTGAGCGAGCTGACCGAGCGGGAGCGCGACGTGATGGACCTGGTGGTCGCCGGTCTTCCCAACAAGCTCATCGCTGACCAGCTCGATATCAGCGTGCGCACGGTCGAGGTTCACCGCTCACGGGTTTTCGACAAAATGCAGGTCAAGTCCGCCGTGGAACTGGCGAACCTGCTGCGTGCGGGGCAGTGAGCCCGTCCCTTTGGCGAGGTTTGGTACCGGGCTGATCAACCCCGTGGTCGCTCGCCCACAAAAATCTCGACCCGCCGGTTGCGCGCACGGCCTTCAGCAGTGTCGTTGGTGGCAATGGGGTAGCGCTCGCCCATGCCTTCGATCACGATGCGGCGGCCGTCCACTCCGCGCGCCGTGAGGTAGTTGCGGGTGCTCGCAGCGCGGTCCATCGACAGCGGGTTGTTGATGGCGTCGCTGCCGGTGCTGTCCGTGTGCCCCACGATGCGCACGTCGGTGTTGGGGTTGTTGCGCAGGCCGGCAGCAAACTGGTCCAGCACCGGCGCGAAGTTGGGCTGGATGTCCGAACGGCCCACAGCAAAAGAAATATCGCTGGGGATATTGAGCTTGAGCTGGTTGTCCGCCGTCTGCGTCACGGCGATGCCGGTGCCTTGGGTGGCTTGTTCCATTTCGCGCTTCTGGCGCTCCATGTTCTGAGACCAGATGTAGGTGCCCAGTGCCCCGACCCCGGCACCCACCACGGCGCCCGTCCCGGCACTGCCGCCAGTGGCCGAGCCGATCACCGCGCCCGCCAGGGCGCCGATGCCGGCGCCTGTGGCCGTGCGGCGTTGTGTGTCGTCCATGTTGGCACATCCGGTGACGAGAACGATGGCGGCGGCCGCGCCGAGAAGTTGAATGTGTGTGCGCATGTGTGTGCTCCTTGAAGGTCGGTGACGCCGGGTGGGCGGGCTTCGCGCCCGCAGCCTTGTCGGGGTTTTGCCCTGTTCCGCGCATCGGCGCGGTGTCATCACCCGGCTCACGCCATCGTCGGGCCCAGGGTGCGCTTGCACCATCAGCCCGCTGGCCCATCGCTTGTAGGACGGGGCCGTCCTCGCTGGGGGCTCAGCGGCGGCTCAAGGCGATGGGGGAGGCTGCTTGTCGTCGTCCGAGGGCTGCGGAGCCCGGAGTTCGCCCCCCTTGCGGCCCGAGAACATGGTCCACCACACGATGGCCACCAGGACCACCAGCGCCAGCAGCGCTTCAAGCAAAATCAGCCCCATGAAATTGACACTCCTGCGCGTTGCATTGACCGCGCTGATTGTAGGAACGCTGGCTGCCTGCTCCACGCCCCCTGCCCCCGTCCCCGCACGGCCTGGGGGCACTCCCGCGCCGCTGCCGCCCAGCGCGGTGGTCCTGCCGGGGGACACGGGCCCCCTGCCACCGCCCATGGCGCAACCCAAAAGCCGATGGGTTCCGGTGCGCTGGGCCGAACTGCCGGGCTTCACCGAAGATGCGCTGCACGAAGCCTGGAACGCGTGGATCAAGAGCTGCGAGCGGCCGCAGCCGCCTTTCACGGCGCTGTGCAGTGAGGTGCGGCAACTCAGCATTGCCACGGCCGATGAGCAGCGCGCCTGGCTCATTGCGCGCCTGCAGCCCTACCGCGTCGAGGCCACCGATGGCAATCCCGATGGCCTGCTGACGGCGTATTACGAGCCCATGATGGATGCGGCCCGCCAGCCCGGCAACGGCTTCACGGTGCCGATCTACCGGGTGCCCGCCAGCCTCGGGGCGCGCAAGCCCTGGTACACGCGTCAGCAGATCGATACCCTGCCCGAGGCCCAGGCCGCGCTGGCGGGCCGGGCCATTGCGTGGCTGCGTGATCCCATCGAGTCCATGGTGCTGCACATCCAGGGCTCGGGCCGTCTGCGCATCACCGAGCCCGATGGTTCGGTCTCGCTGGTGCGGGTGGCCTACGCAGGCACCAATGACCAGCCTTACCAGAGCGTAGGCCGCTGGCTGCTGGACCAGGGCCTGACGCGCGATGCGACCTGGCCCGGCATCCGCGCCTGGGTGGCTGCCAACCCTCAGCGCACCAATGAGCTGCTGTGGAGCAATCCCCGCTACGTGTTCTTCCGCGAAGAACCCCTGAACCCGCTGGACGCCGGTTTTGGCCCGCGTGGTGCGCAGGGTGTGCCTTTGACGCCGGGCCGATCGATTGCGGTGGACCGGCAGAGCATTCCCTACGGCACCCCTGTGTGGCTGGCCTCGTCCGGCCCGCAGGTGCAGCTCAACCGCCTGGTGCTGGCGCAGGACACGGGCAGCGCCATCCTCGGTGCGGTGCGTGCGGACTATTTCACCGGCTGGGGACCGGAGGCGGGCGACATCGCAGGTCGGCTCAAGCAGAACCTGCGCCTGTGGGCGTTGTGGCCGCGTTGACTGAGAGGCGGTTTCGGCGCGGCACCGCCGCTGCCATGGAGGTGTGCTGAGCGCGCCAGGTGATCCGGCGCGCAGGCCGCTCAGCGGGGTCGGCTCAGGTGCGTCAGCGGCAGCGCCCCGCTGGCTTTCACCTCGCCCAGTGAGAAGCTGGTGTGCATGTCTTTCACATTGGGCAGGTTCAGCAGCACGTCGCGCGCAAATTGCGAAAAGCTGTCCAGGTCGCGCGCCACCACCTGCAGCTCAAAGGTGCCGGTGCCGCTGATGTAGTGGCAGGACACAACCTCGGGGATCTGGCGGATGGCTTCCTCCATCTTGCGCGTGAGGTTGCCGGTGCTGCGGTCCGCATCCAGCCGCACAAAGGCCAGAACCCCGAGGCCGATCTTGTGCCGGTCGATCTCCGCGCGGTAACCCTTGATGAAGCCTTGCTCCTCCAGCGCCCGCACGCGGCGCCAGCAGGGGGCGGCCGACAGGCCCACCCGCTGGGCCAGCTCGGCATTCGTCAGTCGGGCGTCAGCCTGCAGCTCGTTGAGGATGGCGATATCGAATTTGTCGAGAGTGTTCACAAAGCGGCTGAAAAGAGAAAGATCCTTTCTCAGAATAGCCTAAACACGGCACAGAACGCAAAGACATATCAGCGGCGCAGACATACACTTACCCGCAGATTAGTGCCGCAGCCCTAAACGGGCTGCATGGTGCTACCCCAGCGTGCCCACAAGGCGCGGACCCCACAAAAGCCATTGGAGACATAGCCATGAACGCCCCCCTGCCCGAGTCCATCCGCAAAGCGCTAGAGACGGTCACACTGGACGACAAATACACCCTGGGCGAAGGCCGCGCCTTCATGAGCGGTGTGCAAGCCCTGGTGCGCCTGCCCATGCTGCAGCGCCAGCGCGATGCGGCGGCGGGGCTCAACACGGCGGGTTTCATCAGCGGCTACCGGGGCTCGCCCCTGGGCACATATGACCAGGCACTGTGGGCGGCCAAGAAGCACCTGGCAGCCAACAACATCGTCTTCCAGCCCGGTGTGAACGAAGAACTGGGCGCCACCGCGGTGTGGGGCACGCAGCAGCTCGATCTGTACCCGCAAAGCAAGAAGTTCGACGGCGTCTTCGGCATCTGGTACGGCAAGGGCCCCGGCGTGGACCGCTGCTCGGACGTGTTCAAGCACGCCAACATGGCCGGTACCGCCAAGCATGGCGGCGTGATCGCCATCGCGGGCGACGACCACATCAGCAAGAGCAGCACGGCCGCACACCAGAGCGATCACATCTTCAAGGCCTGCGGCACGCCGGTGTTCTTCCCGAGCAGCGTGCAGGAAATTTTGGACATGGGTCTGCACGCGTTTGCCATGAGCCGCTTCTCGGGCGTGTGGTCGGGCATGAAGACTATCCAGGAGGTGGTGGAGTCGTCCAGCAGCATCAACATCGACCCCGACCGCGTGAAGATCATCCTGCCCGAGGACTTCGTGATGCCGCCCGGCGGCCTGCACATCCGCTGGCCCGACGCGCCGCTGGAGCAGGAAGCGCGCCTCATGGACTACAAGTGGTACGCGGCCCTGGCGTACATTCGCGCCAACAAGCTCAACTACAACGTCATCGAAGGCAAGCAAGACCGCTTCGGCATCATCGCCAGCGGCAAGGCCTACAACGACACCCGGCAGGCGCTGGTGGATCTGGGCCTCGATGACGACACTTGCCGCCAGCTGGGCATCCGCGTGCACAAGGTCAATGTGGTGTGGCCGCTCGAAGCCACCATCACCCGCGACTTTGCGCAAGGCCTGCAAGAGATTCTGGTGGTGGAAGAGAAACGCCAGGTCATCGAATACCAGCTCAAGGAAGAGCTGTACAACTGGCGCCCCGATGTGCGCCCCAACGTGCTGGGCAAATTCGACGAGCCCGAAGGCGACGCCACGGGCGGCGAATGGAGCATGCCCAACCCCAGCCAGAACTGGTTGCTGCGCGCCAAGGCCGACCTCACTCCTGCCATCATCGCCAAGGCCATTGCCAAGCGCCTGAAGAAGCTGGGCGTACCCTCTGACATCGTGGCCCGCATGGAAGCGCGCCTGGCCATCATCGAGGCCAGCGAGCGCGCGATGACGGAGCTGAAGGTGGACACGGGCGAACGCGCCCCCTGGTTCTGCAGCGGCTGCCCCCACAACACCAGCACCCGCGTGCCCGAGGGCTCGCGCGCTGTGGCGGGCATTGGCTGCCACTACATGGTCAACTGGATGCCCGACCGCCGCACCAGCACCTTCACGCAGATGGGTGGCGAGGGCGTGACCTGGGTCGGTCAGCAGCCCTTTACCACCGACGCGCACATCTTTGCCAACTTGGGCGACGGCACCTACTTCCACAGCGGCCTGCTGGCCATCCGCCAGAGCATTGCGGCGGGGGTGAACATCACCTACAAGGTGCTCTACAACGATGCGGTGGCCATGACTGGCGGCCAGACCGTGGGTGAGCGGCCCGAGGGGCACAGCGTGCTGCAGATCATGAACAGCCTGAAGGCCGAAGGCGTGGCCAAGCTCGTGATCGTGACGGACGAGCCGCACAAGTACGACGGCGTTGCGCTGGCCGACGGCGTGACGGTGCACCACCGCGACGAGCTGGACACCATCCAGCGCCAGTTCCGCGAGATCAAGGGCTGCACGGCCATCATTTACGACCAGACCTGCGCGACGGAAAAGCGCCGCCGTCGCAAGCGCGGCAAGCTGGCCACGCCCGACAAGACCGTGGTGATCAACGAGTTGGTGTGCGAGGGCTGCGGCGACTGCTCGACCAAGTCGAACTGCCTGAGCGTGGAGCCGGTGGAGACGGAATTCGGCCGCAAGCGCCGCATCAACCAGAGCACCTGCAACAAGGACTACTCGTGCGTCAACGGCTTCTGCCCCAGCTTTGTAACGGTGGAAGGCGGCCAGCTGAAAAAGCCCAAGAAGGAAAAGAAGGGCGACCTGTCGGCGCTGCCGTCCATTCCTGAGCCTGTGCTGCCTGTGGCCGAAACCGCCTGGGGCATCGTGGTGGGGGGCGTGGGCGGCACGGGCGTGATCACCATCGGCTCGCTGCTGGGCATGGCCGCGCACCTGGACGGCAAGGGCGTGATCACGCAAGACGCCGGTGGTTTGGCCCAGAAGGGCGGCGCCACCTGGAGCCATATCCAGATCGCCAACCGGCCCGACGCCATCTACACCACCAAGGTCGATACCGCCAAGGCCGACCTGGTGATCGGCTGCGATTCCATCGTGGCTGCGCACAAGTACACCCTGGCCGTCATGCAGCCCGGCCGCACTTTTGTGGCGCTGAACACGCACGGCACGCCCACGGCGGCGTTTGTGAACAACCCCGACTGGCAGTTCCCCGGCGGCAACTGCGATGCGGCCATCAGCGCGGCCGTGGGCGCAGGCGGTGTGGGCAGCTTTGATGCCGAGCAGGTGGCCACCCAGTTGCTGGGCGACAGCATCTACACCAACCCGCTGATGCTGGGCTACGCCTGGCAAAAGGGCCGCGTGCCGCTCACCTACGCATCGCTGATGCGCGCCATGGAATTGAACGGCGTGCAGGTCGAGAACAACAAGGCCGCCTTTGAATGGGGCCGCCGCTGCGCGCACGACCTCGCGGCCGTGCAGGCGCTGTTCCAGGCCGCGCAAGTGATTCAGTTCGTCAAGAAGCCTTCGCTGGCCGAGATGGTGGCCAAGCGTGTGGAGTTCCTGACCGGTTACCAGAACGCGGCCTACGCCTCTGAGTACCAGGCCTTCGTCGAAAAGGTGAAGGCAGCGGAAGCGAAGCTGGGCACCAGCACGAAGTTGTCCGAGGCCGTGGCCCGCTACCTGTTCAAGCTCATGGCCTACAAGGACGAGTACGAGGTGGCGCGCCTGCATACCGACAAGGCCTTCACGGACAAGATCGCCAACATGTTTGAAGGCGACTACAAGCTGGTGCACCACCTGGCACCACCCTTGACCGCCAAGAAGAACGCCAAGGGCGAGCTGGTCAAGCAGCCGTTCGGCCCCTGGATGCGCAGCGCCTTCGGCGTGCTGGCCAAGATGAAGGGGCTGCGCGGCACGGCGCTGGACATTTTCGGCAAGACCGAGGAGCGCCGCATGGAGCGCGCACTGATCGCCGAATACCGCGCCTGCATCGACGAACTGCTGGCCCGCCTGAGCGCCGACAACCTGGCCCTGGCGGTGGAAATTGCCCGCATCCCCGAAGAGATCCGGGGTTATGGCCACGTGAAGGAGCGGCACCTGAAGGCAGCGCGTCCCAAGTGGGACGGCCTGATGGCCCAGTGGCGCGCAGGCGCCCCGGTCCAGCGTCAGGTCGCTTGATCGGTCCTCTTGCCGTCAGTGCCTCCCGCAAAAGCCCGCACTTGTGCGGGCTTTTGCTATTAATAGTGTAGCTAGCGAGGCGTGAGTTCCTAGCGCATCAGCCGTTTTTGGCTTGTATTTCCGTGGGCGAGCCCTTGCGGGCCCTGCTGGCGGCAAACACCCGCTGCATGCTTGGGTCTTCCCCCTTGGGCGGCGCCCGAAGCGCCGCATACAATGCCCTGTTCTGCCCTCGGTGGGCGCTTTGGCGCTTGGTGTGGGCGGGTTGTGTGAATTTTGACCATCCGTTGTGGAGTCCAGTCCGTGTTTATTTCTTCCGCTTTCGCCCAAACCGCACCTGCCGCAGCCGCTGGCGGCGGTGACATCATGTCCTCCCTGACCGGCATGCTGCCCCTGGTGCTCATGTTTGTGGTGCTGTACTTCGTCATGATCCGCCCCCAGATGAAGCGCCAGAAAGAACACCGCGCCATGATCGACGCCATCGCCAAGGGTGATGAAGTGGCGACCGCCGGCGGCATCGTCGGCAAGGTCACTCGCCTGTCCGAAGGTTTCCTGCACATCGAGATCGCCAGTGGCGTGGAAGTGCAAATGCAGCGCAGCGCTGTGGTGCAGGTGTTGCCCAAGGGCTCCGTCAAGTAATCCGTGAACATCCCCCTGAGGCGCTGCGCGCCCCGGCTGGGCCGGGCGCGGGGGCAGGGGGCGCTGGCGCGTAGGGCGTCAGCACAACCGAGGTGAGAGCGCGATCATGAACCGTTATCCGGTCTGGAAGTACGCGATCCTGGTGATCGTGCTGCTGGTAGGGGCCTTGTACACCCTGCCCAATTTCTTTGGCGAGGCGCCTGCCGTGCAGGTGTCGTCGGCCAAGGCCACCATCAAGGTGGACACCGCCGTGCAGCAGCGGGTGGAAGAAGCCCTCAAGGCCGCTGGCGTGACGCCCGACTTTGTGGCGCTGGAGGGCAACTCGGTGCGCGCGCGTTTCGACACGCCCGACACCCAGCTCAAGGCCAAGGACGCCATCCAGAAGGCGCTGGTGCCTGACGCCAACGATCCTTCCTACATCGTGGCCCTCAATCTGGTGTCGCGCTC
Organism: Acidovorax sp. FG48; assembly: GCF_057809085.1. Lineage (NCBI taxonomy): Bacteria > Pseudomonadati > Pseudomonadota > Betaproteobacteria > Burkholderiales > Comamonadaceae > Acidovorax > Acidovorax sp. FG48. The sequence goes on along the minus strand of NZ_JBMDJH010000001.1, from coordinate 150,089 downwards.
GCCGTTGTGGCTCAAGGCCCTGCACGCCAATCCGATGTACCTGGGGCTGGACCTGCGCGGCGGCGTGCACTTCATGCTGCAGGTGGACATGCAGGCGGCGCTGACCAAGAAGGCGGAGTCCTATGCGGGTGACATCCGCACCGCACTGCGCGACAAGAACATCCGCCATGGCGGCATCAGCCGCGACGGCCAATCCATCGACATCAAGGTGCGCGATGAAGCCACGGCCACGGCCGCGCGCAACCTGATCGCCGACCAGTTCGCCGATCTGCAGGTCACTACCACGCCCGAAGGCACCGAATTCAAGCTGCGTGCATCGATCAAGCCCGAAGCCACGCGCCGGGTGCAGGAGCAGGCGCTCAAGCAGAACATGGTCACGCTGCACAATCGCATTAACGAGCTGGGCGTGGCCGAGCCCGTGATCCAGCAGCAGGGCCTGGACCGCATCGTGGTGCAGCTGCCCGGCGTGCAGGACACCGCCAAGGCCAAGGACATCCTGGGCCGCACGGCCACGCTGGAAGTGCGCATGGTGGACGAAGGCACCGAAGCCCGCTCGGCAGAGACAGGCCGTGGCCCCGTGCCCTTCGGCTCCGAGCGCTACCTGGAACGCAACGGCCAGCCCGTCATCGTCAAGAAGCAGGTCATCCTGACCGGCGAAAACCTGACCGATGCGCAGCCGGGCTTTGACGGCCAGACCCAAGAGCCCACCGTCAATCTGACGCTGGACGCCAAGGGCTCCCGCATCTTCAAGGACATCACGCGCGAAAACGTGGGCAAGCGCATGGCCATCGTGCTGTTCGAAAAGGGCAAGGGCGAGGTGGTTACGGCACCTGTGATCCGCTCCGAAATCGGTGGCGGCCGCGTGCAGATCTCGGGCCGCATGACCACGGCCGAGGCCAATGACACCGCCCTGCTGCTGCGCGCCGGCTCGCTGGCCGCGCCCATGGAAATCATCGAGGAATACACCATCGGCCCGAGCCTGGGCGCCGACAACATCGAGCGCGGCATCCACAGCGTGGTCTGGGGCATGGTGGCCATTGCAGTGTTCATGTGCATCTACTACGCACTGTTCGGCATTTTCTCCACCGTCTCGCTGGCGGTGAACGTGCTGCTGCTGCTGGCCATCTTGTCCATGCTGCAGGCCACGCTGACCTTGCCCGGCATTGCGGCCATGGCGCTGGCGCTGGGTGTGGCGATTGACTCCAACGTGCTGATCAACGAGCGCATCCGCGAGGAATTGCGAGCCGGGGTATCGCCCCAGGCGGCCATCCACGCGGGGTACGAGCGTGCCTGGGCCACCATCCTGGACTCGAACGTGACCACCCTGATTGCGGGCCTGGCGCTGCTGGCCTTCGGCTCCGGCCCGGTGCGCGGCTTTGCGGTGGTGCACTGCATCGGCATCCTGACCAGCATGTTCTCGGCCGTGTTTTTCTCACGGGGCCTCGTGAACCTGTGGTACGGCCGCAAGAAAAAGCTCAAGAGCGTGGCCATCGGTCAGGTGTGGAAGCCTGAGTCCGACAGCGCTGTGGCCAAGACGAACTGAAGGAGGAAGACCATGGAATTCGTAGTTCCAGCATCACGTGCGCGGTGCGCACATGAGCTTTCTCTGAAAACTCCAACGAAGGAATAGGAATCATGGAGTTTTTCCGTATCCGCAAAGACATCCCTTTCATGAAGCACGCGTTGGTCTTCAACGCGATCTCCTTCATCACCTTTGCCCTGGCGGTGTTCTTCCTGCTCACGCGTGGCCTGCACCTGTCGGTGGAGTTCACGGGCGGCACCGTGATGGAAGTGGCCTACAGCCAGCCCGCCGAACTGGCCAAGGTCCGCGACACCGTGTCTGCTCTGGGTTACCCCGACGTGCAGGTGCAGAACTTTGGCACCTCGCGCGACGTGATGATCCGCCTGCCCGTGCAAAAGGGCGTGACGTCCGCGCAGCAAAGCGAGCAGGTGCTGGGCGCCCTGAAAGCGGCAGACCCTGAAGTCACTCTGCGCCGTACCGAGTTTGTGGGCCCGCAGGTGGGCGAGGAACTGGTGCACGGCGGCCTGATGGCCCTGGCCATGGTGGTCGTGGGCATCGTGATTTACCTGGCCTTCCGCTTCGAGTGGAAGTTCGGCGTGGCGGCCATCATCGCCAACCTGCACGACGTGGTGATCATCCTGGGCTTCTTTGCGTTCTTCCAGTGGGAGTTCTCGCTGTCGGTGCTCGCGGGCGTGCTCGCGGTGCTGGGCTACTCGGTGAACGAATCGGTCGTGATCTTCGACCGGATCCGCGAGGCCTTCCGCAAGTACCGCAAGATGACCACCCACGAAGTCATCGACCACGCCATCACCAGCACGATGAGCCGCACGATCATCACCCACGCCTCCACCGAGGCCATGGTGCTGTCGATGTTCTTCTTCGGTGGCCCGAGCTTGCACTACTTTGCATTGGCGCTGACGATCGGTATCCTGTTCGGTATCTATTCCTCGGTGTTCGTGGCGGCGGCCATTGCCATGTGGCTGGGGGTCAAGCGCGAAGACCTTGTCAAGCCCGCCAAAAAGGAAGGGGATCCCAACGATCCCCAAGCCGGAGCTACCGTTTGACCCGCTAATATCTGTTCATGCACACCACGCCCCCTTCTGTTCCGCAACGTCGCCTGGCCCGCCAGGCGCGTCAGCGGTTCGTAGAGGGGATCTGTGGTGGGCTGGCGGACCTCGACAAGACGGTCCAGGACTTCCTTACCGCATTGATGAACCAGACGGGCACCGCCCGTGAAATGCAGTCGCGCCGGGACGCGTGGCTGCAGTACCAGCAAAAACATGCCGCGTGGACAGAGCGCACCGGCAAGGCCTGGCAAGAGGCCCTTGCTCCCCATGTGAGCTCTACACGCGGCCAGCTGGCAGCCGGTGGCGGCGGGGGGCTCAGCCAGTTTGAGCTGCTCAGCGACGATGTCGTGGAGAACAAGATCCTCGCCTCGCGCATGGCGCTCACTGTGAACGAGCAGGTCAGCCATCAGTTCGATACCTTGCGCCAGCGCACCCAGTCGCTGGAAGGGCAGGAGCTGGACAGCAGCGATATTCTCCGACCCGATACGGTATGCCTTCTGCTGGTGGAGCAATGGGTGGAGGCGGGCCTGCCCCGCACGGACCTGCAGACCGTGGTGGACCCCCTGCAGCGCGAACTGGCGAACCTGCTGCAAAAGCACTACCAGGCGGTCAACGTGTTCTACGTGGAGCAGGGCATCACGCCGCAGACCGATCTCAAATCCAAGGTGCGCCGCACCCAGGGCGGCACTGCCACGGGCAGTGGCGGGGGCGATTCGGGCGCAGGAGGACTTGCTTCGCAGGCCCTGGCGCAGACCCGCCAGGCCATGATGGCCGCGCGGGGAGGGATGCAACCGCCTGGCATGCCCGCCGCAGGCCGGCCGATGGGCCCTCCGGGCGCACAGATGCCGCCCCCCGGATATGGCGGCTACCCCCGGCCACAACACGGAATGCCCACGGCCTTTGCCACAGGCATGACGCCCCTGGCCCGCGCACGCCAGCGCGCGCAGGGTGTGATGGGGCAGCTGCGGCGCCTTCTCACGCAGCCCGCCACTGGCTTTGACATGGTGAATGCGCCCCCTGCGTCGGCGGCGCTGGCCCATGCACTCACTGCGCACCGCGTGAATGCGGACACCTACTACAGCGGCGTTGCCACCCTGATGGAGGACTACAGCCCTGCCGCCGTGGTCCAGTTGGTGGGCGCCGTGCGGGAGCGTTCCACCGAACTCAAGAAGAAAGCGACCACCTCGGGAGAAAAGGCCATCATCGAGGTGGTGGCCCTGATGTTCCAGAGCATCCTCGCCGAAGACCGGATACCGCCTGCCGTACGAGTGTGGTTTGCCCGGCTGCAGGTGCCGGTGTTGCGCGTGGCCTTGGCCGAGCCCGAATTCTTCAGCAACCTCGACCATCCTGCGCGCAAGCTGATCGACCGCATGGGAGCCTGTGTGCTCGGTTTTGATGCGACCAGCATCAATGGCAGTGCGCTGGAAGCCGAGATTCGCCGCGTGGTGCAGGTGATCGAACAGTACCCCGAGACGGGACGCCGCGTCTTCCAGCTGGTCTATGACGAGTTCGAAAAATTCCTGGCCAAGTTCCTGACCGAAAAGCAGGTCACTTCGCGCCTGGTCAGCGTCGCCCAACAAGTCGAGCAGCGGGAAACGCTGGCGATCCAGTACACCATCGAACTGCGCACCATGTTGCGCGACATGCCGGTGCGCGACGAGATCCGCGAGTTCCTGTTCAAGACCTGGGCCGAGGTGCTGGCGCTGTCGGCCGTGCGCGATGGCCCCCAACATGCCGACACGGTGGCCTTCAAGCGTACGGCAGCAGACCTCGTCTGGGCCGCCAGCGCCAAGCCCAACCGCAGCGATCGGGCCCAGGTCATCCAGAACCTTCCCGCGCTGCTGCAGCGCCTGCGGCAGGGCCTGTCCCTGCTGGGGGTGAATGGCGAGGCGCAGGATGCGCAGGTCAAGGTGTTGACGGACACCCTGGCCGATGCCTTCCTGTCCAAGACCGCATCCATCCCGCAGGCCCACATCGACGCCATGGCCAAGCGCCTGGCCAACCTGGAAGACTTCATCAGTGACGCCACGCTGGGCGACATGCCGCTCAACGCGGACAACATCGAGATGATGCTGGGCATCGACGCCTCGTCCATCCACGTGATTGCTGACAACGGTGCTCCGGTGGACGATGCCATGGTAGCCTGGGCGCAGGATCTGCAGCCTGGCACCTGGTATACGCTGGACCACAACGGCGCATCGGCCCAGGTGCAGTACGCCTGGCAAAGCCAGCGCAAGCAGTTGCACCTGTTTGCTGCGGTGGATGGCAGCAGTTACCTGATCCAGTTGCGTCGCCTGGCGGCGTACCTGCAGGCTGGCTTGCTCGTGGCCCAGGACGAGGAAGGACTCACGCTGCGCGCCACGCGCGATGCCCTGGCCAAGCTGGACGCCAACCCGGAACGATTGCTGGACTGAGCCCTCGCAGGCGTTGCTCAGAGCCTGTGAGATCTCCTTTGAGATCGTCAACAGGCGCTTTTATCCGGGATGCGTGTTGGCATCCCTTGCGCTCCTCTGGCACCGGGCGATCCCGGAGCGATCAGCTAGCCCCTGCCGACCCGCTGAAACAACCCCCCCGGCAACCGCGCAATGCTGCCGGCGAGTTCCAGTTCCAGCAGGGCCACCTGCAAGGCCGATGCGCCCATGCCCGTGCGGGCGACCAGAGCATCCAGCCCCATGGGGTCGTAGCCCAAGGCGGCGAGCACGGGGTCTTCGGTGTCGTCCGATACAGCGACTCCCGCGGCGTTCGCGCCTTCGTGGGGCAGGCCGGACATGGTGGTGGCGGGGATCTTGAGTTCTTCCAGTACATCCTGGGCAGACTCCACCAGCTTGGCGCCTTGACGGATCAGCGCATGGCAGCCGCGTGACTGCGGTGCATGGATGGAGCCTGGAATGGCAAACACTTCACGGCCCTGCTCGGCCGCCATGCGGGCTGTGATCAGCGAGCCCGATGCCAGTGCGGCTTCCACCACCAGCGTGCCCTGCGAGAGGCCCGAAATGATGCGGTTGCGTTTGGGAAAGTTGCCGGGCAGCGGTGGAGTACCCAGGGGGTACTCGCTGACGATCAGTCCGTGTGCTGCAATGCGATGGGCCAGGTCCAGGTTCTTGCGCGGATATACGCGGTCGAGCCCGGTGCCTACCACGGCGATGGTGGCGGCCCTTGCGCAAGGGGGCGTCGCCGAGTCCAGCGCGCCTTCGTGGGCGGCAGCGTCTACCCCCAGCGCAAGCCCCGACACGATGGTCAAGCCTGCGCTGTGCAGCGCCCGGGCAAACAGGCGAGCGTTCTCTGCGCCCTGGGCGGTGGGATTGCGGCTACCGACCACAGCGAGACACCGATCACTGGGAAAAGGCTGGTGCTCCAGCAGTGATGCCGGGCCCATGAGGTAGAGCAGCAGCGGGGGGTCTTCCGTGTCCAGCAAGGCCTGCGGATAGCGCAGGTCGCCCAGGCTCACGATGGCGCGCGCGGGGGCTTGTGGCGTAGTGTTGGCAAGCCATTGGGCCGTGGCCTGCCACATGGCTTCCCACCCTTGCGGAATCTCGCGCAACGCCTTGGCCTGCGCGGCGGGCACACAGAGTTGCAGGGCGGCTTCGGTCTGCTGAAAGATGGATTGCGGCAAGCCAAAGCGTGCCAGCAGACGCCGCGCGGCCCCGTTGCCAATGCCTGGCGTCAAGGTCAGCCGCAGCCAGGCACCGAGCTCGTCGTGGTCCATGGATACCAATGCGGCGCGGCAGCCTGATTACCGCAGCGAAGGAGCCCCGCGCGGCGATAGGAACTGCCGGCCCTCAGCGTTACTTGGGGTTGACCAAGCGGTCGCCGACGCGCACACCGTTGCGGATTTCCAGCAGCAGCACATATGACACGCGCTCGAAGGTGCGGAACACCATGGCCGTGCCGTTGATTTCACTGGGCAGCTTGACCATCGCCTTCTTGTCGTCCGTCATGTCCTTGATGCGGTCACCCTTGGTCAGCAGGCTGAGCACATGGCCGGGCTCCAGTCCGTCCTGCGAACCCATGTTGATGGCCACCACCTGATTCTGTGCCGCGTAGGCCACCGCCGAGCTGCCATAAATAGATACCACACGGGCATCCACTTCCATCTCGGGGGCGCGGGGGGTGTAGCTCAGGAACGGACGCGCTGGCGCGGGGAGAAGGCGGTCACCAGCGCGTACCTCTTCCTTGGTGGCCGACAGATCCACAGTGGCGGGGATGTATTCCGCCGTGTATCCACCCTTGCCGTTCGGAATTTCTTCAAACGACTCGCCACGCACCAATTCCGCTTTGCCCAGGTACTGGGCTTCATATCCCAGCACTTCGGCCGTCACGGGGTCCTTGAGCGCCACGGCATTGCGGAAAACACGGTAGTACCGGGGTTCGCCCGCTTCTGCCAGCATGGGAGACGCGGCGTCCCCACGCACATAGACACGGTCGCCCGCCGCCATCAGCACGCGCTCTTCCGTCGTCGCGATCACGCGCGGGGCGCTCAGCAGCACTTGCTCGTCCACCACGAGCGGCTCGACCAGGAAGGGCTCGATGAGGTGCTGCTTGAGTGTGGGCAGCGCCGAATCAGCCAAACTATCGCTGCGGGTGCGGGGCGAGATGCGCACGGTCTCGGGTTCGCTGGAGCGGCTGGTGCTCAGGCGGGCATAGCCGCCTTCCTTAATAAGGTAAAGCGTCTGGCCAGGAAAGATCAGGTGCGGGTTGGGGATGGTCTTGAGGTTCATGCCCCAGAGCTCGGGCCAGCGCCATGGGCGCTTGAGGTACATGCCCGAAATGCCCCAGAGCGTGTCGCCCCGCTTGACGGTGTAGGTGTCTGGGGCGTTGGGCGCCAGCTCTTCCAGCGGCACCCCTCGCTCGGACACCTGCTGCGCGGTGGCGCGCTGGCCGCTGGAGATGGGGTAGTTCTGCGCCTGGGCCGGCATGACCAGCAGTGCGCCAGCAATGATGGTGAGCGCGCCCAGGGCGGTCCGCCGCACGCTGGTGAATGCCGTCATGTTGTTCCTTTTCTCATGCATTGGGAAACGCCCCCTCGCTGGCACCTCGGCGCACAAAGCAGGCGTGCGGCCGGGCAAATACGTTACAAAGCTTCTTAGATTCTCTGCTCAAGCCCTTGATTCGGCAACGATTATTGGCTCGCAGGGCGGCAGTAGGCCGCAAAAGTGGCGAAAATAGCGACATCTCTTACCTGCAGCCATGGCAATCCTTCCCATTCTCTGTTACCCGGACCCCCGGCTTCACAAGGTCGCCCGCCCCGTCCAGGCGGTGGACGACCGCATTCGCACGCTGGTGGCCGACATGCTGGCCACGATGTACGACGCGCACGGCATTGGCCTGGCGGCCACCCAGGTGGATGTGCATGAGCGGCTGGTGGTCATCGACGTGTCGGAGGAGCGCGATCAGCCCCTGGTGCTGATCAATCCCGAGCTGGTCTGGACCAGCGCCGAAAAGCACCTGAACGAAGAAGGCTGCCTGTCGGTGCCTGGCATTTATGACGGCGTGGAGCGTTTTGATGCCGTGCATGTGCGGGCGCTGGACGCCCAGGGCCAGTCCCGCGTGATCGAGGCCGACGGCCTGCTGGCGGTCTGTATCCAGCACGAAATGGACCACCTCATGGGCAAGGTGTTTGTGGAATACCTCTCCCCCCTCAAGCGCAACCGCATCAAGACCAAGATGGTCAAGCAGCAGCGGGAGGCGCGCGGGTGATGCGCGCAGCGCTCTGCGTCCGCCGGGGCGTCAGAGTGCTGGCGCTGGGTGCGCTGGTTGGTCTGTTGGTGGCCTGCGCGCTGCCGGCCCACGAGCAGCCGGGCGCATTGCGGGCCGAAGTGGTCGCCCGCCTGGGCCCGCCCACGGCCACGATTGCGCTGCCCTCTGGCGAGCGCTTGCTGTATTCGGAACTGCCCGCTGGGTTTGCTGCCTACAACCTCGACTTTGACACCAGCGGTCGGCTGGTGCGCAACGAGCAGGTGCTCACGCAGCAACGGTTCGAGAACCTGCCCGTGGGCACCTGGACCCGCGCCGACCTGCAAAACACCTTCGGAATGCCCTTGCGGGTCGAGCAGGTGGCGCGCTTTGATGGTGATATCTGGACCTACCGCTTCCGGCAGAACTCGGACCTGCGTCAGGCCCATGTGCACTTGGACCGCCAAGGGGTGGTGCGCCAGGTGCTGTTCACCGACGAGCTGCCCAATTTTGACAACGCGCGCGATTGATGGGATGGGCGGCCCCGCCGGGCCACCGCGTCCCGCGCCCACCTGAGCCAACATCCGTTTCCATGAGAGTCATTTTTGCCGGAACCCCCGAATTCGCCCGCGTGGCCCTGGAGCGGCTGCTGTCCGCAGGCTTCACCGTTCCCTTGGTGCTGACGCAACCGGACCGCCCTGCAGGCCGTGGCATGAAGCTGCAGGCATCGCCCGTCAAACAATGCGCGCTGGAGCATGGCATTGCCGTCGCCCAGCCCCGCAGCCTGCGCCTGGATGGCAAGTACCCCGACGATGCCGCCGCTGCGCGCGAAGCCCTGCTGGCCGCGCAGGCCGATGTGATGGTCGTGGCCGCCTACGGACTGATCCTGCCGCAGTGGACCCTGGATCTGCCCCGTCTGGGCTGCCTGAACATCCACGCGAGCCTGCTGCCGCGCTGGCGCGGCGCCGCTCCCATCCACCGTGCCATCGAGGCAGGTGATGCGGAAACGGGCGTCACCATCATGCAGATGGACGCCGGGCTGGACACGGGCGACATGCTGCTCACCGAGCGCCTGCCCATTGCCCCGAGCGATACCACCGCCACCCTCCACGACCGCCTGGCCACGCTGGGCGGACGCATGATCGTCGAGGTCCTGGAGCTGGCCGCCTGTGGGGGCCTCACTGCCGTGCCGCAACCGGCGGACGGCATCACTTATGCCCACAAGATCGAAAAGGCCGAGAGCACCATCGACTGGACACTGCCCGCCGCAGTCATTGGCCAGCGCATTCGCGCGTTCGATCCCTTCCCCGGGGCCAGTACCGAATGCAAGGGCGAGACGATCAAAATCTGGAGCTATGCAATTGATAGCATTCAAGGCATATCCGACCAGCGCCCCGGGCAGATTTTGGCTGCAGATGGCGCCGGAGTGACTGTCGCATGCGGTAGCGGCACCGCTTTGCGCCTGACCACGTTGCAGCGGGCGGGTGGCAAGCGGCTGGCGGCCGCTGATTTCTTGCGCGGCTTTGACCTGCAGCCGGGCATGGTGCTGGGCGCCAACCCTGCATGAGCGTGTCTGCTGCCCTGGGCCGGACACTGCGCCACCCCTCCTTCCGCATAGCTGCCATCGACATGGCGGGCACGTCGCTGGGCATCGCCGCCTGGGGGTTGGTCACCGGGGTGGCCATGGTCAAGAGTGGCATGTCGGTCGGCATGGCGGTGTTCATGTCGCTGCTGGTGTATGCCGGCAGTGCTCAGCTTGCTGTCATTCCGCTGCTCTCCGTGGGCGCGCCGCTGTGGGTGGTGTGGCTCACGGCCGCCTGCGTCAACCTGCGGTTTGTGATCTTCAGCAGCATGTGGCGCAGCTACTTTGCGCACCTGCCGCTGCGCCAGCGCCTGGCCGTGGGGTATTTCAGCGGGGATGTGATCTACGTGGCGTTCATGAAGCGCTTTCCGGAACCCCGACCGGCGCCGGAGCAGGTGCCGTACTTCTGGGGCGCCGCCTCCACCAACTGGCTGGCATGGCAGGTGCCGTCCATCGCCGGCATCCTGCTGGCCAACGCCGTGCCCCTGTCCTGGGGACTGGGTTTTGCGGGGGTGCTGGCATTGCTGGGCGTGTTGTTGTCCCTGCTGTTCGACCGGGCCACCTGGCTCGCCACGGGCGTTGCGGCCACTGCCGCGATTGCCGCGTTTGCCTTGCCGCTCAAGCTCAACATCCTGGTGGCGCTGGCGGCCGCCGTGGCGGCGGGACTGCTGATGGAGGCGGTGGACCGCCGCCGTCGCCAGCCTGAGCTGCTGCTGGTGCCTGCCGACAGCGTCATGCCGCCGGAAGAGCGCGAGCATGTCGAGGCGGGCGACGTGGTGCCGCTGCGCGAGGAGCGCCACCCATGAGCTGGTCCTGGATCTATTCCGTGCTGGCCACTGTGGGTCTGGCAGTGATCACGGTGGTGTCGCGCTCTTTCTTCATGATCCCGGAGCGTGAGCTGCCCCTGCCCGACTGGCTCAAGCGGGGCCTGAAATATGCCCCCCTGGCCGCGCTCACCGCCGTCATCGCGCCCGAGATCCTCATGGTGCAGGGCGAGTTGATCGACACCTTCATGGACGCTCGCCTGCCAGCCGTGCTGTTCGCCAGCGCGTATTACTTCTGGCGCCGGGGCATTCTGGGCACCATTTTGGTGGGCATGGCGGTGTACCTGCCACTGCACATCGGCTGGGGCTGGTAGGTACTGGCGGCTCCGGGCCGCGTCAGCAGGGCCGCCTAAAATGGCGCCCCTGACCCACCGGCCCCTCCAGGAAACCTCCCTCCATGAACATCCTTCGCTTCTCCGATCTGTGCGCCCAGGGCAAGGCCCGCAACCAGCGCGTTTTCATCCGCGCCGACCTGAACGTGCCGCAAGACGATGCCGGCAACATCACCGAAGACACCCGCATCCGCGCCTCCATCCCCGCCATCCGCATGGCCCTGGACGCCGGTGCCGCCGTCATGGTGACCAGCCACCTGGGCCGCCCGACCGAAGGCGAGTTCAAGCCTGAAGATTCGTTGGCTCCCGTGGCAAAGCGCATGGCCGAGCTGCTGGGCCGTGATGTGCCGTTGGTTGCCAACTGGGTGGACGGCGTACAAGTGGCCCCCGGCCAGATCGTGCTGCTGGAAAACTGCCGCCTGAACGTGGGCGAGAAGAAGAACAAGGAAGAGCTGGCCCGCAAGATGGCCGCGCTGTGCGACATCTTCGTGAACGACGCGTTTGGCACCGCCCACCGCGCCGAAGGCACGACCTATGGCATCGCCCAGTTTGCGCCCATCGCCTGCGCCGGCCCGCTGCTGTCGGCCGAGATTGACGCCCTGACCAAGGCCCTGGCCCAGCCCCAGCGCCCCCTGGCCGCCATCGTGGCGGGTTCCAAGGTGTCCACCAAGCTCACCATCCTGCAAAGCCTGGCCGACAAGGTGGACCAGCTCATCGTGGGGGGCGGCATTGCCAACACCTTCATGCTGGCGGCGGGTCTGCCCATCGGCAAGAGCCTGGCTGAGCCCGACCTGCTGGACGCCGCCAAGGCCGTGATGGCTGCCATGAAGGCGCGGGGCGCCGAAGTGCCGATTCCTACCGACGTGGTCGTGGCCAAGACCTTTGCCGCCGATGCGCCCGCCACCGTGAAGGCGGCCACCGATGTGGCGGCTGACGACATGATCCTGGACATCGGCCCCGAGACGGCGGCCCGTCTGGCCGCCCAGCTCAAGTCTGCCGGCACCATCGTCTGGAACGGCCCCGTGGGCGTGTTCGAGTTTGCCGCCTTTGAAAACGGTACCAAGCAACTCGCCAAGGCCATTGCCGAATCTTCTGCCTTCAGCATCGCGGGTGGCGGCGACACGCTGGCCGCCATTGCCAAGTACGGCATCGACAAACAGGTGGGTTACATCTCCACCGGTGGCGGCGCTTTCCTTGAAGTGCTGGAAGGCAAAAAGCTGCCCGCTTTCGACATCCTGGAGCAGCGCGCAGCCGCTTCCGTGTAAGCAAATGCAAGGCGGGCCGCTGCAAAGGTGGCTCTGCCTGCTTACACGCCTTGCATCGGCACACAACTGTGACCAAAAACAACGAACTGTGTACGCCGGAGCGTAGTTAGCGTAATTTTTTCTTGTTTTTGTTGAGGATACCGCCCAGAATTATTTTTCAATCGTGCGGGTCGCATCTGTTCGGATCCTCGCAAATTCAGTCCGTAGGAGGGAATCATGTCGTTTTCAAAGGCAATCAGCTTGGCCGTGCTGGCTGGCGCTGTGGCAACTTTGGTGGGGTGCGCACAGAGGGCGCCTATTCCCGTCGCGGAAAATTTCGAGTACACCTCGCAGCCCAAAGTCCGCTCCGCTGGCCACTGGGATCTGGTGTCGCGCGATGTGGTCAACCAGACGCTGAGCACCCTGGACAAAGCCGGCGTGGCCCCCAACACCCCTCTGCATGTTTCCCTGCCTGCCAACGCTACGCAGTTTGAAACCGCCTTCCGTGAGTTCCTGATCACCAAGCTGGTCCAGAACGGCGCCGTGGTTCAGCAGAACCTGGGCCAGGCCCTGGAAGTCTCCTACGGTATCCAGGTCGTGCGCCACAACAGCGACCGCCCGCACTTCATTCCTGGCCAGTTCACCATGCTGGCTGCGGGCCTGTTTGCTGCCTACGGCCTGCGCCATGAGCACATCGACGCCCAGCTGGCTGCAGGCCTCGGTCTGACGCTCGCCGCTGATTACGCCAACAGCATCAACTCCGGCGGCCCGACCAACACCGAGCTGATCCTGACCACCACCGTCACGCGCGGCGGCCAGTACCTGGCTCGCAAGACCGACGTGTACTACCTGGAAAACGCTGACACCCCGCTGTTCACGCGCCCCTCGTACAAGAACGTCAACATGAAGGTTGTCTCGCAATGAAAACCCCTGCACTTCTTCTGACGGTGCTGGCCGGTGCCGTGCTGGCCGGTTGCGCCAACAACGCCGCGCCTGTGCGCGTCGAGCCCACCTACCAGGAAGCCGCCAGCAGCCAGTTCATCCAGAGCAGCCGTGACGCGGTGACCAAGCTGACCACCGGTTTCGACATGAACTCATTGGGCGGCGGGCCCGTGCTCGTGGCCACTGTGGTCAACGTCAATGACTTGAGCCGCGCTGCCCCCCTGGGCCGCACGCTGTCCGAGCAGTACGCCACCAGCATGGCGGCCAGCGGTTTCAACGTGAAGGAAATCAAGCTGCGCGGCGACGTGTTCGTGCGCGAAGGCCAGGGCGAACTGCTGCTGTCGCGCGAGATCAAGGACATTGCCCGCAACCACAACGCCTCGCTGGTGCTGGTGGGTACCTACTCGGCGGCTGCCAACTACACCTACGTGAGCCTGAAGCTGGTGCGCACGGAAGACAGCCGCATTGTGCGCGGCTACGACTACGCGCTGCCCAACGACCGCGACGTGCAACGCCTGCTGGCTGTGCCACGCTGATCGCTCGTTGTCGCCAGAGGCTTGCAGAAGTCTCCAAGCCAACCCAAAAAGGCCGTCTCGACGGCCTTTTTTATTGCCCGCTGCTACCGGTCAGGTCGCCCGCAGCCTGCGCCTCATACCGCCTCCGCCAGATGATTGCGGCCATGGGCAGAGGCCTTCCGCGCCCACCCACCTAAAATCACGCCCCATGAACTTCACCGACATGCTGCGCGACGCCACGGCGCAGAACAACTCCCTGCTGTGCGTGGGCCTGGACCCCGAACCCACCCGCTTCCCTGCGGGCATGCAGGGCGATCCGCGCAAGATCTATGACTTTTGCGCCGCCATCGTGGACGCCACGGCCGACCTGGTGTGTGCCTTCAAGCCGCAGATCGCCTACTTTGCCGCGCACGGTGCCGAGGACCAGCTCGAACGCCTGATGCAGCATATGCGCGCCAACGCGCCGGAGGTGCCGGTGATCCTGGACGCCAAGCGCGGCGACATCGGCTCCACCGCCGAGCAGTACGCCAAGGAAGCCTTCGAGCGCTACGGCGCTGATGCCGTCACGCTGTCGCCCTTCATGGGCTTCGACTCCATCGAGCCCTATCTGGCGTACCACGGCAAGGGCGCGTTTTTGCTCTGCCGCACGTCCAACCCTGGTGGTGACGATCTGCAGACCCAGCGCCTGGCCAGCGTCGAGGGCCAGCCGCTTCTGTACGAACATGTGGCGCGCCTGGCGCAAGGCCCCTGGAACAAGAACGGCCAGCTCGGCCTGGTGGTGGGCGCCACCTACCCACAAGAGATCGAGCGCGTGCGCGCCATCGCGCCCACGCTGCCGCTGCTGATCCCGGGCGTGGGAGCCCAGGGCGGTGACGCCGCCGCTACCGTGCGCGCCGGGCTGCGCAACGACGGGCCGATCATCGTGAACTCGTCGCGGGCCATTCTTTACGCGTCCAAAGGCGAGGACTTTGCTGCGGCTGCGCGTGCCGAAGCCACACGCACCCGGGGCGTTCTGGAAGCTGCCCGGGGCTGAGTTCCCCACCACCCTGAACGTCGCGCACAGCCCCCTGACGGCGCTGGCGTGACCCCGGCACCCTAGATTGCCACCCGCCTGACAGCCGCCCCTCCAGGAGCCGACGATGCAGTTGAAATGGCTGGAAGACTTCATCGTACTGGCGCAGGAGCGCAGCTTCACCCGTGCCGCCGAGCTGCGGCATGTCACCCACCCCGCGTTTGGCCGCCGCATCCGCGCGCTGGAGGCATGGGCGGGCACGCCGCTGGTGGAGCGGGGCGGAGGCCCTGTCACCCTCACGCCCGCTGGCCAAAGTTTTCTGGACACCGCCGGGCAAATGGTGCGCAACCTCACCCAGTCGCATGAGGAGCTGCAAAGCCTGGCCGGGCGCCAGGCCCGCACCGTGACCCTGGCCACGGGCCGCACCTTGGCGCGCACCGTGGTGGCCGACTGGCTGGTGCGCCTGCAGCCCATTTTGCAGGGCGGCGAGCTGTGTATTCGCACCCGGGCGCTGGCCGACACGGTGGGCATGCTGGAGCGCAACGAGGCCGACTTCTCGCTCGTGTACCACCACCCGGCGCTGGCCATCCGGCTCGATGCGCGGCAGTTCACGCACCTGACGGTGGCCTCCGACCGGCTGGTGCCTGTGTCGCGCGCCACGGCGCAGGGGCAGGCGCTGCACCGGTTCGGGCCCGACGCTACGCGGGTGCCCTACCTGGCCTACGCCCCCCAGCTGGCCCTGGGGCGGCTGGTGGAAGACCACCTGGCGCACAACCCCCATGCGCCCCGGCTGCAGCGCGTGGTGGAGTGCGACTCGGCCGACGCCCACTACGAATACGTGCAAAAAGGTCTGGGCGTTGCGTGGCTGCCCTGGTCCATGGTGTTTGCCGACTGCAAGGCCCAGCGGCTGGCACTCGCGGGAGACGCCCGCATGGAGGTGCGGTTTGACGTGCGCCTGTACCGTCCCAAGCGCCGCCTGGGGCCGCTGGCCGAGGCGCTGTGGAAGGCGCTGGCGCAGCGCTGATACGCCTGCGCCCGCTGTGGCTGGCCTGCGGGTTTCCCCGTGTCGGATATTGTGAATCGGCACGACATGGTGCCGTTTTGGCACCAACGCCCAGCGGCGGACTTTTCACAATCCAGTCCATACCCCACCCGCACCATTCACCCCGCCTTTGCCAAGGAGTTCCGCCATGACCACCGTCCGTCCCCTGCGCCGTGTTGCACTGCTGTGCGGCTTGGCCGTTCTTGCTGCCCCCGCCATCGCACAAGACGCCTACCCCAGCAAGCCCATCACCATCGTGGTGGGCTACCCGCCCGGCGGCAGCACCGACCTGACCGCACGCACCGTGGCCACCGAGCTGGGTAACAAGCTTGGCGTGCCGGTGGTGATCGAGAACCTGGGCGGTGCCGGGGGCGCGATCGGCGCGCAGAAGGTCGCCAACGCGGCGCCCGACGGCTACACCCTGCTGGTGGGCGCCAACAACGAGATCGCCATCAACAAGCTCGTGACCAAGAAGGTCAAGTACGACATCAAGGACTTTACCGCCATCGGCCTCATTGCCTCCCAGCCGCTGGTGCTGGTGGCCTCCACCGGTGCGGGCGTCAAGAACATGGCGGAGTTCACGCAGAAGGTATCCAAGAACCCCGGCAAGTTCAGCTACGGCAGCTCGGGCGTGGGCACGGCGCTGCACCTGGCGGGCGAGGCCGTGAAGGAGCAAGGCAAGCTGTTCATGACGCACATCCCCTACCGGGGCGTGGCGCCGCTCACCAGCGACCTCATGGGCAACAACCTGGAGTACGGCGTGTTCGTGCTCTCCAGCGGCCTGCCGCACATCAAGAGCGGCAAGGTGATTGCGCTGGGCACCACCGAGGCCAAGCGCTCCGCCACCACACCCGACATCCCGGCGCTGGCCGAGTCGCCGCAGTACAAGAACGTGGACATCAGCGTGTGGTTTGCGCTCATGGGCCCTGCCAACCTGCCCAAGCCGGTGACCGACAAGCTCAAGAAGGCGCTGGCCGACAGCCTGCAATCGCCGGACTTCCGCAAGAAGATGGAAGCCAGCGGGTCCACCGTGGCCTCGCCCACCGTGAACATCGACCAGTTCCTGGTCACGGAAGTGGCCAAGTACAAGAAGATCGTTGAATTCGCCAAGATCGAAGAATGAGCAGCAGCCCCCTCTCTCCCACGTCCGTGCAACCCCTGGTGTTTGCGCTGCCTGCCCCCGACATCAGCGCCTGGCGTGCCGGCAACACCGGCACCGAAGGCGTGTGGCACTTCGACTCAGGCCGACCCGGCCGCCGCGTGATGGTCAGCGCCCTGGTGCACGGCAACGAGCTGTGCGGTGCCTGGGCGCTCAAAGGCCTGCTCGACGCCGGTGTGCGCCCGCAGCAGGGCACGCTCACGCTCGCGTTCTGCAACCTCGACGCCTTCGACCGCTTTGACCCCGGCAACCACGACGCCTCGCGCTTCACCGACGAAGACCTCAATCGCCAGTGGCTGGACGAGCGCATCGACGCGGCCGACACCAATGAGCGCCGCCGCGCCGCCGCGCTGCGCCCGTGGGTGGCGCAGGCCGACTGGCTGCTCGACATCCATTCCATGCACGAGCCTTCGGCGCCGCTGCTGCTCACCGGCATCCAGCCGCGCAACCTGGCGCTGGCGCGCGCCATGCGCTCGCCCGAACACATCGTGGTGGACGCCGGTCACAAGGACGGCGTGCGCATGCGCGACTACGGCCGGTTTGGCGACCTGGACGACAACGGCACCCGCTCGCTGCTCATCGAATGTGGCTTCCATGGCGACCCGGCCAGTCGCGCTGTGGCGCAGGACCAGTGCGTGCGCTTTATCGAACAGTCTGGCGCCATGAGCGCCGACGCACTGGCGCAGCAGCTGCCCGGCTGGCGCCTGCCCGATGCACCGCGCCAGTGGGCGCTGGAGGTGACCGGCCCCGTGGTCGCCACCAGCAGCGCCTTCCGGTTTGTGGCGCCGTACACGGGCCTCGAAGTGTTCGAGAAGGCGGGCACGGTGATTGGCGACAACGACGGCGTGCCGGTGGTCACTCCGTACGACGACTGTGTGCTGGTGATGCCCTCGGTGCGCCAGGCACGTGCCGGGGTGACCGTGGTGCGCTTTGCGCGGCGCCGGTTGCTGTAGGCAGTGTTGTCGTTGTTTGCTATCTAGTTGATAGCTGCTAAGGCATATTTAACTAGCACTACCGGCCATTTTGGCTTGTAGTCGGGGCCCCAGCACCACACAGGCCAGCGCGGCCACCACCAGCGCAATGCCTGCCCACTGCCAGGGCGCCACGCCCTCGTCCAGCAGCAGCCAGCCTGCGGTGAGGCCCACCACTGGCACCGCCAGGCTGAACGGCGCCACGCGGTTGGCGGGGTAGCGCTGCAGCAGGTTTGTCCACAGCGCGTAGCCCACGATGGTGGCGGCCCAGCCCAGGTAGGCCACGGCGGCCCATGACAGCAGCGGCACGCTGGCCAGCGTCTGCCACTGCAGCCAGCGCGCGGCGTCAGGGTCGAACAGGGCGGACAGCGCCATGAACGGCAGCACCGGCACCAGGCTGCTCCAGATCACAAAGGCCAACGGATCAAAGCCCGGGCTGTGCTGCTGCGCCAGCCGCGCCACGATGTTGGACGACGCCCACATCGCCGCGCCACACAGCGTGAGCAGCAGGCCCGCCAGCGTGGTGGCTGCCGCCACCCCCATGCCGGAGCCCGGGCCCACATAGTTCATCGCAAAACACACCAGCCCCAGTGCGGCCAGCCCCATGCCCACGCGCAGCGGCAGCCCCGGCCGCTCGCGCAACAGCGCAAAGCCCAGCAGCGCCGTGAAGAACACCTGGGTCTGCAGCAGCACGCTGGCCAGCCCGGCCGTCATGCCCACCTTGAGTCCCATGAACAAAAAGCCGAACTGCCCCACGCCCTGGAACAAGCCGAACAGCAGCACCCAGCGCCAGTGCATGCGCGGCGGGCGCACCAGCAGCACCAGCGGCAGCGCTGCACACAGGTAGCGCGCGGCGCCCAGCTGGAAGGGGCTGAAGCTGCGCAGCCCCCACTTCATCGCCACAAAGTTCACGCCCCAGAGGATCACCACTACCAGTGCCGCGAGCAGGTCGCGCGCACGCAGCGGGCTGGTGGCGGATGCGGCCTGTGCAGCGCCGCTCATTGCGCCGCGCGCGCTGCGTCGATGTGCGCCTTCACGCGCTGGGCCAGCGCAATGTCGCCGGGGGTCTCGGGGCTCCATTTGTCCACGGTGCGCGGCTGGTCGCTGGCATCCACGGCGGTGTACACGGCCACGCAGTGCACCACGTCCTCCAGCGGTGCGCCGTGCACGGCGCCGCTGCGCACTTCCACGGCCAGGCACATGCTGGTGTCGGTGGTGTAGGCCAGGCGCGCGTGCACCTCCACCAGGTCCCCCGGGCGGATGGCGCGCACAAAGTGGGCGCCGCCCACAAACTCGGTGATGCAGGCGCCCTTGGCCCAGGCGCTGGCGCAGGCAAACCCGGCTTCGTCCACCCAGCGCAGCACTGTGCCGCCGGGGATGCGGCCTGCCTGGGGCAGCGTGGTCTGGGACGCCAGGAAGCGCAGGGTGGTTAAGTGCATGCCGGGGCTCCAAAGGATGGGGAGGCGTTCATTATTCTCCAGCGCCCCGGCTGCCGCAGCCTCCACCCGCCTCCGAACGCAGCCCAGCGCTCGCGATGCGGCCGCGTGGGCGAAGCTCTGCGTCACTTGACCTGAGTCAAAACCCTACTGCAAACGCGTCCCTACATTGAGAACCATTCCGTTTGGCCCTCGGTGCCGGTGGACGATTTCCCCATGCGATCGTCCTCAGGTTCACAGGGGCCGCCCTCCAGTCGGCGGTGCCGACACCCGCCCGTGGGGCCTACTCTAAAGCGCACGCCGTGTGGCCTGCGCCCACTGCCATGTCATTGCTTCACCGGTTGAACCTGCTCGAAAAATTCCTCATCCTGGGGACCATCGGGCTCATGATGAGCGCCTTGCCCACCTACTTGGTGGTGCGCGACTCCCTCCACGCCATCGACCACGCGCGCCTGGAGGCGCAGGGCGTGGCCCCTGCCCAGGCGCTCACGCTGCTGGTGCAGCGCATGCAGGTGCACCGGGGCCTGTCGGTGGGCATGCTGGGGGGCGACGAGTCGCTGGCCGCGCGCCGCCCCGCCGCGCGTGATGCGGTCAACACCGCGCTGGACGACGTGAGCGCCCGCTTTGCCGCCGCCAAGGTGCCCGCTGCGCAGATGGCGGCCTGGACCCAGGCGCAGCAGACCTGGCGCACCCTGGAGCAGGCCGTGGCCGCGCGCAGCATCGAACAGGCGCAAAGCACCGCGCAGCATACCCAGCTCATCGCAACGCTGCTGCAGCTCAATGAGTCGCTGGTGCATGCCTATGGCCTGCAAATCGACCCCGAGGCCGACACCCACGCGCTGGTGCAGGCCTCGCTGGCGCAGGCCCCCATGCTGGGGGAAAAGCTGGGCATGCTGCGCGCCCAGGGCGCCAGCGCCTTGGGCAAGCGCGAGCTCACGCCCCAGGGCAAGGGTCAGCTGCTGGTGCTGCAGCAGCGCGTGGCCGAGCTGCAGGGCGACACCTTCCGGGGGCTGGACCGCGCCTTGCAGGGCAATGCCGAGCTGCAGCGCGCGCTGGGCAGCAGCGCGCAGGCCGTGCAAGGGCAGATCCAGCAGTCGCTGCAGATGGTGGAGCGCGACATCCTCAACGCCACGGAGCTGCAGCTGCCGTCCAAGGATTACTTCGACGCGTTCACCCGCACCATCGAGGCGCTGAACGCGCTCAACAACCTGTCGATGGCCAGCCTCGACCAGGCGCTGCAGGCGCGCGTGGCAGGGCTGCAGCGCAACCTGCTGTGGGTGGCGCTGGCCCTGGTGCTCACGCTGTCGGCCACCAGTGCGATGGCGCTGGTGTTCGTGCGCTCCATGACCGGGCCGCTGTCGCAGGCTGTGGCGCTGTCACGCGCCGTGGCGCAGGGGGACCTGAGCGGCGAGCCCATTGCCCATGGCACCAACGAGGTAGGCCAGTTGCTGGAGGCCTTGCAGCAGATGCGCGCACAGCTCACGCAGGTGGTGCGCAACGTGCGCAGTGGCTCCGAGAGTGTGGCCACGGCCAGCGTGCAGATTGCCCAGGGCAACACCGACCTGTCGGCCCGCACCGAAAGCCAGGCCAGCGCGCTGGAAGAAACTGCCGCGTCGATGGAGCAGCTCAACGCCACCGTGCGCCAGAACGCCGACAGCGCCCAGCAGGCCAGCCAGCTGGCCGCCAATGCCAGCACGGTGGCCGTGCAGGGCGGTGAAGTGGTGGCGCAGGTGGTGGACACCATGCACGGCATCAACGCCTCGTCGCAGAAGATCTCCGACATCATCGGCGTGATCGACTCCATCGCGTTCCAGACCAACATCCTCGCGCTCAACGCGGCCGTGGAAGCCGCCCGCGCGGGCGAGCAAGGCCGGGGCTTTGCGGTGGTAGCCAGCGAGGTGCGCAGCCTGGCCGGGCGCAGCGCCGAGGCCGCGCGCGAGATCAAGACGCTCATCAGCGCCAGCGTGGAGCGCGTGGCCCAGGGCAGCGCCCTGGTGGACCGCGCCGGCGCCACGATGAGCGAGGTGGTGGGCGCCATCCGCCGCGTGACCGACATCGTGGGCGAGATCAGCGCCGCGAGCCACGAACAATCGCTGGGCGTGGCCCAGGTGGGCGAGGCCGTCACGCAGATGGACCAGGTGACCCAGCAGAACGCGGCGCTGGTCGAGGAGATGGCCGCCGCTGCCAGCAGCCTCAAGAACCAGGCCGAAGACCTGGTGCAGGTGGTGTCGGTGTTCCGCCTGGGCGACGATGGCGGCGGGCGCACGGCCGCAGGCGTGCTACGAATTCAATAGCTGCAGCGGCATATTGCACTAGCGCTACCGGCCTGAATGACCTGAAATGCGCTGTAACGCGCATGGAGGAGCGTCATGGCAGGCCGTACAGCCCCCAACGTTCACGCCCCAGGCCCGTGCGCAATGCCCAGTTCGGCCAGCTCCGCGTCGGTGAACACCCGCGAGCGCGTGTGGAAGGCCTTGCCCTCCGGCCCCTCCAGCGAAAAGGTGCCGCCCGTGCCCTCGATCACATCGATGATGAGCTGCGTGTGTTTCCAGGTCTCGTACTGCGCGCGCCCGATGTAGAACGGGCAGCCGCCGATGTCGCCCAGATACACGTCGCCCGCGCCCATCGTGATCTCGCCGGGCAGGTAGCAGTTGGCTGCGCTGTTGTCGCAGCAGCCGCCCGATTGATGGAACATCAAATCGGGGCCGTGCTTGGTTTGCAGAAAGGCCACCAGCTCCAGCGCGGCGGGGGTGGCAATGACTTTGTCGACCATGGGTGTCTCCAGCATGCAATGCAAAAGAAGCAAAAGCGGCGCGTTGGAACAACGCGCCGCCCACAACGTTTCCTGCGGTTCACAAACCGTTCCTGGCTAGGCGTCTCCGTCGCAGACAGTGGCAGCGCCACGGCCAGACGGAGCAACGACGCCAAGGACGGTTTTTGGACCGCCACCCCATCAGAAGAAGCCGAGCTTGTTTTCGCTGTAGCTAACCAGCAGGTTCTTCGTCTGCTGGTAATGGTCCAGCATCATCTTGTGCGTCTCACGCCCGATGCCCGATTCCTTGTAGCCGCCAAATGCCGCATGCGCGGGGTACGCGTGGTAGCAGTTGGTCCACACGCGCCCGGCCTTGATCGCGCGGCCCATGCGGTAGGCCACATTGCCGTTGCGGCTCCACACGCCGGCACCCAGGCCGTACAGCGTGTCGTTGGCAATCGCCAGCGCTTCGGCCTCGTCCTTGAAGGTGGTCACGGCCAGCACGGGGCCGAAGATTTCTTCCTGGAAGATGCGCATCTTGTTGTGGCCTTTGAACAGCGTGGGCTGCACGTAGTAGCCGCCTTCCAGGTCGCCGCCCAGGTGGGCCTGGCCGCCACCGGCCAGCACTTCGGCACCCTCCTGCTTGCCCAGGTCGAGGTAGCTCAGGATCTTGGTGAGCTGTTCCTTCGATGCCTGTGCGCCCATCATGCTGTCGGTGTCCAGCGGGTTCTGGTGCTTGATGGCGGCCACACGCTTCAAGACACGCTCCATGAATTTGTCGTAGATCGATTCCTGAATGAGTGCACGCGATGGGCAGGTGCAGACCTCGCCCTGGTTGAACGCGAACAGCACCAAGCCTTCAATCGCCTTGTCCAGAAACGCATCGTCCTTGTCCATCACATCGGCAAAGAAGATGTTGGGGCTCTTGCCGCCCAGCTCCAGCGTGGCGGGGATCAGGTTGTTGGCAGCGGCCTGCGCGATCACGCGGCCGGTGCTGGTGGAGCCGGTGAACGCTATTTTTGCAATGCGCTTGCTCTGCGCCAGCGGCATGCCGGCCTCGCGGCCAAAGCCGTTGACGATGTTGAGCACACCGGGCGGCAGCAGGTCGGCAATCAGCTCCACCAGGATGAGGATGGAAATCGGCGTGGACTCTGCGGGCTTGAGCACCACGCAGTTGCCCGCACCCAGCGCGGGCGCCAGTTTCCACGCGGCCATCAGGATGGGGAAGTTCCACGGAATGATCTGGCCCACCACGCCCAGCGGCTCCTGGATGTGATACGCCACGGTGTTCTCGTCGATGTTGGAGAGGGCGCCTTCTTGCGCCCGCACGCAGCCCGCAAAGTAGCGGAAGTGGTCCACGGTGAGCGGAATGTCGGCGTTCAGCGTCTCGCGGATGGCCTTGCCGTTGTCCACGGTTTCGGCGTAGGCCAGGCGCTCCAGGTTTTCTTCGATGCGGTTGGCGATCTTGAGCAGGATGTTGGCGCGCGTGGCCGCATCGGTCTTGCCCCAGCTGTCGGCGGCGGCGTGGGCGGCGTCCAGTGCCAGTTCGATGTCTTCGGCGGTGGAGCGCGCGGCCTGGGTGTAGACCTTGCCGCTCACCGGCGTGATGACGTCAAAGTACTGGCCTTTGACGGGGGGCACGAATTTGCCGCCGATGAAGTTGTCGTAACGGGGCTTGTAGGTGATCTTGGCGCCAGCGGCGCCGGGGGCTGCGTAAACGGTCATGGTGTTGTCTCCTGCGATGGTTGTGTGCATCGGGTGGCCTCTGTAGCGCCTGTCCGATGCCAACCCCTTACTCAAAACACATGCCAGCGGGCCTGGGCGCGCGAAGTGTTGATTTCATTGGATTTTTTCGGCCGCCCAGTGCGGATACCTGTCGCAGCCGCCCGCGCCCGGGTGTCCCGGGCCGCGACACCTGTCACGAAATGGAACAGTTGGCGCTCCGCTTGCGCCCACACCCTTGCCCCGCGCCGTCGAGCCCGCCATACTGGCCCACACACCACAAGCGGGCCGCCCTGAGCCCGCACGGAGACAAAGCGTGCGCCCCAACACCTCCCCCGTCGCCCTGCGACAGGCCCGCCAGCACCTGCTGGACTCTGGCCAGTGCCCCAGCGGCCTGGTGGACGAGCGCCTGGCGCGCTCCTGGTCGCGCAGCATGGCGGCCGGCCTGCTGCCCACCGGGCGGCCCCCCGCCATCGACCACCCCAGCAGCGGCACGCTGCGCCAGGTGCTGGCCAGCAACCCCGAACTGCTGGCGCATTCGCGGCCGGTGATGGAATACCTGTTCGAGCAGGTGCGCCACAGCCAGAGCGTGGTGGTGCTGGCCGACCGGCGCGGCATGCTGATGCACACGCTGGGCGACCCGCACTTTGTGGACAAGGCCGAGCGCGTGGCGCTGACCAGCGGTGCCTCGTGGCACGAGGCCCACCGGGGTACCAATGCCATCGGCACCGCCCTGGCCGAGGCCTGCGCGGTGGAGGTGCATGGCGGCGAGCATTTTCTGGAGCGCAACAACTTTCTCACCTGCGCGGCATCGCCCATCCTGTCGGCCACGGGCGACCTGCTGGGCATCCTCGACATCTCGGGCGACTACCGCAACGGCCACGCCCATGCGCTGGGCCTGGTCAGCACGGCAGCCCGCATGATTGAAAACCGCCTGCTGGCTGCCACCTGCAAACGCAACATCCGCCTGCACCTGCACAGCGCGCCCGAGGGCATTGGCAGTGTGGCCGAGGGCATCGTGGCCGTGTCCGCCGATGGCTGGATCGTGGGCGCCAACCGCGTGGCCCTGGCGCAGCTGGGCCTGCACGCGGGCGATGTGGGCGCTACCTTGCTGGAGCGGGTGCTGGACGTGCGGCTCGATGACCTGCTCTCGCACCACAAGCGCCGCCCCCAGCAGCCGCAGGCCTTGCGCACACTGCAGGGCGCCTTGCTGTTTGCCCAGGTGCAGATGGACGCCGCCTGGGTGGCCACCCCCACACGGCCCGCTGCTATGGCCGCCGCAGTGCCCCAGCAGGACGCACTGGCGTTGCTGGACACCGGCGACGCCCGCTGGCGCACCGCCGCTGACAAGGCCCGCCGCGTGGTGGGCAAGCCGATTGCGGTGCTGGTGCAGGGCGAGTCGGGCGTGGGCAAGGAGGTGTTTGCGCGTGCGCTGCACGCCAGCGGCCCGCGCCGCGATGCGCCGTTTGTGGCCATCAACTGCGCAGCGATTCCCGAGCACCTGATCGAATCCGAACTCTTCGGCCATGTGGCCGGTGCCTTCACCGGCGCGCGCAAGGAGGGCCATCTGGGCCGCCTGCGCGAGGCGCATGGCGGCACGCTGTTCCTCGACGAAATTGGCGACATGCCGCTGGCCCTGCAGACCCGCCTGCTGCGTGTGCTGCAAGAGCGCAGCGTGACGCCCGTGGGCGCCAGCAAGGCCGTGCCGGTGGACTTTGCACTGGTCTGCGCCACGCACAACCAGCTCATGCAGGCGGCGGAGCAAGGTCGCTTTCGGCAAGACCTGTACTACCGCATCAACGGCCTTACGGTGCAGCTGCCCGCACTGCGCGAGCGCAGCGACTTTGTGGCGCTGCTGCAGCGTCTGCTGGCCGACCTGACGACGGAACAGGGCCTGGGTTTTGAGGTGCAGGTGGCGCCCGACCTGCTGGCCCGTCTGGCCGCCTACCCCTGGCCCGGCAACCTGCGCCAGCTGGCCAATGTGCTGCGCACCGCCTGCGCCATGTTGGCCGAGGGCGAAGACACCCTGGGCTGGGAGCACATGCCCGACGACCTGGTGCAGGCGCTGACGGCGGTGCCCTCCAGCCCGCGCAGCGATGCCGCAGCGGGTGCTGGTGTGGACGGCCTGCCAGCCAGCCTGAGCCTGCAGCAGCTGTCCCAGGCCGCCATCGACCAGGCGCTACAGGCCGCGCGCGGCAACATGTCGCAGGCCGCGCGCCAGCTGGGCATCAGCCGCCAGACGCTGTACCGCAAGCTGAAGATGCCGGTGGCCTGAGCGTCTGCAGGGTTCACTGAATTGCTACTGATTTGAGAGCTGCTGCCGCATATTGCACTAGCGCTTGCGGCACTTTTGGCTGAATTTTCAGGGTGCAGCGTGCCCTGGGCGTGCGCAGCGGCATCAGCCCCGCTCGCCCCGTGGCAACACCAGCCGCGCGCGCAGCCCCGCGCCCGGCGCACTGTGCAGCTCTAGCCGCCCGCCGTGGCTGCGCACCACACGCTCCACAATGGCCAGGCCCAGCCCCGCGCCCGGTGCGCCCGAACGTGCCGCGCCATCGCCGCGCGCAAAGGGCTGGCGGATGCGGTCCAGCTCTGCCGGGGCGATGCCGGGGCCCTGGTCCTGCACCTCCAGCCACACGCCGTCGGCATCGGACCCGGTACGCAGCAGCACCGGCGGTGTGCCGTGGCGCCAGGCGTTTTCCACCAGGTTGTCCAGCGCGCGGCGCAGTGCCTGGGGGCGCACCAGCACATCGGGCAGCGTGCCCAGCGCCAGCCGCACGGTGCGCCCATGGTCGGCCTGCGCCTCGGCCACGGCCTGGGCCAGGTCGTTGAGCGACGCTGGGGTGGGCGCCTCGGCCTCACCGCTGCGCGCAAACTGCAGAAACTGGCCCACGATGCCGTCCATCTCGTCGATGCTGCGCGCCATGCTCGCGGCCAGGGGCGCATCCACCTGCGCACCGGCAATCTCCACGCCCAGGCGCAGCTTGGTCAGCGGGGTGCGCAGGTCGTGCGACACACCGGCCAGCATCAGCGCCCGCTCCTGCTCGGCCGCGGCCAGGCTGTGCGCCATGTGGTTGAAGCTGCGGCCTACGGTGGCGATTTCTTCGGGCCCGTCCTCGGGCAGCGGCGCAGGGGTCTGGCCCTGCGCCAGCTGCCGGGCCGCTGCCACCACCTGCGCTAGCGGGCGGTTAATGTGCCGCTGCAGCCACCAGGCCCCCAGCAGCGCCAGCAGCATGCTGGCCAGCGTAGCGGCCAGCCAGGCGCCGGTGAATTCGCGCGTGGGGAACACGCTGGGCAGGTTCAGCCAATAGGTCTCCGCCCCCTCCGGCCCCTGATGCACCACACGCAGGGCCAGCACGCCCGTGCTGTCGCGGCGCCACACGGGTTGTGATGGCTGTGATGCTGATGTTGCCGCATCCTCAGCCCCCAAGCGACGCGACACCGCCTGCACAAACTGCCGCTCCAGGGGCGACAACAGCGCACGCCGAACAGTGCTTTCCGCCGCCACCGGCGGGGCCGACCGCACGGCCTGCTGGTTGAAGGCCTCGACGAATGCAGCGCGCTCTGCCGGGGGCAGCGCCTGCAGCCCTGCGCGCAAAGCGCCCACGTTGCGCGCCACGCCATCGGCCACCTGTGCCACGCGGGGCTGAAAGATCATCTGCCGCACCAGCACGGCCGCCACCAGCTGGCCCAGCACGATCAACACCGCCATCAGCAGCAGGTTGCGGCCCAGCAGGCTGCGCGGCCACCAGCCTCGGGTGGGCTGGGGTGTGGCGGAGGGCGTCATGGCTTGCCTCCGCCGCCGGGCGCTGCGCCATCGGGCACAAACACATAGCCCACGCCCCACACGGTGCGGATGTGGCGCGGCTGCGCGGGGTCGGCCTCGATGAGCTTGCGCAGGCGCATCACCTGCACATCGATGCTGCGGTCGGTGGCGGTGTGGTCAGGGCCATAGGCCAGTGCGATGAGCCGGTCGCGGCCCAGGGGCCGGTGCGGTTGCTGTGCCAGCGCCTGCAGCAGCGCGAATTCGCCCGTGGTCAGGGGAACGTCCTGGGCGCCGTCGCCGTCCGCGCCCCCATGGCGTTCCAGCCGGCGCTCATCCAGCCACAGCGTGAACGCGCCAAAATCGATGCGCCCGCCCGTCTGGCGCGGCCCGGTGTGCGCACCCAGCAGGCGCTGGCGGCGCACCATGGCCTGGATGCGGGCCAGCAGCTCGCGCGGGTTGAAGGGCTTGGGCAGGTAGTCGTCGGCGCCCATCTCCAGGCCCACGATACGGTCCACCGGGTCTCCGCGCGCGGTGAGCATCAGGATGGGAATGGTCTCGCCCTGCGCGCGCAGGCGGCGGCAGATCGACAGGCCATCCTCGCCCGGCATCATCACGTCGAGCACCAACACGTCAAAGCGCTCGCGCTGCAGCAGCACATCGAGCGGGCCCGCACCATCGACCATACGCACGCTGTAGCCCTGGTCGCTCAGGTAGCGCTGCAGCAGCGCACGCAGGTCGGGCTCGTCGTCTGCGACCAGGATCTTGGCCAGGGCTTCCGTCATGGGGCGGTGGAGGTGGATGGCAGTGGGTGGGTGCAGCCAAGGCTGCGTGCCAATGGTAGGGCCGAAAACACCGGGTGCCAGCGCGGGCAGGTGCCCCGGTGCATGACAACGCATGACAGGCCCCGGAGGTTTGTCATGCTTTGTCATACATCGCGCAGCGGGCGCCACAACTGGCTCATACCTGGCGGCCATAGTTCAGGCCAGCGCAGCATCCTGCTGCTCCGTACCCCCTGTTCTGTTGCAAGGAGCCCACCGCCATGTTCCCTTCCGCCCCGACACCTCCCGCCCCCGTTGCCACCTGCCGCGCCATGCTGCTGGCCGCCTTGGCCGTGACGGCGCTGCTGCTCCTGGCAGCCACCGATGCCAGCGCACGCAGCCGCCACACCGTGGAGCACAACGCCGATGGCAGCACCACCGCCCGCACCGGCGTGGTCCGCGCCGCGCCGGGCGGTGGGGGCGTGCTGCGCGGCCGCAGCGTGACCACCGACGGCCAGGGCCACGGCAGCGTGCGCAGCGGCGCCGCCGTGGTGGGCCCCAACGGCGCCACCGCTGTGCGCCAGGGCCAGAGCGCAAGGAATGCCGATGGCTCGGCCAGCCACAGCAGCGCCATGGCCGCCCAGGGCGACAGGGGCACGCTGCAGAGCACGGGCGCCGCCACGCGCAGCGCTGACGGCAGCGTGACCCAGGGCCGCACCACCACGGCCACCAGCGCCACCACCGGCAACAGCGTGCAGACCAGCAGCTCGTACAACGCGGACACCGGCCGTTCCCGCAGCGCCAGCTGCTTTGACGCCAGCGGCGCCCCAATGGCCTGCCCAGCGCGGCCCTGATCCATCACCTTCCATTCATTGAGCCAGGAGATCCCGCATGTCCCGTCCTTCCACTCCACTCTCCGCGTTCGCCTCCCTGCGCACAGGCCTGGGCGCAGCGCTGTGTGCGCTGGCCGCTGTGCTGATGACCCCGCACGCCCACGCCCAGCTGCGCGGGCTGGGACCCTTTGCCCAGTTGCGCGACACCGCTGCGGCCTTGCCCGCCGGTGTGCAGCGCCTCGCCGATGTGCCCTATGGTGCGGACCCGCTGCAGCGCATGGATGTCTACCTGCCCGCTGCTGGCAGTGCCGCCAGCAGCGCTGCGGTGGCCAGCGGTACGCGCGCGCCGGTGATCTTCATGGTGCATGGCGGCGCCTGGCGCACGGGCGACAAGGCCATGTCCCGCGTGGTGCAGGAGAAGGTGGCGCGCTGGGTGCCCAAGGGCTTTGTGTTCATCTCGGTGAACTACCGCCTGTACCCCGCCGTGAATGTGCTGCAGGAGGCGCAGGACGTGGCCATGGCGCTGGCCGCCGCGCAAAGCCGCGCCGCCAGCTGGGGCGCCGATGCATCGCGGTTCATCCTGATGGGGCACTCGGCGGGCGCGCACCTGGTGTCGCTCATCAATGCATCGCCCACCCTGGCCCAGCGCGAAGGGGCCTGGCCCTGGCTGGGCACCGTGTCGCTGGACAGTGCGGCGCTCAATGTGCCGGTGGTGATGACCGCGCCGCACTACCCGTTCTATGACGAGGTAATGGGCGCCAACCCGTTGTTCTGGGCGGCGGTGTCGCCGTACCACGCGCTGTCGGGGCCGGTGCCGCCGTTCCAGTTCGTGTGCTCCACCGAGCGCCCCGACCACCCCTGCCTGCAGGCCCAGGGCATGGCGCGCCGCGTGCGCGACCTGGGCGGCCGCGCCGAGGTGCTGCCGCAGGAGCTGACCCATGGCGAGATCAACGCGCAGCTGGGCCTGGAAAGCGCCTACACGCGGGCCGTGGAGACCTTCATGGCGTCGCTGGATGCCGTGGTGGCGCAGCGGCTCAAGTAATTGCGTTCAGTCAACCTGCACGGCCCGGCGCAGCGCCGCACGGGCCAGCAGGCGGGTGGAGTCCAGTGTGGGCAGCGGGGAGTTGGCGTCGCTCAGGATCAGCGGGATCTCGGTGCAGCCCAGCACCACTGCATCGCAGCCTTCCTCGCGCTGCATGCGGGCGATGATCTGCTGGAACAGGGCCACGCCCTCAGGGCGAATGATGCCGGGCACGAGCTCGTCCATGATGATGCGGTTGATCTCACTGCGCTCGGCCTCGGTGGGGCGCACCCATTGCAGGCCCTGGGCCTGCAGCGCATCGGGGTACACGCTGCTGTCCACCAGCCAGCGTGTGCCGGCGAGGGCCAGGCGCCGGTGCCCGCGCGCTGCCGCCTCGGCCGCCACCACCTCGGCAATGTGCAGCCAGGGCAGCGGTGAGTGGGGCAGCACGCGGTCCATGGCCTGGTGGATGGTGTTGTCGGGGCAGATCAGAAAATCGGCGCCTGCACGGGCCAGCTTGTGGGCGGAGGCCAGCATCAGGTCGGCCACGCCTTGCAGGTCATTCCGGTCCAGGCAGTCCACATAGTCGGCCAGCGACGGTGTGTGCAGCGTCACCTCGGGGTGCGCATGCGGGCGGCCCAGCAGTGCAGCGCCTTCGGTGCACAGGGTGCGGTAACACAAAGCAGCCCCTTCGGCGGAGCAGCCCACGATGCCGATGTGTTGGGGCATGAATATGGTCCAGAGCTATTGCAAAGGCCCATTATTGCCACCGCGCTGCCGTGGCTCGGGCCCCATGCTGTGCCCGTCAGTCCCCGCGCACCCTTTGCGCAAAGCCGCGCGTGCTGAACTGCTCCACCACAAAGTCCACAAACACCCGGGTGCGTGCGGGCAGCAGCTTCTTGCTGGGGTAGTACAGCGAGGTCGGCCCTGCATCGGCCCACCAGCCGGGCAGCACCCGCACCAGGTCGCCCTGCGCCAGCCAGGGCTGCGCAAACGGCATGGGCAGCACGGCCAGGCCCAGGCCCATCAGCGCGGCCTGGCACATGGCCTCGGGGTCGTCGAACACAACGCGCGGGCGCAGTTCCACGGGGGCCGCATCGCCCGCCTTGTTGCGCAGCGTGGTGACGTTGATGCGCCCGGTGCGGATGTTGCGCCGGGCAATGCCATCCCACTGCGCCAGGTCCGCCGGGTGGCGCGGCGCCCGCTTGCGGCCCTGCAGCAGTGCAGGCGCCGCCACGACCACCAGATGGATGGGGCCCAGCGTGCGCGCCACCATGTCGGGGTTCAGGTTCAGGCCGCCGCCAATGCCGGCGTCAAAGCCCTCGCCGATCAAATCCACCTGCCGGTTCTCAAAGCGCCAGTCGGGCTGGATGGCCGGGTAGCGCTGCAAGAACTCGGTGAGCAGCGGCACCAGGTATGCGCGCCCAAAGGCCTGGCCCATGCTGACCTTGAGCGTGCCCGCAGGCTGCTGCTCGGCCTCGGCCGCATGGTCTACCGCGTCGGCCAGGGCGGTGAGGGGCGGGCCCACTTGCGCCAGCAGGCGCTGCCCGCCCTCGGTGAGCGTGAGGCTGCGCGTGCTGCGCTGGAACAGCCGCACGCCCAGGCTGGCCTCCAGCCGCGCCACGTTCTTGCTCACGGCGGCGGGCGTCAGGCCCATGAGCCGCGCGGCGGCCGAAAAGCTGCCCGATAGGGCAGACTGCACAAACGATTCAAGGTGGCTGAGGGGCTGCATGCGGGGTATTTTCAACCAAGGGTTGAAAGATATACAGCCCATTCATGGCTACCAGAGTATGAGTGTTTTTCTGACACTGCAGTCTTCCCGGTTCGGTGACGAACCATTTTCTGCATGCACCTCGTTGGAGAAACAACACCATGTCTTCTGTGTCTGAAACATCCCCGGTCTCTGCTCCTACATCCTCGGGCCGCCCACTGGCGGGCAAGGTTGCGCTCGTCACCGGCGGCGCGCGCGGCATTGGCGCGGCCATCGTGCGGCGCCTGGCGCGCGATGGCGCGGCCGTGGCCTTCACCTACAGCAGCTCCGCATCACCTGCCGAGACGCTGGTGGCGGACATTGCGGCAAGCGGCGGCAAGGCCCTGGCCCTGCAGGCCGACAGCGCCGATGCCGTCGCCCTCACCCAGGCGGTGGACCGCGCCGCGCGAGAGCTGGGCCGCCTGGACATCCTCGTCAACAACGCGGGCGTCGCCATCGCGGGTGAGCTCAGCAGCTTTGCGCTGGCCGACTTTGACCACACGCTCAACGTCAACGTGCGCGCCGTGTTCGTGGCCACCCAGGCCGCCGTGCGCCACATGGGCCAGGGCGGCGCCTATGGCCGCGTCATCACCATTGGCAGCACCAACTCCGACCGCGTGCCATGGGCCGGATTCAGCGTGTATGGCATGAGCAAGGCCGCCATCGTGGGCCTGACCAAGGGCCTGGCGCGCGACCTGGGCCCGCGTGGCATCACGGTGAACAACGTGCAGCCCGGCCCCGTGAACACCGACATGAACCCCGCTGACGGCCCCATGGCGGGCGACATGCACGGCCTGATGGCCCTGAGCCGCCATGCCCACCCCGATGAGATCGCGGGCATGGTGGCGTATCTGGCCGGCCCGGAATCGGGCATGGTGACGGGGGCGAGCTTGTTGATCGACGGCGGCTTTGCGGCCTGAGAAGGTGTGAATGAACCCCTCATGCCCGCTCATCCCGCCAAAACACGCCCGCTCGTCGTTGCAAATGCTCGCCATAGCCCGCGCTATGGCTGTGCTTTGCGCCTAGACCGGCCGTGTTTTAGCGGCCTGCTCGGACACGCCGGATCCGTTCACACCTTCTGAGCTGTCAGCACGGCGCTCACTGCGTGGGCTTTCGCGCCCGGGGCTTTTTCTGCACTGCAGGGCCGTGGGTCGCCAGCTCTTTGGGCGTGAGCAGGTAGGCGGGGTTGTTGGCCACCATCTCCACCGCCAGGTCGATGAAGGCCCGCACGCGCGCTGGCAGCGCCGTGCGGCTGCCGTAGTACACGTAGAGCGCCAGGTGCTGCGCCACATGCTGGGGCAGCAGCGGCACCAGCTGGCCGTTGCGCACCAGCGGCGCGGCCGTCACGCCCACCAGCTGGCCCACCGCGTGGCCGCCCAGCACCGCACGGGCCTCCACCTCGATGTCGTTGGTGCAGAACGTGGGGTGGATGGTGCGCGCCACGATGTCGTCGCCCACCTGGAACTCCCAGGGCATGGGCTTGCCAGTGGACGCATGGCGAAAGCCGCTGCAGCGGTGCTGCGCCAGGTCGTCGATGCTGGCCGGCGCACCGTGGCGTGCGATGTAGGCAGGCGCGGCGCACACGATGAGCTGCAGCGTGAGCAGCCGCCGCGCCACCACGCCACCCTCGGGCGGGTAGCCCGAGCGGAAGCCCACATCCACGCGGTCTTCCACCCAGTTGCCGATGCGGTCGTCCAGCTGCACATCGGGCTCCACCAGCGGGTGGCGGCGGCAGAACTCGTGCAGCACCGGCCAGATCACCTCCAGCAGGATGGAGCGCGGCGCCACGATGCGCAGCGGCCCCGCCATTGCCTCGCGCCCGCGCCGTGCGCCCTGCACCGCCTGCTGCAGCGTGGCCAGGCCCGGTTGCGCCGACGCCAGGAATTGGCGCCCTTCTTCGGTCAGGCTCAGGCTGCGCGTGGTGCGGTGGAACAGCCGCACGCCCAGGTGCGATTCGAGCTGCACCAGCAGCTGGCTGGACGCCTGTGGCGTGATGCCCTGCGCGGCCGCCGCCTGGCGCAGGCTGCCCAGCTCGGCGGCCTTGACGAAGTTGGCGATGGCGCGCAGTTCATTGATGGCCATGGTGGACAGGCATTGTGCGGGGCGGCTGCGTGGTGGATTGGCAAGCATTGCTTGCGAATGAATCCAGAGATTATGGGCTAGTCGCATGGCAATGGCTTGCCTAAAGTCCACCGCCATGGGCACCGCCCATTGCTCAACACCACCTCAAGGACCAACCATGAACGCCGCACACACCACCCCCACCACAGCCACGACCACCTCCCGTTCTTCGTCCCCCCGCGTCTGGCTGATCACCGGCGCCTCGCGTGGCATCGGCGCGCGCATTGCCGAGGCTGCGCTGGCCCAGGGCGATGCCGTCATCGCCACATCACGCGATGCCGCATCGGTCGAAAAGCGCTTGGGCGCACACGATGCCCTGCTGCCCCTGGCGCTGGACGTGACCGATGAGGCCCAGGCCCGCCATGCCGTAGGCGCGGCGCTCGACCGCTTCGGCCGCATCGACGTGCTGGTCAACAACGCAGGCTACGGCCTGCTGGGCGCGGTGGAAGAGGCCACCGCCGACGAGGTGCGGCGCCTGTACGACACCAATGTGTTCGGCCTGCTGCATGTGACCCGCGCCGTGCTGCCCGCCATGCGCGCGCGCCGTGCCGGGCATGTGGTCAACATCTCCTCGCTGGGCGGCGTGCAGTCGGCCGCGGGGTTTGGCCTGTACTGCTCCACCAAGTTTGCGGTCGAGGGCATCACCGAGGCGCTGCATGCCGCGCTGGCGCCGCTGGGCATCCACGCCACCGTGGTGGAGCCGGGGTACTTCCGCACCGAGTTTCTGGACAGCGCCTCGCTGGCCGTGTCGCCCCGGGTGTTGGACGACTACGCCGAGAGCGCCGGTGCCGTGCGCGAAGCCGCCCGCCGCATCAACCTGAACCAGCCCGGCGACCCGGTGCGCCTGGCCCAGGCCGTGATGCAGCTGGTGGCCAGCCCCACGCCGCCGCTGCGCCTGCCGCTGGGCACCGACACGCTGCAAACCATTGCCGACAAACATGCCTTTGTGGCGAAAGAGACGGCGCAGTG
Source organism: Acidovorax sp. FG48 (assembly GCF_057809085.1). NCBI lineage: Bacteria > Pseudomonadati > Pseudomonadota > Betaproteobacteria > Burkholderiales > Comamonadaceae > Acidovorax > Acidovorax sp. FG48. Next base: position 115,079 of record NZ_JBMDJH010000001.1, on the reverse strand, counting down.
GCGTGCGGTGGCGGCGTCCACGGACTTCCCGGTGCAGGAAGCAGCACTCCAGATGGCGTGAGTTAGCGCTCCTGCTTTGGTAGCTGATAGCGCATAACCATCAGGCACCAGGGGCTGTTTTGGCTTCAATTTTTAGCCTGGGTGCTGGGGGCTGCCTATGCTCACACCGGCCGCGCAAACTCCATCACCCAGTTCACCTCCCAGGTCGCGCCGCCGTTGTCCGAAAACGCCTGCTGCCAGCGCGGCGCGCCCGTGTGCATCTGCGACCACTCGAAGCGCACGCGCACCGGGCGGCCCTCGAACAGCTCCTCGCCTTCAAACAGGCCCACGCCATCGTGGAAGCCCCCCACCACCGGCGGCAGCAGCAGACCTGTGGCTGGGTCCAGGCCGCCCGTGAGGTTGTCCAGCCAGTAGATGCTCCAGCGCTGCGTCACGGGGTTGAACACACGCAGTGCCATGCCCACGTAGCCGGGATTCCAGGCCAGCGGTGTGAAGGTGTCGAAGTTGCCGATGCCACCGGGCAATGGGTGGGCGGTGCCCGTGGCGTCAAAAACCTCCCAGTCGTGGCAGCCCGCGAGCCTGCGCACCAGCCGCGTGTTGCGAATGCGCCAGGGGCCCATGAGAAAGTCGAAGTCGCGCGCGGCGCTGGGCGCCACGGTGGGCGACGGGATGGGAATGAGGCGGGCTGGGGTGGACATGGTGGGGCTCTGTGGTGGTTGGTGCGTCAGGGGGAGAGGTGTGCGGGTGCGTCACGCATGCAGCGCCGAGCGCGCGGTCGGCTGCAGGCGCAGCACCTCGGGCGCTGCCGCCAGCCAGGGGGCGAGACCGGGCGCCACGTCGCGCGCCCAAGCGCCGCTGTCGGCAAACGACTGCAACGCAGCCTCGTCGCCAAACAGGGCCAGGCCCAGCAGCACGGGTTCGCCTTCGCGCACCGGCAGGCGGGCAAAGGTGTTGGGGCTGTGCTCGGTGCAGAACCAGGCGATCTGGCGCGCGCCGCCGCGCAGCAGTGTGGGCACCATGCGGTGGCGGGAGAGGTCCAGCAACTGGGGTGTGGCGGGCTCCCGCAACGGGAACACGGTGACCTGCAGGACGCCAGCGGCTGCACCATGGGTGCCGGGCTGCGGCCGCGCATGCTGCGGAAGGCCGGCCGTGGCGCCGGGCCAGGCCGGGCGGAGCAGGTGCACGTTGTCCGAATCGATCATGGTCGCATTGGCGGCGTGGCGGTGTGCCGCCCAGACGGGGCCGCCATAAAAGCCCTCCAGTGCGCGGTGGCGCGCCGGCATGTCGGCAAAGCCACGCAGCCAGACGAACTGGTCGGGCCGGTCCAGGTCGCGGAACTGGCCCAGCACGCGCATGCCCTGCGCCTCCTGGGTTTCCACAAACTCCCGGTCGAACAGGTCGATGAGCACTTCGCGCTGCTGGGGGTGCAAGGTGTACTGGCGCAGCTCAACGATGGCGTGGGGATCCGTGGTGGGCATGGGGGCTCCTGAAAAGGTGGGGGGGAAAGAAGGCGAAGACAGGGTTGCAGTGTGTGCCGCTATACCTGCCAACCCATGGCAGGTATTTGCGCTATCTTTGGCCTTCTGTTTTTTTGCACCACCCCTGCCAAAGCCCATGCGCGCCAGCCGTTTGTTGTCCCTCCAGATGCTGCTGGAAACGCGCGGCCGCATGAGCGCGCAGGCGCTGGCCGAGGCGCTGGAGGTGTCGGTCCGCACACTGCACCGCGATGTGGACCAGCTCAGCGCTGCAGGCGTGCCCATCTATGCCGAGCGCGGGCGCAATGGGGGTTTTGCGCTGCTGCCAGGCTGGAAGACCACGCTCACGGGCCTCACGCCGTCCGAGGCGCAGGCCGTGTTTCTGAGCGGTCTGCCCGGCCCTGCGCAGGACCTGGGCCTGGGCGGCGATGTGGCGGGGGCGCGCCTGAAGCTGCTGGCCGCGCTGCCCGCCGCCTGGCGCGACGACGCGCAGCGCGTGAGCGCTCGTCTGCACCTGGACCCGGTGGACTGGTACCGCGAGAGCGACCCCACACCGCACCTGCCCACCGTGGCGGCCGCCGTGTGGAGCGGCCACCAGATCACCCTGCGCTACGAGGGCTGGGCGCGCACGGCAGAGCGCACCGTGAGCCCGCTGGGCCTGGTGCTGAAAGCGGGCGTGTGGTACCTGGTGGCTTTGCCTATGGGAGCCGATGCGCGCGGGCCGCGCACCTACCGGGTGTCGAACATCCTCGCTGCCACGGCGCTCGACCAACCGGCCAAGCGCCCCGCACGCTTTGACCTGCCCGGCTACTGGGCTGCGTCGATCCGGCGTTTTGAGTCAGGCCTGTACACGGGCGAGGCCACACTGTTGGCCACACCCGAAGGGCTGCGGGGCCTGCGCGCGCTCAGCAGCGCGGTGGCGCGTGCGGTGGCTGCCGCTCCACCGTCGCGCCGCAAGGATGGCCGCACACCCGTGAACATCCCCATCGAGTCGGTGGAGCATGCCTGCGGGCAGCTGATGCGGTTGTCGCCCCAGGTGGAAGTGCTGCGACCCCTAGCGTTGCGCCGCGCGCTGGTGGCGCGGGTGCAGGCCACCGCGCGGCTGTACGGCGCGCTGTAGCGGTGCCCTCACTAAGCGGCGGTGAGCACCTTGGGGAACGGGCCCCGCACGCTGAGGGGCTGCGTCTTCACGGTGCCTGGCCGCTGTTGCGGCGGGCGCTGCACATCTGCCACGGTGCGCACGGGCTCTTCCACGCGGAACACCGCCACCGATTCCACCAGGCCATGGGCCTGCTGGTTCAGCGTGTGGGCGGCGGCGGCCATCTGTTCCACCAGCGCTGCGTTTTGCTGGGTGGACTGGTCGAGCTCGGCCACTGCGTTGCCGATCTGCCCGATGCCTGCGCTCTGTTCGCGCGTGGCGGCGCTGATTTCACCGATCAGGTCGGCCACGCGGTTCACCTCGCCCACGATCTCGGTCATGGCGGAGCCTGCGGTGTGCGCCAGTGCCGACCCTGTCTCCACCTTCTCCACACTGGCCTCGATGAGCGACTTGATTTCCTTGGCCGCTTGCGCGCTGCGCTGGGCCAGCGTGCGCACTTCGCTCGCCACCACGGCAAAGCCCCGGCCCTGCTCTCCGGCCCGGGCGGCCTCTACCGCGGCATTCAGTGCCAGGATGTTGGTCTGGAACGCAATGCTGTCGATCACGCCGATGATGTCGCCAATGCGGCGTGAGCTGGTGGTGATGTCGTCCATGGTGCTGACCACCCGCGCCACCACCGTGCCGCCGTGTTCTGCGGCCGCGCGCGCGGCCGATGCAAGCTGGGCCGCTTGTTGCGCGGTGTCGGCGTTCTGCTGCACCGTGGCGGTCATTTCTTCCATGGAGGCTGCGCTTTGCTGCAGATTGCCGGACTGCTGCTCGGTGCGGTGCGAGAGGTCTGCATTGCCCGTCGCAATCTCCTGAGAGCCCGCCTCAATGGTCGTGGCCGATGCGCGCACGCGCCCCACGATGCTGGCCAGCGCGACCTGCATGTCCCCCAGCGACGCGAGCACACTGTCGGCGGGCGCCGTGGCGCTGCCGGACACGGTGCCCAGGTCGCCGGACGCAACGCGCCGTGCTGCCGCGCTGAGCTGCACCGGGTCTGCGCCCAGAGACCGCATGAGGCTGCGGTTGATGAGCGCAGCCAGCACCGTGGCCGCCAGGATCGACACCACGGTGGCCAGGATGAGCAGGAGGCGCTTGTTGCCGAACTTTTCGGCCGCGTGGCTGATTTCCTGATCTGCGGAGGCCGCCACGGCTTGCGTGTAGGCGGACGTGGTGCTGATCAGCTGCTTGAGCAGTGGCTGGCATTCGGCATTCATCTTGGCGATCGCCTCGTCCTTCTTGCCGTCCCGCGCCAGGCCCACAATGGCCAGCGCCACGGACCCGTAGCTGCGCTCGATGGTTTGCAGTTGCTCGAACAGCTCGCGCTCCCTTGCGGGCACCTGTGCGGCGTTGGCCAGGGCCTGGCGCAGTTCTGCCATCTTGGTCTGCACGCGCTCGTGCGCGGCCGTCACGGCCAAGGTCTCTGCCTGCAGGTCTGCCGCGCTGGTCAGCAGGATCAGGTTGCGGGCCGCAATGGCGCGTGCATTGGCGGCTGCCTGGATGTCGCGCGCCAGGCCACCCCGGTGGAATTCATTGCCCACGAAGCGCTGGAAGTCTTCGCGCGCGTCGCCCAGGCTGCGCAGCGACAGGAGGGCAACGGCGATCAATATCGCGATCAATACAGAAAAGGCAAACGCCAGCTTTTGGGTGACGGTTTTTTGGTGGAAAGCCATGGAAAGTCCGGGTGGGTGTCATGCACGGCCGAGGTGCCGTCTGACCGGCTGGCAAACGGGTGCCAGCCAGAGGATGGGTGATGCGCGCAGTGCGTTGTAACCGTGCGTATCAATTTGTGAATTGTCGGTCACAAGGCGCCACGGCCGTGTAGGCCCAGTTCGACAACCTGCGCCGCTACAGGGAATCCGTCCTTGTTACAAATCAGCGAATGGGTATCCGTGCTAGGGAACGAAAGGTGGGCCGCCCCGGCCCGCCCACGCGGATGCGCGCCGGAGTGAGGCGACCGATACCGCAGGCAACGGAGCCGCGAGCCAGGGCCATGCAGAGGCTGTGGGTGGGGCCTGGTGAGGCCGCACGCTTACAGCCCCCGTTCCACCATGTCCAGCAGGCGCTGGCCCAGCAGGTCCAGCATCTGCTGCGGCGTGCCGCGCAGCGGCCCGTCGATGGCAAGCAGCGCCATGCCGTGCACGGTGGACCAGGCCAGGTATTCGGCGCCTGGGCGGCGTGCGGGCGGCAGGGCGCCAGCGGTGACCAGGTCGTCCAGTGCAGCGCTCAGGTGCTGGAAGGGGTTGAGCCCTGTGGCGCCGCCCATGGCTGGGTCGGGCGTTTGCTGCACCGTGAAGCGGCCGCCGAAAGCGGTGCGAAAGAGCCCCGTCTCGGCGTGCGCGAACCGCAGGTAGCCCGCACCCACGGCGCGCACCTTGGCATGGGCCCGCTCGGTGGGCGTGCCGGTGGTGGGCACCAGGGCCAGCTCGGCCTCCATCGACCGCGCGGCGGCCGCCACAGCTGCGGCACGCACGGCACCCAGCAGGTCGTCGCGGTTGGCGAAATGGCGGTAGGCCGCATTGGGCGCCACCCCCGCACGGCGCGTGGCCTCGCGCAGCACCACGGCATCGGGCCCGCCCTGGCGCGCCAGTTCAATGCCCGCGTCCAGCAGCGCGCGGTGCAAATCCCCGTGGCGATAGGTGCTGCGTGCGGCAGGTGTGCGGGAGGGGGCGGCCTTGTTGCGGGTGCTTACGGTCATGGATCGTTCGGATGTGGACACTGTCCATTATCTTTGCTATTGTTTGTGGACGGTGTTCACAATTGCGCGTCGAGGTGTTCACTGGCCCGCCAACCCTCCCGAGGAGATCCCATGAAAGTCGAGTCCTACCTGATGTTCGAAGGCCGCTGCGATGAAGCGCTGGAGTTCTACCGCCGCGCCCTAGGCGCCCAAGTCACCATGCTCATGCGCTACAAGGACAACCCCGAGACCGCCGCTGGCGAGGGCTGCGCTGACGGCAGCGGCCCGGGCCCCAAACCCGAGATGGTCATGCACGCCTCGTTCACCGTGGGCGACACGCAGATCATGGCGTCGGACGGAATGGGCTCGGGCCATGCCAGCTTCCAGGGCATCTCGCTGGCGCTGAGCCCCGCCAATGCAGCCGATGCCAAACGCTATTTCGACGCGCTGGCCGATGGCGGCAAGGTACAGATGCCGCTGACCAAGACCTTTTTCTCGCAGGCGTTTGGCATGGTGGCCGACCGCTTTGGAGTGCCCTGGATGGTGGTGGCTCCCGAATGAGTGCGACCCCGGCCAACCACACCGATCCACACACAGGACCCCGCATGCTCGCCCTCTACGGCCACCCCTTTTCCTCCTACACCCAGAAGGTGCTGATCGCGCTGTACGAGAACGGCACGCCGTTTGAGCTGCTCAATCTCGACCCCGCCGAGCCCGTCAGCCATTCGGCCGACTGGTTGCGCCACTGGCCGCTGGCGAAGTTTCCGGTGCTGGTGGACGGCGACCGCACAGTGGTGGAAAGCAGCATCGTGATCGAGCACCTGCAGCTTGCGCACCCGGGGCCCGTGCCGCTGATTCATGCCGACCCCCGGGCGGCGCTGGACGTGCGCTTCATGGACCGCTTCTTTGACCTGCATGTCATGGCCCCGGTGCAGCACGCGGTCAACGCCGCGCTGACCGGCAACGCCGAGCGCAAGGCCGAAGGCGTGGCCTGGGCCACCGAGAAGCTGGAGAAAGCCTACGCCTGGCTGGAGGGCATGTGGGCAGGGCGCACCTGGGCGGCGGGCGAGTCGTTCTCGCTGGCCGACTGCGCTGCGGCGCCCTCGCTGTTCTATGCCGACTGGACGCACCCCATCGCAGCCACCTACCCGCAGCTGCGCGCCTACCGCGCCCGGTTGCTCGCACGCCCCTCGTTTGCACGCGCGGTGGAAGGCGGTCGCCCCTACCGCCACTACTTTCCGCTCGGAGCACCCGACCGCGACTGAGCGCGCGCCCACCACATCACCAGGAGACCCCCATGATGAACCCCGAACCCCACGCCATGCACCGCTGGCTGCAGCAGCTGCTGGGCGACTGGACCTGCGAGTCGCTGGCCGACATGGGCCCGGGCGAACCCCCCGCGCACAGCCGGGGCACTGAGCATGTGCGCGCACTGGGCGGCCTGTGGGTGCTGTGCGACGGGGCGGGCTCCATGCCCGGTGGGGGCGGCGAGGCCCGCATGCTGATGACGCTGGGCTACGACCCGGACCAGCAGGCGTTTGTCGGCACCTGGGTGGGCTCGATGATGACCCACATGTGGGTGTACCGCGGCACGCTGGATGCGGACCAGAAGGTGCTGACGCTGGAGACCGAAGGCCCCAGCTTCAAAAACGATGGCGGCACCATGCGCTACCGGGACGTGATCACCGTCGTCAGCGCCAACGAGCGCACGCTCACCTCGTTCGGCCAGCAGCCGGACGGCAGCTGGAGGCAGTTCATGCAAGCCAAGTACACGAGAACCTCCTGAGCCACTGCGCGGCTTCCCCCTGAAGGGCGACGCAACCGGAGGGCCAGCCAAGCCAGATCCACAGCCGCACTGGTATTGCACCCCGCTAGTCCTCAGTCGCCAGCGCAACGCGCATGACACACTGCGCTGCCAATCTCTCTTGATTTCCACCGTCCCATGACCCTCCGCATCGAAGGCCGCGCACGCTGGCCCGCACTCATCCTGCTGTGCCTGGGCGAGCTGATGATCGTGCTCGACACCACCATCGTGAACGTTGCGCTGCCCAGCATCAAGGCCGACCTGGGCTTCACCGAAACCTCGCTGGTATGGGTGGTCAACGCCTACATGCTCACCTTTGGCGGCTGCCTGCTGCTGGGCGGACGGCTGGGCGACCTGTATGGGCACCGGCGGCTGTTTCTGGCGGGCATCACGCTGTTCACCATCGCATCGCTGGCCTGCGGGCTGGCGAATACGCAGGGGCTGCTGGTGGCGGCACGTGCGGTGCAGGGCGTGGGCGGCGCGGTGGTGTCGGCTGTGGCGCTGTCGCTCATCATGAATCTGTTCACCGAGCCAGGCGAGCGCGCGCGGGCCATGGGCGTCTATGGCTTTGTGTGCGCCGGTGGCGGCAGCATCGGCGTGCTGCTGGGCGGGGTGCTCACCAGCGCGTTGAGCTGGCACTGGATCTTTCTGGTCAACATCCCCGTGGGCGTGGCCATCTACCTGGCCTGCCTGGCGCTGCTGCCGGGCGGCAAGGGGCAGGCGCACGGGCAGCGGCTGGACGTGGCGGGCGCCGTCACCATCACCGCGTCGCTGATGCTGGCGGTGTACGCCATCGTCAACGGCAACGCGGCGGACTGGACCTCGTTGCAGTCGCTGGGGCTGCTGGGGGCAGCGGCGGCGCTGCTGGCAGCCTTTTTGTTCATCGAGTCGCATGTGGCCGCGCCGCTGGTGCCCCTGCCGTTGCTGCGGCTGCGTAACCTGGCCATCTCCAACGTGGTGGGCGTGCTGTGGGCGGCGTCGATGTTTGCGTGGTTCTTCCTGTCGGCGCTGTACATGCAGCTGGTGCTGGGCTATGACGCCATGCAGGTGGGCCTGGCGTTCCTGCCGTCCAACCTCATCATGGCGGGCTGCTCGCTGGGGCTGTCGGCCTGGGTGGTGATGCGTTTTGGCATTTGCCGCACGCTGGGCTGGGGGCTGCTGCTGGCAGCGGTGGGCCTGGCCCTGTTTGCGCTGGCACCTACCGAGGGGCGGTTTGCCATCCATGTGCTGCCCGGCATGCTGCTGCTGGGCGTGGGCGCTGGCATCGCGCTCAACCCGCTGCTGCTGGCCGCCATGGGCGATGTGAAGCCCGAAGACTCGGGGCTGGCGTCGGGGGTGGTCAACACGGCATTCATGATGGGCGGGGCATTAGGGCTCGCCATCCTGGCCAGTCTGGCCGATGCCCGCACCGATAACCTGCGCCAGGCCGGGGCCAGTGTGCAGCAGGCGCTCAATGCGGGCTACCAGCTGGCATTCTGGGTGTCGGCGCTGTGTGCGCTGGTGGCGGCTGCGCTGGGCGGCTTCGTGTTGCGCCCGGCATCGCCGCCCTCAGCCGCTGCGCCTTCCCATCCGGGTGCCGTATGAAAAGATGATTTGCTATCTAGTTGATAGCTGCTCAGGCATGTTGCACTAGCGCATGCGGCCGATTTGGCTTGAAATGGTGGCGCAAGCTGTGTGCGCACACTGTGCGGCACTGTCCTGTACGCCGCACCGCACTGTTCCACCCAGCGCACTTCTGAAAGCAGCCTAAGGCCTTATCTTTGGCAGGCGTGCTGCCCGATAGCCGGTGGCGCAAACCCAAGGAGCCCTTGATGTCGTCCTCCCCCACCGTGTCTTCGTCTGCCGCCAGCCTGCCCGTTGTGCAGGCCCAGGCGCTGGGTCCGCTGTGGCCCACGATGGACCCGTTCCTGTTCTGCGCCCACCATGACGACGCCTATCCCGCCGGCAACGGCGCGTTTGCGCCCGCCGTGTCGCTGGAGGGCCGCCAGATCGGCAGCGACTTCAGCCGCAAGGACGGCTGGAGCATGTACCACGGCGACACCGTGCCAGGCTTTCCGGGGCACCCGCACCGGGGCTTTGAAACCGTCACCCTGGTGCGCAAGGGCCTCATCGACCATTCCGACTCGCTGGGCGCCGCCGCGCGCTTTGGCGGGGGCGATGTGCAGTGGGTCACGGCGGGCAAGGGCATCGTGCATTCAGAGATGTTCCCGCTGCTCAACGCCACCGAGCCCAACCCGCTGGAGCTGTTCCAGATCTGGCTGAACCTGCCCGCGAAGAACAAGATGGTGGAGCCACACTTCACCATGCTGTGGAACGAGCGCATTCCGCGCTTGGTGCACAACGACGACGCGGGCCGTGCCACCACGGTGACGCTGGTGGCGGGTGCCCTGCCCGGCGCGCCCGCGCCCCTGTCGCCGCCTCCCGAGTCCTGGGCTTCGCAGCCCGAGGGCGATGTGGCCATCTGGACGCTGCGCATGGACCCCGGCGCGCAGTGGACGCTGCCCGCCGCGCGCGGCCAGGGCACGCGCCGCATGCTGTACTTCTTTGTGGGCGACAGCCTGCGCGTGGGACCGCAGGACGTGGGCCAGCACGCCGCGCTGGAGCTGGTGGCTGGGCAAGACTGGCTGCTGACCAACACCGGCGCCACGCCGCTGGAATGCCTGCTGCTGCAAGGCCAGCCCATCGCCGAGCCCGTGGCGCAGTACGGCCCGTTTGTGATGAACACGCAGGCCGAGATCATGCAGGCCATGAACGACTACCGCCGCACCCAGTTCGGCGGCTGGCCCTGGCCCGACCAGGACCCGGTGCATGGCACCGAGGCGCGGCGTTTTGCGCGCTACCCCGGCCGGACGGAGGAAGAGCGCCCGGCCGAGGCCCCGGTGGGCGCATAGGGCTGCTCACCCAGCCCGGAACGGGGCGCACGACATGCCACCGGGCGCCTCGTGGACAATCCGGGGTTTCGTTCTGACCCGCGCGGCGGCTGGCGGCATACCCCTGCCAGCCCCGCGTCGATTCTTCACCGCGCTGAAAGTGCAAGACCCCTATGGCCACCACCATCACCAAAGACTCCGCCGTCACCATCACCTACAAGGTCACCACGCCCCAGGGCAAGCCGCTGGATGCCGGCCATCTGTCGTACCTGCACGGCGGCTACGAGAACATCTTCCCCAAGGTCGAGGCCGCACTCGACGGCCAGGCCGTGGGCTTCAGCACCACGCTGCAGCTGGCAGTGGAAGACGCCTTTGGCGCGCGCGATGAAAGCCTGGTGCGCACCATCCCCAAAAGCGAGTTCCCGCCCGGCGTGAAGGTCGGCGGCCAGCTGCAGGGCGTGGGCAACGACGGCCAGCCCGCCGTGTTCAACGTGGTCAAGATCAAGGGCCCCGAAGTGCACCTGGACGGCAACCACCCGCTGGCAGGCCAGGCGTTGACCTTCAGCTGCAAGGTGACCGAAGTGCGCGCCGCCAGCCCCGAAGAAGTTGCGCACCGCCATGTGCATGGTGCGCACGGCCACCACCATTGATGGCAGCTCGCCAGCCTGAGGCTGGCGGCGCATGCAGACCTTGGAAGTCCATGCCGCTGCCCAGCGTGCAGCGGCGGATGCTTAGGCACAAAAAAGCCCGCAAAGCGGGCTTTTTTGTTGGGCACAGCGTCGTGAATTACTTGGCGGCTTCAGGCTTGGCGGCGTCGGCCTTTTTCTCTGCCGCTGCCTTGGTCTTCTTGGCCTTTGTCTTCTTCGCCGCCTTCTTTTCGGCAGGGGCCGATGCGGGGGCTGCGGCGGCCTTCGCGGGAGCTGCTGGTGTTGCGGGAGCCGCAGGGGCTTGGGCAAACGACGCGGTCACAAAGAAACCAGCGAGCAGGGCAGCGAGGAGCTTGTTCATGAGAAATCCTTTCAGATCGGATAACCGCCCGACACAGCGTCGGACTTAGGGCAACGCTGAACAAGCTGTCGTAACTTGCCATGCGGCACTGAACGACGCAGTTTTTTGGAAGTTGTGGCTTCTTGTGCCGCCCATTTGGGCAGTTCGCGGGGCGTTGAGGCCCGATTCCCGCCCTTACGGGCGCACCTGTCCCAGCAAGCACCCTCGGGCAAGGTAGATGTTGGCCAGTGCCAAGGCCGTGAACGCACGCGTGGCGTTCTTTTGCAGCCCGCGATAGCGCACCTTGCCAAAGCCCCACAGCCGTTTGACCACCCCGAATACATGCTCCACGCGAGCGCGGATGCGGGACTTGTTGCGGTTCTTGGACCGCTGCGTTTCATCGACCACCCCGCACCTGCGTGTGCGCTGGTTGGTGAAGTCTTTGGCTTGGGGCGCTTTGCCCCAGATCAGAGCCTTCTGGCCGGCGTAGGCCGAGTCGCCGTACACGCGCTGTTCGTTGCCATGCAGCAGATCGGGCAGCGGGTGTTTGTCGTGCACGTTGGCCGCCGTCATCACAGCGCTGTGCGCCAGCCCGCTTTGACTGTCCACGCCAATGTGCAGCTTCATGCCGAAATACCACTGCTGGCCCTTGCGGGTCTGGTGCATCTCGGGGTCTCTGGCCTTGTCTGTGTTCTTGGTGGAGCTGGGCGCTGCGATGATGGTGGCGTCCACGATGGTGCCGGTGTTGACCTTGATGCCGCGCGCCTGCAGTTCCTTGCCCACTCGTGCGAACAGGGCTTCGCCCAACTTGTTTGCATTGAGCAGCCGACGGAACCTGAGCATCGTGGTCGCGTCGGGCACGGGTGCACAGCCCAAGTCAATGCCGACGAAGCGACGCAGACTGGCACTGTCGTAGAGGGCCTCCTCACACGCCAGGTCGGCGAGATTGAACCAATGCTGGATGAAGTGGACGCGCAGCATGCGCTGCAGTCCAATGGGAGGACGCCCATTGCCGGCCTTGGGGTAGTGCGGTGCGATTTCTTCGCACAGCGCCGCCCAGGGCACCAGCGAATCCATAGTCTTGAGGAATTCGTCGCGCCGCGTAGGCTTACGGTGTTGTTCAAAGCCCAACTGCGCGTCGGCTGCCATAGCAAGGGTCTGCTGCTTCAGGGCCCAGTAATTTACCCAGGCTGGAGCAGCAGCGGAGACTTTTTCAGCATTGCCTTAGGCGCAAAAAAGCCCGCAACGCGGGCTTTTTTTGTGGGGTGCAGCGTCGTGAATTACTTGGCGGCTTCAGGCTTGGCGGCGTCGGCCTTTTTCTCTGCCGCTGCCTTGGTCTTCTTGGCCTTTGTCTTCTTCGCCGCCTTCTTTTCGGCAGGTGCCGATGCGGGGGCTGCGGCGGGCATTGCTGCAGGCTTGGCCTCGGCGGCTGGGGCCGCAGGGGTGGCGGGCGCGGCCGGTGTGGCAGGGGTCGCTGGTGCGGCGGCCTTCGCGGGAGCTGCTGGTGTTGCGGGAGCCGCAGGGGCCTGGGCAAACGATGCGGTCACAAAGAAACCAGCGAGCAGGGCAGCGAGGAGCTTGTTCATGAGAAATCCTTTCAGATCGGATAACCGCCCGACACAGCGTCGGACTTAGCTATGCAACGGCCCTCGCCGGTGGCGCGATGACAGGTTACGAAGTCATTGGCAACAAGGCGTTACCGCGCCCCAGGCCGCGTCCGTTCAGCACCGGCTCCTTGCTCAGGCGCTCGCGTGCCCATTCCACAAACGCGCGCACCTTGGCCGGGGCCCGCCGCCCTGCGGGGTACACGATGTGCACGGGCACAGGGGGCAGTTCGTGCTCGGCGAGCACGATGCGCAGCCGCCCGGCGCGCAGGCTGGCTGCGGCCTGGTAAGCGAGGCAACGGGTCAGGCCGATGCCCGCCTCTGCGGCGGCAATGTCCACCTCGTTGCTGTTGCTGATCCAGGTGAACTGCGGCTGGCCGGTGGCGCCATCGCGAAACTTCCAGGGCGCGGGCGTGCGTGCGTCAAACGCGAAGCCGATGGCGCGGTGGTTGCTCAGGTCTGCTGGGTGGCGTGGCCTGCCGTGTTGCGCCAGGTAGGCGGGAGACGCCACCACCAGGCGGCGCAGCGCGCCCACCTGCACCGCAGTGAGGCCCGAGTCGGGCAGGGGCGCGATGCGGATGGCCACGTCCATGCCTTCATCGAGCAAATGCACCAGCCGGTTGACGAACAGCGTGCGCACCTGCACGCGCGGCTGGGCCTGCAAAAAGCCCTGCACGATGGGCGCCACATGCTGGATGCCGAACATTTGCGGCGCGGTGACGGACAGCAGGCCCTGGGCCTCGGCCTGTGCACCGCTGGCGGCCTGCTCGGCCTCGTGCAGGTCGTTCAGGATGGGGCGGCAGTCTTGCAAGAAGCGCTCGCCCGCCTCGGTCAGCCGCACCATGCGCGTGCTGCGCTGGAACAGCAGCACACCCAGCCGCGCCTCCAGCGCCGCGATGGCGCGCGTGACGGCCGTGGCGGAGCAGCCCAGCCGTCGCCCCGCCACGGCAAAGCCGCCCGCATCGGCCACGGTCACAAAACAGCGCAGGGTGTCGAGATAGTCCATGCGATCCATTATTGCGAAAGACGCAATTATGAAAAGCGTTGTCTGGTGATTCACATCGCAGCTTGCAATAGCTATCGTCGAGCCATCTTCCCTTTCACCCACCGACGAGGCTCCTCCATGTTCCCCACCACCCCGCTCCAGCTCTACCGCATGCCCATCTCGGGCCACTGCCACCGTGTGGAGCTGATGCTGTCCCTGCTCGGGCTGCCCTATGAAGTGATCGACGTGAACCTGCTGCGCGGTGAACACCAGCGCGCGGAGTTTCTGGCACTCAACCCGCTGGGCCAGGTGCCCGTGCTGGTGGACGCTGGCCAGGTGCTGGGCGACAGCAATGGCATCCTGGTGTACCTGATGCAGCGCTACGCCCCCGGCAGTGCCTGGCTGCCGCAAGACGCTGTGGGGCAGGCGCAGCTGCAGCGCTGGTTCAGCCTGGCGGCGGGCTTTCTGGCGCCGGGCATTGCCGGGCCCCGGTTTGCCACATTGACGGGCCGTGCCGTGAACGAGGTCGCGCAGGCCACCGGCAAGCGCCTGCTCGCCTTCATGGAAGAGGAGCTGCAGGGGCGGGCCTGGTTGCTCGGGGGCTCGGCGCCCAGCCTGGCGGATGTGGCCATGGTCAGCTACACCTCGCAGGCGCACTTGGCGGGGTTGCCGCTGGATGCCTACCCGCGCATTGCGGCCTGGGTGGCGCGCATGCAGGCGTTGCCGGGCTACCCGGTGCTGGCCGACCAGCTGCCCGCGGCCGAGCAGGTGGCGGCATGACCACCGCCGAGATCGCTGCATCGGTTGCGGTGCCGGTGCCCCCCGAGGCATTCCACCCTGGCGAGCAGGCCCTGCAGGCGCGCGTCGGGGTGCGCGAGCGCATGGCGGCCGTGGGGGCCATGGTGCTGCGCGACCACATGCCCGACCAGCACCGCGAGCTGTTTGAAAAGCTGCCCACCTTGCTCCTGGGGGCGCTGGATGACCAAGGCCAGCCGTGGGCCACCATGCTTGCCGGCCCGCCCGGTTTTGTGCACACCCCCGATGCGCAGCGCATGCGCATCGCCACCGCGCCGGATTCCAAGGACCCGGTGCTTGCACACCTGGCGCCTGGCGCGGCCGTGGGCGTGCTGGGGCTGGAGCCGCACACCCGGCGGCGCAACCGCATGAACGGGCGGGTGACGGCGTTTGGCGACGACGGCCTGGGCGTGCAGGTGGTGCAGAGCTTCGGCAACTGCCCCAAGTACATCCAGGTTCGCGAGCCCGGCCTGCGCGCAGCGCTGGTTGCTCCGGGCCCGTTGCAGTGGCTGGGCGCCGAGCTGAACGAAGCCGCCATCGCGCGCGTGCAGCGAGCCGACACGCTGTTCATCGCCAGTGCCTCGGCGCCGCGCCCCGGCGCCGGGCACAGCGAAGGCGTGGATGTATCGCACCGGGGCGGCGAGCCGGGCTTTGTGCAGGTGGCGCGCACGAAGGCTGGTGTGGTGCTGAGCCTGCCGGACTACCCGGGCAACCAGTTCTTCAACACCCTGGGCAACCTCACCCTGCACCCGCTGGCAGGCTTGCTGGTGGTGGACTATGAAGAGGGCGGCTTGCTGCACATTGCAGCGCAGGCCGAGGTGCTGTGGGACCGCGCAGCGCGTGCCGCCTGGCCTGGCGCACAGCGCGTGTTGCGCCTCACGGTGCTGCGCGCCCTGTGGCGGCCGCAGGTGTTGCCGTGGCGCTGGACACCGGCGGTGTCGGCCCCTCAGTTCCGGGTGATGCGCGAGGCGGCGCTGGGGTGAAAGGATCCCGCCCCTGCGGCGGGCTGCGAACGCGGCGATGATGCTGCGATGCGCCTGCGTGGCACGGTGGCCTCGGCCTCCACCATCTTTGCGCTGCGCTCGTGCGCGGTCTGCGTCAGCTCGGTGATGAGCGCGGCCTCGGGCAGGTTGTGCCAGTAGCGTGTGGGCATCTCCTTTTTCATCATGGTGAGCTTGAGCCGTGCGGGGTTGAAAATGTGGCGGTAGTAGGTGAGCCACAGCGCCTCGCCCGCATCGGGCGGCGGTGCGTCGCTGCGCTGCGCGCCGGGGCCGGTGTGCAGCTGCTGGCCGTCCCAGCGCACGCTGGCGTCGGGCGTGAGGATGGCCCAGCGCATCTGCGTGAAGCGGCGGATGAAGAAGCCCGCATTAGCCTCGGTGATGTAGTGGTCGGGCTCGAACCAGGCCATGTGCAGGGTCTGCCCATCGGGTTCCACCACAGGCCGAAAGCGCACAAAGGCGTGCATCTTGTGCATGTCGCGCCGCACGGCACGCACCATGTGGTGGGTCAACATGCGGTCGGCGTCCAGCGGGTCGTGCCGCGCGGCTTCGGCTTCATGGCCGCCTTGCGCCATGCGCCACAGCAGGCGATACATCAGTGCAAAGCGGGCGGGGTCGCGGTGCAGGATGAGCTGCTCGCACAGGTGCACAAAGTCGGGGGGGACGCGCAGCGTGGGGGCCTCGGGGGCTGGCGGCGGAAGGTTGTTTGGGCTGTGGAGGTCGGGCGCAAACAGGTCTTCAGCGGCATCGGCCTGGCAGCGCCAGTCCACGGCTTGTGGGGGCACATTGGCTTGCACCAGGGCGCGTGCGGCGGTGCGAAAGCCTTGCCAGTCGGTGGGGTGCTCCAGCGTGATGGTGTGGCGCTGCATGTGTTCCGCTCCGGCTCAAAACAGGCTGCGTTGCACTGGCGGCGGCGCCAGTTGCGCAGCCAAGTCTGCAGCCTCCAAAGCACGGCCGGGGCGGTAGTCGGCCGCCTCCACAAACGGCAGCACCTTCTTGAGCGGCACATGCAGCCGCGCCAGGTCGGCATGCCGCAGGCGGCGCACGCGGCGGGCCGCCAGCAGGCGGTCTACCGTCTGCACGCCAAAACCAGGCACGCGCAGCAGCAGTTCGCGCGGGGCGGTGTTGAGGTTGACGGGGAAGCGCTCGCGGTGCGCCAGCGCCCACGCCAGCTTGGGGTCCATGTCCAGCGCCAGCATGCCGATCTGGTTGCCTTGGCTGGGCGGCACGATCTCGTCGTGGGTGAAACCATAAAAGCGCATCAGCCAGTCAGCCTGGTACAGCCGGTGCTCACGCACCGTGGGCGGCGCGGCCAGCGGCAGGGCGCGGGCGGCATCGGGGATGGGGCTGAAGGCCGAGTAGTACACGCGCCGCAGCCGGTGCGTGCCGTACAGCCGCGCGCTGGTGGCGAGGATGGTGCGGTCATCCGTCGCATCCGCCCCCACGATCATCTGCGTGCTTTGCCCGCCGGGCGCAAACAGCGGCACGCTGGCCCGGCGCGTGGTGCGCGATTGCGGCATCGACACGATGGCCTGTGCGGCTTGCTCTTTACGTGCCGCGCGCGATTCGCCAATGTGCACGGCCATGCGGGCCATGGACCGGTCGATGGCCGCGCTGTTTTTCTCGGGCGCCAGGGCCGTGAGGCTCTCGGCGGTGGGCAGCTCGATGTTGATGGACAGGCGGTCCGCATAGCGGCCTGCGCGCTGCATCAGCTCGGGTGATGCATCGGGAATGGTCTTCAAGTGGATGTAGCCGCGAAAGTCGTGCTCCTCGCGCAGCACGCGGGCCACCTCCACCACCTGTTCCATGGTGTAGTCGGGGCTCTGGATGATGCCGCTGGAGAGAAACAAGCCCTCGATGCAATTGCGGCGGTAAAAGTCCAGCGTGAGCTGCACCACCTCATCGACAGTGAAGCGCGCCCGGGGCACGTTGCTGGTCACGCGGTTCACGCAGTACAGGCAGTCGTACTGGCAGAAGTTGGTGAGCAGAATCTTGAGCAGCGAGATGCAACGCCCGTCCGGCGCGTAGCTGTGGCAGATGCCCATGCCCTCGGTCGAGCCCATGCCGCGCCCGCCCACCGAGTTGCGCGGTGCAGCGCCGCTCGATGCACACGAGGCGTCGTACTTGGCCGCGTCGGCCAGGATGGCGAGTTTGGACTGTAAATTCACTGTATGAATTTACAGTAAATTCAGTGCCTGACGCCAGCCTGGGGTCAAGCGAGGGCAATGGATTGCTCTTGATTTGATAGCTGCAGGCGCTTGATTTACTAGCGCATACAGTCAAAAACACCCAAAACTTTCTCTTTTACACAGCTTCCAGCGCCATCACCGCCGTCGCCGTGTTCGAAATCGGGATGTGGTAGTTGCTGTGCACCCGCCGCACGCCCGCGCTGGCGGTGGCGAGGGCCCCGCGCATCGCCAGCCACATGAGCAGCTCCACGCCCTGGGTGCCGGTCTTTTCCACCAGCTCGTGCACGCTGAACTGCGTGGCCCATTCGGGGTTGGTGGTCAGGCTTTCGATGAACTGCAGGTCAAACGCCTTGTTGATGAAGCCCGCGCGCTCGCCGTCGAGCTGGTGGCTGAGGCCGCCCGACGCAATCACCGCCACCTTCTTGTCGCTGTCCCAGCTCTGGATCGCCTGGCCCACGGCCTTGCCCAGCGCGTAGCAGCGTTTGGCTGACGGCAGCGGGAACTGCACGGTGTTGATGCACACCGGCACCACCGTCACGGGGCAATCGACTTCGGGCCAGAAGAGCTTGAGCGGCAGTGTGCAGGCGTGGTCTACCAGCATCTCCTGGCAGGTGGTCACGTCAAATTCCTGGGCGATCAGCGTGTTGATGAGGTGCCACGACAGGTCCACCTCGCCCGGGAAGGGCGGCAGCGTGGGGATGCCCCAGCCTTCGTCGGCGTTGTTGTATTGCGCCGCCGCACCCACGGCAAAGGTGGGCATCTTGTCGAGGAAGAAGTTCAGGCCGTGGTCGTTGTAGAACATCACCACCACGTCTGGCTTCTTCTCCCCCAGCCACTGGCGAATGGGCGGAAAGCCGTCGAAGAAGGGCTTCCAGTAAGGCTCGTTCTGCAGGCCCTTGTGGATGGCGTTGCCGATTGCGGGGATGTGCGAGGTGCCGAGGCCGCCGATGAGTTGTGCCATTTCGTTTTCCTGATGAAGGTTGTTTTGGCGTGTGTTGTTCAGGCGGCGCCGGGCCGCCCCAAGCCGCCCGAGGCCCCCTTGGGGGGCAGCGAACCACACGCAGTGGGGAGCGTGGGGGCTCAGTCTTTTCCGGCTGCGACCAGCATGGCCTTGAATTCGTCTTTGGTCATGCCCGTCTGCTGCGCGCCGATGTCCTGCATGTCCAGCTTGAAGATGCCCGCAAACTTGGCCAGGTAGTAGGCGTTGCCGCCTGCAGCGATGAGCTGCAGCACGTTCTTCGCGCGGATGGCGGCCGCCTGCTGTTCGTTCAGGCCGTACTTGCGCATGTACGCCTCTTCGTCGGCCAAAAAGGCCTTGCGGTTGGCCTCGTCGTTGAACGAGAAGCACATCTTGTTCAGCGCATAGCCCTTGCGGGCCTGGTCGCCATCGAACGGCGTGGTGCCGGGGATGGGGGGCAGTGGGGAAGGCATGGTGTCTCCAGGTCTTGATGTAAGTCAGTGCAGTGTCGCGACGCCATTGCCAAAGATGAAGCCAGAAAACATCATCGAATGCATGAGCAAATTCGATGGATCGCAGCTGGACGGCCACCTGCTGAAACTGCTGCTGGCGGTGCTGGAGACGGGCAGCATCACGGCAGCGGCCGAGCGCCTGGGCGTCACCCAGTCGGCCGTGAGCCATCTGCTCGACAAGCTGCGCGCCATCACCGGCGACCCGCTATTTGTGAAGCGCGGGCGCGGGATCGTGCCCACCGCACGGGCCGAGGCATTGGCCCAACCTGCGCGCGACATGCTGCACCAGATGCAGCTCTTTGCCCAAGGAGCCGCGTTTGACCCGCTGCATTGGCAGACCGAGCTGACCATTGCGGCCAACGATTTTCAGCGCGATCTGCTGCTACCGGCGCTGGCGGCACGCCTGCGCAGCGCCGCACCGGGCGTCACGCTGCGCATCGTGCCCAGCGGTGCCCCCAGTGCCGAGCTGCTGCGCTCCGACGCGTGCCAGCTGGTCATCAGCCCCCGCCCGCCGGAGGGCACCGACATCGTGCAAAAGCGCTTGTTGGAGGATCAATACCGCGTGTTCTACGACCCCGCCGTGCGCAGTGCTCCGCTGTCAGAGACCGAGTACCTGGCCGCGGACCACGCCACCGTGGCCTACGAGGCGCGCCGGGGGCTGGAGCTGGACCAGCTGCTGGAGGCGCGCGGCGTGCGCCGTCGCATGGTGGTGCGTGTGCCGGGTTTTGCGGCCCTGCCCGCGTTTGTGCGGGGGACTGCGCTGCTCACTACCGCGCCGTCGCTGATGGGGCGCACCGCCTTGGCAGCGCTGGCGCATGTGCCGGTGCCAGTGGCTTGCCCCAGCCTGCCCATGTACCTGATCTGGCATGTGCGCTACCAGCAGGACGCGGCGCACCGCTGGTTGCGGGCACAGCTGCAAGACGTGCTGTTTGCGGTGTTGCCGCCGGGCAGTGGTGCACCGGCGTCTGCGTCAGTTGCGCTGCCGTGACAGTGCTTGACGCAGCCGCCGCGCGGCCCGCTCCCGCAGCGAGGGCGCGGGGCGCGCCGCAGGTCGCGGGTGGGCCTTGGCTTGTTCGCAAGCCGCCAGAAAGTCATTCAGGATGGCGGTGTCGTCCAGCGTGTCCGAGCCCTGCTTGTGGAATTCCGGGTGCCATTGCGTGGCCGCGATGTAGCCGCGCCCTGGTGCCGGCTTGAGGCGAATCGCCTCGGGCACGCCATCGGGTTCGCTCAGGGCCTCGACCACGAACTCCGGCGCCACCCGCTTGATGCCCTGGTGGTGGATGCTGTTGACCCGGGCGCGTGGCATGTTGGGGTACAGCTTGGCCAGGTGCGAGTCCGGCAGGATCTGGATGTCGTGGAAGTGCTGGTCGTAGGTGGTGGCGTTGCGGTGCTGCTGCGCGCCGGGGTGCTGGGTCTCGATGTCCTGGTACAGCGCGCCGCCAAAGGCCACGTTGATGAGCTGCAGGCCCCGGCACACGCCAAAGATGGGCTTGCCCACCTGGGCAAAGGCTTTGACCACGGCCAAGTCGTACAGGTCGCGCACACGGTCGCCCACCCACTCCTCGCGCAAGGGCTCCTCGCCATAGTTGCCCGGCCAAACGTCGGCGCCCCCGTGCATCACGATGCCGTCCAGCCATTCGGCGTAGTGGTCCAGCGTCACGTCGCCACGCGCGGTCTCGCCCGTGGGGCACGGCACCATTACCACCATGGCACCGGCCGACATCAGCCAGTGGGCGATGGACTGCTCGACATATTGCAGCGTCTTGCCCGTGAACAGCGGGCGTGCAGGGTCGGCGTGTTGAAAGCAGGCGGACAGGCCAATCTTGAGGCGGGGGGCAGCAGGCATGGGGGAAAGCTCCGGGCAGCGCTTGTGCGCGTCATTTCTGCAGTTGTAGCACTGCGCCCCCTGTGGCGTCTGTAGGAAAGGGCCGTGCGGAGCCGCGCGTCGCCTCCATGGGATGGCGGGGCGCGTAAAGCGTCACAACCTGCAACGAAATGTGGCTTTCTTCATGAAATGTGTCCGCATCGCGCTGGGGTGACGGCGGATTTTGTGAGGGTGCTGGCCATAATTTCGGCACACCCGGTGCCAGGGAGGGGCGCCGGGTGGCGCGATGCACGCCTTCCCCGAAAGCAGAAAAAATGCCCCATCCAACATTCCGTTTGTCCGCCTTGGCCGCGCTGGTGGCCGCGACAGCCGCCGCCTGTCCGCTGCTGGCCAAGGCCACCGTGCCCGCTGGTGCCGCGGCCGAGATCATCAGTCTGCAAGGTACCGGTGACCAGCGTGCGGCCTCCGCAGCCGACTGGGGGCCTGCCAAGCTGGCCCAGGCCCTGGCCCAGGGCGACTTTGTGCGCACGCGGCAGGCCGCCAAGATGGCGCTGCTGTTTGCGGACGACACCCAGCTGCGCCTGCATCAAAACACGGTGCTGCAGGTCAAGGGCGTGGCCACTCCGGCGCAGCCGGTGACCACCTTGCTGCTCAATGCCGGCCGTGCGTGGACGCAGACCAAGCGCGCCGACGGCAGCCGCCTGAACCTGGAGACACCGGCCGCGACGGCGGCCATCCGGGGCACCGACTGGGACATCAGTGTGGAGGACGACGGCCGCACGTTGATCACCGTGCTCTCGGGCACGGTGGAGTTTTCCAACGCGCAGGGCTCGGTGTCGGTCGGCGCCAACGAGGCGGCGCTGGCCGAAGTGGGCAAGGCCCCGGTCAAGCTGGTGCTGAGCCAGCCGCGCGACCGCATCCAGTGGGTCAACGCGTTGCGGGCCGACCCGGTGCCCCACCTGTCGGCCGAGGCCGTGCCTGCAGCACTGGTGCCCGTGCGGGATGCCCTGGCAGCGCGCGACCTCGCCGCAGCCCGTGCGGCACTGGCGCAGGCGCGCACCATGGCCGCGCCCGCCTGGGTGGATGTGTTCGATGCGGCCGTGGCCCTGCAGGCGGGCGACCTGCTGGCCGCGCGCGGATCGCTGGCACGGCAGGTGGCTGCCGCCAACGCCGCGCCGCT
This sequence comes from Acidovorax sp. FG48, assembly GCF_057809085.1. Lineage (NCBI taxonomy): Bacteria > Pseudomonadati > Pseudomonadota > Betaproteobacteria > Burkholderiales > Comamonadaceae > Acidovorax > Acidovorax sp. FG48. The sequence continues at coordinate 93,079 of NZ_JBMDJH010000001.1, read as the reverse complement.
GCCCGCGTGGCTCATGCAGTCCGACGTGTTGCTCATGGAGGGCGATGGGGCTGCTGCGGCCGACACGCTGCGCGCTGCGCTCCAGCGCTGGCCCGCCCACCCGGCGCTGGTGGCGCAACTGGCACGGGTGCAGATATTGAGTGACCGTGTGGACGAAGCAGCTGCCACCCTGGCCCCCGCGCAAGGCACGGCCCACCCAGACCTGGCGCTGGTCCGCGCCGAGCTGGCCAGGCGTCGGGGCGATGCGCCCGGCACACTGGCGGCCTATGCCGAGGCCCAAACGTTCGCACCGGGCGATGCACGCGCCTGGCAAGGCCTGGGCAGTGCACATGCCGAGCGCGAAGACCCGCGCCCCGCCCGCGAGAACCTGCGGCGCGCGCTGCAGCTGTCGCCGCAATCGCCCGGCGCCTGGGGCGAGCTGGGCACGCTGGAAACTTTTGTGAACAAGTTCACCGAGGCGGGTCAGGCCTTTGCCACCGCGCTGGGCGACAACCCGGCGGACTATGTGGCGCTCACAGGCCAGGGCTTGCTGCACCTCAAGCAAGGGCAGCCGGATGCCGCGTTGGATGCGTTCTTGCGGGCGGGCGTGATGGAGCCCCGCTATGCCCGCGCCAAGACCTGGACCGCCGTGGCGTACTACCAGCTGGGCCGCCACCAGGACGCGCTGACCACCTTGCAGCAGGCCACCGTGCTCGACGACAAGGACCCGGTGCCCTACATGCTGCTGGCGCAGATCCACACCGATCTGTTCCAGCCCGGCGAAGCGGTGGAGGCCGCGCGCGCTGCCGTGGCGCGCATGCCGTACCTCAAGTCGCTCAACCAGGTGGCCAACGACCAGAAGGGCAGTGCCAACCTGGGCGCATCGCTGGCGTTCTTTGGCATGGAAGACTGGGCGCTGGAGATGGCGCAGCAGAGCTTCTACCCCTACTGGGGCGGCAGCCATCTGTTCATGGCGGACCGTTATGCGGGCGAGTTCAACAAGAACTCGGCGCTGTTTCAGGGCTTTCTGACCGACCCCATGGCGTTTGGCGGCAGCCAGCTTTTTTCGCCGCTGCTGCAGCAGCCCGGCAGCCACGGATCGGTGGGCGTGACACTGGACCGCGAGTTCTACCGCATGCGTGCGCCAGCCGTCACCCTCAATGGACTGGACAACAGCCATGTGCCGGTGTCGTGGTTCTTCAAAGCACAGACGGCTTCTGTGACCGACTTTCCGTTTGATCTGCTCAACAATCAGGCACCGGCAGTGCGCGGAGGCTATGGTGATCTGCGGGGCCGTGCGATGACCGCAGGGGTCGGCATGCAGCCCACCGAGCGCATCAACTTTTTTGCCTATGTAAACCAGTCCGACGCCCGTATGCGCAGCCAAAACCTGTTTGAAACGTCTTTCGACAACACGAACACCCAGGGCGCACTGGGAATGGCGTACCGCTGGGGCCCCACGGAGCAGACGTGGCTGAAGGTGGGACGCAGCGTGCAAAAGCTCACTCTGCAGGGATATCCCACTGTGTTTATCGAGCCGCCCTTTGTGACGCTGATGGGCGTGGGGAGCGAGCCCAAGAAGCAGTTCAACGATCTGCAAATTCGCCACACCGTGGACACCGCCCCAGGCAGTCGTTGGAGTGCGACGCTGGAGCATGTGAGGGAGCGTCAGAACAACCTGATCGACGGTGTGGCCGCTGTAGGTGCGGATATTCCGGGAGTCGGTCCCTACCGGGATGTGCTGGCGGTGGCAGGGTACAACCATGTGGATCGCCGCTACACCGGCCTCACCCTGGCCACCACGCAGCGTCTGGACCCAGCGTTGACCTTGGACGCCGCGCTGGGGCTGCAGCAAATCCGCCACCGCGTGGATGGCCTCACGCAGAGCTATCTGGTGGGACTGGATGCCCTGAGCGAAGACCAGGCCCGCCGCGCGGACACCGAGCGCGTGGTCACGCCGCGCCTGGGTGCGGTGTGGCAGCCTGCGGCGGGTACCACGCTGCGCGTGGCGTACCAGGACTGGCTTCGGCCTCTGAGCGTCTCCACCCTCGCCAGCGTGGAGACCGCAGGCATTCCCGTCGAAGACCGGCTGGTCGAAGCCGGTGGCCGCCACAAGCGCACGGTGGCGCAACTGGGTATGGAGGTGGGGGCCAACACCTTCGTGGGCCTGCGCGCCGACCATCTGCGGGTAAACAACCCCGGCACCGTTGGGGTGGATCTGCGCACCCCCAGCCTGCCGTTCCTCGAAGAAATGCGCAACGCGCAACTGGTCAATCTGTCCACCAGCGATCTGCTCGAAGACACGCCAAGCTTTGAGCGGGGCACGCTGCAGACCCTGGGTGGCACCGTCAACCACATGTTCAGCCGCCGCTGGTCGGGCTACGCCAAGTACCTGTACCAGCACAGCGAAAGCCGCACGATCGATGGCGGTGCCGAGGTGGTGGGGCGCATTCCCTACATTCCGCGCCACACCGTCGCGCTGGGCGCCACCTGGGCCAGCGCGCAGCGGCTGTACTTGAGCGCGCGTGCGGTGTACCGCTCGGAGCGGTTTGAGGACAAGGAGAACCTCACGCGCCGCGCGCCGGGCTGGGGGGTGGACCTGATGGGCTTCTGGGAAACGCAGGACAAGCGCTGGGTGGTGGGCGTTGCGGCCTTGAACCTGTGGGCGCCCAAGTCCGACCGGCAAAAAGCCCGCTATGTTCTGGATGCGCGCTACCGTTTCTGATCGGGCAGCAATGCCGCAGGCCCGGCAGCGCCAGCGGTGGCTCTCGCTGGCGGCGGGCGTGCTGGCGCTGCTGCTGGTGGGGGCCGCCACGCTCAGCCGCACCTGGCACGTGCTGGAGTTCAAGACCTTTGACGTGATGACGGCGCTGGCGGCCCCCCACCGCACGACCGCGCCGGTGGTGGTTCTCGCGATCGACGAGCCCACGTTTCAGGAGCTGCAGCAGACCTGGCCGTTTCCGCGCAGCGTGCATGCGGCGCTGCTGGAGCGGCTGCGCGCCGACGGCGCCCTGGCCGTGGGGCTGGACATTGTTTTTGCCGACCCCACCACCGAGGCCGAGGATGCCGCACTGGACCGCGCCATTGCCCAGGCGGTGCAAGGCTTGCCGGTGGTGCTGGCCTCCACCCGCGAAAAGATCGACAGCGCCAATGCCGCGCTGTGGATGGACATTCAGCCGCTGCAGCGGCTTCTGGATGCGGGCGCCGATGCGGGCGATGCCGGGGTGGAGCCGGACGACGACTTTGTGGTGCGCCGCGCCCCCGCCGCGCGCGAGGGCTTTGCACTGCGGCTGGCTCAGCGCGCAGCGGAGGCACTAGGGCAGCGGCCCGCACTGCACCACTTCGACTGGATCGGCTACCGGGGACCGCGTGGCACGTTTGACACGCGCTCGTACTACCAGGCGCTGGAGCCGGGGCTGCTGCCTGCGGGGTTCTTCAAGGGCAAGATCGTGCTGGTGGGGCGCTCGGTGCGCACCGCCACCGAGCTGTCGCACTCGCAGGCCGACCTGTTCAACTCGCCGTTTGGCACGGCGGGCGGTGAGCGGCTTTTCCCGGGGGTGGAGCTGCAGGCCACGCTGCTGGACAACTACCTCACCGGCGGCGGGCTGCGCAGCGTGTCGGACGCATGGACCCTGGTGATCACCGTGCTGCTGCTGCCTGTGCTGCTCTGGGCCAGCCGACGGCTGCACCCGGCGGGCGCGGCGGCGCTGACGGCGGCGCTGGTGGTGGCCATGGGCGCCGTGTCGTGGGGGCTGTTTGCCGGCCTGCGCCTGTGGTGGCCGCCGCTGCTGCCGGCGGTGGCGGCGGTTGCCATTTATGGAGCGGCCGCGCTGGTGGGCTATGCCGTGGTGCGCCAGCGCGCGCGCCACACGCGGGCGATGTTTGCGCAGTACGTGCCACCCGCGGTGGTCTCTCGCCTCATTGCGCAGCCCGAGCTGATGCGCCTGGGTGGCGAGGCGCGCGAGGTCACGCTCATGTTCACCGACCTGGCCAACTTCACCACGCTGTCCGAGCAGCTCAGTGCCGAGCAGACGGTGGAGGTGCTCACCGGCTACTTCAACGCCATGACGCCGATCGTGCACGCCACGGGCGGCACTGTGGACAAGTTCATTGGCGACGCGGTGATGGCCTTCTGGGGTGCGCCGCTGGACGACCCGCGGCATGCCGAACACGCCGTGGCCGCCGCCATCGCCATGCAGCAGGCCATGCAGGCGCTGGTGGCCGACCTGCGTGCGCGCGGCCTGCCACCCATCCACATGCGCATCGGGCTGCACACGGGGCGCGTGGTGGTGGGCAATGTGGGCTCGGACCAGCGCTTTTCGTACACGGCGATTGGTGACGCAGTGAACCTGGCGGCTCGGCTGGAGGGCGCCAACAAGGCGTTTGGCACCGGCATCCTGCTGTCGGCCGCCACTGCAGCGCAGCTGCCGCCTACGGTGACGTTGCGTGCGCTGGACGATGTGATCGTCAAGGGCAAGAGCGAGCCCGTGCGCGTGTTCACGCCATGCGAGGATGCTGCGGTGCGCGATGCCAGCCTGGCCGCGTTGAACGCCTTCCATGCGCGCGACTGGCCCGGGGCCGAGGCACAGCTGGCAACGGTGCTGGAGCGGCTGCCCGGAGACCCGGCCGCTACCCGCCTGCTGGCGCGTGTGAATGAAGCGCGGGGGTTGCCTGCCGATGCGCCCTGGCAGGCCGCCGTGGCGCTCGACAAACTGTAAGAGCCTGTGGACCATCCCCCGCGACATCGTCACCAGGCTCTCTACATCCTTTGACATGTATTCACCGGGGATATGGATGCCGGTGCCATGATGGGGCCTTCGCAACTTCATCAGGAAGGACCCTCCCCATGCAAGTACAAGTCAATACCGATGACCACATCCACGGCGGCGATTCCCTGGCCCGCTGGATCACGGACGAGTGCAAGAGCCGGCTGTCGCGCTTTCAGGACCATGTGACACGGCTGGAGGTGTTCCTGAGCGATCTGGATGCCGGCAAGTCGGGCGCCAATGACAAGCGCTGTCGCATCGAGGCGCGCGTCACCGGCCGCCAGCCTGTGACCGTGACCGATGAAGCCGACAAGATGGCCAATGCCTTCATCGGCGCGGCCGACAAACTGGCCCGCGCCCTCGACACCGACCTGGGCCGCGTGAAAGACCGCAATGGCCGCGAGACCATCCGCGCAGCGGCTGCGGAACAGGAATAGTCAGAATCTTTGAGCCGAATTGGCTCCAAGCGCACGATTCATATGCGCTGGTAGCTATCAATTCAGGAACAAATGAAAAAGGCGCTGCAGCCCAAAGCCTGCAGCGCCTTTTTGCTGGATTGGGGCTGTTGGCGCCTACAGATCCAGCACCAGCAGCTTGCTGCGCGCGCGCGAGCAGCACGGCATGAACTGCTCGTTGGCCGCCTTTTCCTCATCGGTCAGGTACATGTCGCGGTGGTCCACCTCGCCTTCCAGCACGCGCGTGAGGCAGGTGCCACACACGCCCTGCTCGCACGAGGTCAGGATGTCGATGCCCTCCTTGCGCAGCGCCTCCACCACCGACACATCGGGCGCAATGGGGTAGACCTTGCCGGTGCTCGCAATGCGCACCTCAAAGCCCTGGTCGCCCGAGGTGTCCTGCGCCGGGGCGCCAAAGTATTCCAGGTGGATGTGGTCCTGCGCCCAGCCCAAGGTCTTGGCGGTGGTCACCACATGGTCGATGAAGCCGGCCGGGCCGCACACATACAGCCGCTTGTCGGGGCTGGGGGCTGCCAGCACGGCGGCGGTGTCCAGCTTCTGCTCAGGGGCGCCTGCATCGAAGTGAAAGTGGGCATGGGGCGCAATCGCCGATGCGGCAATCTCGGCGGCAAACGCCGTGCGTTCGGCAGAGCGGGTGCAGTAGTGCAGCGCAAAGTCGGCACCGGTGCGCGCCAGCCGGTCGGCCATGCACAGCAGCGGCGTCACACCGATGCCGCCAGCCAGCAGCAGCGTGCGCTGTGCGGGGTGCAGCGCAAAGTGGTTGCGCGGCGTGCTGATGGTGATCACATCGCCTTCGTGCACGCTGTCGTGCATGGCGACCGAGCCGCCGCGCGATGCCGGGTCGCGCAACACGGCGATGCGGTAGCGGTGCGACTCGTGGGAGGCGTTGCACAGCGAGTATTGGCGCACCAGGCCGCCCGGCAGGTGCACATCGATGTGCGAACCCGCGCTGAACGGTGGCAGTGCGGCACCGTCCAGTCGCGCCAGCTCATAGCTGGCGATGCCCTCGGCCTCGACCCGCTTCTGGACGACGCGGACCTGCAGCGTCTCCTGCGCGGTCATGCGGCCACCGCCTGGGCTGCGGCCGGAGCACGCTCGGCAGCCAGCAGGCGGTCCAGAATCTTGCGCGACTGCACGCCGCCCGCATCGATGTTGAGCATGAGCAGCTTGCGGTCAGGGTAGCGCAGCAGGTTCTCCTGCTGCAGTTCCAGCATCTGCTGGTCTTCGGCAAAGATCTTGCCCTGGCCGTCGCGGATCTGGGTGGTGAGCGACGGGTCCTGCGGTTTGAAGTTGCGCGCCATGCCCCAGAAGTAGTGGATCGACGTTTCGGTCTCGGGCGTGATGAAGTCCACCACGATGCTCGACGCCTTCTTGTCGGCCGGTGCGTTGTAGCCGCCGTGGCCAGCCAGCGCCACGCCCACCTCGATCAGCACATGGCTGGGGGGCGTGAAGTGGCAGATCTGCCAGCGGTCCACCAGCTGGTCATCGGGCAGGCCGTTCATGCGCAGCGCCATCTTCCAGAACGGGGGGGCTTCAATGCCTTCCATGAAGCGGCTGGTGATCACCTCGTCGCCCTCCACGCGGGTCTTGCAGGGCACCTCGTCGATTTCTTTCTGGCCGATGCTGGTGGAGTGCACATAGGTCTCGTGCGTCAGGTCCATCAGGTTGTCGATCATCAGGCGGTAGTCGCAGGCAATGTGGTACAGCCCTCCGCCGTAGGCCCACTCGGGGTTGTTGGCCCAGGGCAGGTGGTGGATGGTGGCGGGGTCGGCCTTGTCGGCGTCGCCAGGCCACACCCAGATGAAGCCGTAGCGCTCCACCACCGGAAAGCTGCGCGCCTTGGGGAACCCTTGCACGCGCTGGCCAGGCATGGACACCGACTTGCCGGTGCATTCCACCCGCAGGCCGTGGTAGCCGCATTGCAGATGGCCTTCGCACACCGTGCCCAGCGACAGCGGCGCGCCCCGGTGGGGGCAGAAGTCGTCCAGCGCGGCGACCTGATCGGGCGCGGGACGGTAGAACACGATCTTCTCGCCGCAGATGGTGCGGCCCAGGGGCTTGTCCGCGATCTCGTCGGGCGTGCAGGCTACGTACCAGGCGTTCTTGGGATACATGGTTGTCTCTCTCCGTGGGTGGAAGGTGTTGTCGCAGTCTTGGTATACAGCCCGGGTTCAGATCGCGGCTGGCGTAGCGCAATTGTGCGGAAAAGGAGATTTTCTGTATACATAAGAAAGCAGTAAAACAGCTATCTCAGTTCTTTATATCTCGTAAGCTGTTGTTTTGTAATGGTGCTTCACGAGAATGGGTGGAAGCTGTCCTGATTTCTGTATACATTGTGGTGGCTCAATTCAATCCATCACCCGCCATGAACCTGTCCGACCCCCTGAGCATCGCTCCACCGGCCGAGGCTGCCGAGGCGGGCGCCTCGCAGGCCGTCAAGGCACAACTGCGCCTGCGCGAGATGATCCTGGCGGGCGAGCTGCCCGGCGGTGCCCGCATCGCCGAGCTGACGCTCGTCGAGAAGCTGGGCGTATCGCGCACGCCGATCCGCGCCGCGCTGATGCGGCTGGAGCAGGAGGGGCTGCTGCACCGGCTGCCCGGTGGCGGCTACGCCGTGCGCACGTTCTCTGAAACCGATGTGGCCGATGCGATTGAGCTGCGTGGCACTATGGAAGGCTTGGCCGCGCGCCTGGCGGCCGAGCGGGGCGTGGCCCCCGCGCTGCTGGCCGAGGCCCATGCGTGCCTGGACGCCATCGACGCCACGCTGGCCCCCTCCACGCTGGATGACGAGGGTTTCTCGCGCTATGTGGAGCTGAATGCGCGGTTCCACCTGCTGCTCAGTCGCATGGTGGGCAGCGACGTGGTGGCGCGCGAGCTGGACCGCGTCAAGGGCCTGCCGTTTGCGTCGCCCTCGGCGTTTGTGGTGGTGCAGACGCATTCGGCCCAGGCGCGCGACATGCTGGTGGTGGCGCAGGACCAGCACCGCCAGGCGCTGGACGCCATCGAGCGGCGCGAAGGCGCGCGGGCCGAGGCCATCCTGCGCGAGCACTCGCGCATCACCCGGCGCAACCTGCTGGCGGCGGTGCAGGCGTCGCAGGTGCAGGGCTTGCCCGGTGTACAGCTGATCCGCGAGCGGGCATAACGGCCGGTGCAAGCGTCCAGAGTGTCTTGAGTTATTGCATTTGGTAATACCTGAATGCTCGAATTTGCGCTTGTGAAATAACCCAGCCCACGCCAAACTCCCGCCAGCATTTTCTGTATACAACGACTTTCCACAGGAGACAACGATGCAAAAACGCCACCTTCTTCGTGCCTCGGCCGCTGCCGCCATTGCGCTCTCCACCGGTCTGGCCGTGCTGCCCGCCGTGGCGCAGGACAACGTGTTCAAGATCGGCCTGATCCTGCCCATGACCGGCCAGCAAGCCACCACCGGCCGCCAGATCGAAGCCGCGGCGCGCCTGTACATGGCCCAGAACGGCGACACCGTGGCCGGCAAGAAGGTGCAGCTCATCATCAAGGACGACACCAGCCTGCCCGACGTGACCCGTCGCCTCGCCCAGGAGCTGGTCGTCAACGAAAAGGTCAACGTGCTGGCTGGCATGGGCATCACGCCCTCGGCCATGGCCACCGCCCCGCTGGCCACGCAGTCCAAGACACCCCTGGTGGTGATGGCCGCCGCCACCTCCAGCATCACCGAGGCATCGCCCTACGTGGTGCGCACCAGCTTCACGCTGCCGCAGGTGTCGGTGGCCCTGGCCGACTGGGCACCCAAGAACGGCATCAAAAAGGTGGTCACGCTGGTGAGCGACTACGGCCCCGGCATCGATGCCGAAAAGTTCTTCAACCAGCGCCTCACTTTCAACGGCGGCCAGGTGACCGAAGCCCTGCGCGTGCCGCTGCGCAACCCCGACTTCGCCCCCTTCCTGCAGAAGGTGCGTGACGCCAAGCCGGATGCGCTGTTCGTCTTTGTGCCTTCGGGCGCAGGCGCTGCGGTGATGAAGCAGTTCCTGGAGCGCGGCATGGACAAGGCCGGCATCAAGCTCATCGGCACCGGCGACGTGACGGATGACGATCAACTGAACGACATGGGCGACGGCGCGCTGGGCGTGGTCACCTCGCACCACTACTCGGCCGCGCACCCCTCGCCCATGAACAAGAAGTTTGTGGAAGCCTTCGAGAAGGCCAACAAGGGCCTGCGCCCCAACTTCATGGCCGTGGGTGGCTATGACGGCATGCGCGTGATTTACGAAGCGCTCAAGACCACCAAGGGTGCCGGCGGCGGTGACGCCCTGCTGGCCGCCATGAAGGGCCAGATCTTCGAAAGCCCGCGCGGCAAGGTGTTCATCGATGCGCAGACCCGCGACATCGTGCAGGACGTGTACCTGCGCAAGGTGGAGCGTGTGAACGGCCAGCTGTACAACGTGGAGTTCGACGTGATCAAGGACGTCAAGGACCCCGGCAAGACTAAATAAGCCCCCCTGAGCCGCGACCCGCTCGGTGTGTCCGCCAGATGCGGCCACTCTTCGTTGCCGTCCAAGCCTGCGCAGGCAGGCTCGGAGCCGCGGCACTCAGCCCCCAAGGGGGACGCCGCCAGCGCGGCGGGGCGGCCCTTGCGCGGCGGCCGCTGGTCTGGGCCGCGCCAGTATTTACGGGCAGGCTCCCTCTCGATCCGTTCGGGCGGAGCCTGTCGAAACCGGTGGCCGCAGGTTGAACGTCCGGCTTTGGTGATTCGTCGCACTTCCACAGCCCTGAGCAGGGTGGTGCACTTTTGTCTTCAATGAAGTGATTTCATGCTGACCATTCTTTTCGACGGCGTTGCCTACGGCATGCTGCTGTTCATCCTGGCAGTAGGCCTGGCCGTGACCATGGGGCTGATGAACTTCATCAACCTCGCGCACGGGGCCTTTGCCATGGCGGGGGGCTACATCACCGTGCTGCTCATGCAGCGGCTGGATGTGCCCTTCCTCGTCTGCCTGCCCATCGCCTTTGTCGGTACGGCCGTGCTGGGCGGCGTGCTGGAGCGCACGCTGTACCGGCCGCTGTACCACAAGGCCCACCTGGACCAGGTGTTGTTCTCCATCGGTCTGGTGTTCATGGCCGTGGCCAGTGTGGACTACTTTGTGGGCTCCACGCAGCAGATCATGCAGCTGCCCGAATGGCTCAAGGGCCGGACCGAGATCGGCAGCGGCGCATTCACCCTGGGCATGGGCCACTACCGCCTGTTCATCATCGCGGTGTGTGCGGCGCTCACCGTGGGCCTGCAATACGTGCTCACCAAAACCCGCTTCGGCAGCCGCCTGCGCGCCAGTGTGGACGATCAGCGCGTGGCTGCAGGCATGGGCATCAATGTGAACATCGTGTTCCTGTCCACCTTCGCTTTTGGCTCCGGCCTGGCAGGCCTGGGCGGTGCGCTGGGCGCTGAAGTGCTGGGGCTCGACCCGAGCTTTCCGCTCAAGTTCATGATCTACTTTTTGATCGTGGTGGCCGTGGGCGGCACCTCGTCCATCACCGGCCCGCTGCTGGCCGCCTTGCTGCTCGGCATTGCCGACGTGGCGGGCAAGTACTACATCCCCAAGCTGGGCGCCTTCATCGTGTACAGCCTCATGATCCTGATCCTCATCTGGCGCCCGCAGGGCCTCTTTGTGCGCAAGGGGGGCAAGTGATGGCGAACCCGCAAAACACCCTGCTGCAGGCCCGGCGCTTTCGCTGGTGGGAGCCCGTGCTGTGGCTGCTGGCCTTTGCCGCGCCGCTGGCGTTGCCCAGCCATGCGCTCATCATCAACGAGATCGCCATCGTGGCGCTGTTCGCGATTTCGCTGGACCTCATCCTGGGCTACACCGGCATCGTGTCGCTGGGCCATGCGGCTTTCTTCGGGCTGGGAGGCTACGCGGCCGCGCTGTTTGCCAAGCATGTGATGCCCGACCCGCTGGTGGGCCTGGCCGTGGGCATTGGCGCGGCCACCGTGCTGGGCGCCGTGGCGTCGCTCACCATCATGCGCGGCACCGATCTCACCCGCCTCATGGTCACGCTGGGCGTGGGACTGGTGATGCTGGAGCTGGCCAACAAGCTCGACTGGCTGACCGGTGGCGCCGACGGCCTGCAGGGCGTGATGATGGGGCCGGTGCTTGGCCAGTTCGAGTTTGACCTGTACGGCCGCACGGCCGCGTGGTATTCGCTCACCGTGCTGCTGGTGTTCTTCCTGCTCGCGCGGCGCATCGTGCAGTCGCCTTTTGGTGCCACGCTCAAGGCCATCCGCGACAACCGGCTGCGCGCCATGGCCATCGGTATCCCCGTGACGGCCAAGCTGGCGCAGGTGTACACGCTGGCCGCTGCGCTGGCCGGTGCCGCGGGCGCACTGCTCACGCAGACCACGGGCTTTGCCTCGCTCGACCTGTTCGAGTTTCACCGCTCGGCCGACGTGATGCTGATCCTGGTGATCGGCGGCGTGGGCTGGCTGTACGGCGGCATCCTCGGCGCCATTGGCTTCAAGCTGCTGCAGGACGTGATCTCGTCCATCACACCGCAGTACTGGACCTTCTGGGTGGGCTTGTTCCTGGTGGTGCTGGTACTGGTCGGGCGTGACCGTCTGTTCCGCCCCTGGACCTGGTTTGGCGCCGGTCGCAAGGCCGGGGCCGCCTCCAAAGTAGGAGGCTATTGATATGAACACGACAACCTCCACCACCGTGCTGTCGGCGCAAGGCCTGGTCAAACGTTTTGGCGGCATCACGGCCACCAACAACGTCACGCTGAACCTGCAAAAGGGCGCACGCCATGCGCTCATCGGCCCCAACGGCGCAGGCAAGACGACGCTCATCAACCTGCTGACGGGCGTGCTGGAGCCCACCGAAGGCTTCATCACGCTCGAAGGGCAAGACATTACGCGCCTGGCGCCACACCAGCGCGTGCAACGCGGCATGGTGCGCACCTTCCAGATCAACCAGCTGTTCGACACGCTCACGCCGCTCGAAACCTTGGCGCTCACCGTTTCGCAGCACCAGGGCCTGGGCGGCAAGTGGTGGCAGCCGCTGGGCGCGCGCAAAGCGGTCAATGAGCGCTGTGAACAACTGCTGGAGCAGTTCCACCTCACGTCCGTGATGGCCGAGGAAACGCGCGTGCTGGCCTACGGCAAGCGCCGCCTGCTGGAGATTGCGATTGCGCTGGCCTGCGAGCCGCGCGTGCTGCTGCTCGACGAACCCGTGGCCGGTGTGCCCGCCGGCGAGCGTGAGGAACTGCTGCAGACCGTGGCGGCCCTGCCCGCCGATGTCTCGGTGCTTTTGATCGAACACGATATGGACCTGGTTTTCAGCTTTGCCAACCGCATGACGGTGCTGGTCAACGGCACCGTGCTCACCGAGGGCGACCCGGACACGATTGCGAACGACCCGCAGGTGAAGGCCGTGTATCTGGGCCATGGGGAGGACGCCCATGTCTGAGCTGCTACGCATTGAAGGCCTGAGCGCAGGCTACGGCGAAGCCGTGGTGCTGCAAGGTATTTCTCTGGCCCTGCCCGAAGGCGACACGCTGGCCCTGCTGGGCCGCAACGGCACGGGCAAGACCACGCTCATCAACACGCTGGCCGGCGCCACGCGCCAGCACGCGGGCACGGTGAGCCTGGGCGGCGTGGCCCTGCATAAGCTGCCGCCGCATGAGCGTGCGGCAGCCGGCATCGGCTGGGTGCCGCAAGAGCGCAACATCTTCAAGTCGCTGACCGTGCACGAGAACCTCACGGCCGTGGCCCGCCCGGGCCGCAAAGGCTCCACCGCGCGGCCGTGGACGCCCGAGCGTGTGTACGAAATGTTCCCCCGCCTGGCCGAGCGCCGGGCGAACCTGGGTACGCAGCTCTCCGGCGGCGAGCAGCAGATGCTGGCCGTGGGCCGCGCGCTGGTGCTCAACCCGCGCCTGCTGCTGCTCGACGAGCCGCTCGAAGGCCTCGCGCCCATCATCGTGGAAGAGCTGCTGCGCGCCATCCGCCGCATCACGCGCGAAGAGGGCCTGTCGGCCATCATCGTGGAGCAGCATCCGCAGGCCATCCTGGCCATCTCGGACCACGCCGCTGTGCTGGACCGGGGCACCGTGGTGCACACCGGCAGTGCGGCCGAACTGAGCGCGCAGCCCGAGCTGCTGGACCGCCTGCTGGGCGTGGCCAGGTAGCACGCACCATGGGCAGCGCCATGCACCGCAGAACCCTCCTGGCATGGCTGGCCGCGTCGTTCGGTGGCGCCGCCAGCGCGCAGGCCGCTTTTCCCTCACGCCCGCTGCGCATCGTCGTGCCCAATGCGGCGGGCGGCGCGGCCGACATCACGGCGCGCACGGTGGGCCAGAAGATCGCCGGCCCGCTGGGGCAAAGCGTCGTGATCGAAAACAAGCCCAGCGCGGGCGGTGTGGTGGCGGGCGAGCAGGTGGCCCGCGCCGAGCCCGATGGCCACACGCTGCTGCTGGTGAGCAGTGGCACGGCGGTGAGTGCGGCGCTGTTCCAGTCGCTGCCGTTCGACACGCTCAAGGACTTTGCGCCCGTCTCCCTGCTGGCCACGTTTGACCTGGCTGTGGTGGTGAAAGAAGGCGGGCGTTTTGCCACCCTGGCCGAGTTGTTGGCCTACGGCCGCGCGCACCCCGGCAAGCTCAACATCGGCACGCCGCAGATTGGCACCACGCAGAACCTGGCGGCCGAGCTGTTCAAGGTGACGGCGGGCATCGATGCGCAGGTGGTGCCCTTCAACGGCACGCCGCCGGTCATCACGGCCCTGCGGGGCGGCGAGATCGACGTGATGATCGACATCCTGGGTGGCCTCATGCCGCAGATCGGCGCCAAGGCCCTGCGGCCGCTGGCCGTGATGGGCGCGCAGCGGGCGCCGCAGCTGCCCGATGTGCCCACGGTGCGCGAGAGCGGCGGGCCACTCGCGGGCTTCAACGTCACGTCGTGGAACGGCCTGGCCGTGCCTGCCAAGACGCCCGCCGCCGTGGTGGAGCGCCTCTCGCGCGAGGTGCAAGCCGCGCTGGCCCAACCCGATGTGAAAAAGCGCCTGCTGGAACTGAATCTGAATGCCCAGGGCAGCACCCCCGCGCAGCTGGGCGAGCACCTGGCCGCCGATGTGCGCCGCTGGAGCGACGTGATCGCCAAGGCCAAGATCGCGCGCCAGTGAGCGCTGCCGCTGCGGCTCGTTGGCGGTGGTGAAAGGCGGAAAGGAACATCGAATGAACATCACACACATCGGCCTCGTGGGCTACGGTGAGGTGGGCAAGATCTTCAGCGCAGGCTTGCGCGTGCAGCCCGGCGTGGCCTCCGTCGCTGCGTGGGACCTGAAGCTGGCCGACCCCGCGCACCGCGACGACCTGCAGAAGCACGCAGCGCAGGCGGGTGTGGTGGCGGTGGATGCGATGCAGGCGCTGTGCGCGCGCTGCGACTGCATCATCTCAGCCGTCACCGCGTCGAACACGCTGGCCGTGGCGCAGGAGGCGGCGCAGCACATCCGCCCCGGCACCGTGTTCCTGGACATCAACTCCGCATCGCCCGGCACCAAGCAGCAAGCGGCGGCGCTCATCGAGGCGCGGGGCGCGCACTATGTCGAGGCGGGGGTGATGACGTCCGTGCCGCCCTACGGCATCCGCGTGCCCATGCTGCTGGGCGGCGCGCAAGCTGCCGCACTGGCCGAGGTGCTGACCGGCTGGGGCATGGATGCCCAACCCGTGAGCGAGCAACTGGGCGTGACCAGCGCCATCAAGATGTGCCGCAGCATCATGATCAAGGGCCTGGAGGCCTTGGTCATCGAAAGCTACGCCACCGCCCGCCACTACGGCGTGGAAGACCATGTACTGCCCACGCTGGCCGAGACCTTCCCGTCCATCGACTGGCACGAGCAAGGCCGCTACTTCTTCAGCCGCGTGGTGCAACACGGCCAGCGCCGCGCCGAGGAAATGCGCGAGTCCGCCCACACAGTGCGCGAGGCCGGCATGGAACCCCTGATGGCCTCCGCCATCGCCGCCAAGCAGCAATGGGTGGCCGAGCTGGCACGCGAAGGCGTGTTTCAGGGCCTGCCCAAGGACGCACGCTGGCAGGACTATGCGGACCGGTTGTTGGAAAGCTTGCCATCCCCAGCTGCTGGGGACTGACGCCTCAGCCCCTTTGATTCGTCTCTGCTCCATGCAACTGGCGCGGCCGAATACCAGGGACGCCGAGCAAGGGCCGCCCCGCAGCGATGGCGTCGTCCCCCTGGGGGGAAGGCGCGCAGCGCCTCAGGGGGGAGACCTGTACAACGCCTGCAGCGTCGTCCGAATCAGCTCCGCCATCGCCTGCTGCGTCAGCGTGGCCGGGCGTTGCGAGCTGACGGCCATGAACAGCTTGCTGCGCAGGCGCGTGTTGCCGCTGGCTTCCGCATCCTCTCCATCGCTGCCCGCGCCGTGGATGGGCCGGGTGCTGAACACCTCCGATTTGCCCGACGTGGTGACTGCATTCATGGGCAGCACCGCGCAGCCCGCGCCATCGGCCACCAGGTCCAGGATGGCGGCTACGCCGTCGATCTCCAGGCTGATCTGCGGGCGCTTGCCACGCGCGGCCAGTTCCGACTCCACCAGCATCCGGATCGAGTTGGGGCGGGTGGGAATCACCAGTGGAAATCGCGGTAGCTCGTCCAGCTGCAGGGGCGTGCGGGCCAGGGCATCAGCCTCTGCCTCGCTCTGGCCGGGGGCGCGGCGCTGCACCAGAAACAGGTCTTCCTCCAGCAGCGCCGTGGTCTCGATGCCCGGCGCGGGCGTGGTGTTGTAGAGCAGCGCAATGTCGAGCAGCCCGGTGGTCAGCGATTCGCGCATGGCCACCGACAGCCCCTCGCTGATGGCCAGCGCAGCGTCCGGCATCTTCACGCGGAACGCGCGCGTCAGCGGCACCGTCAGCACCTTGGCGATGCTGGGCGGCAGGCCAATCGCCACGCGCCCGGCCAGCGCACCGCGCACGCGGCCCAGCTCTTCCCGTGCGCGCTCCACCTGGTGCAGGATGCCGCGCCCGTGCTCCAGCAGCAGCTTGCCCGCCTCGGTGGGCGTGGCGCCCCGGCCGTTGCGCACCAGCAGGTTCTGGCGCAGCTCCACCTCCAGCAGGCGCACTTGGCGGCTCAGGGCGGGCTGGGCAATGTCCAGCACCACCGAGGCGCGGGTAAAGCTGCCCAGTTCGGCCACCCGCACAAAGTATTCGATCTGCTTGAGGTCCATGGGCAAGGCTCTCTGCTATTTGCAATAGCTGTGGGTCAACGATCACGGAATGATATATCTGGTAGTGCCGGTGCCGCCTTCATGTTTGGGCCGCCGCTGCCCACAATCGGCGGCATGTATACAACTGCACGCACCGCCTGGGCCACCCGCAGCCCGGCAGGAGACAACGCATGACGCAGCCTGCCCAGACTCACGCAAACAAGAATGCATCTCAGGCCCACGCTCGGGGGCAAATTGGTTGCACAACCCCTGATTTGCGTGAGGCTTTACTGTGATCCGAGGCATTTCTTCCATGGCCACGCGCCAGGTGCTGGCCGACCTGGTGGCCGGTTTTGCACAGCAGTCGGGCACGCAGGCCGCCATCGAATCGGTGGGCGGGGTGGACGCCGCCAAGCGCGTGGCAGCCGGTGAGGCGTTCGACGTGGTCATCCTCGCATCCGACGCCATCGACAAGCTCATGGCTGCGGGCCATCTGGTGCCCGGCAGTAAGGTGGACTGGGTGCACTCTGGCGTGGCCGTGGCCGTGCCAGCGGGTGCGCCGCTGCCCGACCTGTCGAGCGAAGACGTCGTGCGCGCTGCCGTGCTGGCCGCGCCCAGCATCAGCCTGTCCACCGGCCCCAGCGGAGTGGCGCTGAGCAAACTGTTCGAGCGCTGGGGCATTGCCGAGCAGATCGCCCCGCGCATGGTGCAGGCGCCCCCCGGTGTGCCCGTGGGCTCGCTGGTGGCCAAGGGCGAAGTGGCGCTGGGCTTCCAGCAACTGAGCGAGCTGCTGCACGTGCAGGGCATCCAGATCGTGGGCCCGCTGCCACCGGCCATCCAGATCACCACCACGTTTTCCGCAGGCGTTGGCGTGCATTCGCAGCAGGCGGATGCAGCACGTGCGTTGCTGGCTTACCTGGCTTCTCCCGCTGCGGCGGACGCCAAGCAAAAGCAGGGCATGACCCCCGCCTGACCGATCACAAGAACACCTTCCAGGAGCACCCAAAAATGAGCCTCATCATCGACTGCCACGGCCACTACACCACGGCCCCCAAGGCGCTGGAAAACTGGCGCAATGCGCAGATCGCCGGCATCAAAGACCCGGCAGCCATGCCCAAAGTGGCTGATCTGAAGATCAGCGACGACGAGCTGCGCGAGTCCATCGAGACCAACCAGCTCAAGCTGATGAAAGAGCGCGGCAGCGACATCACGCTGTTCAGCCCCCGCGCCAGCTTCATGGCCCACCACATTGGCGACTTCAATGTGTCCAGCACCTGGGCGGCCATCTGCAACGAACTCTGCTACCGCGTCTCCACGCTGTTCCCCGAGCACTTCGTGCCCGTGGCCATGCTGCCGCAATCGCCCGGTGTCGATCCCGCCACCTGCATCCCCGAGCTGGAAAAGTGCGTGCACGAATACGGCGCGGTGGGCATCAACCTGAACCCCGATCCCTCGGGGGGGCACTGGACCAGCCCCCCGCTGACCGACAAGCACTGGTACCCCATCTACGAAAAGATGGTGGAGTACGACCTGCCCGCCATGATCCACGTGAGCACCAGCTGCAACGCGTGCTTCCACACCACCGGCGCGCACTACCTGAACGCTGACACCACGGCCTTCATGCAGCTCATCCAGGGCGATCTGTTCAAGGATTTCCCCACGCTCAAGTTCCTGATCCCGCACGGTGGCGGCGCAGTGCCCTACCACTGGGGCCGCTTCCGGGGCCTGGCGCAGGAGATGAAGAAGCCCCTGCTGCAAGAGCACCTGCTGAACAACGTGTTCTTTGACACCTGCGTGTACCACCAGCCCGGCATCGACCTGCTGAACACGGTGATCCCGGTGAAGAACGTGCTGTTTGCCAGCGAAATGATCGGCGCGGTGCGCGGCATCGACCCCACCACCGGCCACTACTACGACGACACCAAGCGCTACATCGAGGCGTCCACCATCCTGAGCGCCGACGACAAACACCAGATCTACGAAGCCAACACGCGCCGCGTGTTCTCCCGACTCGATTCACGCCTGAAGGAAAAGGGGCTCTGACATGTTTGAACTTGGCGTTGTCTACCGCAACATCACCCGCGCCGACCGCGCAGCGGCCGACGGCCTGGCCGCCCTCGGCTCGGCCACCGTGCACGAGGCCATGGGCCGCGTGGGCCTGCTCAAGCCCTACATGCGCCCCATCTACAGTGGCCAGCAGGTCAGCGGCACGGCCGTCACCGTGCTGCTGCAGCCCGGCGACAACTGGATGATGCATGTGGCGGCCGAGCAGATCCAGCCCGGCGACATCGTGGTGGCTGCCGTCACCTCGGAGTGCACCGACGGCTACTTTGGCGACCTGCTGGCCACCAGCTTCCAGGCACGGGGCGCGCGCGCCCTCATCATCGACGCCGGTGTGCGCGACGTGAAGACGCTGCAGGAGATGAACTTCCCCGTGTGGAGCAAGGCCATCAGCAGCAAGGGCACCATCAAGGCCACGCTGGGCTCGGTCAACATCCCTGTGGTGTGCGCTGGTGCGCTGGTCACGCCGGGCGACGTGATCGTGGCCGACGACGATGGCGTGGTGTGTGTGCCCGCCGCCCGTGCAGTCGAGACGCTGGCCGCCGCGCAAAAGCGCGAGAGCTTTGAAGGCGAGAAGCGCGCCAAGCTCGCCAGCGGCGTGCTGGGCCTCGACATGTACAACATGCGCCCCGGCCTGGAGAAGGCGGGCCTCAAGTACATCGACTGAGCGGTTTTTCAGCCTTTTGGGCTGCAAGCGCTAGTGAATAATGCGCTTGCAGCTATGCAATTTATAGCAAACAGTTTCTTCAGAAGCTTCTTCTTTCCATGCGTTGTTCCGTGCCTCCCGTTTCCCTTTCCCGCCGTGCAGGCCTGGCCCTGGGCCTGGCGGCTGCGCTGGGCTGTGTGCCCCAGCTCGCCGCGGCGCAGGCGTTTCCGTCCAAGCCCGTGCGCATCATCACGCCCTTCCCGGTGGGTGGTGGGCCGGACGGCGTGGCCCGCCTAGTGGCCGACAAGTTGTCCAAAAGCTGGGGTCAGCCCGTGGTGGTCGAGAACCGCCCCGGTGGCAATGGCTTCATCGCCATCGACGCGTTCAAGCGCGGCGCCAAGGACGGGCATGACCTGATCGTGCTCGACAACGTGCACCTGGCCGCCTACCCCAGCCTGTTCAAGAAGCTGCCTTACGACACGGCCAAGGACTTCGACACACTGCTGCCGCTGTTCAAGACCTACTTCTTCTTCACCGTGGCCGCCAACAGCAAGTACAAGGCCGTGAGCGACATCGTGGCCGACGCCAAGGCCAACCCTGGCAAGCTCAACTACGGCTCCTGGTCCATCGGCAACCCGGTGCACCTGGGCTCCGAGCTGTTTGAAAGCGCCACCGGCACGCAGATGGAGCACGTGCTCTACAAAGAGACCACGCAGCTCTACACCTCGGTCTCCACCGGCGAGCTGTCGTTTGCGCTGGGCAGTGCTGCCACCGCCGGGCCGCTGCAGCGCGCGGGCAAGCTGCGCTTTCTGGCCGTCACCGCGCCGCAGCGCCTGGCCAGCTTTCCGGACGTGCCCACCGTGGGCGAATCGGGCGGCCCCAAGGGCTTTGAGGTGACGGGCTGGAACGCCATTGCCGTGCCGCCCGGCCTGCCCGCTGCCGTGACCGACAAGATCCGCAAGGACATCGAGCAAGCCCTGTCGGGCGCCGATGTGCAGGAGAAGTTCAAGAGCTTTGGCTACGAGCCCTTCCCCACCACCCGCGCGCAGTTCACCCAGTTCGTCAAGGACGAGAGCCAGCGCTTTGGCGAGGTGATCAAGAAGGCCAACGTGTCCCTCGACTGACCCGCCCCCACCCAGCAACCAAGGACCCATGCCCATGAGCGAATTCACCAAGACCCCCGGCTGGCTGGACTGGTACGCCGGCCCCAGCAAACCCCGTTTCCAGGTGCCTGCAGGCGCGGTGGACGCGCACTGCCACGTGTTCGGCCCCGGGGCAGAGTTCCCCTACGCGCCCGAGCGCAAGTACACCCCCTGCGACGCCAGCAAGCACCAGCTGTACGCGCTGCGCGACCACCTGGGCTTTGCGCGCAACGTGGTGGTGCAGGCCACCTGCCACGGCGCGGACAACCGCGCCATGGTCGATGCGCTGGTGCACTCGGGTGGCAAGGCGCGCGGCGTCGCCACCGTGCGCCGTTCGGTGACCGACGAGGAACTGCAGGCCATGCACGACGCCGGCGTGCGCGGCGTGCGCTTCAACTTCGTCAAGCGCCTGGTGGACTTCACGCCCAAGGACGAGCTGATGGAGATTGCCGCGCGCATCGCCAAGCTCGGCTGGCACGTGGTGATCTACTTCGAGGCCGTGGACCTTCCCGAGCTGTGGGACTTCTTCACTGCGCTGCCCACCACCGTGGTGGTGGACCACATGGGCCGCCCCGATGTGAGCAAGCCGGTGGACGGACCGGAGTTTGAGCTGTTCCTGAAGTTCATGCGCCAGCACCCCAATGTGTGGAGCAAGGTGAGCTGCCCTGAGCGCCTCAGCGTCACCGGACCCAAGGCGCTGAATGGTGAGCAGAACGCGTACCAGGATGTGGTGCCCTTTGCCCGCAAGGTGGTCGCAGAGTTCCCCGACCGCGTGCTGTGGGGCACCGACTGGCCGCACCCCAACCTCAAGGACCACATGCCCGACGACGGCCTGCTGGTGGACTTCATCCCGCACATCGCCCCCACGGCGGAGCTGCAGCACAAGCTGCTGGTGGACAACCCCATGCGCCTGTACTGGCCCGAAGAAGTGACCCAGAAAGGCTGACGCCATGCCACTCGACAAACCCTACCTGGACGTGCCCGGCACGACCATCTTCGACGCGGAGCAAAGCCGCAAGGGCTACTGGCTCAACCAGTTCTGCATGAGCCTGATGAAGGCCGAGAACCGCGCACGCTTCAAGGCCAACGAACGCGCCTATCTGGACGAGTGGGCGATGACCGAAGAGCAGAAGCAGGCCGTGCTGGCACGCGACCTGAACTGGTGCATCCGCCTGGGCGGCAACATCTACTTTCTGGCCAAGATCGGGGCCACCGACGGCAAGAGCTTCCAGCAGATGGCGGGCAGCATGACCGGCATGACCGAAGAGGAATACCGCAACATGATGATCAGCGGCGGCCGCTCGGCCAATGGCAACCGCGTGATCGGCGAAGACGGCGACGCACAGGCGCACCGGCAGCCGCAAGGTGCGGCGGGCAAGAAAGGAAACTGACCATGGCCAAGATCACCGCCTCCGTGTTCACGTCGCACGTGCCTGCCATCGGCGCTGCGCTGGACCTGGGCAAGACACAAGAAGATTACTGGAAGCCGCTGTTCGCGGGCTACGACTTCTCCAAGCAGTGGATGAAGGACAACAAGCCCGACGTGATCTTCCTGGTCTACAACGACCACGCCACGGCGTTCAGCCTGGAGATGATTCCCACGTTCGCCATCGGCACGGCCGCGCAGTTCCAGCCCGCCGACGAGGGCTGGGGTCCCCGCCCCGTGCCCGTGGTGCAGGGCCACCCGGACCTGGCCGCGCACATCGCGCAGTCGGTCATCCAGCAGGACTTTGACCTCACCATCGTCAACAAGATGGATGTGGACCACGGCCTCACCGTGCCGCTGTCGCTGATGTGCGGCGAGCAAGACCCCAAGACGGGAGCCTGGCCCTGCCCGGTGATCCCGTTTGCCGTCAACGTGGTGCAGTACCCCGTGCCCAGCGGCCGCCGCTGCTACAACCTGGGCCAGGCCATCCGCAAGGCGGTGGAGAGCTACGACGAAGACCTGAACGTGCACATCTGGGGCACCGGCGGCATGAGCCACCAGCTGCAGGGCCCGCGTGCCGGCCTCATCAACAAGGAGTTCGACAACGCCTTCCTCGACAAGCTCATCAGCGATCCCGAGGCCGCCGCCAGCATCCCGCACATCGACTACGTGCGCGAGGCGGGCAGCGAAGGCATCGAGCTGGTGATGTGGCTCATCGCGCGCGGCGCCATGGCCGATGTGGCCGGTGGCAAGCCGCCGAAGGTGGCGCACCGCTTCTACCATGTGCCCGCGTCCAACACCGCCGTGGGCCACCTGATTCTTGAGAACACCTAAAAAACACGCCAAAGGACACACACCATGACCATCAAAGTCGCACTCGCAGGCGCTGGCGCCTTCGGCATCAAGCACCTGGACGGCATCAAGAACATTGACGGCGTTGAAGTCGTCTCCCTCATCAGCCGCGACCTGGCCAAGACCCAGGAAGTGGCCGACAAGTACGGCATCAAGCACGTCACCACCGACCTGGCCGACAGCCTGGCCATCAAGGAAGTGGACGCCGTGATCCTGTGCACGCCCACGCAGATGCACGCCAGCCAGACCATTGCCTGTCTGGAAGCGGGCAAGCATGTGCAGGTCGAGATCCCGCTGTGCGACGTGCTGGCCGATGGGGAGAAGGTTGTCGCCCTGCAAAAGCAGACCGGCCTGGTGGCCATGTGCGGCCACACCCGCCGCTTCAACCCCAGCCACCAGTACGTGCACCAAAAGATCACGGCCGGCGAGTTCAACATCCAGCAGATGGATGTGCAGACCTACTTCTTCCGCCGCACCAACATGAACGCGCTGGGCCAGCCCCGCAGCTGGACGGACCACCTGCTGTGGCACCACGCTGCCCATACGGTGGACCTGTTCGCCTACCAGGCGGGCAGCCCTATCGTGAAGGCCAACGCCATCCAGGGCCCCATCCACAAGGACCTGGGCATTGCCATGGACATGAGCATCCAGCTGCAGGCGGCCAACGGCGCCATCTGCACACTGTCGCTCAGCTTCAACAACGACGGCCCGCTGGGCACCTTCTTCCGCTACATCGGCGACACCGCCACCTACATCGCCCGCTACGACGACTTGGTGAACGGCAAGGAAGAGAAGATCGACGTGAGCCAGGTGGATGTGTCGATGAACGGCATCGAGCTGCAGGACCGCGAGTTCTTCGCCGCGATCAAGGAAGGCCGTGAGCCCAACGCCAGCGTGGCCCAGGTGTTGCCGTGCTACCAGGTGCTGCACAACCTGGAGCAGCAGCTCAACGCAGGCTGATTGCAAGCAAAAATGGCTGCTGGCGCTTATCCATCAGGCGCTGGCAGCTATTCATGTGATAGTTATTGGGGTGTGCGGCCTCACCCCTTCAATGCCGTCTTGTGCTCGATGACGCGCGAGACCAGGCCGTAGTCCACCGCCTCCTCGGCCGACATCCAGCGGTCCCGCTCGATGTCTTCCAGCACCACCTCCAGTGGCTTGCCTGTCTGGCGGGCAATGGTGCCCGCAATTCGCTCACGCGCTTTCACCATCTCGCGCGCCTGGATGGCGATGTCGCTGGCCGGGCCACCCGCGCCGCCGCTGGGCTGGTGGATCAGAAAGCGGGTGTTGGGCAGGCACACCCGCCGCTCACGCGGCGCTGCCAGGTACAGGTGCGTGGCAGCGCTGCCCACCCAGCCGGTGCCGATCATGTTCACCGGTGCAGAAATGAAGCGCACCAGGTCGTGGATCGTGTCGCCCGACTCCAGGTGCCCGCCGGGCGAGCTCACCAGCATGTCGATGGGCTCGGCGCTCTCTGCGTCCAGCGCAATCAGCCGCCGCGACACATCGGCGGCCACGGTGTCGGTGATGGTGCCGAAGACCAGCAGGGTGCGCGCCTTGAAGGCCTTTTCTTCCAGGTACGAGGTGCGCGGCTCGGCGCCCTGGGCGGAGGATGGGGTGTGGGTGTCTGGCGTGTCCATGGGGCCAAGTCCTTGAAAAGAGTCACAGGACTGCCTTGACGAACGAGACACGCCGGGCGTGACAGCCCTCAGCCTGCGGCTACGCGCTGACCCGGTGCAATGGTGGGCGGTGCCGCGTTCAGCGTCTCGATGGCAAACCCCGCCGCCGCCTTGTAGCGGGCCATGAAGCCCTCGCGTTCCTCGCGCGGCAGCACGTCGTCGATGTGGTCGAACACCCCGCCGCAGCGCTCGTCCACCAGCCCCAGCAGGCCAAAGGGGCCAGAACCTCGGTTGCGCAGCACCAGCGCAGAGATGTCCTTGCACAGCTTGTCGTCGTAGGCGCGCAGCGCCTGCGGGCCCACGCCATGCGCAATCAGCTGCGCGCCCAGCACGCGCGCATCCACGATGGCCTGGCTGGCCCCGTTGGAGCCCACGGGGTACATCACATGCGCCGCGTCGCCCAGCAGCGCCACGCGGCCGTCTACCCAGGTGGGCACCGGGTCGCGGTCGATCATGGGGTATTCAAAAATGTCCTTGGCACCGCGCAGCATGGCGGGCACGTCCAGCCAGCTGTAGTTCCAGCCGTCAAAGTGGTGGATGAACTCCTCCAGCGCCACGCGCCGGTTCCAGTCGCCGTGCTGCCAGCCGCCCTGGTTGTCCACCGTGATCTCGGCAATCCAGTTGATGGTGGCCAGCCCTGTGGTCGGGTCGGGTGGCGTGATGGGGTAGAACACCACGCGGTGGCGCAGCGAGCCCACGCCCACAAACGACGCGCCCGTACGCACCGGCACCCCCGGCGTGGTGCCCCGCCACATGATGGCGCCACCCCACTGGATGGGGGGCTGCGTGGGGTGCATTTGCGCCCGCACGGCCGAGTGCAGGCCGTCGGCCGCAATCAGCAGCGAGCCCGCTACTTCGCGTTGCGTGCCGTCGCGTGTTTCGACGATGGCGGTGACGCCATTCGCATCCTGCCGGTAGCCCACCACACGTTGCCCCAGCTGCACGGCGTTGTCGCCCAGGCGGGCTTTGACGGCGTGGTACAGCATCATCTGCAGCTGACCCCGGTGCACCGAATACTGCGGCCAGTGGTAGCCCGCCTCCAGGCCGCGCGGCTCGGCATACACCTCGTTCCCGTTGCGGCCCACCAGCGCCCATTCGCGCGCCTGCAGGCCAATGGTGTCCAGCACGTCGTTGCCAAACCCCAGGTCGTGCAGCTCGCGCACGGCGTTGGGCTGCAGGTTGATGCCCACGCCCAGCGGCTGCAGTTCCGGTACCGTTTCAAAGACGATGCAGGGCACGCCGATCTGGTGCAGGGTGAGGGCGGTGGCCATGCCACCAATGCCGCCACCGGCGATCAGCACGGGGTGGGCGGAAGAAGGGTGTGAAGTAGTGGGTGCGCCAGACATGCCGAGATTGTCCATGCAATGGCGGGTGGAGCTTGTCGCGGACGCCGCAGTCCCATGCGGCGCCGGGCGCATGCCGGGGGCGGTGTGCTGCAGGTTGGCAGCCTTCTCCCCAAGCCCTACTGCTCAGGCGTAGGTATCGACGTTGTTGCCCAGCCCAGCAGATGGAGTCTTTGCCGCCTGGGTCTTCTTTTGCTGCGCGGCATTGGCCGCCGCCTCTTCGGCCTTCGCCACCTGGGACAGTTGTTGCTCTTGCTGTTGCGCGCGCTGTATCGCCGTAATCTGGGCTTGCACCATCTGGATCTGCGCCTGCAGCAGCTTGGCCTTCTCTTGTTTGGCCTTGGCGTCCATATCGGAACTGACCACGCCCTTGAGTTCCTCCGTCAGTTCACGCAGCTGCTTTTGCAGCTTGGCGATGTCGCTGCTGCCGCTGGAGGAAGAAGGTTTGACGGGGGATGAGGTGGTGCTGGCAACTTGCATCCCTGGTTATCGGCAAGGCGCAGGGAAAGTTGACGGGACCGCTCGCAAAGGGGGCGATTGAACTGAATGCCGCCTACCCATCCGAGCCATGGTCTACCGATGTGCGGCTTGCCGCAGCCTGTGGCACCATGCTCCGATGCAGAACGATGAACACCTGATGGCGCTGGTGAACGCCAACCGCAGTACCCTGCTGCGCGCCGCTACGCGCCTGCTGGGTTCTGCCGAGGCCGAGGACGCCGTGCAGGACGCCTACGTGCGTGCGCTGGAGGCCCAGGCCCCGGCGCTCAATGCGGCCCAGGCGTGGCTGTTGACGGTGGTGCGCAACCTGGCCATCGACCGCCTGCGGCGGCGCCAGTGGATGGCCCAATGGCTGACCGAAGCCACGCGGACCGCGCATGGCGATGTTGCCGGTTCGGTCGTGCCCTCGGCAGAGGCCGATGCCGCGCTGGCGCAGCAAGCCACGCTCGCATTGCGGCGGCTGGCGGCGTGCGTCACGCCCATGGAGGGCGCCGCAGTGCTGCTGCATGCAGTGTTCGATGCCAGCCATGCCGAGCTGGCACAGACCACCGGCCGGACGGAAGCGGCCAGCCGCCAGCAATTGCGCCGCGCATTGCAGCGCCTGCGGCAAGCCGAAGCGCAGGCCCGCCACGGTGATGGACGCGATGAACCCAGTGACGGCGACCCGGCGGTGCTGCGCCTTTATTTGCAGTCGCTGCAATTGCGGGACCCGCAGGCGCTGTGGGCCCTGCTGCACCAGCCGCCCGTGAGTGCGATGGCGACGCAGCGCTCCGTGCAATCCGTACCACCGCGTGCCTCGCGAGCACCGGCCACGGTGGGTGGGGTGGTTCAGGTGGGCGGGCAACTGGGTTTGGTGCTCACGCTCGACGGCGTGACACTGTGCGTGTTGCCCCTGGGGCCCTGCGCCGAGCTGGCCCAAGACGTCGTGGTGGCCTAGCCGACCCACCGGCACAGCAGCAAGAGCCAGCCCGCCCGGCAGCACACAGGAAGGACGTTCGCAACACCATGGCCTCCCAGACCACCCCTACCTTCTTCGCCACCCCCCAGGCATTCCGCGAGTGGCTGGAGCGCCATGCGGCCAGCGCGCCGGAGTTGCTGGTTGGTTTTCACAAAGTGGGCTCGGGCCGCCCCAGCATGGGCTGGTCGGAGTCGGTGGACGAAGCCCTGTGCTTTGGCTGGATCGATGGCATCCGGCGGCGCATTGACGAGCACACGTATTCGATCCGCTTCACGCCGCGCAAGCCGTCGTCGATCTGGAGTGCGGTCAACATCGCCAAGGTGGAGCAGTTGCAGGCGGCAGGCCGCATGACGCCTGCGGGGCTGGCCGCTTTCGCGCACCGCAAGGCCGACAAGTCGGCCATTTACTCACACGAGCAGGCGGGGGTGGCCGAGCTGCCGGTGGCGCTGCAGCGTGCATTCCAGCGCAACAAAGCCGCGTGGCGGTACTTTCAGGAATCCACACCGCCCAGCTACCGCAAGGTGATGCTGCACTGGGTCACATCCGCCAAACGCGATGCGACCCGGGAGGCCCGGTTTGCGCAGCTGATGGCCGCCTGCGCAGCGGGTGAGCGCATTGAGTTGTGGGCGAAGCGGCCGTCCAGTACCAAGGCTTAGTCCGGCCCCAAGCCCGAGCCACCCGGTAGGTTGCCGCGCTTGCCGTAAGCTCGCGGAATGCAACAAAGAAACCTTGGACCTTTCTCCGTCTCGGCCATCGGCCTGGGCTGCATGAACCTCTCGCACGCCTATGGCGCGCCGGTGTCTGCCGAGCAGGGCGAGCGCGTGCTGCTGGCCGCGCTGGATGCGGGCGTGACGTTGTTCGACACCGCCACGCTCTATGGCTTTGGCGCCAACGAAACCTTGGTGGGCCGTGTGCTGAAGCAGCACCGCAGCCGTTTCACCCTGGCCAGCAAATGCGGCATGCAGGGCGTCGATGTGAACGGCGACGGCAAGCTGGTGCGCGTGATCGATGGCCGGCCCGCCACGCTGCGCCAGACCTGCGAAGACAGCCTGCGCCGCCTGCAGACCGATGTGATCGACCTGTACTACCTGCACCGCTGGGACAAGAAGGTGCCCATCGAAGACAGCGTGGGTGCTTTGGCCGACCTGGTGCGCGCGGGCAAGATCCGCAGCATTGGCCTGTCGGAGGTGTCTGCCGCCACCCTGCGCAAGGCCCACGCGGTGCATCCGATTGTGGCGGTGCAGACCGAGTATTCGCTCTGGACGCGCAACCCCGAGATTGCTGTGCTGGACGCCTGCCGAGAACTGGGCGCCGCGTTTGTGGCGTTCAGCCCCGTGGCGCGGGGCTTTCTGTGTGGCGATCTGCGCGATGTGAGTACGCTGGATGCCAAGGATATCCGCCGCGCCATGCCCCGTTTTGCGCCCGACGCCTATGCGGCCAACCTGGCGCTGCTCGACGGCTACCAGGCCATTGCGCGCGATGTGGGCTGCACGCCCGCCCAGCTGGCGCTGGCATGGCTACTGCACAAGGCCGAGCACATCATCCCCATCCCCGGCACCACCAGCGTGGCGCATTTGCAGGACGACTTGGGCGCCGCCAATGTGCGGCTGCATGCCGCCACCATGGCGCGGCTGGACGCGCTGATCAACGAGCGAACGGTGGTGGGTAGCCGCTACAACGCGCAGAGCGCGAGTGAAGTCGATACCGAGACGTTTGAAGACCGCGCAGCGTGAGCGGCGCGGTCTGGGGGGACATCAGCACCGCAGCTTCACTGCGGCCTGAGAGGGCGTGTGCCAGGCGTCAACGCCCGCGCAGGTTCCCCTTGTCATCTGCAATCACGATCTCCACACGGCGGTTCATGGCGCGGCCTTCGGGTGATGCGTTGTCGGCCACCGGGTGGGCCTTGCCATAGCCGCGCGCGGTGATGCGGCTGCTGTCCACCCCGCGCTGCACCAGCGCATCGCGCACGGCCTGCGCGCGGCGGTCTGACAGGTCCTGGTTGTAGCTGTCGCTACCCACGCTGTCGGTGTAGCCCTCGATCAGCAGCTTGCGGTCCGGAAACTGCTTGAGGAAGTTGGCCAGCTTGTCCAGACGTGGGGCCGCCTGGGCTGACAGCTCGGCCTTGTTGAAGGCAAACAGCACATCGCCCAAGGTCACCAGCAGGCCGCGCTCGGTTTGCTGGGCTTCCATGTCGCGCAGCTGGGCTTCGAGTGCGCGCACACGGTCTTGCGCGGCGTTGGCCTGGGCCATGGCGGCGGTGGCTTGTGCCTGCTGTTGTGCGGCGCGCTGCTCGGCGCTCATGGCCTGCTGCTGTGCCTGTTGTGCGCGCAGGCGGGCGGCATCGGCCTCCTGGGTGCGGGCTTGCAGGCGGATGCGATCCGCTTCGCTGCCGGCCTGCTTGATATTGGCATCGAGCTGGCGTGCCCGGGCCGTGTTGGTGGCGATCTCGGCACGTTGGCGGGCGATGTACGCCAAGTGGTTGGTCTCAGACGTGTCCTTGTCATCGGCCCACACGCGGTCGGCCTGGGCCAGGGCATCGGTGGCCTGCTTGAGTTCGAGCTGGGCGTACTGGTTGACGGCCGGGTCGCCTGCCGCAGTGCTCACGGCAGTGCGGGCTTCTTCGAGGGCGGGCGACGGGGTGGTACTGGCGCAGGCGGCCAGCAGGCCCAAAGCAATCAGGCTGGTGCACAGGGCGGTGGTGCGGTGAAAAAAGCGTGGCATGGTCGGGTGTTCCTTGGGTGTTGGAGTGAATTCAATCGCGGTGCCATCGGGGGCCTTGGCGCCGGTGGGCAAGAGGCGCAGCCGCCAGGCGAGGCGCACTCGGCACAGCGCAGGGCGCTGGACTAGCGGGGCGATCGGCGGTTGATTTCTTCCTGCAGTGCGCGGATGCTGTCCTGCACCTGGGCCAGGGTGGCGGCATTGCCCGCAGCGTCGGCGCGGGTCTCGGCCACGCGGGCATCCACCTCGGCCTCTGCGGCGAGGCGGCGCGCGGCCACATAGTCCTTTTCTGCCATGGCCTTCTCGGCCTGGATGAGCTTCTCGCGGGCCTGCTGCAGCTGCACGGGGGCGCTGGTGGCCACTGCCGGTGCCGCCGCCACGCGGTTGACGGTGGTGCGGGTGACCGCCATCTGTTCGGTGGGGGCTGGGGTGGACGAACAGGCGGCCAGTGCGCCCAGTGCGAGTGCCGCTGTGGCAGTGCGGATCAGTGCAGTTGATTGCATGGTGTATGGGACTCCTCTGGAGGTTATTGGAGACGCCGCACCCGTGTGTGGGGTGGGCAACCAGGGGGTTCTGGTGTTGATGCATTGTTGGGGCCCGCTCGGCGAGCGGGCGTAGGTCCTGCCTCTGTATCGCTGTCGGGCACGTCTTACGAACATTTGCACGCCGGGCGCTGACACTGTGAGTGCGACGGATATGAAGGCGCGCTGGGGAACTCTCGCTTTGCAGGGGTCTCGATCAAGGGCAACACGCGCGCTCACCGCGTTGTTCCCAGGCTGCGCCATCTGCTGCCGATGCCTTTGCGCGGGCTGTTTGCGTACACCGTACGCCCGCTTTCCACCCATCCCCCTTGCACAACGAAGAGGAGAGTTACTGCATGCCGCCATCCACGTTTTTCACCTGGGTCCAGGAGACCACTTTTGCGGGGGTGCCGCTATGGAGCCTGTGTGTAGCCCTGGCAGCGGCGGTCGCTACCTATGCCGCCATCCTTGTGGTGCTGCACCTGCTGACCCGCCGCGCCAAGGGGTGGGCCACGCAGTCACACAGCGGCATGGCACTGACCCTGGTGGACGTGCTGGAAGGCACGAGCCGCACGCTAATGCTGGTGGTGGCACTGCTGGTGGGCGCAAGCCTGCTGGACCTGCCGGGCCGCTGGGAGAGCCGTCTGAGCCAGCTGTGGTTTGTGGCCGTGGCGCTGCAGATGGGGCTGTGGGGCATGCGCGCGATTGGCATCGGCGTGCGCCGCTATGTGGAGCGGCACTCGTCCAGCGGCATGACGCAGGTCAGCGCCTCGGCCACGCTCATGTCGTGGGGGCTGCGCACGCTGCTGTGGAGTGTGGTGCTGCTGGCCATCTTGTCGAATGTGGGCGTGAACATCACGGCCTTCATCGCCAGCCTGGGGGTGGGCGGTATTGCCGTGGCGCTGGCGGTGCAGAACATCCTGGGCGACTTGTTTGCCTCGCTAGCGATTGCGGTGGACAAGCCTTTTGAGGTGGGCGACTTCATCGTGGTGGGCAACGTGTCGGGCACGGTGCAGGTGATCGGTCTCAAGACCACGCGCATCCGCAGCTTGCAGGGCGAGCAGATCGTGATGTCCAACACCGACCTGCTCAAGCAGACCATCAGCAACTTCCGCATGCTGGAGCGGCGGCGCATCGTGTTCACCTTTGGCGTGGCCTATGACACCACCCCCGAGCAGGCGGAGGCGATTCCAGGCGTGGTGCGCAAGCTCATCGAGTCGCACCCGGAGCTGCGCTTTGACCGTGCGCATTTCAAGGCGCTGGGCACCAACTCGCTGGACTACGAGGTGGTCTATATCGTCGAAGACCCGGCCTACAACCTCTACATGGACCTGCAGCAGTCCATCAACCTGGGGCTGCTGCGCGAGTTCAAGGCCATGGGGGTGGAGTTCGCATTCCCCACCCGCACGGTGCACATTGCCAGCGCACCGCCGCAGGCACCTGCTGCTGCGGTGTCCTGATTGCGCAGGCGGGTACTGCGTAGGCAAAAAAAGCCGGCAGCCTTTGCAGGCGGCCGGCTTGAACAGGGTAGTTGCCTCTAGCGCTTTTTCAACTTCTCAAAGAAAGCTTACTTGGCGACCACGCGCACCATTTCCAGGCACTTGTTCGAGTAGCCCCATTCGTTGTCGTACCAGCTCACGACCTTCACGAAGGTGCCGTCCAGCGCGATGCCGGCGTCCGCGTCAAAGATCGAAGTACGGGTGTCGCCACGGAAGTCGGTGGCCACCACCTTGTCTTCGGTGTAGCCCAGCACGCCCTTCAGCGCGCCTTCGGACTGGGCCTTCATCTCGGCCTTGATTTCTTCGTAGGTGGCGGCCTTTTCCAGCTCCACTGTCAGGTCCACCACCGACACGTCGGAGGTGGGCACGCGGAAGGACATGCCGGTCAGCTTCTTGTTGAGGGCTGGGATCACCACGCCCACGGCCTTGGCAGCGCCAGTGCTCGAAGGAATGATGTTTTCCAGAATGCCACGGCCACCGCGCCAATCCTTGTTCGACGGGCCGTCCACGGTCTTTTGCGTGGCGGTGGCGGCGTGCACGGTGGTCATGAGGCCGCGCTTGATGCCCCACTTGTCGTTCAGCACCTTGGCCACGGGGGCCAGGCAGTTGGTGGTGCACGATGCGTTGGAGATGATGGCCTGGCCCGCGTAGGTGTCGTGGTTCACGCCGAACACGAACATGGGGGTGTCGTCCTTGGAGGGGGCCGACAGCACGACCTTCTTGGCGCCTGCGTCGATGTGCTTCTGTGCCGTGACCTTGTCCAGGAACAGGCCGGTGGATTCGATCACGATGTCGGCGCCGACTTCGTTCCACTTCAGGTTGGCTGGGTCGCGTTCTTGCGTGAGGCGGATCTTCTTGCCGTTGACGATCAGTGTGTTGCCTTCCACGGCCACGGTGCCGTCGAAGCGGCCGTGCACCGAGTCGTACTGCAGCATGTAGGCCAGGTAGTCGGGCTCCAGCAGGTCGTTGATGCCCACGACTTCGATGTCGCTGAAGTTCTGGATGGCCGAGCGCAGCACGTTGCGGCCGATGCGGCCGAAGCCGTTGATACCAATCTTGATCGTCATAGGGAGCCTCTTCAAAGTTGCAAAGTCGAAATCGGGAATCTGCCGCTGCGCGCCCGCTGGCAGCGGGGCACAGCGGGCAGAAGAAGTTTTAGCGGGCCTTCTTGGCGGGCTTCAGGCGCGCAGCACCGGTGGCCACCAGCACGGCATCGGCCACGTTCTCTTCGGTGAAGCCGAAGTGCTTGAACAGCACGGGCGCGGGGGCCGATTCGCCGTAGGTGTCGATGCCCACCACGGCGGCGCAGCCGTATTTCCACCAGCCGTCGGTCACGCCCATTTCCACGGCCACGCGCGGCACGCCGGCGGGCAGCACGCTGCTCTTGTACTTGGCGTCTTCGCGGTCGAAGGTGGTGGTGCTGGGCATGGAGACCACGCGCACCGGCACCTTCTTGTCGGCCAGCAGGCGCTGGGCCTTCAGGGCCAGCTGCACTTCGGAGCCGGTGGCGATGATCACGGCCACGGGCTTCTTCTTGAGGCCCACATCGGCAGGCTCGCTCAGCACGTAGGCGCCGCGCGAGATGTCGCCCAGGTCGCGCTTGGGCGCGTACGGAAGGTTCTGGCGCGACAGGGCCAGCACGGTGGGCTTGTTGCGGTTGGACAGGGCCACGCTCCAGGCCACGGCGGTTTCGGCCGTGTCGGCAGGGCGCCACACATCGAGGTTGGGGATCAGGCGCAGGCTGGCCACATGCTCGATGGACTGGTGCGTGGGGCCGTCTTCGCCCAGGCCGATGGAGTCGTGCGTGAACACGTGGATCACGCGCTGCTTCATCAGCGCGGCCATGCGGATGGCGTTGCGGCTGTAGTCGCTGAAGGTCAGGAAGGTGCCGCCGTAGGGGATGAAGCCGCCGTGCAGTGCCACGCCGTTCATGATGGCGGCCATGCCGAACTCGCGCACGCCGTAGTTGATGTGGCGGCCACCGATCTTCTGGCCTTCAGCCACTTCGGTCTTGACCACGTTGCCCTGCATGTCGAAGCGCAGGTTGGGCGTGCTCTTGGTGTTGGTGAGGTTGGAGCCGGTCAGGTCGGCACTGCCGCCCAACAGTTCGGGCAGGGCGGCGGTGAAGGCTTCCAGCGCCAGCTGGCTGGCCTTGCGGCTGGCCACGGTTTCGCCCTTGGTGTGGGCGGCCACCACGGTGTCCACGGCCACCTGGGCAAAGTTCGCGGGCAGGTCGCCCTTCATGCGGCGGGTGAATTCGGCGGCCAGCTCGGGGAAAGCTGTGCTGTAGGCGGCAAAGCGGTCGTTCCAGGCGGCTTCGGCTTGCTGGCCGCTGGCCTTGGCGTCCCAGCCGGCGTACACGTCTTCGGGGATGGCGAAGGGCTCGGCCGTCCAGCCCAGGGCTTCGCGGGTGAGCTTGATTTCTTCTGCGCCCAGGGGCTCGCCGTGGGCCTTGGAGGTGTTGGCGCGGTTGGGGCTGCCCTTGCCGATGTGCGTCTTGCAGATGACCAGCGTGGGGCGCTCGGTCTGCTTCTTGGCTTCGGCAATCGCGTCCGCCACCTTGTCGGCGTCGTGGCCGTCGATGGGGCCGATCACGTTCCAGCCGGCGGACACAAAACGCAGGGCGGTGTTGTCGGCAAACCAGGGCGTCACCTGGCCGTCGATGGAGATGCCGTTGTCGTCGTACAGGGCGATCAGCTTGTTCAGCTTCCAGGCGCCGGCCAGCGAAATCGCTTCCTGGCTGATGCCTTCCATCAGACAGCCGTCACCCAGGAACACGTAGGTGTTGTGGTCCACCACCGCGTGGCCTTCGCGGTTGAACTCGGCGGCCAGCAGCTTCTCGGCCAGCGCAAAGCCCACGGCGTTGGTGATGCCCTGGCCCAGCGGGCCGGTGGTGGTTTCCACGCCGGGGGTGATGCCCACTTCGGGGTGGCCGGCGGTCTTGCTGTGCAGCTGGCGGAAGTTCTTCAGCTCGCTCATGGGCAGGTCGTAGCCCGTGAGGTGCAGCAGCGAATAAATCAGCATCGAACCGTGGCCGTTGCTCAGCACAAAACGGTCGCGGTCAAACCACTGGGGGTTGGTGGGGTTGTGCTTGAGGTGGCGAGCCCACAGGCCCACGGCCATGTCGGCCATGCCCATGGGGGCGCCGGGGTGGCCGGAGTTGGCTTGTTGAACGGCGTCCATGGCCAATGCGCGGATCGCATTTGCCATCTGTTGGGATTGCTGGGTGTTGGCCATGGGGGAGTGGTTCAGGGTGGGAGGTTCAGGGGAAACCCGGCATTTTACCGGCGCGGCTTTCACCCGCCTGAATCGGCCAGCCGCGCGCTGGGTGCAGGGCGTCAATGCACTACAGTGCGGGCCATGCAAGGACTGCACCTCACTGCCGATCTCCAGGGCTGCCGCTGCGCCAGTGCCTGGCTGCTGGACGCCACCGCCCTGGGTCGGGCCTGTACCGATGCGGTGCGCGCCGCCGGGCTGCAGGCTGTGGGGCAGTTGTTTCATGAGTTTCCGGCCACGGCGCATGGCCCTGGTGGGGTGACAGCTACTGTTTTGCTAGCAGAGTCCCACCTGTGTGTGCACACCTGGCCTGAGCAGCGCGCGGTGACGCTGGATGTGTATGTGTGCAACTTCGGCACCGACCATTCGGCCAAGGCGCACGCGCTGATGGACACGCTGCTGGCCTTGTTCCAGCCCACGGCCGTGGATCGCCACGCGCTGCAGCGGGGTGCGGTGAGCGGGGTGGCGGCATGAGTCCTGTTCACCACCAGGTGCCCGCCCTGCTGCTGGCCGCCGGCCGGGGCGAACGCATGCGCCCGCTGACCGACACCACGCCCAAACCCCTGCTGCAGGTGCAGGGCCAGCCGCTGCTGCAGTGGCACTTGCAGGCCTTGCTGGACGCGGGTGTCGAGAGGGCGGTGATCAACACCGCATGGCTGGGCGAACAGATCAGCGGGTATTTTTTTAGCGTTTTTACCTCCAAGCGCAGGAAGAATATGCCTGAGCAGCTATCAATTTCATACTCCCACGAAGGAGTGGACTTTGGTGGCGCCCTGGAAACTGCGGGTGGCATTGCCCGTGCGTTGCCCCAGCTCGGCCCGGTGTTCTGGCTGGCGGCGGGCGATGTGTTTGCGCCCGACTTTGTGTTCGACCGCGCGGCGGTGGCTGCCTTCGAGGCCAGTGACCATCTGGCCCACCTGTGGCTGGTGCCCAACCCCGCCCACAACCCGCGGGGCGACTTCGGCCTGTCGGCCGACGGCCTGGCGCTGAACCTGCCCTCCGACGACCCCGCACCGCGCTACACCTACAGCACCATCGCCCTGCTGCGCGCCGAGCTGTTTGCAGCGCCCTGGAGTGACATTCCGCCGGGCAATCCGGAAGGCATCAAAGCCCCGCTGGCGCCGCTGCTGCGCCGGGCGATGGACAATGGCCGCGTCAGTGCGCAGCTCTACACCGGCCGTTGGACCGATGTGGGCACGCCCGAGCGGCTGGCCGAACTCAATTTCTATTCTCACGACGCGCCATGAACACCACCGTGCCTGCCTCCGTCTATGCCCAGCGCCGTGCGCACCTGGCTGCCCAGCTGGGCCCAGGGGGCATCGCCATCATCCCCACGGCGCTGGAGCGCCCGCGCAACCGCGACAGCGACTTTCTGTTCCGCCACGACAGCTACTTCTATTACCTGACCGGCTTTACCGAGCCCGGCGCCTGCCTGGTGCTGGCCCACGATGGGCGCAGCACGCTGTTCTGCCAGCCCAAGGACCTGGAGCGCGAGATCTGGGACGGCTACCGCCTGGGCCCGGCCGCTGCGCCCGCAGCATTGGGCGTGGACGCCGCGCTTTCGATGGCGGAGCTGGACAGCAAGCTGCCGCGCCTGCTCGAAAACACGGCCTGCGTCTGGTACCCGTTTGCCACGCACAGCGGCTTGGCTGCGCGCGTCGAGGGCTGGCTCAACGTGGTGCGCGGGCGGGTGCGCTACGGCGCCATCTGCCCTGCCGAGCAGAACGACCTGTGCACCTTGCTCGACGAGATGCGCCTGTTCAAGGATGCGCATGAGCAGGACATCATGCGCCGCGCCAGCGCCATCAGTGCGCAGGCCCACATCCGCGCCATGCACCGCTCGGCCCGCATGCTGCGCGCCGGTGAGGATGTGCGCGAATACCACCTGGATGCCGAGCTGCTGCATGCGTTCCGCGACGCGGGCTCGCAGTATCCGGCCTACAGCTCCATCGTGGCCGCGGGGGCCAACGCCTGCGTGCTGCACTACCGCGCCGATGCAGCGCCTGTGCGCGACGGCGAGCTGGTGCTGATCGACGCAGGCTGCGAGCTGGACAGCTACGCCAGCGACATCACCCGCACCTTCCCGGCCAACGGCAAATTCACGGGTCCTCAGCGCGCGCTGTACGACCTGGTGCTGGCCAGCCAGGATGCGGCCGTGGCTGCCACCAAGGCAGGCGCACGTTTCAACGACCCGCACGACGCCACGGTGGCCGTGCTGGCCCAGGGCATGCTGGACCTGGGCTTGCTCGACAAGAACAAGCTGGGCACCGCACAGGACGTGATCGACCAACGTGCCTACTTCCAGTTCTACATGCACCGCACCAGCCACTGGCTGGGCATGGACGTGCACGACTGCGGCAGCTATGTGGAGCCCGGCGAGGTGGGCCAGACCAGCGAACGCAAAGACCCGCTGTCGGGCGAAACCATCACCAACCGCCCCAGCCGCATCCTGCGGCCCGGCATGGTGCTGACCATCGAGCCCGGCATCTACGTGCGCCCCGCCGAAGGGGTGCCCGAGCAGTTCCACCACATCGGCATCCGTATCGAAGACGATGCCATCGTCACCGAGACGGGTTGTGAGCTGATCACGCGCGGCGTGCCGGTGAAGGCCGACGAGATCGAAGCGCTGATGCGCGCCTGAGCGTGGGCAAAACCATGGCCGTGGACACCGCTGCCGGAGCCGATGCGGCGCATGCTCCGGCTCAGCCCGGCAAGTGGCGGCTGGGCGGCGCGCTGTGGCTGCTGGGCATGCCCGGCGTGGTGGCGGTGGTCTGGACGCTGCTTCCCACCTTGAAGGCCAACGAAGCCCTGCTGCCGCTGGCGCCAGAGGTTGTGCTGTTGCTCAGCGGGTTGCAGACGGCGGCGCTCCTGGCGCTGGCCGTGGCGCTGGGGGTGTGGCTGGCACCCCGCGTGGGTTTGCAGGCGCCTGCAGTTTCTGCCTGGCTGGCCGGCCGACCCGCAGGGCCTGCGCTGCGGGCCCAACTGCTGCCCGGCATCGTGGGCGGTGCGGCGGGCGCGGCGTGGCTGTGGGTGCTGTCCCGGCTGGCTCCCACGGCGCTCCAGCCCTCCGATCCTGCCAGTGCCATGCCGCTGGTGGTCAAGCTGCTGTACGGCGGCATTACCGAAGAGCTGATGGTGCGCTGGGGTGTGATGACCCTGCTGCTGTGGCTGGGCTGGCGCCTGTTGCAGCGTGGTCAGGGCAGACCTGGCAAGGGGCTGGTGGCTGCGGTGGTGCTATTGAGCGCTGTGTTGTTTGCCGTGGGGCACCTGCCTGCCGCGCAGGCGCTGGCCGGGGTGTTGACCGTGCCCGTGGTGGCGTTCGTCCTGGTGGGCAACACGGTTTTTGGCTTAGTCGCGGGCTGGCTCTTTGCCCGCCACGGCCTGGAAGCCGCGATCATTGCGCATGTGCTGGCGCATTGGTGGTCATCCCCGCTGCTCTGACGCGCTGAGCCCTGTTGCTGCGGAACGGGTAACTCGCATGTAACCGCTTCGTGTGAGAATTGAAACTCGATTACATCCCCAACGACCGAGAGAAAAGAGACATGTCCATGCCTACCCGCCGCGCCACCAAGATTGTTGCCACCCTGGGTCCTGCGTCGAGCGACCCGGCGCTGCTGGAGGCGATGATCCGAGCGGGGGTGAACGTGGTGCGGCTGAACTTCAGCCACGGCAAGGCGCAGGACCACATCGACCGCGCCGCCACCGTGCGCGCTGCCGCCCAGCGCGCAGGCCGCGAGGTGGCCATCATGGCCGACCTGCAGGGCCCCAAGATCCGCGTGGGCAAGTTTGCCGAGGGCAAGGTGCAGCTGGAGCCGGGGGCCAAGTTCGTGCTGGATGCCTCGCGCACCGAGCTGGGCGACATCGATGGCGTGGGGCTGGACTACAAGGAGCTGCCGCGCGACGTGAAGGCGGGCGACCTGTTGCTGCTCAACGATGGCCTGATCGTGCTCACCGTGGATGCGGTGCGCGGCGAAGAAGTGCACACCACCGTCAAGGTGGGTGGCGAGCTGTCCAACAACAAGGGCATCAACAAGAAGGGCGGCGGCCTCACGGCGCCAGCCCTTACGGCCAAGGACATGGAAGACATCCGCACGGCGATGAGCTTCCAGGCCGACTATGTGGCCGTGAGCTTCCCCAAGAACGCGACCGACATGGAAATGGCCCGCCAGCTGTGCAACGTGGCAGCCTCCGAGTTCCGCCACAAGCCCGGCCTGATCGCCAAGATCGAACGCGCCGAGGCCATCCCGCACCTGGAGGCCATCCTGCGCGTCTCTGACGGCATCATGGTGGCGCGTGGCGACCTGGCAGTGGAAGTGGGCAACGCAGCCGTGCCTGCCCTGCAAAAGAAGATGATCCGCATGGCGCGAGACCTGGACAAGGTCGTCATCACCGCCACGCAGATGATGGAAAGCATGATCACCAACCCCGTGCCCACGCGCGCCGAGGTGAGTGACGTGGCCAATGCCGTGCTGGACGGCACCGACGCCGTGATGCTGAGTGCCGAAACTGCCGCTGGCCGCTACCCGCTCGAAACCGTGGAAGAGATGGCCACCATCTGCGCTGCGGCCGAGGCGGCGGAAGACCACCAGCTGGATGCTGACTTCACCGGCCAGACCTTTGGCCGCATCGACCAGTCCATCGCCATGGGCGCGCTGTTCACCGCCCACCACCTGGGCGCCAAGGCCATCGTGGCCATGACCGACAGTGGCGCTACGGCGCTGTGGATGAGCCGGCACAGCATCCGCATCCCTATCTACGCGCTCACCCCCAAGGTGGCCACACAACGCAAGATGGCCATGTACCGCAACGTGCGTCCCTTGCTCATGGACACCAGCGCCGACCGTGACACTGCGCTGGACCAGGCCGAGCGCCACCTCAAGAGCCGCAACATCGTGCAAAAGGGCGATGTGTACGCCATCACCTGTGGCGAGCCCATGGGCGCACCCGGCGGCACGAATATGCTGAAGATCTGCGTGGCCAGCTGACTGGCAGAGGGGTCGCTCCCTCACCTCTGCGCTACGCCCTCAAGGCGATAGCGCCGGACGGCGGTCAGTGTGCGTTGCCCTGTGGCGACTTGTGCAGCAGGGCTGCCTGCCAGCGGGGTGCCCGCGCGGCCAGGGCATGAATGGCCGCTGCGGCCAGCCCCCCGGTGAGCAGGCCCGCCAGCACATCGGACGGAAAGTGCACGCCCAGGCAGACGCGGCTCCACACCATCGCAGCCGTGACCGCAGCGGCCAGCCAGGTCAGCCCGCGGACCGGCCGCAGTGCGAGGCTGGCCGCCAGTGCGGCGGCGCCTGCCACATGCATGCTGGGAAAGCCTGCGCGCGCCGCGTGCTCGATCCACTGCACGCCAATGCCCAGTTGCGCAGGTCGCGGCGCCGGTACGGCCAGCCGCAGCAATTGCACTCCCAGCCAGGCGAGGGCCATCGACGCGAGCGCCAGGGCCAGGGCGCGCCGCTGCGCCGCGTTGCCCAGCACTAAGCTGCCGAGCAGCAGGCCGCCCATGGCGGTGGGCAGTTGCTGCGACACCCACCGTGCCACCGCTACCACGGCAGGCAAGGTGGCGGCGTCGGCATTGAGGGCCTGAAACAGGACCAGATCGATTTCAAGCATGGGAGCCGTCCGCTGGCGTGGTGGTGTTGGCGAAATGCGGAAAGCGGGGCCGCAATGCGGTGGCGGCCAGGTCGCAGAGCCAGCCGGTGGTCCAGCACAGCCAGCCTGTCCACAGCGTATGGCTCATGAAATGGGCGCCGCGCACCTGCTGGGCGGCACCCAATACAAACCCGGCCAGCAATGCGCCCGCCAGCCACCAGCGCGCGGCCGTCGGCGCCTTGTGGCGCAGCGCGAAGTAGCCGCCCAGAAAGGCGAATCCCGCCGATGCATGGCCCGCCGGAAAGCAGCGGCCGCTGCCGCCATCGAGCACGCCCAGCGCCCAGTGCGACACATGGCGCGCCACGCCGCCAAACTGCGCCAGGTCCCAGGGGCAACTGGTGGCGCTGAGGTTCTTGGTGATGCTGACCACGGCCAGCGAGAGCAGGGCGCTCACGGCCATTTGCAGGCGCTCGCTGGCGTCCAGCTTGCGCAAAAAGCCGCGCGGCCACCACACGCTCAACGCCAGCAGCAGCACCAGCAGCCATCCCAGGCGGCGGGCGCCTTCATGCAGCACCTGCACAAAAAACCACTGGTCCCGCATCGGAAACCCGTTAGAGGACCCGAACACCTGCGCAAAGGCCAGGTCCTGGCCCGCCGCATCCCAAGCCACGACACAGGCCAGCGCCCCCAGGGTCCAGAAAAGCAGTGTGTGGCGGTGTAAGGGGGCGTGGGGCGCGATGGACGGCGGGACGGACGAAGGCTGCATGCGCCGGAAGATAGGCGGCCGTACTTAACGCCGTCTTAAAGTTGGCATCGCCACTGTCACTCCCCTGTCTGATGGGCTGCGACAATGCCCGCATGCGAATACTCGTGGTCGAAGACGATGCGGGCATAGCCAGTGGCCTGCGCAGCAACCTGCAGCAGCGCGGCTATGCGGTGGATGTCAGTGATGGCGTCGCCAGCGCCTGGAGCGCCCTGCGCGCCGAGCGTTTTGACGCGGTGCTACTGGATCTGGGGCTGGTGGACGGTGACGGCAGCGAACTGCTCAGGCGCCTGCGCCTGAGTCCACCCGCCACCGGCGCCGCATCAGCAACCTTGCCGGACCCCGCCACGCCCGTCCTCATCGTCACCGCGCGCGACCAGGTGCACCAGCGCATTGCGGGGCTGGACCAGGGGGCCGACGACTATCTGACCAAGCCGTTTGATGTGGATGAGCTGGACGCGCGCCTGCGCGCCCTGTTGCGGCGCGCGGCGGGGCGGGCGTCGCCCACCATCCGCCTGGGAGACATCGAGCTGGACCCTGCGACCCGCACGGTGCGCCAGCAAGGCAAGCCGGTGGAAATGTCTCCGCGCGAGTTTTCGGTGCTGCTGGTGCTGCTGGAGGCGCGCGGCCGGGTGCTGTCGCGCCAGCAGATCGAGGAGCGCCTGTACAGCTGGGACGCTGCCGTGGAGAGCAATGCGGTCGAGGTGCACATCCACCACCTGCGCCGCAAGCTGGGCAGCGCCGCCATCCAGACCATGCGCGGAGTGGGCTATTTCATGCCGCAGGAAAAGCCTGCATGAACGCGCCCCCTGTTTCTCGTCCCGCGTCGGGGCGCCGCCCCTCGCTCACCCGGCAGCTGTTGCTGTGGTCCCTGGGGGCGCTGGTCATTGTCTGGGGCAGCTTCGTCTTCATTGGCTACCAGACCGGTGTGCATGAAGCTGACGAGCTGACCGACGGGCACCTGGCCAGCGTGGCCGCGCTGCTGCTTAACCTGCGGGCCACCGAGGCTATGGAGGGCCCGCAGCGGACCGAGCGCACCCCCACGCCCTGGCTCAAGTCGCATGACTACCAGCAGACCATCAGCGTGGTGCAGTGGGATGCGCAGGGGCGGGTGCTGTCCATCACAGGCTCGGTGCCCGAGCCGCCTTTCAGCGATGCCGAGGGGTTTGCCGACCTCACGCTGGGCCCCGACAAGGTGGCCTGGCGCAGCTTTTCGCAATGGGATGCGGGGCGCACCCGCAAGATCATGGTGATGCTGGAGCTGCGCGAGCGGGACGAGCTGGCGGATGACATCGCGGGGCAGCTGATCGAGCCCGGTCTGTGGTTGCTGCCGGTGGTGTCTTTGGCCCTGGGGCTCGCGCTGTGGCGCGGCTTGCGGCCGTTGTATGCGCTGTCGGCCGATGTGGCGGCACTGGACCCCACCAGCGCCCAGCGCCTGGCATCGCGCCATGCCTGGAGCGAGTTCGAGTCGGTGGTAGCGTCGATCAACACCTTGCTGGACCGCCAGCAGGTCGCCATGGTGCGCGAGCGCCGGCTGGCCAACGAGGTGGCGCACGAGCTGCGCACACCGCTGTCTTCCATCGCCCTGCAGGCCAGTGCCCTGGCGGGGGAGCTGACGGAAGAGGCCCGGGCCCAGGCGCTGGCGCGCATCGGCCAGGACGCCCTGCGCGCAGGGCATGTGCTCAACCAGCTGCTGGCCCTGGCCCGCGCCAGCCGGGCAGAGCTGCACGAAGCCAAGGCGCCCGTGGACCTGAGCGCCCTGGCGCGGTCGGTGTGCGCCGACTATGCCCAGGCAGCGTGGAAGCGGGGCGACGACCTGGGCCTGTCGGCGCCGACCGCGCTGACCCTGCCCGGCCATACGGTGCTGCTGGACATTGCGGTGCGCAATCTGGTGGAAAACGCGCTCAAGCACACGCCCGAAGGCACCCAGATCGCCGTCCAGCTGGGCTCGGCGGACGCTGGTGGCGCGTGGCTGCAGGTGTGTGACGACGGGGCGCGTCCGCAGGCCGGCGGCGCGCCGGGCCGCGCGGCGGCGGTGCCGGTGGACAGCCTGCATCTGGGGCATGAAATCCTGCGCCGCGTGGCGGACATTCACGGGGGGCACTTTGGCGCAGCCCCTGCGCCCGCGCCCTTTACCACCTGCTATCGGTTGGATTTGCCATCGCCCTCCGCACCGGCCGCCGGTTAAAATTGCGAGTTACCAAGCGGTTACCACCGCATTGCCGGGCGCTACAGCGCCTCGCCCCTTCCTTCATCAACCCACCACGGACCCCACGACCATGCCCCTCGTTTCGATGCGCGAACTGCTCGACCATGCCGCTGCCAACAGCTATGGCATCCCTGCCTTCAACGTCAACAACCTGGAGCAGGTGCAGGCCGTGATGGCGGCTGCCGACGAAGTGGGCGCTCCCGTCATCCTGCAGGCCAGCGCTGGAGCGCGCAAGTACGCGGGCGAGCCGTTCATCAAGCACCTGATCCAGGCGGCGGTCGAGGCCTTCCCCCACATTCCCCTCGTCATGCACCAGGACCACGGCACTTCGCCCAAGGTCTGCCAGGGCGCCATCGACCTGGGCTTTGGCTCGGTGATGATGGACGGCTCGTTGATGGAAGACGGCAAGACCCCGTCGTCGTTCGACTACAACGTCGAGGTGACGCGCAAGGTGGTGGACATGGCGCACAAGGTGGGCGTGACGGTCGAAGGCGAACTGGGCTGCCTGGGCAACCTCGAAACCGGGGATGCGGGCGAAGAAGACGGTATTGGTGCCGTCGGCAAGCTCGACCACAGCCAGATGCTGACCGACCCCGAAGAAGCCGCCACCTTCGTGAAGGCCACCCAGCTGGACGCCCTGGCCATCGCCATCGGCACCAGCCACGGCGCCTACAAGTTCAGCCGCAAGCCCACGGGCGACATCCTGGCGATCAGCCGCGTGAAGGAAATCCACAAGCGCATTCCCAACACCCACCTGGTGATGCACGGCTCGTCGTCGGTGCCTGCCGAACTGCTGGCCATCATCAACCAGTACGGCGGCAAGATGAAGGAAACCTACGGCGTGCCCGTCGAGGAAATCCAGGAAGCCATCAAGCACGGCGTGCGCAAGATCAACATCGACACCGACATTCGCCTGGCCATGACGGGCGCGGTGCGC
Source organism: Acidovorax sp. FG48 (assembly GCF_057809085.1). Lineage (NCBI taxonomy): Bacteria > Pseudomonadati > Pseudomonadota > Betaproteobacteria > Burkholderiales > Comamonadaceae > Acidovorax > Acidovorax sp. FG48. Next base: position 48,563 of record NZ_JBMDJH010000001.1, on the reverse strand, counting down.
AAGTTCCTGTTTGAGAACCCCGACAAGTTCGACGCCCGCGAATGGCTCAAGCCCGCCCGCGAAGCGGCCAAGCAGGTCTGCAAGCAGCGCTACCTGGAGTTCGGCTGCGAAGGCCAGGGCAGCAAGATCAAGGGCCTGAGCCTGCAGGCTGTGGCGGCCCAGTACGCCTCGGGTGCGCTGGCGCAAGTGGTGAACTGATCGTTGGCACCAGGCCCTCAGGGGCCGCTGCCCAGCCTGGCTGCGTTGTGCTGCCAGGCTTTTTTTTGCCTATGCGCTGGTGGAGACTGGGGAGTTCTCTCTACAGCAGACAAAGGCGACAGCCCAAAGATTTTCTTCATGTAAGCTCGCGGTCAGCTTGCCCACCGGCAGCGCCGCAAGAAGTGTCCGATACCAGGGCGCTTTCAACACATTTTTCACCAGCGACACCGAGCTGGTTGTTGCATGGCAGGAGCCGTCGAAGGACGGACTCGGGTGCCGTGGGATGATTGAAGGCGAATTCGTATGAACCTTTCTCTATGACTCTGACCATTTCAAAGTTCCGGCGGCTGCTGCCTCTCTTGCCCGTGTTGGCTGTGACGGTGTTCACGGCGGCCTGCGCGCCCCTCACTGTTCCTCCCCAATCCGAATACCCCGTGGGCCGCGGCCGCCTGGTGTTGCCACCGGGGGCGTGGCAGGACCTGGGTACTTCCGGGGAAGCTGTTACAGGCTCCGGAGGACGTACCTCGCTTCAAACTCGCGACGTAGCGCTGCGTGGTGCGCAAGGTGAATGGCTGGCTGTGCTGCGCGTGCAGACCAACGTCACCAGCGACCTGCGCGGGTCTCCGCAAGGGGTGGGGTACTGCCCGGCTCAACAGGACGTCATGGTGAAGGACGCTGCTGATGGCAGCCCCGTGCGTGCCGATTGCCTGCGGTTCAAGCTTTGGGCGAGCAGCCCCAGGTGGCTCGAAAAGAACCGGCCCGACCTCGTTCAATGGATGTCCAGCCGCCAGATCGCACTAAGAGCTCCCTATTCGCATGTGGGGTATCGCTACGTCACCGAAGCGGGTGTCTGGGTGGTGGTGGATGCCTTGGTAGATCAGCGGCTGTTGAGCATACGGCCGCGCAACAACGAAGAATTCCTGGTGGCGGGCCGACCCGCGCAGCAATGGGCCTATGACCTGGCCCAGGCCGTGCGCCTGAGCGCCGGCATGGTGGACGGTCACCTTGCCATTCCGCCCTTCCCTTTCCCAACACCCACCTCTAGGCCCTAGCCCGCAAGCCCTCCCTGTCTGGCGGCCTGGCATAACGATTACGAAACTTGAGGAGACCTCTGATGCAGACAAGCCCCGTCCCGCAGCCGCAGCGTATCGGCGTGCCCAGGGAAACATTCCCTGGCGAAAAGCGCGTGGCCACCGTGCCCGATGTGGTGGAGAAGCTGATCAAGCTGGGCTTTGCCGTCACGGTCGAGTCCGGGGCTGGGGATGCCGCCAACTTCAGTGACGATGCCTACCGCGCTGCAGGCGCCGAGATCGTCAGCGACGCTGCGGCACTGTGGGCGGCATCCGACATCGTCTTCAAGGTGCGCCCGCCCAGCAGCGATGAAGTGGCGCGGATGCGCGAGGGCACCACCCTCATCGACTTCATCTGGCCCGCCCAGAACCCCGATCTGATGCAGCAGCTGGCCGCCAAGAAGGCCACGGTGCTGGCTATCGACTGCCTGCCCCGCACCCTGTCACGCGCCCAGAAGATGGACGCGCTCACCTCCACCGCCGGGGTCAGCGGCTACCGTGCCGTGATCGAAGCCGCCAACGCTTTCGGCCGCTTCTTCAACGGCCAGATCACGGCCGCAGGCAAAGTGCCGCCCGCCAAGGTGTTCATTGCGGGCGCTGGCGTGGCAGGCCTTGCCGCCATTGGCACCGCTGCCAACCTCGGCGCCATCGTGCGCGCCAATGACACGCGCGCCGAGGTGGCCGACCAGGTCAAGTCGCTGGGCGGCGAGTTCGTCAAGGTGGACTACGAAGAAGAAGGATCGGGCGGCGGCGGCTATGCCAAGGTCATGAGCGAAGGCTTCCAGGCCGCGCAGCGCAAGATGTACGCCGAGCAGGCCAAGGACGCGGACATCATCATCACCACCGCGCTGATCCCCGGCAAACCCGCGCCCAAGCTCATCACCGCCGAGATGGTGCAGAGCATGAAGCCCGGCAGCGTGATCGTGGACATGGCCGCCGAGCAAGGCGGCAACTGCGAGCTCACCGTGCCCGGCGAGGCCGTGGTGCGCCATGGCGTGACCATCGTGGGCTACACCGATCTGGCCTCGCGCCTGGCCAAGCAGTCGTCCACGCTGTACGCCACCAACCTGCTGCGTCTGACCGAAGAGCTGTGCAAGGCCAAGGACGGCGTGGCGGTGGTCAACATGGAAGACGACGCGATCCGGGGCCTCACCGTGGTCAAGGACGGCGCCATCACCTGGCCCGCCCCGCCGCTCAAACAAGCACCGGCGCCCGCACCCAAGGCAGCGGCCCCGGTGGTCGAGAAGAAATCGGGCCATGGCCATGGCACGGGCGCGCCCATGTCCGCCAAGACGCTGACCATCGTTTTTGCCGTGATGGCCGTGCTGTTCTGGGCCGTCGGTGCCTACGCGCCCGTGGCCTTCCTGGGACACTTCACCGTGTTCGTGCTGGCCTGCTTCATCGGCTACATGGTGGTGTGGAACGTGACGCCCGCGCTGCACACGCCGCTGATGAGCGTGACCAACGCCATCTCCAGCATCATCGCCATCGGTGCGCTGGTGCAGATCGCGCCGCCCGATGCGGGTGTGAACGGTCGGCCTGACGGGCTCATCCTGTGGCTCGCCTTTGCCGCCCTGGTGCTCACGGCCATCAACATGTTTGGCGGCTTTGCGGTCACGCGCCGCATGCTGGCCATGTTCCGCAAGTAATCCGATAACGACAAGAACAACGAGGAGCAAAGAACATGTCCCAAAGTCTCGCTACCGTCGCCTACCTGGGCGCGGCCATTTTGTTCATCCTGAGCCTGGGTGGGCTTTCCAATCCTGAAACCTCCCGCCGGGGTAACCTGTTCGGCATGGTCGGCATGGCGCTGGCCGTGCTGGCCACCGTGTTTGGCCCCCGCGTCAGCCCGGCGGGCGTGGCCTGGATCATCGGCGCGCTGGTCATTGGCGGCGGCATTGGCCTCTATGCGGCCAAGGTCGTCAAGATGACGCAGATGCCCGAGCTGGTTGCGCTCATGCACAGCCTGGTGGGCTTGGCGGCCTGCCTGGTGGGGTTTGCCAGCTATGTCGATACCTCCATCCAGCTGCAGGGCGCGGAAAAGATCATCCACGAGGTGGAGATCTATGTCGGCATCCTGATCGGGGCGGTCACCTTCAGTGGCTCGCTGATTGCCTTTGGCAAGCTCAACGGCAAAATCGGCGGCAAGCCGCTGTTGCTGCCCGGCCGCCACTGGCTCAACCTGGTGGCGCTGCTGGTGGTGATCTGGTTTGGCCGCGAGTTCCTGCGCGCCGAGACCGTCGAGCAAGGCATGGTGCCTCTGATGGTGATGACGCTGATTGCGCTGCTGTTCGGCATCCACATGGTCATGGCCATTGGCGGGGCCGACATGCCGGTGGTGGTGTCCATGCTCAACAGCTACTCGGGCTGGGCGGCGGCGGCCACGGGTTTCATGCTGTCCAACGACCTGCTGATTGTGACCGGTGCGCTCGTGGGCTCCTCGGGCGCCATCCTGTCCTACATCATGTGCAACGCGATGAACCGCAACTTCATCAGCGTGATTGCCGGGGGTTTTGGCTCCGGTGCTGGCGCGCCCGCCAAGAAAGGCGACGTCGCCGAGCCGCAGGGCGAAGTGGTGCCCGTGGCTGCCGCCGAGACCGCCGAGCTGCTGCGCGATGCCAAAAGCGTGATCATCGTTCCCGGCTATGGCATGGCCGTGGCCCAGGCACAGCACACGGTCAACGACATCGTGAAGACCTTGCGCGACAAGGGCGTGCAGGTGCGCTTTGCCATCCACCCGGTGGCAGGCCGCATGCCCGGCCACATGAACGTGCTGCTGGCCGAAGCCAAGGTGCCCTACGACATCGTGATGGAGATGGACGAGATCAACGAGGACTTCCCGGACACCGACGTGGCCATAGTCATCGGCGCCAATGACATCGTGAACCCCGCCGCGCAAGACGACCCCACCAGCCCCATTGCCGGCATGCCGGTGCTGGAGGTGTGGAAGGCCAAGACCTCCATCGTGATGAAGCGTTCGATGGCCTCGGGCTACGCGGGGGTGGACAACCCCTTGTTCTACAAGGACAACAACCGCATGCTGTTTGGCGATGCCAAGAAAATGCTGGACGAGGTACTGACCGCGCTCAAGAGCTGACGGGCATAATTCCTCCACAATAAAAGCACGACCGTGCTGAAAACATCGGCGTGCTTGCAGGACCCCCATAAAACCTACCAGGAGACAACCCCAATGACCGACCGCCCGTGGCTGGCCGCCTATCCACAAGGTGTTCCCGCAGACATCGACACCACGCAGTACAGCTCCCTTGTGGCGCTGATGGACGAGGCGTTCAAGAAGTACGCCAACCGCGTGGCCTACAGCTTCATGGGCAAGGACGTGACCTACGCCCAGACCGATTCGCTCTCCAGCGCGTTTGCGGCCTATCTGCAGGGCCTGGGGCTGGTCAAGGGCGACCGCGTGGCCATCATGATGCCCAACGTGCCCCAGTACCCGGTGACCGTGGCGGCCGTGCTGCGCGCGGGCTTTGTGGTCGTCAACGTGAACCCGCTGTACACGCCGCGCGAGCTGGAGCATCAGCTCAAGGATTCGGGCGCCAAGGCCATCGTCATCATCGAGAACTTTGCCACCACGCTGGAGCAGTGCATTGCGCACACGCCCGTCAAGCACGTGGTGCTGTGCGCCATGGGTGACCAGCTCGGTCTGCTCAAAGGGACCCTGGTCAACTACGTGGTGCGCAACGTCAAGAAGATGGTGCCTGCCTACAACCTGCCGGGTGCGGTGCGCTTCAACGACGCCGTGGCGCAGGGCACGCGCGGGACGCTCAAGAAGCCTGACATCAAGCCCGACGACATCGCGCTGCTGCAGTACACCGGCGGCACCACAGGCGTGAGCAAGGGCGCGGTGCTGCTGCACCGTAACGTGATTGCCAACGTGCTGCAGTCCGAGGCCTGGAACGAGCCTGTGATGAAGAAGGTGCCGGCGGGTGAGCAGCCCACCAGCATCTGTGCGCTGCCGCTGTATCACATCTTCGCGTTCACCGTGAACATGATGTTGAGCATGCGCACGGGCGGAAAGACCATCCTGATCCCCAATCCGCGCGACCTGCCTGCGGTGCTGAAGGAGCTGTCCAAGCACACCTTCCACAGCTTCCCGGCCGTGAACACACTGTTCAACGGCCTGGCCAACCACCCGGACTTCAACACCGTCAACTGGAAGAACCTCAAGGTCTCGGTGGGTGGTGGCATGGCGGTGCAGGGTGCCGTGGCCAAGCTCTGGCTCGAAAAGACGGGTTGCCCCATCTGCGAAGGCTATGGCCTGTCGGAGACCAGCCCTTCGGCCAGCTGCAACCCCACCACCAGCACCGAATACACCGGCACCATCGGCGTGCCGCTGCCCAGTACCTCCATGAAGCTGCTGGACGATGAGGGCCGCGAGGTCACCACGCTGGGCGAGCCCGGCGAAATCGCCATCAAGGGCCCGCAGGTGATGGCTGGCTACTGGCAGCGCCCCGATGAAACCGCCAAGGTCATGACCGAGGACGGCTACTTCAAGTCGGGCGACATCGGCGTGATGGATGCGCGCGGCTTCTTCAAGATCGTGGACCGCAAGAAGGACATGGTGCTGGTCAGCGGCTTCAACGTGTACCCCAACGAGGTCGAAGAAGTGGTGGCCAACTGCCCGGGCGTGCTCGAATGCGCCGTGGTGGGCGTGCCCGACGAAAAGACCGGCGAGGCCGTGAAGCTCGTGATCGTGAAGAAGGACCCGGCGCTCACCGAAGCGCAGGTCAAGGAGTTCTGCCGCCACGAGCTCACGGGTTACAAGCAGCCCAGGGTGATCGAGTTCCGCACCGAGCTGCCCAAGACCCCCGTGGGCAAGATCCTGCGCCGCGAACTGCGCGACAAGAAGTGACGCGGCCTGCTGGCACGTCACAATCCCCAGGCGGCTTCGGCCGCCTTTTTTGCGACCGCGCGGCCCCTGGTGGCGCGGGTGTTTTGTGGCCCCATGATATGACCCCAAGGACTTTTGCATGAGCACTGCCATCCTGAGTGCGCTGCCCGAAGAACAAAGCTCGCTGGTACAACAGCTGGCGCACCCACAGCGGCTGATGCATGCTGGCCGCGCGTTCTGGCGCGGAGAGCTGCACGACCGCCCGGTGGTGCTGGCGCTGTCGGGCATCGGCAAGGTGGCCGCTGCCACCACGGCCACGGCCTTGATCGAACATTTTGGCGTGGCGCGCATCGTCTTCACGGGCGTCGCGGGTGGGGTCGGCGATGGGGTGCACCGGGGGGATGTGGTGGTGGCGCAAGACTATGTGCAGCACGACATGGATGCCTCGCCGCTGTTCCCTCGGTGGGAGCTGCCGGGCTACGCGCGCACCCGGCTGGCGTGTGATCCGGTGCTGACAGCTATGCTTTTGGAAGCTGCCAGCCTATGCGTCACTAGCGCAAGCAGCCTCTGGGGCTTGAAAACCATCCATGGAGGTGCCCACCGGGCGCACCAGGGCCTGGTGGCCAGCGGCGACCGTTTTGTCTCCACCGCCCAAGAGTCCGAGCGCCTGCGCTCCGCCCTGCGCGCGGCCGGGCACGACGTGCTGGCGGTGGAAATGGAGGGCGCTGCCGTCGCCCAGGTGTGCCATGACTACGGCATGCCCTTTGCCGCCGTGCGCACCATCTCCGACCGCGCCGACGATGCCGCCCATGGCGACTTTGCCCAGTTCGTGCAGACCGTGGCCAGCCGGTACGCCGAGCACATGGTGCTGTCGTTTCTGCAGAGGCTATGAAATTGATAGCGGCTAGGGCATATTGCACCAGCGCCTGCGGCAGATTTCTCTCTAAAGAGGACTCCGCCGCATCCCATTAGCCGTTCGCCACGCTGCGCTGCAACCGGCGCTATGTATCTACCAGCGCCACTGCGGAACCGGCTTTGCCGGGCCGTTGGAGGCGTCCCCCCAGGGGGAAGGCGCGCAGCGCCACAGGGGGAAGCCTATTTCAACCAGCCGCGCTTGCGGAAGTACCACATGGGCCCGAGCGCGCTGGCCAGCATCAGCCCCAGCGCATACGGGTAGCCCAGCGACCAGTCCAGTTCGGGCATGAACTTGAAATTCATGCCGTACACGCTGGCGATCAGTGTGGGCGGCAGCAAGGCGACGCTGGCCACCGAGAAGATCTTGATGATCTTGTTCTGGTTGATGTTGATGAAACCGACCGTGGCGTCCATCAGGAAGTTGATCTTGTCGAACAGGAACGCCGTGTGGTTGTCCAGCGACTCGATGTCGCGCAGGATCTGGCGGGCTTCCTCGAACTGCTCGGAGTTGAGCATCTTGGAGCGCATCATGAAGCTCACGGCGCGGCGCGTGTCCATCACGTTGCGGCGGATGCGGCCGTTCAAGTCTTCCTGGCGGGCGATGGCGGCCAGTACCTCGCCAGCGCGGGTGTCGGTCACGTCGCCGGCCAGCACCTGCTTGCTCACTGCCTCCAGCTCGTCGTAGATGTTCTCCAGCGTGTCGGCCGAGTATTCGGCGTCGGCGTCGAACAGCTTGAGCAGCACTTCCTTGGCGTCTTCAATCAGCCCGGGCGCGCGGCGCGCGCGCATGCGCAGCAGGCGGAACACGGGCACGTCTTCGTCGTGGATGGAGAACAGCACACCCCGGCTCTTGAGGTTGGTGTTGTGCTGGTTCAGGATGAAGGCCACGCGCACCGAACGGGGGTCTTCGTCGTCATCGATCAAGAAGTCGCTGCGGATGTGCAGCTCGCCGTTGTCTTCCTCGTAGAAGCGGGCGGATTCCTCGATGTCCTCGTCCATCGCATCCTCGGGGATGGACAGGCCGTAGTGCTGCTTGATCCAGCGCTTTTCTTCGAGCGTGGGGGCTTCCAGGTCCACCCAGATCGGCTGGAACTTGGTCAGCTCTTCCAGGGACTCGATTTCTTCCTGGAACAGCCGGCCATTGGCGAGCGTAAAGATGTTGAGCATGGGCTCACTCCCTTGTTTTTTGGCGTCTGCGGTGTGGGGGTAGGGGTGCTTTCAACCCCACAGCAGTCAAATGCGCCGGGAGCTGAAAGCTACCAACTCGGGTAGGTTTCCAAGGAGCTGTCTCCGTAAAAATTAGGCAAGCGGCGGATTATGGCACCGGGCGACGGTCTCGCCGGTCCGGCGGGGGGCATGGAAGGGGCTCGGACCCTGCCAACAGGCTCTCAGCACTCGGCCTCGGCACTGCGCACCATGGCCAGCGCACGGCACAGGTCGGCCCAGGCGGCGGCCTTGTTGTCTTGCGAGCGCAGCAAAAAGGCAGGGTCGTAGGTCACCACCGCCGGGCAACCGGCCAGCGCATGCGGTCCCGCGCGCAGGCGGCCCAGGGGCTCGGTGCGGCCCAGCGCCGCGCGTGCTGCCACATGGCCCAGCACCAGCACCATGGCGGGCTGCAGCTGGGCCACGGCGTCGGCCAGGGTGGCCGGGATGTCGGCGCTGGCTTCCGTGCCGGGCGCAGACCGTTCCAGTGCCGCCAGGAACACGCGCGGGTGCCGGTGCAGTTGCATGGCCCGCAGCATGTTGTCGAGCAGGCGGCCCGCATCGCCTCCCAGGGGATCGGTGGGCGTCATGCTTTCGGCCACGATGAGCCAGCCCCGGCCCAGCCCGGAGGGCGTTTGTGCCGGGTCAGCGGCGGGGTAGAGCGCCTGTGCCGGGTGCAGGCGCAGGGCGGGCGTGGCCGTGCCTGTGGTGGCCGGTGCAGGAGCGGGCGGTGCGCTGCGGCTGGTGGTGTGGGCTGGGGGCGCTGGGGGGCGCTCGGCAGGCGCAGGAGACGGCGCGGGAGAGGGCGCGTGGGGTTGCGCACGCGGAGGCGCGACGGTAGGTGCCGCCACGGCCGCAGGGGCTGAAGGTGCTCTTGCCGCGGGCTGCGCCGTGGCCTCCTGGGCGGGGGAGGGGCCCCACACGGTGACGCCCATTTCTTGCAGCATGGCGCGCTGTCGCGCATCGAGGTGGAGGCTCATACAGAAAGAAAACAGGCCATCGGTGGTTCAGCAGGGTCGGGTGCGGCGTGGGGTCAGAGCGCCAGGCTCATGACCACAGCGTCTTCGCGTTGGCCGTGCGCGGCGGGGTAGTAGCGCTTGCGGTCCCCCACGCGGCGGAATCCGTGGGTCTGGTAGATCTGCTGGGCGCGCAGGTTGCTCGCCCGCACCTCCAGCCACAGCCATTGTGCCCCGCGCCCGCGTGACCACAGGGCCAGGGCGTCCAGCAGCACGCGGGCCCAGCCCTGGCGCTGGTATTCGGGGGTGACGGTGATGTTGAGCAGGTGCACTTCATCCACCCCCATCATGGCCACAAAGTAGCCCAGCAGGTGGTCGTCCGCCATCAGCAGCTGCGCCTCGTAGCCGGATGCCAGCGCGTCGGTGAAGTTGCCACGGGTCCAGGGGTGCGAATAGGCGCGCTGTTCCACCGCCAGCACGGCATCCAGCCGAGCCAGGGTCAGTGTCTCGAAGCGCGCCTCGGGGCGGGCGGTGCTGGCGCCGGGCGGCAATGCAGAAGAAGTAGGCAGTGCGCTCATGGGGGATTCATTCACCACATCTCAGGGAGTGGCCGTCGCCTGGGCGGCGCGCAGCGCGGCCCGTTCGGCGGTGGTTTGCGCCACTTTATCGCGGATGTAGCGCGGCAGGGCATCGCCCGCTGCCACGGCTTGGCCCGCAGCGATCAGGGCGGGGGCCAGGCGCAGCAGGGCCGTGGCGGTGGGCAGGGCCGTGATGTGTGGCGCGCTGGGCGCCAACCGGTCGCCATAGGGCGCGCGGGCGTTGCCTGCCACCGTCCAGCCTGTGGGGGGCTGCACTGACTCGGGGGCGCCCAAGCCGAAGTCCTCGTCTGCCTGCCAGCAGGCTTCTCCCGGCAACCATTCGCAGCGCGCGTGGTAGACCTCGTCCATGCGTGCATCCAGCACCGCCACCACCTGGGTGCAGCCGTTTTGCAGGCGGGCCTCCTCGGCAACGGCCAGCAGGGTGTCCACCGGCAGCACGGGCACTCCTTGCCCGCCCTTGGCACCAAAGGCCAGGCCCTGGGCCACGGCGCAGGCGGTGCGCAGCCCGGTGAACGAGCCGGGGCCGCGACCGAACACCACCGCGTCCAAGGTGTCGAACGTCAGGCCCGCCTGCGCCATCAGCGCGCGCACCGCAGGGATCAGCGCCGCCGAGGCCTGCGCGCCCCCGGGCCCCTGGTGCTGCCAGACTCCCTCGCCATTCTGCACAGCGATGGAGAGGGTGCCGGTACTGGTGTCAAAGGCAAGCAGATTCATGGGCAGGGTTAGGAGGTATGGGGTGGCGCGGCGGTGACAAATGCGCTCAGGACGCCGCTTTGGCAGCGGCTGCGGGGGCCTGGCTTTTGCGCAGCACCCCCACAAGGATACCGGCGGTGACCAGCAGCAGGCCGGCCACCAGGTTCCAGTGCATCGGCTCATCCAGAAAAACAACTGCGCCTACGGCCGACAGGCCGGGCACCAAGGCCGTGATCATGGTGGAGCGCACGGGGCCATAGTGCTGGATCATGCGCGTGAAGCCAATGCCCGAGACCACCACGGAGCCCCCGCCCTGGAACAGCATCTGGAACGCGATCTCGCTCCACGGCGCCTGGGCCAGATGGCTGGTGACTGCACCCAGCCAGACCAGCAGCGCATAGCTGGGCAGGTACACCATGCAGGCAAACGCGGTGATGGCGATGGTGGCCTGTACCGCATCGACCGCGTGGCGCCGCGCCAGCACGCTGTAGGTGGCCCAGGACGATGCGGCCAGCATGAACAGCAGGTCGCCCTTCCACACGTCCCCGCCCGAAAACGCCGCCAGCAGGCTGCGTCCACCCACCAGCAGGTCGCCCGCCACGATCAGCGCCAGGCCGGTGGCGCGCAGCGGCGTGATGTGGTCGCGCAGCAACCAGGCGGCCAGCAGCGCCGTCCACAGCGGCAGGCTGCCCGGCATGAGCACCGCCGCATGGGTGGCCGGTGCATGGAAGAACCCTGAATAGGCCAGCAGCGCGTACAGCAGCCCGCCAAAGCTGCCCAGCAGCGCCGTGGTGCGCAAGGGCAGGGGCGAGATGCCCGCCAGGCTGGACGCCGGCGCCGAGGCCCCCAGCGCCGCCTGGCGCCGTCGCACCATCCACCAGCCCCAGGGCAGCAACACCAGGCTGGCGCCCACGATGCGCAGCAGCGCAATGTCGAACGGGGTGAGCGTGCGCTGGGCTGAGGCGCGGGCGATGATGATGAAGCCCGTCCAGATGGTGACGGTGACCACGGCCGCCAGCAGGCCGATGGTGCGGGGAGAAAAACGCATCGGGCGATTATCGGCGCCCACCGCAGGCCGTGCTGGCGCTGGGTGCAAAGCGGCGCTTGGTGCAGGTGCGCGGGCGATAGACTCCCCGCCATGTTGTCTGTTTCTGCTCTTTGGCGCCGCCGTGTGCTGCGTGGTGTGGTGGGTTGGGGTGCTGCGTGGCTGGTGGCTGCGGGCGGGGTGGGCTCAGCGGGGGCGCAGACGGCGGCGCCCGCCGCAGGCACTCTGCCGCCCGAGGTGGAGGCCGCCCTGGCGCGCGCCAAGCTGCCGCGCGAGTCGCTGTCGGTGATGGTGGTGGACGTGCAAGCTGCCGGCAAGGCCAGCCCGCGCCTTGCGCACCGTGCCCAGGTGCCGGTGAACCCCGCGTCGGTGATGAAGCTGGTGACCACCTATGCAGCGCTGGAGCAACTGGGCCCCGCCTATGTCTGGAACACGCCGGTGTATGTGCAAGGCACGGTACAGGACGGCAGCCTGCGCGGCAATGTGTACATCCAGGGCCAGGGCGATCCCAAGCTGGTCATGGAGCGGCTGTGGCTGCTGATGCGGCGGCTGCAGGGCCAGGGCATCCAGGTCATCGTGGGCGACATCGTGCTGGACCGCACGGCGTTCGACGTGCCCGACCAGGACCCGGCGCGGTTTGATGGCGAGCCGCTGCGGCCCTACAACGCGTCGCCCGACGCGCTGCTGTTGAACTACAAATCGTCGGTGATGACCTTTGTGCCCGATGCAGCCGCTGGCCTGGCCCGCATCCAGTATGACCCGCCACTGGCCAGAGTGCAGCGCCAGCCCACCGTGGCGCTGGCGGCGCCGGGTGCGGATTGTGGCGACTGGCGTACCGCCCTGCGTGCGGAGTTGTCGGACCCCTCGAAGGTGTCGTTCCAGGGTGTGTACCCCGCCGCCTGTGGCGAACGCCTGTGGCCGGTGGCGGCGGCCGACCCGCGTGGCTTTGCGGCGCGGGCGGTGGAGGGCATGTGGCGCGAACTGGGCGGCAAGCTCACGGGCAGCGTGCGCGACGGTAAGGTGCCCCCGGGCCTCAAGCCCGCGTTTGTGGTCACATCCCCCGCACTGTCCGAGGTGGTGCGCGACGTGAACAAGTACAGCAACAACGTGATGGCGCAGCAGGTGTTTCTGACCCTGGCGCTGCAAAAAAATGGCGTGGCCACATTCGACGGCGCGCGCGAGGTGCTGCGCCAGTGGTGGCAGGCCCGCATGGGCGATGCCGACCTGCCGCAGGTGGACAACGGCGCCGGGCTCAGCCGCGACGCACGCCTGACCGCACAGGCCCTGGCCCGCATGCTGCAGGTGGCCTGGGTATCGCCCGTGATGCCCGAGCTGGTGGCGTCGCTGCCGATCACGGGCGTGGACGGCACGCTGCGCCGCAGCCAGAGCCGTGCTGGCACCGCCCACCTCAAGACGGGCAGCCTGCGCGATGTGATGGCCGTTGCAGGCTATGTGCATGCCGCCAGCGGGCGCCGCTATGTGCTGGTGGCGGTGGTCAACCACGCCAATGCAGGGGCAGCGCGGCCCGTGCTCGACAGCCTCATCGACTGGACGGCACGTGAGCAGTGAATAATCGCTGCTGCCCTGCGTTTTCCCCACCATGCAACTCCATGAACTGATCGGCTATCTGGCCGCCTGCCTGACCACCTGCAGCTTTGTGCCACAGGCCCTGCACACCTTTCGCACGCGGGACGTGAGCGGTATCTCGCTGGGCATGTACAGCGTTTTCACGGTGGGGGTGGCACTGTGGCTGGCCTACGGCCTGGCGCTGGCAGCCTGGCCCATCGTGGTGGCCAATGCCATCACCCTGGCCCTCGCGGGCACCATCCTGGGCATGAAGGTTTTGTACGGCGTGCGCCGTCCCGACTGACTGGTCTAACAGGCATGCGCGCGCTGTCGCCTAGGTGTCTGGCGGCACCCGTCCTCCCGCGTTATCCCCTATGGATGCTGCAGCGCAGGTGCGCGCACGATGCGTCGTTCTTCACTGACCGAGGTATCCATCCATGACCTATTTCCGCCTTACCTGTGTGGCCGCTGCGGCGGTCCTGCTTGTCGCCTGCGGTGGCTCTGACGACCCGGCGCGCGGCGCACTGATCGACCCCCCTGCCACGCTCACCACGCTCACCGTGGCGCAGATCGACGCGGCCACGGCCAGCAGCGGCCTGCAGGCGATCAGCGGCAAGGCCAAGTGCGATGTGAAGGTGGTGTCGCTGAACTATGCGACCGTGGGTGCCAAGAGCGGCGAAAACACCAACGCCTCGGGCGTGATGCTGGTGCCGGCCGGCAGCTGCACCACCGCAGCCCCGCTGGTGGCCTATGCCAAGGGCACCGATGTGCAAAAGCCCCGCACCCTGGCCAACCCGCAGGACAGCGAAACCTTCCTGCTGGCGGCCATGTACGCCGCGCAGGGCTATGCCGTGGTGGCCACCGACTACCTGGGCTTTGCCAAGTCGGGCTACAGCTACCACCCCTACCTGCATGCGGATTCAGAAGCCACATCGGTCATCGACTCGGTGCGCGCGGCACGCAATGCGGCAGGCACGGTGGGGGCCACGCTGTCGGGCAAGGTGATGTTCACCGGTTACTCGCAAGGCGGCCACTCGTCCATGGCAGCGCAGCGCGCGGCCGAGCGGGACTACGGCAACGAATTCAACGTGGTCGCGGGCGCGCACCTGGCCGGCCCCTACAACCTGTCGGGTTCGCTGCGCATTCCGGACGCGATCGCGGGCGTGCAGTTCTTTGTGCCCTACCTCGTCACCGCCTGGCAGAAGGTCTATGGCAACGTCTACACCGACGTGAAGGACGTGTTCAAGGCGCCGTACTCGGGCTACATCGAGAACCTGCTGCCCAACCCCACGCTCAACTACACCACCCTGGTGACCACGGGCACGCTGCCCTCGGGCACACCCAACCAGGCGCGTGACGCGCTGTTCCAGTCGGCGTTCATCACCGGCTCGCAGACCAGCACTACCCACCCGCTGTACCTGGCCGCCAAAAAGAACGACTTGCTGGGCTGGACCCCCAAGGCGCGCGTGATGCTGTGCGGCGGCGCGGGCGACCCCACGGTGCCCCCGGCGGTCCACATGGCCGTCATGAAAGCCGACTTTGACAGCCGGGGCGTGACAAACGTCAGCACAGTCGACGTGGACGCCGCCATCCAGGCCACCTACGGCCCCGGCGGCAAGGCTCCCACCGACCCCACCTCGGCAGCTTTTGCCACCTACTACGGCAGCTACCACGGCACCTACGAGCCACCTTTCTGCCACGCGCAGGCCAAGGCGGTGTTCGATACCGTCAAGTGACGGCCGTGATGCCTGCGTGAGGCCCCCAAAGGGTTCGCGGGCTTTTAGAACCCCACCCCTAAGCCCCACCGGTGTTTACCCGGTGGGGCTTTTTTGCGTTGGCGAATATGATTTGCTAGGAATAGCACGGTCGTTCTATTTTTACGATAACAGGAGTGATACCGATGGTTTTTCAGCGCAAGGCTTTGTGGGTTTCTCTGGCGGCAGCGTCGCTGCTGGTGGCATGCGGGGGCGGCGGTGCCGACACCTCGCCGGTGGCGCCCATCAAGACCGTCAAGGTCATGGGTGACAGCATCGCCGACAGCGGCACGTTCGGCTTCAAGTTCACGGTGCAAGGCAGCGCCCCCACAGGCCCGGCGTCCACGCCCATCTGGCCCGAACTGGTGGCCAGCAACTACGGCAGCACGCTCTGCCCCCGCTATGTGTCCACCGGCAGCGCTTTCAACAACGCGGCGGGCTGCACCAACTACGCCATTGGTGGCGGTCGCATCAACAATTTCACGGCGCCTGCATCGCCTGTTTCCATCGTCAAGCAACTGACCGACGCAGGGGCTGACGGCTTCAGCGCGGGGGACCTGTTGCTGATCGACGGCGGCGGCAACGACGCTGCAGACCTCATCGGTGCCTACCTGTCGGCCTCCAAGGATGGCGGCAAGGCCTTCGGCGCGCTGCTCTCCACCCTGCTGCCTGCGGCCACGGTGAACGCCGGCCTTGCGGGCGGTGCCACGGGCCAGGCCCAGGTGGGAGGTGCCTACATGGTGGCGCTGGCCGACAAGTTCCACGACGCGATCGAGGCCAATGCCTTGAGCAAGGGCGCGCAGCGTGTGGCGGTGCTGAACATGCCCGCCATCGACAAGACGCCGCGCCTGCAGCAGGTGCTCGGCGGCATCACGGCGTCCGCGGGCGCTGCCGCAAGCGCGCAGGTGCAGGGCCTGCTCAAGGCCTGGCTCGAAGCCTTCAACGCCCAGCTGGCCAAACGTTTTGCGGGCAACAGCAAGGTGGTGGTGGTGGACTTCTACACCTCGTTCAACGACCAGGTGGCCAACCCGGCGCAGTTCGGGCTGACCAACGCCAAGAACACCGCATGCCCCATCACCGGCCTGGGTGCTGACGGCCTGCCCAGCTATACCTTCCCCACCTGCACGGCCGCCGCCCTGTCGGCGCAGACACCCCCTGCCGGCGCCACGGGGGGCGCGGACTGGTGGAAGACCTATGCGTTCTCCGACAGCTTCCACCCCACGCCGTATGGCCACCAGCTGGTCAGCCAGCTGGTATCGCGTTCGCTGGCCCGCGCGGGCTGGCTGTAATCGGCAGTTGAAGGGTTCATACACCATGCAAAACAAAACCATCACCCCTTCCCTGGCTGGCGCTGTGGCTGCACTGGCGCTCACCCTGTCGGGCGGCGCGCAGGCCCAGACCGCTGGCAGCTGGCTGGTGCGCGCGGGCGCCACGCAAATCGCGCCCCAGGTCACCAGTGGCGATCTGTCCGCGCCCAGCTTCACGGGCACCAAGGTGGACGTGCATGCCGACACCCAGCTGGCCGGCGGTATCACCTACATGCTCACCGACCACTGGGCGGTGGACGTGCCCCTGGCACTGCCTTTCAAGCACAACATCATGGGCGCCGGAGCCATCGCCGGCGTGGGCAAGATCGGCGAGGTCAAGGTGCTGCCCATGACCGTGTTCGCGCAGTACCGCTTTCTGGAGGCCAATGCGCGGGTGCGCCCCTACGTGGGCCTGGGCGTAACCTACGCCAAGTTCTTCAAGGAGCGCGGCACCGCAGCGCTGACAGGGCTCACCGGCGGCAACCCCTCGCGCCCCACCACGCTGAGCGCTGAATCCCGGTTTGGCCTCACGCCGCAGGTGGGTGTGAGCATTGCGCTCAACGACCAGTGGTCGCTGGACGTGGCGTACTACAAGACCTTCGTGAAGACCCGCAACACCCTGTCCACGGGCCAGACCATCGACGTCAAGCTCAACCCCAACGTGGTGACATTGGGTGTGGTGTATCGGTTCTGATTCACCCAAGGCGGCAGACCAGCCGCCTGACCGACAAAAAAGCCGCCCAGTGGGCGGCTTTTTGCTGGGCGGAGCGCGGAGCGCGCCGGCTTACCAGCGTGCGCGCAGGCGGTCGTAGGCGTAGGTGCCAAACTGGCGCTGGGCCGATGGTGTGAGGTACACGCTGTCGGCAAACACGAACGAGGTGGCGTTCGCGCCCGACAGCAGCGTGGACGACGTGCACAGGGCCGAATTGACCTGGCCCGCGCCGATGCCGATACCGTTGTTCGCGTCCACCGACGTGCACACTGCAGCCGTGGAGTTGTTGAAGCCATAGTTGCCCGGTACGCTGGTATACAGGTTCACGTAGTAGGCCGAGTCCACGTACAGCACGTTGGCGCCCAGGTCCACGATGCCGACCAGCAGGCCTTCGTTGAAGCGGCTGCTGGCGTTGCTCAGCAGGGCTTCGCGGCCGATGGTCTTGGCCCATGGGGTCTTGCTCAGGTCGTAGGTGCCGGTCACCACCACGTACTTGGCGCCCGCCGTCACCAGGCGGCGCACCTGGGCCGCGAGGTCCTCACCGGCCTTGCGGGCGGCGGCCACCATGGCGTCCTGGGTCAGGGTGCCTGCGTTCACAGCGGCCATGCCGGCGATCACGTCGCTGACACCGCCGCTCACCATCACCACATCAGTGGCTGCAAAGCTACCGCTGGCCAGGAAGGCGTCGATCTGTTCGGTGACGGTGCGGGTGCTGGCGTTGCCGGCCGCATCGGGCTTGGCGCTGACGCGGGCATTGCCGGTGGCGTAGCTCAGGCCGCCTGCAGAGACCGGGGTGAGCGACTTGCCGTAGTTGGCCACCACCTGCAGGGTCCAGTTGTTGACGCTGCCGTCATTGACGGTGTAGCGCGAGCCGTTTTGCCCCACATCGTTCATGGCGTCGCCGAACGCAATGAAGCGCTGGGGCGTGATGGCCGATTCGGTGGTGCTGGAACCGCAGGCCGCGAGCAACGCGGCCGACGCACATGCGGCGACCATGAGGGTGCGGCGCATCCAATTTGCTGCCATGTATTTCTCCAGAAAAGTGGGGGGTAGTTTAACGACGCAAAGTCAACGGATGTAAAGCGGCGCCATCGCGCAGGCTCAGGCGGCGGCTGCGCGCTGCAGGCGGTCGCGCACGCCTTCCCACTCGGGGCTGGCGGGCGGGGTCTCGATCCAGATCAGCTTCACGCCTTCGTCGTCAAAACTGCGCAGCACGGCGAAGAGCTGCTGTGCCGTGGCCGCTGCGTCATCGGGCATGCGCCGCATGACCAGCTTGGACGACTGGGTGCGCAAGGCGGTGCGGGCGTAGACCGCGATGTGAGCCGCATCGGCGCCGAGCACATCCAGGCTGGTCTGCAGCGCCTTGGCATCCATCAGCCGAACCTTCGCACTGGGCGCGTAGTGGGCCTCGAGCGTGCCCGAGGCGCGGGGCGTGGCCGTGGGCAGGTCTTCCTTGGACAGGGGGGCGATGCCGCAGGCCGCTGCAATCTGCGCCCGAGTGATGGCGCCGGGCCGCAGCAGCACTGGCACACCGCGCGTGCAGTCCACGATGGTGCTTTCAATGCCCACGTCGCAGGGCCCGCCGTCCAGCACCAGCAGGTCGTCGCCCAGCTCGTCCTGCACATGCTGGGCGGTGGTGGGGCTCACGCGGCCAAAACGGTTGGCGCTGGGGGCCGCCACGCCCCAGACGGGCGGGCCACCGGCTTCGTCGCCATCGCCCACGGCTGCGCAGGCCAGCAGCAGGGCGTGGGCTACGGGGTGTGCGGGGCAGCGCAGCCCCACGCTGTCCTGCCCGCCGGTGGCGGCGGTGGCCACACCGGGAAGGCGCGGCAGGATGAGCGTGAGCGGGCCGGGCCAGAAGGCATCGACCAGCTTTTGTGCAAAGTCGGGCACTTGGCTGGCGAAGTGCGCAATGCCCTCGGTACTGGCCACATGCACGATCAGCGGGTGGTCGCTGGGCCGCCCCTTGGCGGCAAAGATCTGCGCCACGGCGGCATCACTGCTGGCATCGGCCGCGAGGCCATACACCGTTTCGGTGGGCAGGCCGAGCAAGGCGCCGCTGCGCACCGCGCGTGCCGCAGCAGCGATGGCCTGGGGGTCGTTGCCGTCAAGGATCATGGAAACAGCCCGGCTCAGAAGGGCTCGATGCCCAGCACCGCTGCGGCCTGCAGGGCCGTGGCGCGCGCCGCCTCAGGGGTGGCAGCGGTGATGTTCAGGTGCCCCATCTTGCGGCCGCGCTTGGCGTCGCGCTTGCCGTACAGGTGCAGGTGGGTGCCGGGCAGGGCCAGTACCTGGGCCCAGGGCGGGGTCTGCGCCGCCTCGCCGTGGGCAAACCACAAGTCCCCCAGCAGATTCAGCATGACGGCGGGGCTGTGCTGGCGCGGCTGCACGAGCGGCAGGCGGGCCATGGTGCGCACCTGCAGCTCGAACTGCGACACGTCGCAGGCGTTCTGGCTGTAGTGCCCGCTGTTGTGCGGGCGCGGGGCGATCTCGTTGACCACGAGGCTGCCGTCCTGCAGCACAAAGAACTCCACGCACAGCACACCTACATATTGCAGCCCTTCTGCTACAGATTTCGCAGCGGCTACCGCTTGATCCACTAGCGCTTGCGGCAGATTTCCTTCATAAACCTCGGTCACGGCCAGGATCCCGTCGCGGTGCAGGTTGCGCTGCACGGGCAGGTGCACCATCGCCCCATCGGCACCGCGCGCCACGATCACGGAGCATTCCAGCTGCAGCGGCAGCATCTTCTCCAGCACGCAAGGCACTTTGCCGACAGACTCCCACGCGGCGGCCAGCTCGGCGGGCGTCTTCACGCGCACCTGGCCCTTGCCGTCGTAGCCCATGCGGGCCGTTTTCAGAATCCCGGGCAGCAGGTCGGGCGATACAGCGGCCAGTTGTTCTGCCGTTTCGATCACCGCATACGGCGCGCAAGGCACGCCGCAGGCCACAAAGTGCGCCTTCTCGCGCGCACGGTCTTGCGCCACCGACACAGCGCGGGCGGCGGGCGACACGGGGCGTTGAGCGGCCAGAGCGGCCAGTGCAGCGGCTGGGACGTTCTCGAACTCGGTGGTCACCGCATCCGACAGGCGGGCCAGCTCAGCCAGGCCCTGCGGGTCTTCGTAGCCCGTCTGGATGTGGTGGTGGCTCACCAGTCCGGCGGGGCTGGTCGGGTCGGCATCGAGCACGGCGGTGAAGTAGCCCATGGCCTGGGCCTGGTGCACGAACATGCGGCCCAGCTGGCCGCCACCCAGCACGCCCAGGGTCGCACCAGGGAGCAAAGGCTTCAGGTCACTGGCGGTCATGCGGCGGGCGGCAGGGTCATGTTGCGGGCCACTTCCGTCTGCTCGGCGCGGAAGGCTTCCAGGCGCTGGCGCAGGTCGGAACTTTCGTTGGCCAGCAGGGCCACGGCAAACAGGGCCGCGTTGGCCGCACCAGCGGTGCCAATGGCAAACGTCGCCACCGGGATCCCCTTGGGCATCTGCACGATGGAGTGCAGCGAATCCACACCCTGCAGGTGGCGGCTGGCCACGGGCACGCCCAGCACGGGCACAGGGGTCTTGGCGGCAATCATGCCGGGCAGGTGGGCGGCGCCGCCAGCCCCGGCGATGATGGCCTTCAGCCCCCGGCTGGCGGCGGCCTCGGCGTAGGCAAACATGTCATCGGGCATGCGGTGTGCCGACACGACGCGGGCCTCGTGCGCGATGCCGAACTGTTCAAGGATTTGCACTGCATGCTGCATGGTGTCCCAGTCGCTGCTGGAACCCATGACCACGCCGATCTGGATGGGTTTCATGGTGTGGAAGGTGCTGGCGGGCAGGCTTTGTCTGCCCAGCCGCTGTAGGTGGAACCCGCGATTTTACTTTTTGCGCCCCCCTGGCAGGTGTGGGGCTGTTTCGATGGGACAAAATAGCGCGCAAACCGCTCCACTCTAAGCCCCACACATCATGATTGACGTCACCGTAGAGAACTTTGAAGCCGAGGTGGTTGCCGCCTCGATGAATGTGCCCGTGCTGGTGGACTTCTGGGCGCCCTGGTGTGGCCCCTGCAAGTCCCTGGGGCCGGTGCTGGAGAAACTGGAGACGGAATACGCGGGCCGCTTCAAGCTCGCCAAGATCGACTCCGACCAGGAGCAGCAGCTGGCCGGGATGTTCGGCATCCGCAGCATTCCCACCTGCGTGCTGCTGATGAACGGCCAGCCTGTGGACGGCTTCATGGGCGCTCTGCCCGAAGGCCAGGTGCGCGCCTTCCTCGACAAGCATGTGCCGACCGCCGAAGAAATGGTGGCCGAGGCCGAGGAAGAAGAGGCGCAGGAAGCCCTGGCAGAAGGCGACACCAGCACTGCGCTGGAGAAACTGCAGCATGCCGTTGTGACCGACCCCGCCAACGATGACGCGCGCTTTGACTACGTCAAGCTGCTGCTGCAGCTGGGGCGCGAGGACGATGCCAAGGTGGCGTTTGCGCCCGTGATCGCCAAGGCCGCCATGTCGCGCAAGCTGGGCGCCCTCAAGGCCTGGATGGATGCTCTGGATTTTGTAGCGTCTGGCGCATATGACGCCTCCGCCGAAGCCGGATTCGAGGCAAAAATCGCAGCTAACAAACGGGATTTCGACACCCGCTATGCCCGCGCCCGCTGGCTCATCACCCAGCAGCGCTGGACCGACGCCATGGACGAGTTGCTCGAAATCCTCATGCGCGACAAGGCCTGGAGCGAAGAGATCGCCCGCAAGACCTATGTCGCCATCCTCGAACTGATCGAGGCCCCCAAGCCCAAGGTCGCCGAGGGCCAGATCCCGCCCGAAGACCCGGTGGTGGCCACGTACCGCCGACGGTTGTCGAGTGTGGTGCTGAGCTGAGGGCTGCCAAGGGTTGAAGTGGTGAACTGCGAGACGCAGGCGCCCTCCATTCGACTACCGCCCCGGCGCAATGGGCCCCGTTTCGGCCACCTGCGCTGCGGGCTCTACTGCGGCGTCATGGTTGGGATACTGAGTGTGGCTGGCTGCGTGACGCGCCCCCCTGAACCAGATGCCGTGGTCACGGGTGTGGCGTTGTCGAGAGAGCGCGTGATGCTGCCGCCGGAGGCTGTTTTTGAGGCCACTTTGCTGGATGTGACCCAGCCAGATCAGCCACCCATCGTTTTGGGGCGCCAGCGTCGCCAACCGCCGGGTCAGCCCCCTTACGCGCTGTGGATCCCTTACCCCTCTGCGCGGTTTGCGCCCAAGGGGCGCTATGAGGTGCGAACCAAAGTCACCTTGGAGGGGCGGTTGCTGCTGGCCAGCGACAAACGCTATCCCGTGCCGCAGGACGCAGCCTACCGCCATGTTGACGTTCAAATGCAGCGGTTGCTGCCGCTGGCCGCCACCTTAGAAGCGTCCGTGCCGCTGCTGCTGACCCATTGGCGGCTCGTCGAAATGGCGGGGGAGGCTCTGTCCCGCACTGCCGATGGTGCGGCGGTGCCCCATCTCGTCTTCCAGGCGGAAGAGGCTCGGGTGACAGGCTCGGGCGGCTGCAACCGCTTTCTCGCTGACTACGACTGGCAACCGCAGAGCGGACGCCTGCGCATGGCGCAGCTCGTTTCCAATATCAGCTTGTGCCTGCAAAGCAGCGGATTGGAGGCCCAGTATTTTGAGTCGCTGCTGGCGGTACGGGGCTTTCGCCAGGTCGGCACGCAGCTCTTGCTGCAGGGGGCCGAAGGCGAGCCCTTGCTGCGTTTCGAAGCCATTGAGACGCCGCTGAGCTAGGCATCCGGCGGGCTTTTGGCGGGAGGGCTCTCCAGTCCGCAGGGTTTTATGCGGATGTCAGCCGCTCCAGCGCTTCGCGGTACTTGGCGGCTGTCTTCTCGATCACTGCCTGGGGCAGGCGGGGCGAGGGCGCTGTCTTGTCCCAGGGCTTGCCGTTGACCTGGGCCTGCTCCAGCCAGTCACGCACAAACTGCTTGTCGTAGCTGGGGGGGTTCTCGCCCTTGGCCAGGGCTTCGGCATAACCTTCCACCGGCCAGTAGCGGGAGCTGTCGGGCGTAAGCACTTCGTCCATCAGCACCAGCGTGCCGTCAGGAGCCAGGCCGAATTCAAATTTGGTGTCGGCAATGATCATGCCCTTGGCCAGGGCGATCTCGGCAGCCGCTTTGTAGATGGCAATGCTCAGGTCGCGGATGCGCGTGGCCAGGTCCAGGCCAATCATCTCCACGGTGCGCTCGAACGTGATGTTCTCGTCGTGCTCGCCCATGGCGGCCTTGGCGGCGGGCGTGTAGATGGGCTCGGGCAGCTTGGCGGCGTTGGTCAGGCCTTCGGGCAGGGGCACGCCGCAGACCGAGCGAGACTCCTGGTACTCCTTCCATCCGCTGCCGGCCAGGTAGCCGCGCACCACGGCTTCGACCGGGATGGGCTGCAGGCGCTTCACGAGCATCGAGCGGCCACGGATCTGGGGGGCTTCTTCGGGGCTCACCACGCTCTCGGGGGCGTCGCCGGTGAGGTGGTTGGGGCAGATGTGGCCGAGCTTGTCGAACCAGAACAGGGCCATCTGGGTGAGCAACTCGCCCTTGCCAGGAATGGGTTCGCCCATGATCACGTCGAAGGCCGACAGGCGGTCGCTGGCCACCATCAGGATGCGGTCGTCGCCCACGGCGTAGTTGTCGCGCACCTTGCCGCGTGCCAGCAGGGGCAGCGAAGTCAGGGCCGAAGTGTGCAGGGCGGTGGAGCTGGGCTGGATCATGGTGTCGGTGTGGGCGGTGGGTGTCCGCTGCGGGCAATCCGAAGAACGTGGGGGGAGGTGCATGCGGCAGGCAGGGCCTAGGCGCAGCCGATAGATTTTACGCGCCGGTCTGGGGCGCGGCGGTTTTCGTGGGCCCACACTGAGGAGTTGGTCACGCGCCCCACGCAGGCTTGCGGCACACTGGGCGGCCCTGAACCTGACCAGGCCTTAATGGCCGCTTGCTGTGTCTTCCTCTACCCCTGAGCTTTCTCCCCGCCGTGAACTGTGGCTGCTGCTGACGCTGGCCGGCATCCAGTTCACACACATCCTGGACTTCATGATCATGATGCCGCTGGGCCCGCAGCTCACGCAGCTGTTTGCGATCACGGACGCGCAGTTTGGCTTGCTGGTGTCGGCCTACACGCTGTCGGCGGGGGCATCGGGCCTGCTGGCTTCGACCTACATCGATCGCTTCGGGCGCAAGCGGCTGCTGCTGGTGCTTTATGGCCTGTTTGGTCTGGCGACGCTGGCCTGCGGCCTTGCTCCCACTTACGGCACGCTGATGGTGGCGCGCATTCTTGCGGGCACTTTTGGCGGCGTGCTGTCGGCTCTGTCGCAGACCATCGTGGCGGACGTGGTGCCCTTTGAGCGGCGCGGGCGTGCCATGGGCATCGTGATGACGTCGTTTTCCGTGTCCACGGTGGCGGGCGTCCCCTTGGGGCTGATTCTGGCGCAGTACGGGGGCTGGCACCTGCCGTTCATCGGCATTGCCGCCATGGTGGGGGTGCTGGCGGTGCAGGCGGCCCGCACGCTGCCGACCATGGCGGGGCATGTTCAGGCCGCCAGCGGGCGGTCAGTGCTGGGCGGTATCCGGCAGGTGCTGGCGGACACCAACCACCGGTGGGCGTTCCTTTTCTCGGCGTTGCTGATGTTTACGGGTTTTACCGTCATCCCTTACATCACCATCTACATGCAGACCAATGCCGGTGTGCGTGCCGATCAGGTGCCGCTGGTGTACCTGTGCGGTGGGGTGGTGACCTTGTTCACGGCGCGCCTGTTCGGGCGCATGACCGACCGGCATGGCAAGGTGCCCACCTTCCGGTGGCTGGCCCTCGCGGGGCTGCCGTGCATTCTGGCCATCACGCTGGTGCAGGGCTTGCCGCTGTGGGGCGTGTTGGTGGTGTCCACCCTGATGTTCACCTTTGTCAGTGGCCGCATGATCCCTGGCATGGCCATCATCGCCTCAGCGGCACATGCGCCCTTGCGGGGAACCTTCATGACGCTGAACGCATCGGTGCAGTCGGCGGCGATGGGCGTGGCGTCTTTTGTGGGTGGGGTCCTCATCAGCCGCGATGCGCAGGGGCTGGTGCAGAACTACTGGGTGGCTGCGCTGGTGGGCATCAGTGCCAGCCTGCTGTCGATGCTGGTGGTGGGGCGTCTCACGCTGCATGGCGCGACACCGTCGGCTCGGTGAAGAGGGTGGTGCTTACGCTCACGTTGGCCTGCCCCTTCAATCCGCCCATTGTGCGCGCTTTTCGGGCGCTTGGCACCTTGCCGGGCATAACCCAGCGGCCTGCGGCGGTATGGGATTGCATTTCGGGGAGGGCGGGGGCATAGTGAACCCACGACGTCAACAACAGATGCATCCAAGTTCGCCGAGCCGCTCCTCTGATCCAGGACGGCGTTTTTCCACCGAGAGCCACAGGAGACTTATTTATGAACTTGACGATCAGCGGTCACCACCTCGAAGTTACTCCCGCCTTGCGCAACTACGTCACCACCAAGCTGGACCGGATCACCCGCCATTTTGACCAAGTTGTCGATGTCAAGGTACTGCTGACGGTAGAGAAGCAAAAGGAAAAGGAAAAGAGACAGCGAGCGGAATGCAACATTCACGTCAAGGGCAGCGACCTGTTTGCCGAAAGCTCCCACGCCGACCTGTACGCCGCCGTGGACGAACTGGTCGACAAGATGGACCGTCAGGTTGTGCGCCACAAGGACCGTTTGCAAGACCATCACCACGAAGCCGCCAAGCGCGAACTGCACGCTTGATGCGCCAGCCCTGAGCCTGGCACAGCAGCCGCCCCTACCCGGGCGGTTTTTTTGTTGCCTGACGCGCCGTGCTCAGGGTTTTCGCCAATATGTGCATAATTGTTACCCTTGACCATGAACCGACTCGCCTCCATCCTGCCCTCCGCTCAAGTGCTTGTGAGCGTGGACGCCACCAGCAAGAAGCGTGCTTTTGAAGAAGCGGGTCTGCTGTTCGAGAGCCAGCACGGCCTCTCCCGGGCGCTGATCACCGACAGTCTGTTTGCCCGTGAACGCCTGGGCTCCACTGGGCTCGGCCATGGCGTGGCCATTCCCCACGGACGCATCAAGGGCCTCAAGGCGCCGATGGCGGCTGTGTTCCAGCTGCTCAACCCCATCGGATTCGATGCGCCGGACGAGCTGCCGGTGGGCCTGCTGATCTTTCTGCTGGTGCCCGAGGCGGCCACCCAGAAGCACCTGGAAATCCTGTCCGAAATCGCCGAGCTGCTCAGTGACTCGGCCTTGCGCGAGAAGCTCAAGGCCTGCACCGACGCCACGGAACTGCACGGCATGATTGCAGGCTGGCAGTCCACGCAGGCTGCCTGAGCCCTGGCACACACATTCCCCACGCCGCCTTTGCACTGACTGAACCGCCGTGAAGCCCAATGTTGTCAGTGCCGACGTCCTTTTCGAAGAATTTCGTGGCCTGCTGAAGTGGGAGTGGGTGGCGGGCCTGGGGGCCTCCGAGCGCCGCTTCGATGAAGTGGCCGTGCGTTCCGCGCGTTCCGGCGCCGACCTGGTCGGCTACCTCAACTACATCCACCCCTACCGGGTCCAGATCCTGGGCGAGCGCGAGATTGCGTACTTGAGCAACGCATCCCCCGACGATTGCAAGCGCCGCATTGCCCGCATCGTGACGCTGGAACCACCGGTGCTTGTGCTGGCCGACAACCAGACCGCACCCGATGCGCTGGTATCGATGTGCGAGCGCGCGCAGATACCGATGTTCTCCACGCACGAGTCGTCGG
This sequence comes from Acidovorax sp. FG48, assembly GCF_057809085.1. Taxonomy (NCBI): domain Bacteria; kingdom Pseudomonadati; phylum Pseudomonadota; class Betaproteobacteria; order Burkholderiales; family Comamonadaceae; genus Acidovorax; species Acidovorax sp. FG48. Next base: position 21,950 of record NZ_JBMDJH010000001.1, on the reverse strand, counting down.
CGTTTGTCATCGACGTGCTGCGCGCTTACCTGTCCAAGCACTTTGCCGACCGCACCACCATGCACGGCGTGTTCATGGATATTCTGGGCCTGGGCGTGATGATCACCGGCGAGTCGGGCCTGGGCAAGAGCGAGCTGGGCCTGGAGCTGATCTCGCGCGGTAACGGCCTGGTGGCTGACGATGCGGTGGACCTGTTCCGCATCAACCAGACCACCATTGAGGGCAAGTGCCCCGAGTTGCTGCAGAACCTGCTGGAAGTGCGCGGCATCGGTCTGCTCGATATCCGCGCCATCTTTGGCGAGACGGCGGTGCGCCGCAAGATGCGCCTCAAGCTCATCGTGCACCTGGTGCGCAAGGAGACGCTGGAGCGCGACTACGAGCGTCTCCCCTACGAGCCGCTCACGCAGGACGTGCTCGGCGTGCCAGTGCTCAAGGTGGTGATCCAGGTGGTCGCCGGCCGCAACATCGCCGTGCTGGTCGAGGCCGCCGTGCGCAACACCATCTTGCAACTGCGCGGTATCGACACCTACCAAGAGTTTGTCGAACGCCATCGCCGCGCCATGGAGCGTGACACAGGCGGCTAGTCCGCTCTGTATTTGATAGCTGTTTGCGCTTGAAGGACGGGCGCAAAGCGCTTCCGGTGGTTACCCTTTTTTGGCGCAGTCTGCGCACTGACCATACAGCGCCATGGTGTGGTCCTGCACCAGCCAGCCCTTGGCCTTGGCCACGGCATGCTGCCGCTTCTCGATCTCGGAGTCGTAAAACTCTTCCACCTTGCCACACGAAGTGCAGATGAAGTGGTCATGGTGCTGCCCTTCATTGAGCTCGTACACCGCCTTGCCGCTCTCGAAGTTGCTGCGGATCAGGATGCCGGCCTGCTCGAACTGCGTGAGCACCCGGTACACGGTGGCTAGGCCGATGTCCGACCGCTCTTCCAGCAGCACACGGAACACGTCTTCGGCCGTCATGTGGCGCTGCGCGCCCTTCTGGAAAATCTCCAGAATCTTCAGGCGGGGCAGTGTGGCCTTGAGTCCCGTGCTTTTGAGTTCGTCGATATTGGTCATGGCTGGCTCTTTCGGGGGCGGGCAACCGGCCCAGGGTCTGGAGGGGCTGCCGCTACAATGGGACGATCATATCCTTTGGCCTTTTACCCATGCCCGTCCAAGCCCGTTACAGCGCCCGTCTGGGCCTGGTTGTGTTGATCGGTGCCAGCATGGCCGCCCTGACCGGTTGCGGCAGTCTGGATGGCGCCAGCAGTCGCATCGCCAACATCGTCAAACCCTACCGGGTGGACGTGGTGCAGGGCAATTTCGTGTCCCGCGAACAGGTGGAAGCCCTGCAGCCCGGTATGAGCCGCCAGCAGGTGCGCGAGATTCTCGGGACGCCGCTGGTCACCAGCCTGTTCCATGCAGACCGCTGGGAGTACGTGTTCACACTTAAACGTCCCGGCGAAGAGGTCCAGACCCGCAAGCTTACCGTGTTCTTCAAGGGTGATGCCCTGGAGCGCTCCGAAGGCGATGAAATGCCGACCGAGACCGAATTCGTCGCCACTCTGGGTGCGCGCGACAACGCCAAGGGCAAGGTGCCGGTGCTGGAGGCCACACCAGAGCAACTGGCGAAGTACCCGGTCAAGGAGCGCCCGGCGCCCGCAGCGGCCGCGACCCCGGCATTGCCCGCCACCACCAGTTACCCGCCGCTCGAAGCGCCTGCGCGCTGACCCTTGCGGCTCTGGCAGTGAGCCCGGTGCGCTGGCTGCCCTTTCATTGAACAGGACTTCTTCATGACCGCGACTTCCTCGCCTGCGGCTCCCGCGGCATCTCCCCTTCGTGTAGCCGTTGCCGGGGCTTCAGGCCGCATGGGCCGCATGCTGATCGAAGCCATCCGCGCCAGCGACGACTGCGTGCTGGCTGGTGCGCTGGACGTGGCAGCCAGCCCGGCCGTTGGCTCGGACGCCACCGCCTTTCTGGGCTACGCCAGCGGCGTGGCCATCACGGCCGATGTGACGGCAGGCCTCAAGAACGCCGAGGTGCTCATCGACTTCACCCGCCCCGAAGGCACGCTGGCCCACCTGGCCGTGTGCAGCCGGCTGGGCGTGAAGGCCGTCATCGGCACCACCGGCTTCACCGATGCGCAAAAGGCCGAACTCGACGCCTACGCACAGCGCACCGCCATCATGTTCTCGCCCAACATGAGCGTGGGCGTGAACGTCACGCTCAAGCTGCTGCAAATGGCCGCCAAGGCCATGGCCACGGGGTACGACATCGAAATCATCGAAGCCCACCACCGCCACAAGGTCGATGCACCCTCGGGCACTGCGCTTAAGATGGGTGAGGTGATTGCCGAAGCCTTGGGCCGCGACCTCAAGGACTGCGCTGTGTACGCCCGCGAAGGCGTGACGGGCGAGCGCGACCCCTCCAGCATCGGTTTTGCGGCCATCCGGGGTGGCGACATCGTGGGCGACCACACCGTGCTGTTTGCCGGCATCGGCGAGCGTATCGAGATCACGCACAAGTCCTCCAGCCGCGCCACATATGCGCAGGGCGCCTTGCGCGCCGTGCGTTTTCTGGCGACCCACAAGACTGGCATGTTCGACATGTTCGACGTGCTGGGCTTGCACTGATCCGCCGACCCCATGGACGCGCTCCACTGGTGGCGCCAGGGCGATGCCGTCACGCAAAGTGCGGCACTGGTCTTGCTGGCCATGTCGGTGGCGAGCTGGGTGGTCATTGTGTGGAAGCTGCGGCTCATGCGGCGTGCCAGTGCCGACGTGGCCCGCTGCACGGCCGCGTTCTGGCAGGCGCCCTCGCTGGCCCTGGCGCAGGAGCGTTTGCGGTCTTTTGACCGGGATGCGCTAGTGCTTCCTTTGGTGGTTGCTGCAAATTCAATAGCAAATCACGACAACGTTACCCCGCCCACGCTGGCCACGGCCGGCAGCCTGTCACAGCGGCTCACGCGGGTGCTGCGCGATGCCCTGCACGATGTACTGGGGCGCTTGCAGTTTGGCCAGGTGCTGCTGGCCACGGTGGGCTCCACGGCGCCGTTCGTAGGGCTGCTGGGCACCGTGTGGGGCATCTACCATGCGCTCACCGCCATGGCAGGCGCGGGGCAGATCACCATTGACCGCGTCTCCGGTCCCGTGGGCGAGGCCCTGGTCATGACGGCGGCCGGGCTGGCCGTGGCGATCCCTGCCGTGTTGGCCTACAACGTGTTTGGCCGCCTGCTCGGGCGCATTGAGGCGGACCTGGAAGGGTTTGCGCGCGATCTGCGGGAGCTGCTCATAGACACGGCGCCCGTCCACAGTGTGACTGGCACCACAGCAGGCCTGAGCAATGCGAGTCGACCCGCCGCCGGGCCGCCCCAAGGCGGGTCAGCCCCCCTGGGGGGCAGCGAACCACCCGCAGCGGGGAGCGTGGGGGCATGAGTTTCGGAAGACTCGAACGCACCACCGGGCCGCAGCCCATGAGCGACATCAACATGACGCCGCTGGTGGACGTGATGCTGGTGCTGGTGGTGATCTTCATCCTCACGGCGCCCCTGCTGGCCAGCTCCATCCGGCTAGACCTGCCGCGCACCGAAGGCGCCACGCCCGGCACAGCGCCGCAATTCGTCACCCTGGTGGTCAATGCCTCGGGCCAGGCCTTTCTGGATGACCAACCCCTGTCGCAAACCGCGCTGGCCGAGCGCCTGCGCCGCATTGGCGCCGAGCGCCCCGAAACCGAGGTGCAACTGCGCGCCGACGCTGCCGTGCCCTATGGCCGCGTGGTCGAAGTCATGGGCGCGGCCCACCTGGCCGGGCTGCAGCGCATCGGATTTGTGGCTGAACCCGCGGCGAACGCGGTGTCGCCTGCACCCCTCGCTCCGTCCCGCTGACGCGCCCGGACGGCTGGGCCGCCAGCGCGAGCCCCTGACCGCCTAAAATCCCTGCAGCGCGGCCCTGCGGCTGCACTCTTCTCTCACCCCCGAGCCCCCATGCAAGACAAATACTCTCCCCAAGACGTCGAACGCGCGGCGCACGACCACTGGACCGGCACCGACGCTTACCGCGTGACGGAAGACACGAGCAAGAAGAAGTTTTACGCCTGCTCCATGCTGCCCTACCCCAGCGGCAAGCTGCACATGGGCCACGTGCGCAACTACACCATCAACGACATGCTCACGCGCTATCTGCGCATGAACGGCTACAACGTGTTGATGCCCATGGGCTGGGACGCCTTCGGCCTGCCCGCCGAAAACGCGGCGCTGAAAAACGGCGTGCCACCGGCCAAGTGGACGTACGAAAACATCGCGTACATGAAAAAGCAGATGCAGGCCATGGGCCTGGCCATCGACTGGAGCCGCGAAGTCGCCACCTGCGACCCTGAGTACTACAAGTGGAACCAGTGGCTGTTTTTGAAGATGCTGGAAAAGGGCATCGCCTACCGCAAGACCCAGGTGGTGAACTGGGACCCGGTGGACCAGACCGTGCTGGCCAACGAGCAGGTTATTGACGGCAAGGGCTGGCGCACCGGTGCGGTGGTCGAGAAGCGTGAGATCCCCGGCTACTACCTCAAGATCACCGACTACGCCGAAGAGCTGCTGGGCTTTGTGACCGGCGACAAGCTGCCCGGCTGGCCCGAGCGCGTCAAGCTGATGCAGGAAAACTGGATCGGCAAGAGCGAAGGCGTGCGCTTTGCGTTCACGCACGACATCGCTGGCGAAGACGGCGCACTGATCGGCGATGGCAAGATGTACGTGTTCACCACGCGCGCCGACACCATCATGGGCGTGACCTTCTGTGCCGTGGCGCCCGAGCACCCGCTGGCCGCCCATGCCGCCAAGAGCAACCCGGCGCTGGCAGCCTTCATTGAAGAATGCAAGACCGGCGGTACCACAGAGGCTGAGCTGGCCACGCAAGAGAAGAAGGGCGTGCCCACAGGCCTGTACGTGACCCATCCGCTCACCGACGAAAAGGTGCAGGTGTGGGTCGGCAATTACGTGCTGATGGGCTATGGCGACGGCGCCGTGATGGGCGTGCCCGCGCACGACGAGCGCGACTTTGCGTTTGCACTGAAGTACGGCATCGAGATCAAGCAGGTGGTGCTGGTGGACGGCGAAACGTTCAACTACCACCAGTGGCAGGACTGGTACGGCGACAAGCAGCGCGGCGTGACCATCAACTCCGACAGCTTCAGCGGCCTGTCGTACAAGGAAGCCGTGAACGCCGTGGCCCATGCGCTGGAGCAAAAGGGCCTGGGTGAGAAGAAGACCACCTGGCGCCTGCGCGACTGGGGTGTGAGCCGCCAGCGCTACTGGGGCACACCGATTCCGATCATCCACTGCGACGAGCACGGCGCCGTGCCCGTGCCCGAAAAGGACTTGCCCGTGGTGCTGCCGCAAGACTGCATCCCCGACGGCTCGGGCAACCCGCTGCACAAGCACGAAGGCTTCCACGCGGGCGTGACTTGCCCCGTCTGCGGCAAGCCTGCCCGCCGCGAGACGGACACCATGGACACCTTCGTGGACAGCTCGTGGTACTTCATGCGGTACTGCGACCCCAAGAACGCCGACGCCATGGTGGCCGGCGGTGCGGATTACTGGATGCCGATGGACCAGTACATCGGCGGCATTGAACACGCCATCCTGCACCTGCTGTACGCCCGCTTCTGGACCAAGGTCATGCGCGACCTGGGCCTGGTCAAGGTCAATGAGCCCTTCACCAAGCTGCTCACGCAGGGCATGGTGCTCAACCACATCTACAGCCGTCGCACCGCCAAGGGTGGCAAGGACTACTTCTGGCCGCACGATGTGGAGCATGTGCTCGACGAAGGCGGCAAGATCATCGGCGCCAAGCTGAAGAACGAAGCCACCAGCGGCGACGGCATGCTGCCCGTGGGCACGCCCATCGATTACGAGGGCGTGGGCACCATGTCCAAGTCCAAGAACAACGGCGTGGACCCGCAGGACCTGATCGAGAAGTACGGCGCCGACACGGCCCGCCTGTACACGATGTTCACCGCCCCGCCCGAAGCCACGCTGGAGTGGAACGACGCGGCGGTGGAAGGCAGCTACCGCTTCCTGCGCCGTGTGTGGAACTTCGGCGTCAAGCTCTCGGCCATCGACCGCGATGCCGCCATGGCCAGCGTCGCGGGCGCCAGCAGCCTGCAGGACGTGCAATTTGGCAAAGAGGCCAAGGCCCTGCGCCTGGAAATCCACAACGTGCTCAAGCAGGTGGACTACGACTACCAGCGCATGCAGTACAACACCGTGGTCTCCGGCGCGATGAAGATGATCAACGCGCTCGAAGACTTCAAGGCCATGGACTCTGCCGGTGCCCAGGTGGCGCTGATCGAAGGCTTTGGCATTTTGCTGCGCTGCCTGTACCCCGCCACGCCCCACATCGCCCACAGCCTGTGGACGGGCCTGGGCTACGCCGGTGCGCTGGGCGACTTGCTGGATGCGCCCTGGCCGCAGGTGGATGCCGGCGCCCTGGTGCAGGACGAGATCGAACTCATGCTGCAGGTCAACGGCAAGCTGCGCGGCTCCATCCACGTACCCGCCCAGGCCGACAAGGCCGAGATCGAACGCATTGCGCTGGCCAGCGAGGCCTTCGTGGCCCAGGCCGCCGGTGCGGCGCCGAAGCGCGTGATCGTGGTGCCGGGCCGCCTGGTCAATGTGGTGGTCTGACCCCATGAACAAGCGCACCCTGCTCAGCCTGGCCCCCGTGGCCCTGTTGTCGGCCTGCGGATTCCGGCTGCGTGGCGTGCCGGAGTTCGGGTTTGGCTCGCTGTACATCGTGGCCCCAGCCAGTTCGCCGCTTGCGCGGGAGCTGCAGCGCACGCTCGATGGGTCGGGCAGCCAGCTCAAGGTGCTGCGCGACCCGGCCAGCATGCCGACGGCAGAGGCCATTTTCGACCTGCTGCAGGAGCAGCAAGAGCGCGTGGTGGTGGGCCTCAACGCGTCGGGCCAGGTGCGCGAGCTGCAGCTGCGCCTGCGCATCAAGTTCCGCCTGCGCACGCCCACGGGCGTGGAGCTGATTCCCGACACTGAGCTGCTGCAGCAGCGCGACATCAGCTACAACGAAACCATTGCGCTGGCCAAGGAGGCAGAAGAGGCGCTGCTCTACCGCGACATGCGGACGGATCTGGTGCAGCAGCTCATGCGCCGTCTGGCCGCTGCCAAGCGCTAAGAGCAGCTCACAGAACTCCCCTGGCGTCGTTGTCTCGCCTTGTCGTACTGGTCGTACTGTCTGCGGCGAAACGCCTAGCCATGGCCGCTTCGCTGAGTTTTGTGCGCTGCTCTAAGAATGTGCGCGCTCAGGCGCTCAGGCGCTCAGCGTTGGCCCCTGGCCGTGCGAGGGCACGCGCATCAGCGTGCTCTTGCCAAACAGTGACTCCACCAGGTCCACCGCCAGCACGGCGGTGCGATTGCGCACATCCAGTGCGGGGTTGAGCTCCACAATGTCCAGCGAGGCCAGGCGCCCGCTGTCGGCAATCATCTCCATGCACAGCTGCGCTTCGCGGTAGGTGGGGCCGCCGGGCACCGTGGTGCCCACGCCGGGCGCAATGTCGGGGTCCAGAAAATCCACATCAAAGCTCACATGCAGGTGGGTGTGTGCATCCAGCCCGGCCAGCGCCTGCTGCATGGTCTGGCGCATGCCCACCTCGTCGATGTAGCGCATGTCGAACACCTCCAGGCCCTGCTCGTGCACAAAGCGCTTTTCGCCTGCGTCCACGCTGCGGATGCCAATCTGCCGGATCTGCGCCGGGTGCAGCGCCGGGCCGCCACCCGGCATGCGGGCCAGCCCGGTCAGCGCCTCGGGGCCAAACCCGCACAGGCAGGCCACGGGCATGCCATGCACATTGCCGCTGGGCGTCAGTGCACTGGTATTGAAGTCAGCATGGGCATCCAGCCATAGCACCCGCAGCTTTTTGCCCACCTCCGCGCAATGGCGGGCCACGGCGCTGATGCTGCCCAGGCCCAGGCAGTGGTCGCCGCCCAGCAGAATGGGCAGGTGGCCCAGCTGCAGCTCGGCATACACCGCGTCGAACACACGCTGGTTCCACTCCCCCACCTCGGGCAGGTGGCGGTAGCCATCCACCGGCGGCTGCCACGGGTTGGCCGGGCCGCTCAGGTTGCCCCGGTCAAACACCTGCAGCCCGTGGGACTCCAGCGCTGCCTGCAGGCCTGCCACACGCAAGGCCTCGGGCCCCATGGAGGCGCCACGCGCACCCGCGCCGATGTCGGTAGGGGCGCCGATCAGGCTGGTGGGCTGGGCGCTGCGCAGGGCGGTGGGGGGCATGGCGGTCTGACTTTCTGGGGTGTGGCAGTGAGCGGGAAGGGCGCGGGCGCCCGGGGGAATTCTCAGGGCTTTGGGCGCCAATGAACAGCGCCGCAGCTGATCGGTTCGTGGCCTCCCTTGTGCACTGTGAGGGCATCCGCTGGCAATTTGCGCAATGCCGGGTCTGCCCAGGCGATAAACTTTGCCGCATGCAAGTCGCCCTGGCCCAACTCTCTCAGCATCTTCAACGGGGCCTGTCGCCGCTTTATGTTTTGCATGGCGACGAGCCCTTGCTGCAGCAGGAGGCGGCCGACGCCATCCGCGCCACAGCCCGTGCCCAGGGCTACACCGAACGCAGCAGCTACACCGTGGCGGGCGCCCACTTTGACTGGAGCGCCGTACTCGCCGCAGGCGGCAGCTTGAGCCTGTTTGCCGACAAGCAGATCGTCGAGATCCGCATCCCCTCCGGCAAGCCCGGCAAGGACGGCAGCGTGGCGTTGCAGCAGATCGCTGAATCAGCCCGGGGCAACGACAGCACGCTCACCATGGTGATGCTCCCGCGCCTCGATAAAGCCACCAAGACCGGCGCCTGGTTTGCCGCGCTGGAGGGCAACGGCGTCTCCATCCAGATCGACCCCATCGAACGCGGCCAGCTGCCGCAGTGGATTGCCCAGCGACTGGCCCAGCAAGGCCAGCGCGTGGTGGCGGGCGAAGAAGGCCAGCGCACCCTGCAGTTTTTTGCCGACCGCGTGGAAGGCAACCTGCTGGCCGCGCACCAAGAGATTCAAAAGCTCGCGCTGCTGCACCCGGCGGGTGAATTGACGCAAGCCCAGGTCGAAGCCGCCGTCCTCAACGTGGCGCGCTACGACGTGTTCAAGCTGTCCGAATCCGTGCTGGCCGGGCAGACGGCCCGCGTGCAGCGCATGCTCGACGGCCTGCAGGCCGAGGGCGAGGCCGAAGTGCTGGTGCACTGGGCGCTGGCCGAAGACATCCGCGCCCTCAAGCGCGTAAAGGATGCGATGAACGCCGGCCGCCCTCTGCCCATGGCCCTGCGCGAGAACCGCATCTGGGGCCCCAAGGAGCGGCTGTTTGAACGCATCCTGCCCAAGGCCAGCGACGCCGCCCTGGCGCGCCTGCTGCAGTCGGCGCACACGGTGGATGGCATCGTCAAAGGCCTCAAGCAGCCCGACTGGCCGCAAGACGGCTGGCAGGCGCTGCAGCGCCTGGCGCTGCAACTGTGCCGCTTGACCAGCGCGGCCCGGTGATGGCGGCCGCTGCGGCCCCGCTGCCTTTGCGCCTGCCCCACGACGACGCCACCAACGGCTGGTCCGCCATCCTGCCCCCACGCACGCCGCGCCCCGCGCTGCAGGGCGATGTGCAGGCCGACTGGCTGGTGCTGGGCGCGGGCTTTGCGGGCCTGGCCGCTGCGCGCCGCCTGGCCGAGCTGCGCCCGCACGCCCACATCGTGGTGGTGGACGCAGGCACCGTGGGCAACAACGCCTCGGGCCGCAACTCGGGCTTTGCCATCGATGTGCCGCACAACATTGGCAGCTCGCTCGAAGAACTGCGCCAGGCCGCGCACTACCAGGCCCTGCTCACGGCGGGCATGAACGACCTGGAGGGGCTGGTGGCGCAGCACCGCATCGACTGCCAGTGGCGCCGCGCAGGCAAGTACCACTGCGCCGTCTCGCCCGCCGCCGAGCGCACGCTGCAGCACCATGTGGACGAGCTGCGCGCCCTGGGTGCTCCGCACGCGCTGCTGGACCGCAATGCTCTGGCCGCCCGCCTGGGCACCCGCTACTTTGCCGCCGGGCTCTACACGCCGGGCACCGTGCTGCTCAACCCCGCCGCGCTGTGCCGGGGCCTGGCCGACGCGCTGCCTGCCAACGTGACCTTGCATGAGCAAACGCCGGTGCAACGGCTGGATTTTTCGGGCGGCAAGGTCGTGGCCCACACCCCGCAAGGCTGCGTGCGTGCGCCGCAGTTGCTGCTGGCGGCCAATGGCTTTGCGCAGCAGCTGGGCTTGTTCGGCAGTGCCTGGGGCGCGGAGACGTTTCCGCTGGTCACCTTCGGCTCGCTCACCGCGCCGCTCACGCCCGAGCAGCGCAGCCGCCTGGGCGCGCCCGAGGGCTGGGGCGTGACGCCTGCGAGTGCTGTGACCGGGGCCACGCTGCGCTACACGGACGACCACCGCATTCTGGTGCGCCAGGGCTTTGAATATGCGCCGCATTTCCGCGTCAGCCCTGCGGTGCGCGAGCGGGTGCGACGCGAGCACGCTGCCGTGTTTGCCGCGCGTTTTCCGCAGCTGAGTGATGTGGCGCTGGAGCATTTCTGGGAAGGCTCGATTGCCATCACCCGCAATGGTGCGCCGCGCTGGGGGCGGCTGGCGCCGCAGGTGCATGGGGTGGCGGGGTGCAATGGGGCGGGGGTGGTGAAGTTCACGGCACTGGGGGCGTTGGCGGCGGATTTGGCACTGGGGCAGGACCATCCGTTGCTCGCGCATGCGTTGGCGTTGGGTGGGCCGACGCGGATGCCGCCACAGCCGTTCATGGGGCTGGGGGTGCGGGCTTATATTGCGCGGGAGAAGTGGTTGGGGCGGGCGGAGGTTTGAGTGTTTCTGGCGTCTAGCGCTTTGTGGACTTGCGCTAGTAGCTATGAAATTTGGAGTTAGTGCCTTGGCCTAGGGCAGGAGCCGGGTTATCGCCCCGGCGGGCGACTCACTTTCTTTTGCTTCGCCAAAAGAAAGTAAGCAAAGAAAAGGCGACCCCCAGTCTGCGACCCCCACGCGCTGCGTGGGGGCAAACCTGCAGCGGTGCGGCTGCGGGGTGCGCCGTGGAACTCGCTTTGCGCTGCGCGCGCCGCTCGGACAGCCACGGCGAGCCAGTTCACGAAGCATGGGCGCTTCGACGCCCATGCCACCCCCCAGCCGCCCCGCCGCAGGCGCAGCCAGCAGGGGGGCCGAACATCCAAACAGCCAACAGCCCTTCGGGCCATCGCTGCGCTCGGCCCTCGGGCGTGTCAGCGGGCGTTCAATGTGCCTCGTGCTTTTTCAGCCCACATCGTCAAGTTCGCCACCAGGTCCTTCTGGCTGAACGAGCAGCTTTCTTCCGAAAACAGCGCGCTCGATTCCAGTCGGTCCAGCAGGTTCAGCAGCACCTCGCTGTAGCGCGGGGGCAGGGCGGCGAGCAGGGTGGTTTGCTGGCGGGTCAGGGTGCTGAGGGTGGCGGCGGTGTGGTCGCCGCGTTCAAAGGCTTGCAGGGCCTGGGTGAAGGTGGTGAGCTGGGTGTGGGCGGTGTCGGTCATGGCGTAGCCGGGCGGATCGATGGTGGGTGACAGGCCCGAGGGTAAAGCAGCCATGGGCCCGCGCCCACCGGGCCGATACCAAGTGCGGCAAAATCGCTGGATGAACGCCCTCAACGTCGCTGAATACACGCACTCTCTCGGTCTCCAGGCAAAAACGGCCTCTGCGCTGATGGCCAAAGCGCCGGCAGCTATCAAAAACAAAGCGCTCAAGGCGCTCGCCCGGTTGCTGCGCGAGAACGTGGCCCAGCTCCAGATCGACAACGCCAAAGACTTGGAGCGCGCCGTGGCCAATGGGCTGGCGGGCCCGATGGTGGACCGGCTCAAGCTCACCCCCAAGGTGCTGGAGACTTGTGCCGAGGGCTGCGAGCAGCTGGCCGCCATGCCCGACATCATTGGCGAGATCCTGGGCATGAAACAGCAGCCCAGCGGCATTCGCGTGGGCCAGATGCGGGTGCCGATTGGCGTGTTCGGCATGATTTACGAGAGCCGTCCCAACGTCACCATCGAAGCCGCGTCGTTGTCGATCAAGAGCGGCAACGCCTGCATCCTGCGTGGCGGCTCCGAGGCGATTGATTCAAACAAGGCACTGGCCAAGATCGTGCAGCAGGCGCTGGCTGAGGCCGGACTGCCGCAAGACGCGGTGCAACTGGTGCAGACCACCGACCGCGAGGCCGTGGGCCAGCTCATCACGATGCCGCAGTTTGTGGACGTGATCATCCCGCGCGGCGGCAAGGGCCTGATCGAGCGCATCAGCCGCGATGCCAAGGTGCCGGTGATCAAACACCTGGACGGCAACTGCCACACCTATGTGGACGACCCCTGCGACATCGCCATGGCCGTCAAGGTGGCCGACAACGCCAAGACCAACAAGTACAGCCCCTGCAACGCGAGCGAAGGCCTGCTGGTGGCGCGCGGCGTGGCGGCAGAGTTCTTGCCCCAAATCGGCGCGGTGTATGCAGCCAAGGGGGTGGAGATGCGCGGTTGCCCCGAGTCGCTGGCGATCCTGAACAGCGTGGCGGGTGCCAAGCTGGTGCCGGCGACCGAACAGGACTGGAGCGAGGAATACCTGGCTCCGATCATCAGCGTGAAGATCGTGGCGGGGGTGGATGAGGCCATTGCGCACATCAACCGCTACAGCAGCCACCACACCGACGCCATCCTGACGCGCGACCACATGCATGCCCAGCAGTTCCTGCGCGAGGTGGATTCGGCCAGCGTGATGGTGAACGCCAGCACGCGGTTTGCCGACGGTTTCGAGTACGGCCTGGGCGCCGAAATCGGCATCAGCACCGACAAGTTCCATGCGCGGGGCCCGGTGGGCATCGAAGGCCTCACTTCGCTCAAGTACGTGGTGCTGGGTGAGGGCGAGGTGCGGGCCTGATGCGCTCCTGAAACGATAGCTGCTGGCGCATGTTCGACTGGCGCTTGCGGCCTATTTCATATGAAAATCATCATCCTCGGCGCCGGCCGCGTGGGCCAGAGCGTGGCAGACAGCCTGGTGTCCGAGCGCAACGACATCACCGTCATCGACACCGATGCCGCACGTCTGCGCGACCTGGAGTCGCGGTTTGACCTGCGCGGGGTGGTGGGCAACGGCATCGAGCCCGCCGTGCTGGCCGAGGCGGGGGCCGAGGACACCGACCTGCTGATCGCCTGCGCCGCGCAGGACGAGACCAACCTGGTGTGCTGCAAGATCGCGCAGCTGCTGTTCAACATCCCCAAGCGCATCGCGCGGGTGCGGTCTACAGGCTTCGAGACCCATGAACGGCTGGTCGGCCCCGAGGGGTTTGCGGTGGACCGCATCATCTGCCCCGAAGAATCGCTGACCCGCTACATTGGCAAGCTCATCGAGTACCCCGAGGCCATGCAGGTGCGCGAATTTGCCGGGGGGCGCGCTTGCCTGGTGTCGGTGCGGGCGCGGGTGGGGGCTCCCATGGTCGGGCACTCCATCGGCGCGCTGCGCGAAAGTGCGCCAGAGCTGGCGATGCGCATGGTGGCGATCTACCGGCGCTTCCCGGACGAGCCTGACCGTTTCATCGCCTGCGACGGCAGCACGCGCATCGAGCCGGGGGACGAAGTGTTCGTGCTGGCCGCGCACGAGCACATTGCCAACGTGCTGGCCGCCCTGCACCGCCCAGCCTCCCAACAGCCCCAGCCCGTGCGCCGCATCATGATTGCGGGCGGTGGCCGTGTGGGCCTGCGGCTGGCGCGGCAGCTCAGCCAGGCGGGCGGGCGCTTTCACATCAAGATCATCGAGGACCATGCGGACCGCTGCGTGGAGCTGGCGTCGGCCCTGCCGCCCGAGGTGCTGGTGCTGCAGGGCGACACCACCGACGAAGACCTGCTGGGTGACGAAGGCATCGAGGAGGTGGACCTGTTCCTCGCGCTCACCGACGACGATGAGGACAACATCATGTCGTGCCTGCTGGCCAAACGCATGGGCGCGAGCCGTGTGCTGGCCCTCATCAACCGGCGCAGCTATGCCGACCTGATGCACGGCACGCAGATCGACATCGCGCTGTCGCCCGCACAGGCGATGCTGGGCGAGCTGCTGGCCTATGTGCGCCAGGGCGACGTGCAGGCCGTGCACAGCCTGCGCCGGGGCGTGGCCGAGGCGCTGGAGATTGTGGCGCGCGGCGACCGCAAAAGCTCGCGCGTAGTCGGCCGCAAGGTCAGCGACCTGCAGCTGCCGCGCGATGTGCACATCGGCCTGATCGTGCGCGGTCTGCCAGACGCGTCGGAAACGGCGGAGGCAGCCGCTGCCGATCTGCGCGAGCCCGAGGTCATCATTCCGCGCAGCGCCACGGTGATCGAGAGCAACGACCATGTGGTGTTTTTCCTGCCCAACAAGCGGCTGGTGCGCGACGTGGAAAAGCTCTTCCGCGTGAGCGCAACTTTTTTCTGACCCGGCACCGAGCTGCGCGAGACCTCCATGACGGACATGTTTCCCGTTCTGCGTGTGCTGGGCATTCTGTTGATGATCTTCTCGCTGTCCATGGGCCTGCCGCTGGCGGTGTCGCTGTGGACGCGTGATGGCGTCTGGTTTGTGTACCCGCTGTCCATCGCAGCCACGATGCTGGCCGGCGCGTGGCTGTGGTGGCGGCTGCGGCTCTTTCGGCAGGAGCTGCAACCGCGCCATGGCGTGATGCTGGTCTCGCTGGTGTGGGCGCTGTTGCCCCTGTCGGCCGCGCTGCCGCTGATGCTGGCCGGGCACCACACCGGGCACCCGCTGTCGTTCACGCATGCCTACTTCGAGGCGGTGTCGGGCCTGACGACCACGGGCTCCACCGTGCTGGCGGGCCTGGATGCACTGCCTGTGTCGGTGAATGTGTGGCGCACCTTTTTGCAGTGGATGGGCGGCATGGGCATCCTGATCCTGGCCGTGGCTGTGTTGCCGCTGCTGGGCGTGGGCGGCAGCCAGCTGTTCAAGGCCGAGGCGGCGGGGCCGCTGAAGGACACCAAGCTCACGCCGCGCATGACCGGCACGGCCAAGGGGCTGTGGGGGGTGTATGCGCTGTTTTCCACGCTGTGTGGCCTGGCCTACTGGGCCGGGGGCATGGCGCCGCTCGATGCGTTGATGCACATGTTCACCACCGTGAGCCTGGGCGGGCTGTCATCGCACGACCTGAGCTTTGGCTACTTCCAGTCGCCGCTGCTGGAGGCGATTTGTATCTTCTTCATGCTGGTGGCCAGCTGCAATTTTGCGCTGTACTTCGTCGCCATTCGCAAGGGCCAGTGGGGCGGATTCTGGCGCGACCCGGAGCTGCGGGCCACGCTGGTGACGCTGATTGGCGGCGGTCTGCTGGTGGCGCTGCTGCTGTGGGCCAAGGGCGTGTATGGGCCGCTGGACGCGCTGCGCCATGGCATGTTCAATCTGGTGTCGCTGGCCACCACCACCGGCTTTGCCACGGTGGACTACCTGGCCTGGCCCGTGTTTGCGCCGGTGTTCATGCTGCTGCTGTCGGGTGTGGCCACCAGCGCCGGATCGACGGGCGGGGGCATCAAGATGGTCCGCATGCTCATCCTCGTCAAGCAGGCGCGCCGCGAGATGAACCGCCTGGTGCACCCACGCGCCGTGCAGCCGGTGCAGCTGGGCGATGCCGTGGTGGACAACCGGGTGATCTTCTCGGTGCTGGCCTTCATGCTGGTCTATGGCGGCACGGTCTTTGGGCTGAGCATGGTCATGCTGCTGACGGACCTGGACCCGGTGACGGCGTTCTCGGTGGTGCTGGCCAGCGTCAACTGTGCGGGCCCGGGCCTGGGCAGCGTGGGGCCAGCGTCCAACTATGCGGTGCTGACCGATTTCCAGATCTGGGTGTGCACGCTGGCCATGCTGCTGGGCCGGCTGGAGATATTGAGCTTTATGGCCTTGCTGACCCCGGCGTTCTGGCGCCGGTAGGGCGCAGGGCCGTGGCACCAACAAGGGGTGGCTTGCGAAAACCCGGCCTGACCCCACATCCTACAATTCACTGCAATCGCTTCCCGAGGGCTTTCCATGGTTCCGCATCTCATCACGGCCCTCACCGGGCCGATCAACGAACTCGAACAGCGCATTCTCGACTCGATGCCCGCCATCGAACGCTGGTTCCGGCTGGAGTGGATGGAGCACACGCCGCCGTTCTATACGTCGGTAGACATCCGCAATGCAGGCTTCAAGCTGGCGCCGGTCGATACCAACCTCTTCCCGGGCGGCTGGAACAACCTGACCAAAGAGATGCTGCCGCTGGCCGTGCAGGCTGCGATGGCCGCCATCGAGAAGATCTGCCCCGAAGCGCGCAACCTGCTGATCATTCCGGAGAACCACACGCGCAACACGTTCTACCTGTCCAACGTGGTGCAGCTGCAGCGCATCTTTAACATGGCGGGCCTGAACGTGCGCGTGGGCTCCATCAGCCCCGAGATCAAGAAGTCCACGCTGATCGAGCTGCCCAACGGCGACACCGTGACCCTGGAGCCCGTGGTGCGCACCAAGCGCCGGCTGGGGCTCAAGGACTTTGACCCCTGCACCATCCTGCTGAACAACGACCTCACCGCAGGCGCCCCCGGCATTCTGGAAGACATCCACGAGCAGTACCTGCTGCCCCCGCTGCACGCCGGCTGGAGCGTGCGCAAGAAGAGCACCCACTTCAAGAACTACGAAGAGGTGGCCAAGCGCTTTGGCAAGATGCTCGGCATTGACCCCTGGCTGGTCAACCCCATGTACAGCCAGTGCGGCGAGGTGGACTTTGCCGAGGGCACGGGCATGGACCAGCTTCAGACCAGCGTGGACGCACTCCTGACCAAGGTGCGCCGCAAGTACAAGGAATACGGCATCAACGAAAAGCCCTTCGTGATCGTCAAGGCCAACAACGGCACCTACGGCATGGGCATCATGACCGTGCGCGACGCCAAGGAGCTGGACGCGGTCAACCGCAAGACGCGCAACAAGATGGCCGTGATCAAGGACGGCCAGCCGGTGAGCGAGGTCATCATCCAGGAAGGCGTGCTGACGCAGGAGCGCGTGAACGATGCCGTGGCCGAGCCCGTGGTCTACATGATGGACCGCTACGTGGTGGGGGGCTTCTACCGCATGCACGCCGAGCGCGGTGTGGATGAAAACCTCAACGCCCCCGGCGCGAGCTTTGTGCCCCTGGCCTTTGAACACAGCACCCACATGCCCCAGCCTGGCGTGCGCCCGGGTGTGAGCGCACCCAACCGCTTCTATATGTACGGCGTGGTGGCCCGGCTGGCGATGCTGGCGGCCAGCTATGAGCTGGAGGCCACCAACCCGGACGCCGAGGTGTACGACTAAAAGCCAGGGTCTTTGGGGCCCTTTGCGGGCCCGGAGGCATCGGGTTTCAGCGCCTTTGCCGCCTGGGCAGAGGCTGTACAGCAGGCGGATGGGGGAGGGCGGCCGCCCCGCATGCCATGCCCGCGCCCGGTTGCCAAGGGCGAGTTGCTGCATTGCAACATGGGGTTTCGCCTCCAATCGCTTGATCTGGCTCAGGCGCACAATAGCGTTCCCAAAAGTAACGGAACCCCGTCTGGCCGAGCGCCCGGGGGTGGTCAGTGCAAAGCTCCAAGTCATCGCTCGCAGCGCTCACGCTGGGCGCCATCGGTGTTGTGTATGGCGATATCGGCACCAGCGTGCTGTATGCCGTCAAGGAGGTGTTCGGGTCCGGCCATGTGCCTTTCACGCCCACGAACGTCTACGGCATCCTCTCCATCTTTTTCTGGACCCTCACGGTCATCGTCTCCCTGAAGTACGTGGTGCTGGTGCTGCGCGCCGACAACCACGGCGAGGGCGGCCTCATCGCCATGCTGGCCCTGGCCTCCCAGGCCGTCAAAGACAAGCCCCAGTTGCGCAGCGTGCTGCTGGGCGTGGGTATTTTTGGCACCTCGCTGTTCTATGGCGATGGCGTCATCACCCCGGCCATCTCAGTGCTGTCGGCGGTGGAGGGGCTGGAGGTGGTGTCCGAGCACTTCAAGCACTACGTGATTCCGATCACGCTGGTGGTGCTGTTTTGCCTGTTTGCCGTGCAAAAGCGCGGCACAGGCGGCATTGGCAAGTTTTTTGGCCCCATCACGCTGGTGTGGTTCGTCACCATCGCGTTGCTGGGCGTGTCGCACATCGTGGGGCACCCGGAGATCTTGTGGGCGCTGAGCCCGCACCACGCGCTGGGCTTCATGTGGGCCAACCCGGGCACCAGCTTCATCATTCTGGGCGCGGTGGTGCTGTGCGTGACGGGCGCCGAGGCCTTGTATGCCGACCTGGGCCACTTTGGCAAGCGCCCGATCCGCATGGCCTGGTTTGGTGTGGCCATGCCCTCCCTCACCCTCAATTATTTTGGCCAAGGCGCGCTGCTGCTGGCCGAGCCCGAGGCCGTCAAGAACCCCTTCTATCTGATGGCTCCCGACTGGGCGCTGGTGCCTTTGGTGATCCTGGCCACCATGGCCACCGTGATTGCTTCGCAGGCGCTGATCACCGGCGCGTTCAGCGTGACCAAGCAGGTCATCCAGCTAGGCTACCTGCCGCGCCTGAACATCCAGCACACCAGCGTGCGCGATACGGGCCAGATCTACATGCCGCTGGTCAACTGGGGGCTGTTCGTGGCCATCGTGCTGGCGGTGGTGATGTTCCGCTCGTCGAGCAACCTCGCGGCAGCCTACGGCATCGCGGTGACGCTGGACATGCTGATCACCACCACGCTGACCTTCTTCGTCATCCGCTACGGCTGGCGGTATCCGCTGGCGCTGTGCATTGCGGCCACGGGCTGCTTCTTTGTGGTGGACCTGGCGTTCTTCGCCTCCAACCTGCTCAAGCTGTTCCAGGGCGGCTGGTTCCCGTTGATGATCGGCGGCATCGTGTTCTCGCTCATGATGACCTGGAAGGAAGGACGCCGCTTGCTGAACGACAAGCTGCGCGCCGATGCCATCGACCTCAAGGACTTTCTGGAGTCGATCTTCATCAGCCCCCCCACCCGGGTGGATGGCACGGCCGTCTTCCTGACGGCCGAAACCGGCGCGGTGCCCAATGCCTTGCTGCACAACCTCAAGCACAACAAGGTGCTGCACCAGCAGAACCTGTTTGTCACCGTGCACAACCATGAGACACCCTGGATTGGCCTGGACAAGCGGCTGCAGGTCGAGTCGCTGGGGCACGACTGCTGGCAGGTGGTGGTGCACTATGGCTTCAAGAACGACCCCGACCTGCCCCGTGCGCTGGAACTGCTGCGCGGGCGAGGCTGTGAGCTGGAGCCCATGACCACCAGCTATTTCCTGTCGCGCGACACTGTGATCCCCACCATCGGCAGCGGCATGGCGCCCTGGCGCGAAAAGCTGTTCGCCCAGATGCACCACAACGCCAGCGGCGCGGCCGACTTCCTGCACCTGCCCAATAACGCGGTGGTCGAGCTGGGCTCCAAGATCGAGATCTGACCGCAGGGCTCTCCAGGCCCCCTGCAGGTACTGCGAGGCAGTTTGAGGCGGTTTTGCTTGGTGGCGCTAGTGCTAATTGTCTGGAGTGCTATCAATAATGTAGTAATCGGGGCGATCCGCCCGTCTGTCTCATTGCCCGATGCGCGCGGTGACAGAATCGCGCCCATGCAATTTTTCAAAGACCTGAGCCTTTCCACGGCAGTGGCGGGCTTCGTGGCGGTGCTGGTGGGCTTTACCAGTTCGGTGGCCATCGTGTTTCAGGCTGCCCAGGCGTTTGGCGCCACGCCTGCGCAGATCACGTCCTGGATGTGGGCGCTGGGTCTGGGCATGGGGCTGTGTTCGCTGGTGCCCTCGTTGATCCTGCGCCAGCCCGTCATGGTGGCCTGGTCCACACCGGGCGCCGCCGTGCTGGCCACGGCAGGGTTGGCGGGCGGCTTCAGCATGGGCGAGGCGATCGGCGCCTTCATGCTCAGCGCGTTGCTCGTCACCCTGGCGGGCGTCACCGGCTGGTTTGAGCGCGTGATGAACCGCATCCCCATGGAAATCGCCGCAGCCCTGCTGGCCGGCGTGCTGGCCCGCTTTGGCCTACAGGCGTTTGCGGCCGCCCAGACGGCGCTGCCCTTGGTGCTGCTGATGTTGATGGTCTATCTGGTGAGCCGCCGTCTGGCTGCGCGGTATGCGGTGGTCATCACCCTCGCAGCGGCCGTGGTGTTTGTGGCCGGCCAAGGGCAGATGGCCTGGTCGGCGGTGCAGCTGGAGTTGGCCCTGCCGGTTTTCACCGCGCCCCAGTTCAGCGTGGCTGCCGCCGTCAGCCTGGCGATTCCTTTGTTTGTGGTGACCATGGCTTCGCAAAACCTACCCGGTGTGGCGGTCATCCGAGCGTCGGGCTACGACCTGCCCATTTCGCGGCTCATCACGCTCACGGGTCTGGCCACCCTGGTGCTGGCGCCTTTTGGCGCGTTTGCGCTCAACTTCAGTGCCATCACCGCTGCAATGTGCATGGGCCCCGAGGCGCACGCCGATCGCAGCCGGCGCTACACCGCCGCAGTGGCATGCGGCGCCATTTATGTGGCGATCGGCGTGTTTGGTGCGGTCATCACGGGGCTGCTCACCGCCTTTCCCAAGGAACTGGTGGTGGCCATCGCGGGTTTGGCCTTGCTGGGCACCATCGGCAACGGTCTGGCGGCGGCGCTGCGGGACGAGTCGCACCGTGAGGCGGCACTCATCACCTTCCTCGTCACCCTCAGCGGTGTGGTCATTGTTGGGGTGGGCTCGGCCTTCTGGGGAGTGGTGGCCGGCAGCATTGCGCTATTTGTGCAACAGTACAGGCGTTCGCAGGCCAACGGCGCGTAAGCCGCCTTGGCTGCCTGGGCCCATAGGCTCCCCCTTTCTTGACCCGACACCATGAAACTGCTCTTCATCGCCGACCCGCTGCAAAGCTTCAAGATCTACAAGGACACCACCTTCGCCATGATGCGCGAGGCACAGCGGCGTGGGCACACCCTCACGGTCTGCGAACCGCAGCACATCACCTGGCAGCGCGGCAGCAAGGTCACCGCGCGGGTGCAGGACATCCGGCTGACAGGCGATGCCACCCACTGGTACGAGGCCCAGTCGCAGCGCAGCGCAGCGTTGGCCGACTTTGACGCGGTGCTCATGCGCAAGGACCCGCCCTTCGACAGCGAGTACTTCTACGCGACCCACTTGCTGGAGCAGGCAGAGCGCGACGGCGCGCGCGTGTTCAACAAGCCCAGCGCCCTGCGGGACCACCCGGAAAAGCTGGCCATCATGGAGTTTCCGCAGTTCATCGGGCCTACGCTGGTCACCCGGGATGCGGAAGACATTCGCCGTTTCCATGCGGAGCACCAGGACATCATCCTCAAGCCCCTGGACGGCATGGGCGGCATGGGAATCTTCCGCGTGGGGCCTGATGGTCTCAACCTCGGCAGCATCACCGAAACCCTGAACCGCCACGGCGCACAGAGCGTGATGGTGCAAAAGTTTCTGCCCGAGATCGTCGATGGCGACAAGCGGGTTCTCATCATTGGCGGCAAGCCGGTGCCGTTCTGCCTAGCGCGCATTCCCCAAGGCAGCGAAGTGCGGGGCAATCTGGCCGCTGGCGGCAAGGGCGTGGCGCGCCCTCTGTCTGCACGAGATCGTGAGATTGGTGAAGCACTGGGGCCGGTGCTGCAATCCCGTGGTTTGCTGCTGGCTGGCGTGGATGTGATCGGCGACTGCGTCACGGAGATCAATGTCACCAGCCCGACCTGCTTCCAGGAAATCTTTGATCAGACAGGCTGCGACGTGGCCTTCCTGTTCATCGATGCGCTGGAGGCTGCTGTGGCGGGTGCGCGCAGCTGATCAGCAGAGCGGGTTTTTGCAAATTTCTTCGGGTTTTCCCTGCTCTGTGGTGTGAGGCGTGCTATAGTCGAGGGCTTCGCTACTGAGACCTGAGTGCAAAAGTGTTCAGGCT